>NZ_VFWA01000002.1:0-705921 GCF_006442295.1 Mesorhizobium sp. B2-3-2 | reverse complement strand
ACCGATTGTCTAACCGGGTTGTCTAACCTATGCTGGAAGCCTTGGAAAACAAGGCGACTGGTGGGCCCGGAGGGACTCGAACCCCCAACCAAGCGGTTATGAGCCGCCGGCTCTAACCATTGAGCTACAGGCCCCACGCGGGCTGGATTAATGTTTTTCGCATCGCGACACAAGGCTTTCCGGGACCGCTGGTCACGATCGTCCAAATCAGCCCATAATCGCGCCATAAGGAGCCGCGTGCGCCCCGCTGGGCGCGGATATGCTTACCCGAGGAGATTTTCATGACCAGACCTCTTTTGCCCCTCGCACTCGCCGCCGCCATCGCCTTTCCGGCGCTGGCAGCGGCCGCTGAGTCGCCGACACCGCCCCGTATCGTGGTGTCGGGCGAAGGGGCGGCGACTGTAGCGCCCGACCTAGCGGTCCTGACGCTCAGCGTCATGCGCGAAGCCAAGACGGCGCGCGCCGCACTGGATGCCAACAACGACGCCATGGCCGCCGTGATCGCCGCGATGAAGTCGGCCGGCATCAAGGACCGCGACCTTCAGACCGCGGGCATCCAGATCAATCCGCGCTATAACTACACAAACAAGCCCGACGGCGGCCAGGAGGCCGAATTGATTGCCTACCAGGTAACCAACACGCTGTCGGTGCGCGTGCGCGACGTCGACAAGACCGGTGAGATCCTCGACAAGGCGGTGTCGCTGGGGGTCAACCAGGGCGGCGGCATCGTCTTCACCAACGACAATCCGGCTGCCACCGTCACCGAAGCGCGCAAAAAGGCGGTGGCCGACGCCATGGCCAAGGCCAAGACGCTGGCGGAAGCGGCCGGCGTCAGCATAGGCCGGGTGATCGAAATCACTGACCAGAATATCGCGCCGCCACCGATGCCGATCAACGCCAAGGCCTTCGACGCGGCCGTCGGTGCGGCTCCGGTGCAGGCCGGCGAGAACGTCTACAATGTCCAGGTCACCGTTACCTTCGAACTGAAATAAGCGCCTTCGAGGGTCCATGGCCGAGCCCGGCCCTGAACCGTCCGCCGTGGTGCATGAAAAACCCCGCGGGATCGCTCCCGCGGGGTTTTGGAGCCGCATTCTTCCCGAAGGAAAACGGCTCCACTACTCCAGACCGACCTTCGCAGAAGGTCGTGTCTCCAGACTAACCCTAAGAGGACATGTCTCCAGACGGATCTTCGCAAAGGGTGGTGTCTGCCGACTGACCCCGCAGAGGATCATGCCGCTACCAACCCTCGCAGAAGGTTGCGCCTTAAGAGGCTCAGCGGTTGATGATCGGGCAACCACGCTCATTGGCGAACACGATGACGACGCGGTCGCCATACTGGCGGCCCATCACCTTGACCGTGCGGCGGCTGACGTCGACGATGCGGGCACGGTGCAGCCCCATGCGTTCGGCCTTATTCAGGGCCCAGTCGGGCGAACAGCCGCGGCGCCAGTCGCGGCGTTCATCGCGGCGGTGGCGATAGCCGTCATCGCCGGCATAGACGCCGAAGCGCGGATCGTTGTTGTTGCCGAAGCCCAGGTAAAGGCTGTCGGCATGGGCGGGAATGGCCGCCAGCGTGCCGAGGCCGACGAGTGCCGAAAGGGCTGCCGTTTTCACCGTGTTGAACATGGTCTTCTCTCCTTGTTGCGGGCTATCGCCCGTCCTCTTGAAATCTATGATGGGAGAATGCACCCGCCTGTCTGAACTATTTACGAACCCGCCGTTCATCGGCGGTTCATGTGGCGGAAAAAGGAAGCTTCTGCCGGTTTTCCAACGATGTGCCCCAAACGTCTCGCAGGTTCCTGGTTCCTGCTCGCGCTTGCGGACACCGGCCTTATGGCTCGTCATCCCGATGCGAGCTTATGGCTCGTCATCGAGCATATAGTCGAAATAATCGTCCGGCTCGGCCAGGTCCGTCTCGCTGGCCTTGACCCGGCCGCGCATCGACATGCCGGCCTCATGCACCGTCTCGGCACTGCCCGACACCAGCCGGTGCCACCAGTAGAGATCGCGCCCCTCCGCGACCAGCCGGTAGGCGCAGGTGCTGGGCAGCCAGCTGATGGTGCGTACATTTTGCGGCGTCAGCCCGACGCAATCGGGAACGCGTGCCAGCCGGTTGTGATAGTCAGAACAGCGGCACGTCTGCGCGTCGAACAGGCGGCAGCCGACACTGGTCCAGTAGATGTCGCCAGTATCCTCGTCCTCGAGCTTCGACAGGCAGCATTTGCCGCAGCCGTCGCAGAGCGATTCCCACTCGGCCGGGCTCATTGCTTCCAGCGTCTTTGTTTTCCAGAACGGCGTTTCCATCCCCGGCATGTGGCCCCAGCCGCTGCGAAGGTCAAGCAGGGCAAGGGCTGGAATGGGGCGGCGACCCCGTCGAAAGACATGAAGTTGCCTTCAAAAGGCCGGCCAATCGCCCCGTACGGTCCCTAACCATGAGCTGCCGGAACCAATTTCGTTAAAATCGGTTTCGGCAAGGATGGGACCCCACAAGGAGAAATTTCGATGAAACGCCAACCACGGATTCTGGCAGGCACGGCACTCGGCCTGCTGATGGCATCCGCGCCGTTGGGCGCATCCCCGCTTCAGGGAAGTGCCGCGTTCGGCCCCATGCGAGACAGCGCAATGCCGCTGGTCCTGGCCCAGGACACCCAGACTGACGCACAGCAGAGCGACCAGGAACTGCTACGCAAGAAGAAGCGCGATCAGCAACAACAGCAGACCGAACAGGCACCCGCACAGCAGGCCGCGCCAGCCGCCGAGGAACAACAGCCACGCAGGAAGAAGCGCGACCAGCAGCAGGTCGAGCAGGCGCCCGCCGGTGAAGCCGCGCCCGCCGTCGAGGAACAACAGCCGCGCAGGAAGAAGCGCGATCAGCAACAACAGACCGAACCGGCACCCGCACAGCAGCCCGCGCCAGCCGCCGAGGAACAACAGCCACGTAGGAAGAAGCGCGACCAGCAGCAGGTCGAGCAGGCGCCAGCCGGTGAAGCCGCGCCCGCCGTCGAGGAACAGCAGCCGCGCAGGAAAAAGCGCGACCAGCAACAGCAGACCGAGCAGGCGCCAGCCGGTGAGGCAGCACCCGCCACCGAGGAACAGCAACCGCGCAGGAAGAAGCGCGACCAGCAACAGCAGACCGAACAGGCACCGGCCGGTGAGGCGCCGGCGATCCAAACGGAACCTGCCAACGACAACCAGCGTAAGAAGCGCAAGCAGGACCAGCAGGCCGAGCCCAGCGCCGTGCCAACACCGAAGGAAGCACCTGCCGCCGAGGCACCCAAGACCGAACAGGCACCGTCAGGCGAGCGGCCGGCAGCCCAGGGCGAACAACCCCAGGACAAGCGGAAAAAGAACGGCAGGCAACCGGCCGGCGAGCAGCCGGCCAATGGCGAACAGGAGCAAACCGGCAGGCAGCCGGCAACGGGCGAGCAGCCGGCCACGGGTGAACAGCCCGCTACCGGCAAGGCCGCGCCTGTCCAGGGGCAAAACCCCGAGCAGGCCGAGACGCCCGCCGACAAGAACGCTGCCCCCATTCTCGACAGCCAGAAGGATGCCCGGCGCCGCGGCCGCGGCGAGAACGGCCAGGCCAGCAGGAACCCCGCCAACCAGAATGGCGAGCAGCAGAATGACGAGCAGCAGAATGGCGGGCAAAACGCCCAGCAGGGCAGTGCTCAGGGCCGCCAGCCCGCGGTCGCTCCCGTCGACCAGGGCCCGCCTCCGACCGACGATAGAGCTGCCCAGCAGGAGATCAAACCGGAAAAAATCGTTCCGGTCACCGAGGAGAAGGGCAAACGCCTCGAGCGCGCACCGGACGAGAACATCCGCGACCGCCGCCGCCCCAAGGGTGTCGACGTGCTCAAGGAGATCGGCGATCGCGTCATCATCCAGCTCAACGATCAGACATACGTTCAGAGCAGTGACCGGCCGCGCCTGACCCGCGGCGCCAGAGATGTCTACTATGAGGATCTGTCGCAGGGCCGCACGCGCGAAACGGTCGAGCGCGACAACGGCGTGCAGATCGTCACCATCCGCAACCGCTACGGCGACATCATCCAGCGGTCGCGTATCATGCCCGACGGCCATGAGTATGTGTTGAGCTATGTCGACGAACGAAGCTACGACGACGATAATGATTGGCGCGATCCGGGCGACGACCTGCCACCGATGCGGCTGACCATTCCGCGCCGGGACTACATCCTCGATTCCGAAGAGGTCGAAAGCCCTGACGACTACTACACCTTCCTCGAGCAGCCGCCGGTGGAGAAGGTGCAGCGCCTCTATTCGATCAACGAGGTCAAGCGTTCCGCACGGGTACGCGACATTGCCCGACGCATCGATCTTGATACGCTGAACTTCGAATTCGGCTCTTCCTCGATCTCCGATGCCGAGGTGCAGAAGCTTGAGGGTGTCGCCACGGCCATGGAGAAGCTGTTGAAGAAGAACCCGGCCGAGACCTTCCTGATCGAAGGCCACACCGACGCTGTCGGCACACCGGAGGCGAACCTCGCTCTGTCGGACCGCCGCGCCGAAGCGGTGGCCGAAGCGCTGACCAACGCCTTCGGCATACCGCCTGAAAACCTGACCACTCAGGGCTATGGCGAGGAATATCTGAAGGTCGACACCTCAGGCCCCAACCGCGAGAACCGGCGGGTCGCCATCCGCCGCATCACCTCGCTGGTGGCGCCGGTGGCGAGCAACAACTGACCATGGTCGGGAAAGCTGGAAACCGGCTTTCGGAAAAGATCATGATCCATCAAATGTCTGCATTTCCAGACGCTTGAGCGGGCTTCTGGAATCAGATCGGTAAAGGCCCATCCCGGCGAAACCGGGATGGGCGAGATCGCGAGCAACGGCCCAAGTTCAACAAGAATTGTCCTGGCGTCAGATCCCGCTCATTGAATCGCGGGGTAGCCTACCCCAGATTCAGGATCGGGCGTTCCCTGCCCCGTCCCGACTCCAGCGGGACGCATTGAGCCCCGCCGGCCCTCTCCGGCGGGGCTTTTTGCCCAGAGCAGCTCCAGGAAGTCTGGAACCGAGTTCCATCCGGAATTGCGCCTCGAGACATCTTTTAGAAAGCCGTCCTGATCTTCGTGGCGGAATTGGCAAACACCTCGTCCGGGACAAAAAAATCGCCGGCCAGCGGCCCGGCCGCACCCGGCGCATAGACCGAAAAATCGCTGATCCCCTCGGCGCGCAGCACTTCCTCGTCGATGTAGAAATTGCCGGTCGCCTCGCGCGATGGCCGCATGAAGATGGCATGCGCGGCATCGGCCATGATGTCCGGGGAACGGCTCATCGCGGCCACCGTCGCGCCGCCCAGGAGATTGCGCACGGCCGCGGTATCGATGGTCGAGATCGGCCACAGCGAATTGACCGCGATGCCGTCTTTGGCGAACTCCGCGCTCATGCCCAGCGTGCACATGGACATGCCGAACTTGGCCATTGTGTAGGCGACATGGTTCTTGAACCACTTGGCCTTCATGTCGAGCGGCGGCGCCAGATTCAAGATATGAGGATTCCCGGCCAACTTCAGGTGCGGAATGCACATTTTGGAAACGAGAAACGTGCCGCGCGTGTTGATCTGGTGCATCAGGTCGTAACGCTTCATGTCGGTTTCCAGCGTGCCGGTGAGCTGGATGGCGCTGGCATTGTTGACGCAGATATCGATGCCGCCGAATTTTTCGACCGTCTTGGACACCGCTTCGGCCACTTGCGCCTCCTCGCGAATGTCGCACAGGACCGGCAGCGCCCTGCCGCCGGCTTGCTCGATCTCTTCAGCGGCGGTGTAGATCGTGCCCGGCAGCTTCGGATGTGGCTCAGCGGTCTTGGCCGCGATCGTCACATTGGCTCCGTCGCGCGCGGCGCGCAAAGCGATCGCCAGCCCGATGCCGCGCGATCCGCCGGAGATGAACAGCGTCTTTCCCTTGAGCGACATTTTTCCTCCGCTTGCATTGTCTCGCAGCGCGATCCTTGCCTGTGGCGGTCCCGGATACAAGAGCTTGCGGCAGCGGACGATGATGACGCTGCGGACGCTAGTGCGAGTTGATCGGAAAACGGTTGGATTGGCAGACTGGCGCGCTAACCCGCACGGCGTCCCTGAAAGCCATGCTGATCGATATCAGACCAGCACCAGCCCCTGCCGCATCGCAATGGCGATGGCGTCCGTCCGGTTAGCGGCGCCGAGCTTGATCAGGATCGCGGCAACATGGAACTTCGCCGTGTGAACGGAAATGTCGAGCCGGCGCGCGATCACCTTGTTGGGCGCGCCCTCGGCCAGAAGCGCCAGCACTTCCGCTTCTCGCGGCGACAGCGCCGGGCGGGCGGCATGCTCGTCGGGATGCTCGTCGCCGAAAAGGCCCTCACCGCCAATATCGCCGTCGTGGAAATCGTCGCGGCGGCCAGGAACGGATCCGCTGTCGCCAAAGACGCGGTAGCCGGCCGCCGCCAGCCTGGCGGCGGCCGCAATCAGCATTGCATCCGCCGCCGTCGGCAGCACGGCGAACACCTGCCCCTGCGGCCGTGCCAGGCCGGCCTGCGAAGACAACAGCACCCGCGCGGTCGCGGCGGGAACGGCGTCGCCCTTCCCTGTTCCCGCACCCGTGGACCCGACAGTGTCGTCGACGATGGCGACGTCGGCCGCTTCGCTGCTGCCCGGCGTCACCGGCAGCAGATCGTCGGTCGCGGCAAGCGACGCGGACAGGCGCTCGGCGCGCGCGGCGTCACCGAGCGCGATCAGCACGACCAGCTGCCGCTCGCCGGTGCCACTTCCCGTCATCTCGCCTGCCGCGATCGCGTCCATTAATCCTCTCAGCTGAGCGGCTTTTCGCCGATCGTCAGCGCCACGTCTCGCTGTTCTCCGCCGCGCACGACGCCGAGCGTAACCGAAGCACCGGCGCTGTCGGGCCCGAGCCTGCGGATCAACTCGCGCGGGCCGCTCACCGCCTCGCCGTTCCACGCGACGATGATGTCGCCGAGGGAAAGGCCGGCGGCCTTGGCCGGACCGTTTTCGTCAAGGCTCATGACGATGGCGCCGCGAGCCTCACCGTCGCGGATCGGATGCAGACCGGCGCCGAGATAGCCGCGGGCGACATGGCCTTTCTCTCGCAGCGTGGCGACCGCCCGCTCGATCGTCTCGTAAGGCATGACCAGCGCGCGGCCGCGCGGCCCGAACAACAACATGCCGATCAGCGCGCCCTTGGCATCGAGCACCGGGCCGCCCTCGAAACGGCCGCCGGCGCCCACCGCCAGGTTGATGCGCCGGTCGATGGTGCCGCCGCGCATCGAGCGCCAGGCCGGGCCGACTTCGCCGACCGAGCCTGAAACCGCCAGCGCCGAACCCCGGCTGTTACCGATGGCGACGGCAATATTGCCGGGCCGCACCGCATCCGCCCTGGCCAACAGCGCGGCATTGACGGCACCGGTCGGCTTGAGCAGGGCGACGCCAGTCGAGGGATCGCGGCCGACAAGATCGGCCTTCACCGTCTCGCCCGAAGCCAGCGTCAGCTCGATCTCCTCGCCGGCCTCGACGGCTTCCTCGGCGGCAACGAAGTAACCGTCTCGCCAATGGAAAGCGCTCGCTGTGCGATGATGGTGCGTGGTGAAGCTCGCGGTCGCTGGTGCCGCCTTGGCCGCCAGATCGGCGATGGCTTCCGAAAAGGCACTTAGATTGAATTCGCTCATAACGGTCTCCTGGGTTCATCCATGCCCCAGATATCGCGCGGCAGCGCGCTTGGAGATACTCGCCTGACGGCTAGTCGGCCGGGTGACTGGCCATCTGGTCAGGTCGCGGCGGATGAAGCCGCTCCGCACATATAGTCATCGTTGCGCCTGAAAACATGGAGCCCGCCAATGGCCGTCGCTGCCGCCAAATTCCAATCCGACGACACGCTGCTTGACGCCTATTCGACGACGGTCGCCGACGCTGTCGACCGCATAGGCCCGGCCGTCTGCCGCATCGAGCGTATCGGTGGTCAGGGCGGGCATGGTTCGGGCTTCGTCATTGCGCATGACGGGCTCGTCGTCACCAACTTCCACGTCGTCGGCGATGCCAGAACGGTGCGCGTGTCGATGCCTGACGGCGCCTCCAGCGAAGGCCGCGTGCTCGGCCGCGATCCCGATACCGACATCGCGCTGGTGCGTGCCGACGGCAGCTTTGCCGATGTCGCGCCGCTGGGCGATTCCAAGCGCCTGCGGCGCGGCCAGATCGCCATAGCCATCGGCAACCCGCTCGGCTTCGAATGGACCGTCACCTCGGGCGTCGTCTCGGCGCTCGGCCGCTCGATGCGCGCTTCCACCGGGCGGCTGATCGACGATGTCATCCAGACCGACGCCGCGCTCAACCCCGGCAATTCCGGCGGACCGCTGGTGTCCTCGGCGGGCGAGGTGATCGGCGTCAACACCGCCATGATCCATGGCGCGCAAGGCATTGCCTTTGCCGTCGCCTCCAACACCGCCAATTTCGTCATTTCGGAGATCATCCGTTTCGGCCGCGTCCGCCGCGCCTTCATCGGGGTGTCGGCCGACACTGTCAACCTGCCCCGTCGCGCGGCCCTTCTGTCACAAGTATCGAGCAAGACGGCGGTTCGGCTGCGCAGCGTCGAGAAGGAAGGCCCTGCGGCCAGGGCCGGCCTCCGGGAAGGCGATATCGTCGCCGCGATAGACGGCCGACCGGTCACCGGCGTCGACGACCTCGTGCGTTTGCTCGACGCCGAGCGGATCGGCCGCGAGACGCGGTGCACGGTCGTGCGCCGCACCGGTGTCAGCCAGGTGACGGTGATGCCAGTGGCAAGGGCTGGTTGAGGATTGCTACTCAGGCGCTCGCTGCACCTTGCGCATACTGCGCCAGGAATTCCTCGCTCGGCGGGATCGGCTTGATGACATCGATCAGGACGCCGTTGGGGTCCCTGGTGATGAAATGGCGCTGGCCGAAAGGCTCGTCGCGCAGGGACCTAAGGATGGGCAGGCCGGCGGCTGTGATCCGCTCGTAGACCGCATCGGGATCACGGACTTCGAAGTTGATCAGCAGGCCCGAGCTCCGACCCCTTCCCTCTTCCGGGATCGTCTCATGGTCGCCTTGCACGATGCCGAGATTGACGCGCTTGCTCTCCACCGATTGCAGATGCACGTACCAGTCGCTCGTAAACAGCGGCCGGAAGCCGAAATGCTCGACATAGAACGCCGCTGTGCCGGCAACGTCCCCGGTCATCAGCACCGGATAATAGCTGGTCGTCTTCATCTTTCCTTCTCCCGTCAAGCAACATACAGTCTGCATGTAAATTGAATTAACATACAGGCTGCATGTATGCAACAGAGATCAGCGCGCCGTTCCAACCGTGACCGCACCGAGGCGACACGAGCCGATCTGATCGCCGCCGCGCGAAAACTGTTCATCGAAAAATCCTACGCCGAGACCGGCACGCCGGAAATCGTCGCCGCAGCCGGCGTGACGCGGGGGGCGCTCTACCACCACTTCTCCGACAAGCAGGCGCTGTTTGGCGCCGTCGTCGAGCAGGAGGCAGAGGCGGTGGCGCGGGAGATCGAAGGCGCCGCGCCGCCTTCGCCCAATGCCCGCGACGCGCTCATTGCCGGCTCCGACGCCTATCTTGCCGCCATGCGCGCGCCCGGCCGCACGCGGCTTCTGCTGCTCGACGGCCCGGCCGTGCTCGGCCGCGCCGAAATGGACGCCATCGACAACCGCCACGGCAACCGTTCGTTGCGCGAGGGGCTGGTCGCGGCGATGCGCGCGCGGACGATGAAGAAGCTTCCGGCCGAAGCCACGACCGCCTTGCTCGCCGCCGCCTTCGACCGCGCGGCGCTTGCCATCGAGGCGGGTGGTTCGGCAGAAGACTACCGTGCCGTGCTCATGGCGCTGATCGATGGGTTGTCCCGCGCCTGACCCGAGGCTCTCGCCTGATATAACCGCCGAGCAAAAGTTTGAATCAAAATTCCGCGTTGGAATTTTCCGGCTCTTCATCCGGCACTTCGCCCGGCTCGAACTCGTTGAAGCAGCCGAGCTGACGCTTGAACTGCTCGATAAGCCAGGCCGCCGCCGGCTTCGGGCTGCGGTCGGCGCGGTGCATGGCATAGAGCGGCGAGCGCACCTCGCTGAACGGTTCCAGGTCGAGTTCCACCAGCCGGCCGCTGGCCAGATCATCGGCGATCAGCCAGCGCGGCAGCCCGCCCCAGCCCAGCCCGTCGCGCATCAGCGTGTGCTTGGTGCGCACATCCGTCAGCCGCCATGTGCGATACGCGAAGACACCATAGTCGCGCCCCTTGGTGCGCTCGGACTGGTCGGTGACGACAAGCTGCGTGTGTTCGCGCGCATCCTCGATCGCCACCGGTTTGGGTAGCAGCGCCAGCGGGTGGCTGGGCGCGGCAGCCAGCACTATCGACATGAAGCCTATGCGCACCAGGTGGACGTCGACATCGCCCAGCAGGCCGCCGATGCCGAGATCGGCCTGGCCACCGACAACATGGTCGGGGATAAGGCCGAGCGTGCCGATATGCAGACGCAGCATCACGGTCGGAAACTGCGCCTCGAACGCCTTGAGCACCCGCACCAGCACGGGTGAAGGCAACGCTGCATCGACCGACAGTGCCACTTCGGCCTCCAGCCCGTGATGATGGCCGTCGACGCGCGAGCGGATACGCTGCAGCACGCCGACCATCCGCCGCGCATCTTCCAGCATCGCGCGGCCGATCTCGGTCAGTTGGGGCTCCCGCGTGCCCTCGCGCTCGAACAGCTTCAGCCCGAGTTGCGCCTCGAGATTGGCGATGCCGTAGCTGATGACGGATTGCGCCCGGTTGAGCTTGCGGCCGGCGGCGGAAAAACTTCCGGTGTCGGCAACGGCCACGAGGATCTGAAGCTGGTCGAGTGTCGGGTTAGGCTGCATCATTGTATCTAATTCATGGATGGATCGTATAGAAAATATACCAGTTTATCTGATGGGTCGAAAGCCCATATGTAGCGGGACAACGCAATTCCACTGGAGAGACCCGCCATGTCCATTCTTCTCGTCACGTCGAGCCCGCGCGGCGCTGCCTCGCACTCGACCCGTATCGCCACCGAACTCGCTCAGAAGCTGCTCGCCGCCGATCCGACGAACACGCTTGTCGTGCGCGACCTCGTCGCCAACCCGCTGCCGCATATCGACACCGATTATGCGACCGGCATCTACACGCCGGCCGAATCCCGCACGCCGCGCCAGGCCGAAGTGGTCGGCGTCTCCGACGCAGTGCTGGACGAACTGTTCGCCGCCGACACGGTGATCCTGGCCACCGGCTTCATCAACTTCAACATCTCCTCGACGCTGAAGTCCTGGGTCGACCATGTCGCCCGTTCCGGCAAAACCTTTGCTTACGGCGAGAGCGGCCCGAAAGGCCTCGTCACCGGCAAGAAGGTCTATATTGTGCTCGCTTCCGGCGGCATCTATTCGGAAGGCGCTGCCGTCCAGTTCGATCACGCGATTCCTTACCTGCGCAGCGTGCTCGGCTTCATCGGCATGACCGACGTCGACGTCATCCGCATCGAGGGCGTCGCCAAAGGTCCTGAGGCGGTCACCGAAGCACTCGCCAAGGCGACCGCCAAGGTCGATGCCGTGGTGGCTGCGAGCCGGGACGTCGCGGCTGCGGCCTGAAGTACCCGTCCTCATCGCTATCAAAGGCAGGCGTCCGCGCCTGCCTTTTTCGTCTAGCCGACAAGATGTCTGAGCAGGCCCGCAGCGCCCACGCCGATCAACACGGTGGGCAGCATGGAAAGCCGGGTCGCGGCGACGAAGGTGACAGCCAAAGCCAGCAGATCAGCCGGGTTTTTCGACACGAAGGCCGGCGCGATGACAGAGATCAGTACGCAACCGGGCGCCGCCTCCATCACTGCGGTCGCACGCGCGCTGAGCACGCGGTTGCGCAGCACGACATAGCCGCCGATCCGGGTGAGATAGGTGACGCCTGCCATCAGCACCACGGCGAGAAGGGTTGTCATGTCGATCATGCATCACCTGCCGTCAGCCAGGCAGCAAGCAGCCCCGACAGCGCGCCCGCCGCGACATACCAGGCGCCGGGAACGAAAAGGTAGGTCAGCGCCGCGATGATGAGGCTGACCAGCCACGGTCGTGCCGCGGCAATGCTTTTCCACATGCCGCGCAGCAGCACCAGGAAGACGGCCGCGAAGGCCATGTCGAAGCCGTAGGTCTCGGCGTCGCCAAGCACCGGGCCGAGCAAAGCGCCAGTCGTGGTGAACGCCACCCAGGTCAAGTACATCGCCAGTGCCGCGCCCATGTAGTAGCGCGGACTGAAGGCCGGCGTGACGCCGTCGGCGGCGCGCCGTTTGGCGTCGGCCAGACCCAGCGCCCAACTTTCATCGCACATGAAGAACAGCGCCGGAAACACCCTGCGCCGCGGCAGGTCGCGCAGGAAAGGCGCCAGTGCCGCCCCCATCAAGAGATGGCGGCTGTTGACCAGGAAGGTGATGGCGACGATGAGCAGGATGTGCGGCGGCGACGTCCATAGCTGGATCGCCGCGAATTCCGAACCGCCGGCGAAGTTCAGGCCAGTCAGCAGCGACAGTTCGACGGTGCTCAGTCCCTTCTGCGTGGCCTGCGCGCCGAGCACCAGCGCATAGGGGATGGTGCCGAGCAGCACCGGCGCGCAGGAAGCCACGCCGCGCCGGAACTCCGATCCCGAACCCCCGTCAGCCGCCGATGTCGCCTCTGCAATGCTCATGGTTCTTCCCTGGGCGCCTCGCGGCCGCCTCTGCCGGTTCCGATGTCGGTGATGTCTGCGCCAACCATAGCCATTTGGTCCCGCAATTTGGTTGCGAAGATTGTTGTGTTTCATCATGTTTTGGCATCTGATGTCAGAAATAAGCGAAGAAATGGAATTGAGAGCCATGAAGCTGGATGAGATCGACAGGCGGATCCTACGGGCGCTGCAGCGGGACGGGCGTATGGCCAACAATGAGCTGGCCATCGAAGTCGGACTGTCGCCGTCGCCCTGCCTGCGCCGCGTCAAGCTCCTGGAGGAGGCCGGCGTCATCGACCGCTACGTCGCCGTGCTCAACCCGGCCAGCATCGGCAAGGGCCTGACGTTCTTCACCCGCATCTGGCTGAAGGCGCAGGACGAGGACACGATCGAGCATTTCGCCACCGAGGTCGCCAAGCTGCCGCAGGTGATGGAATGCTATCTGATGCTGGGCGACTGCGACGCCATGGTGCGCGTGGTGGCGGCCGGCATCGACGACTACCGTCGCTTCCAGTCGGAGCATCTCAGCCGCATCAAGGGCGTGCAGAACGTCAAGACCGATGTTCCCAGCCAGACCATCAAATACACATCGGAACTGCCGATCTAGGCGCCGGGAAACGGTGTCATCTCGGACTGGATAAAAAATGCAACCGGATTGTAGGATCGGAGCCGGCGCGGGCGTCCTTCGGACGCAAGCGGCAGGCCAAGCCAGGCCGTGCCGCACAACAAATGCCTTACGGCATGGGAGAAAACCATGAACCTTTCCTATCGTTGGGTCATCGTCGCGGCCGGCGCGCTGATGTCTTGTGTCGCCATCGGCACGATGTTTTCGCTGGCGATCTTTCTCGAGCCGATGGCGCTCGACACCGGCTGGTCGCGTGCCGGCATATCGAGCGCCATGACGCTCAATTTCCTGGTCATGGGCCTTGGCGGCTTCGCCTGGGGCGCGCTGTCGGACCGCTTCGGCGCCCGCATCGTCGTCACGATCGGCGCGGTGCTGCTCGGCCTGGCGCTGGTGCTGGCCAGCCGCGCCGGCTCGCTTGTCACCTTCCAGATAACCTTTGGCGTGCTCGTCGGGCTCGCGGCCAGCGCCTTCTTCGCGCCGATGATCGCATTGACGACCGCCTGGTTCGACACCAACCGCGGCCTTGCCGTGTCGCTGGTCTCGGCCGGCATGGGCGTCGCGCCGATGACGATCTCGCCCTTCGCCCGCTGGCTGATCTCAGCCTATGAATGGCGCACCGCCATGTTCGACATCGGCATCATGGCCTGGGTGCTGCTCCTGCCGGCGGTGCTTCTGGTGCGCCAGCCGCCAAAGCCGGCCGCAACCGGCGCGGCCGCCGCACCGGTTGCCGAGGGCGCCGGTATGAGCGTCGGCCAGGCGCTGCGCTCGCCGCAATTCATCGTGCTGGGGCTGACCTTCTTCGCCTGCTGCGCGGCGCATTCGGGGCCGATTTTCCACATGGTCAGCTACGCCATGCTGTGCGGCGTGGCGCCCATGGCCGCCGTCTCGATCTACAGCGTCGAGGGCCTTGCCGGGCTTGGCGGGCGTCTGCTCTATGGCGTGCTCGCCGACAGGCTGGGCGTCAAGCCGGTGCTGATCGCCGGATTGGTGATCCAGGCCGTGGTGATCGCCGCCTATCTCTCGATCAGCCAGCTCGACCAGTTCTACATGCTGGCCGTCATCTTCGGCGCCACCTATGGCGGCGTCATGCCGCTCTACGCGGTGCTGGCGCGCGAATATTTTGGCCAGCGCATCCTGGGCACCGTGTTCGGCGCCGCCACCATGCTGTCCAGCCTCGGCATGGCGCTCGGCCCGCTCGCCGGCGGCATGGTGTTCGACGCCTACGCCAACTACCATTGGCTGTTCATCGGTTCGGCCCTCATCGGGCTCGGTGCAGCCGGCATCGCCATCGCCTTCCCGCCACTGCCGCGCAGAACGTTGCAGCCGGCATAGCGGGAACAAACGAAAGGGCCGGCCCATATCTGGACCGGCCCTCGGCTCTCTGGAATTCTTGAGCCGTTCGTCGGCGGCCTACCCGAACATCCGCTCGCCCTGCTCGTCGACGAGCTGGATGCCCTTCTTGATCGAGATGTCGACGGCGTCGTCCAACCCGGCAAAGCGGTCGGCGCGGATGAATCTATGTTCCTTCAGGACGCCGTCGACGTCCTTGGAGACGACGCCGCAGGTCTGGTACTGGCCATCGGCCTTGTAGGGCGTGGCACTGATCGTGAAACCCTTGTGCTCCACCTGCTTGGCCGGTGCGGCGCTCTTGGGCTCGGCCGCTTCATCGCCGCCACCACCGCCGAAAAGACGCTTCAGAAAAGACATCGGGCTTCCTCCACACCATTCATCCTGCACCACATAATGCAGCGCGGGATGATTTTCACTATCGGTCCTTGCCTGTACGGGCAAGAGATGTGTCCGGCTGGACCGGAGACCAGCTATTTGCGCGACAGCGCTTCCAAAGCCGCGGCGGCGTCTTCGAGGATGCTCATCGCCTCGGCCTGCTTGTCCGCCGGCGCATCGACGATGTCGCTCAGCGCGGCGCGCAGCCGGTGGCGCAGCGCACGGAATTCATCGCGCTTCTCCGAACGGCCGCCTCGGCCGCCGCGCCGATCCTCGCCCTCGTCGTTCCAGCCGAACCAGTCGCGCGCCTTGGCCATCTTGCGGCCGAACCGCTCGAGATGGTCGAGCACGCCGTCGATCATCTCGCGGTTGTCGGCAAGATGCTCCTGCCCGGCCTCGGTGATCGAAAACACCTTCTTGTTGCCTTCGCTCGAGGACACGGCATAGCCTGCCTCTTCCAGGAAGGTCAGCGTCGGGTAGACCACGCCCGGGCTCGGGCTGTAGATGCCGCTGGTGCGCTCCTCCAAGGCCTTGATGATGTCATAGCCGTGCCGCGGCGCCTCGGCCAGCAGCGACAGCGTGATCAGCTTGAGGTCGCCGTCGGCCAGCATGCGCCCGGCGCGGAACATGTCGCCCGGGCCGCCGCGTCCGCCGCCCCTGCCGTGGCCGAACGGGCCAAAGCCGCCGCCCCCTCTGCCGCCAAATTTTCCGGCCATGTGCATGAAAACGCGCTCGGCGCGATCGCCAAAATGATTATGTCTGTGCATTGACTGCTCCTTGAGTTCTATCTTACGATATATCTTAATTAGGAGTGCTCAATCGAGGAGTCAAGATATATCTTACGATGTATCTAACTGGAAGCAGCATCTGTCGGCCTCAACCAGGCGGGCAGCGCTCGAACTATGCCTTCGTCATGATTGGAGCAGCCCGCGCTACCAGCGGCCGCTGCGCCGGTTCCATGCATAGAGCAGGTCGGCAAAGCGGTCGTAGCCGAAGCGAGCGAGCGGCAGCGTGACGGCGTTGCCGAACAGCTTTGCCAGCCAGCCCTCGCCCGGCGTTACCCGCCAGACCGCTACTGCAACATCGGCGCCGACCAGCAGCCTGCCCTGAGCATCCGTTGCGTGCAGCCGGCGGCGGATGTCTTCCAGCGAAGCGCCGAATCCGGCCAGTGCTTCGGGCTCATGATTGATGTCGCGAAATTCGATCCGTCCGGCCTTGACCGCCTCGATCAGCCGCCGCTTCTGCCTGCCAATGCCGGCATTGCAGACCGGGCAACGCGTGTTGTACCAGACGGTCAGCAAAGGCCCGGACCTCGAAACAGAAGTATAACCTGAACTATCCGGAAAATGCCGCCGCCCCGCAATATGCCGGCTTAACGGCTGTCCGTCGAAGACGGTCAGGAAGCTCGCCGCCAAGCGGGCGTCGTCAAGACGGCGCCCTGCCCGTCGGCCTGCGTGGCGGCTATCCAAGCGAGGAGATGATCTCGCGGTAAGCAAGTTCCGGAAAAGCCTTCAATGTCCTTGTCTTGACGTTGCCGCCCGTGGCCAGCATCAGCGCGAAACGCGCCAGCACCGCATCATCGGGCGCTTCGACAACTGCCACCATGTCGTATTCGCCCATGGTCAGGTAGAACGACTTGAATGATCCTCCCATCTCGCCCAACTGCGTCCTGGCGGCGTCGAGGCGCTTTGGCGAGTCGCGCACATTTTTGGCGCCCTGCTCGGTCCAGTTGATAAGTATGATGTAAGTCGTCATGGCACACCTCCTCCGGGGCCACGGAGCACGGTGCTCAGGCCATGGAAATGTCGACATGGCCTCGACCGGGGCAGGCTTCCCGGGTTGTCGCCCAGAAAAATGCATCCGACACGAAATTATCCTCCCCAAGGGCAAATGCCGCAAGCCGCCCCAAGAAAAAGGGCGCCACGATGGGCGCCCTTTTCTCCAATACCGATTGGCAAGTCTCAGCTGTCGAGGAAGCTGCGCAGCTTGCGCGAGCGGCTCGGGTGCTTGAGCTTGCGCAATGCCTTGGCTTCGATCTGGCGGATACGCTCGCGGGTGACCGAGAACTGCTGGCCGACCTCCTCGAGCGTATGGTCGGTGTTCATGCCGATGCCGAAGCGCATGCGCAGCACTCGCTCCTCGCGCGGCGTCAGCGAGGCGAGCACGCGCGTGGTGGTCTCGCGCAGATTGGCCTGGATCGCCGCGTCGATCGGCAGGATCGCCATCTTGTCCTCGATGAAGTCGCCCAGATGCGAATCCTCCTCGTCGCCGACCGGCGTTTCGAGCGAGATCGGCTCCTTGGCGATCTTCAGCACCTTGCGCACTTTTTCGAGCGGCATTGCGAGCTTCTCGGCCAATTCCTCCGGCGTCGGCTCGCGGCCGATCTCGTGCAGCATCTGGCGCGAGGTGCGCACGATCTTGTTGATCGTCTCGATCATGTGCACCGGAATGCGGATGGTGCGCGCCTGGTCGGCGATCGAACGCGTGATCGCCTGCCGGATCCACCATGTCGCGTAGGTCGAGAACTTGTAGCCGCGGCGATACTCGAATTTGTCGACGGCCTTCATCAGGCCGATATTGCCTTCCTGGATCAGGTCGAGGAACTGCAGGCCACGATTGGTGTATTTCTTGGCGATGGAGATGACGAGGCGCAGATTGGCCTCGACCATTTCCTTCTTGGCGATAGCCGCTTCGCGCTCGCCCTTCTGCACCTGGTTGACGATCTTGCGGAATTCCAGGATCGAGATGGCCGTTTCCGTGGCCAGATTCTGGATCTCGGCGCGCAGATCCCTGATCGCGTCCTTCTCGTTCTTGGTGAACTCCTTCCAGCCGCGCGAGGTCAGATTGGCGATCGAGCGCGTCCAGTTCGGGTCGAGTTCGGAGCCCTGATATTCCTTCAGGAACTCCTCGCGGCGCACGCCATAGCTTTCGGCGAGACGCAAAAGCTTGCCCTCGTTCTGCACCAGGCGCTTGTTGATGTCGTAGAGCTGCTCGACCAGCGCCTCGATGCGCGCCGTGTTGAGCGACAGCGACTTTACCGCCTTGATGAGCTGGTCCTTCAGCTCCTTCAAGCGGCGGTCCTGGCTGGGCGACAGCGTGCCGGCCGCGGCCAGCCGGTTCTCGACCTGCTGATCCTGCAGCTTGCGCAGCTTCTTGTAGGTGTCGGCGATGACGTCGAGCGTTTCCATGACCTGCGGGCGCAGCTCGGCTTCCATTGCCGCCAGCGACAGGCTGGCCTCGTCCTCGTCCTCCTCGTCATCATCCCCGATGCCGCGCGTGTCGGCGCCGACATTGGTGATGTCGTCTTCATCGTCGCGCCCGCGGCGCGGCTTTTCCTCGACCTTGGGCGCTTCCTCGACGCGCTCCACCACCGGCGCCTGCTTGGCCTCGGGGCCGGCATAGGTGGCTTCGAGGTCGATGATCTCGCGCAGCAGGATCTTGGATTCGTTGAGCTCGTCGCGCCAGATGATAATGGCCTGGAAGGTCAGCGGGCTTTCGCACAAGCCCGCGATCATCGTCTCGCGGCCGGCCTCGATGCGCTTGGCGATGGCGATTTCGCCCTCGCGCGACAACAACTCGACCGAACCCATTTCGCGCAGGTACATGCGGACCGGATCGTCGGTGCGGTCGGTCGGCTCTTTCTTCGTGGTTGTGGCGGCAACGGCGGTGCCGGTCTGCTCGGCCAGCTCGTTGGCGTCTTCCTCGGCATCCGCCGCGGTGTCGCCGGCCTCGGCCTCTTCGCCCTGCTCGTCGTCCTCTACGACGTTGATGCCCATGTCGGACAGCATCGCCATCGTGTCCTCGATCTGCTCGGAGGTCACTTCCTCGGAGGGCAGCACCGAATTCAGCTCGTCCATGGTGACATAGCCGCGCTTCTTGGCGGCCTTGATCATCTTCTTGACAGCATCATCGGAAAGGTCGAGCAGAGGGCCATCGGTGGCGCCTTCGCGTTCGGTCTCGACCTCTTCCTTTTCCTTTGTCGCCATAGTCTTTATCTTCTCCTAGCGGCCCGACATCGAGGCCGCGCAAGCTGTCGGACCGGTCAAATCGGCTGGGCTCGCTTTTGCAACGCGCTTCACCGGGCCAATAACTGCATCATCTCTTTGTTGGTGCCCTGTCGTCGCCCAAAACCGGTTTCCATTTTTGGGCGACATGCATTAAGTCCAGATTAACCCTGATATCTGTGGCAGGCTGGCTGCCTGTCCAGTGACCAAGACCTCACATCGCTGCTTTTCCCGTCGACGCGGGTGCGGGTTAACGTTTCGAATCGTCCTGATTCCGCCATTCTGCCGGAAGGTCAAGCGCCTCTCGCATGATTCGCATGAAAAAAGCGAATCAATTACCCGACTTAGCGCGGTCCGGCTCTAGAAGATCCATGACCACGCCGTCATTCCTGCACTTGCTGGCACGACCCCGTCCCAACCCTCGGGCCGGAATGAGCTCCGCCTTTCTTCTGCTGGAGCATGATCGTTCCCGAAACCAGGTCCCGCTTTCGGAACCATGCTTCAGGCCCGACCAGCCCTGCCCGACGAAACACCGAAGCCTTCGATCAGCGCTTCCGTCGCTTGTACATCCCGAAATTGCGCTTGAATTTCGATCAGATGGCGGAAATTCTCGTCCGAAGGATCCGCATCCATCGCCGCTTCCGCCTGTTTCAGCTCCTTATGTAAGGTGCGCGCGCTGCGCTGCAAGTGCAGCGCCTGGTTCAGAGCGTCGCGGGCATCCTCGAGCGCTGCCGTCTCCAGCGCCGGCCACTGCCGCGCCCGCCTGATCAGGCCGACGGCACGCTCCCAGATCTCGGCGCAGCCGGCGCGCTCGATCGTCGCCACCACGGCGTGGCGGTCATTGGCCATGTCATGCGCCATCGCGTCGAGGATGGCGCCGTGCAGCCGCCTCAACTCGGAGTTGGCGAGATCGAGGAACTCGACATGGGCGAAATTCTCGTCGATCAGCGCCGGGTGGTTGACCAGTGCCACGATGATCGTCGCTTCGCGCACCGGCATTCCTTCGTTGCCGCGCTTGACCAGTGCCGACTGGCCGAGGCTTTCCGTGATGGCGATGCGACCACCGCCGGCCTTAGCGAATTGTCCGCCGGGAGCGGGCGCCTTGCCCTGCCCCGGTTTCCAGTCCGGACGACCTTGCCGCGTTCCGCGCTGAGAACCGAAGAAGCTCAGCACGCGCTCGCGCATCTCCTGCTGGTAGTGATATCGCAGGCTTTCATCACGGATGCGGCTGGTCAGTTCGCGCAGCCGCTTCTCCAGTTCGGCCCGCCGCTCCGGCGTGTCGAAGACGCCGCCCGCCGTTTCGCGCATCCATAACAGATCGGCAAGAGGACGCGCTTCCGCCAGCACGGCGCGGAAGGCGTCCGGCCCCTCCGCCTTGACCAGGTCGTCTGGATCCTTGCCTTCCGGCAGCAGCGCGAAGCGCGCCGTGCGCCCGGCCTGGACTACGGGCAGCACCATGTCGGCGGCCCGCCATGCCGCCTTCAGCCCAGCCTTGTCGCCGTCGAAGCACAGCACCGGCTCGGCGGCCATACGCCACAACAGTTCGAGTTGGTTTTCGGTAAGCGCCGTGCCGAGTGGCGCCACGACATTTTCGAAGCCGGCCTGCGCCAATGCGATGACATCCATATAGCCTTCGACAGCGATGACCGTGCCGCCCTTGGCCAGCGCTTTTCGCGCGCGGGCGAAATTGTACAGCACGTTGCTCTTGTGGAAGAGCTCGGTATCGGGCGAGTTCATGTATTTGGCGAGCGCATCCGGCGTCAGCGCTCGCCCACCGAAAGCGATGATCTTGCCGCGCGAATCCGGAATCGGGAACATGATGCGGTCGCGGAACCAGTCATAGGAGACCGGAATGTCGTCGCCATGGCGCACCAGCCCACAGGCCTCGATGTCGGCCTTCGGCACGCCCTTTGCGGCCAGATGCTCCTTCAGCGCATTGCGGCTGTCGGGCGCATAGCCCAGCCGGAACGCATGCTGCGTCGCGGGCGTCAGTCCGCGGTCGCGCAGATACGCACGGGCTTTGGCGCCCTCCGCGCCCTGTAGCCGCTCCTGGAAAAAGGCAGTCGCCATTTCCATCACGTCGGTGAGGCTGGCGCGTTCCTTCTCGCGCCGCTCCTCCTGCACGTCGCGAACCGGCATCGGCACGCCGGCCATGTCCGCGATCTTCTCGACCGCCTCGGGAAAGCTCAGTCCGTCAAGCTCGGTCAGGAACTTGAAGTGATCGCCCGAGACCGAGCAGCCGAAACAATGATAGCGGCCCTTCTTGTCCTCGCAATGGAAGGACGGGCTCTTCTCGCCATGGAACGGGCAGCAGGCCCAATAATCGCCGCGCGACGCATTGGTCTTCTTGCGATCCCAGGCGACGCGCTGGCCGATGACCTGCGAAATCGGCACGCGGTCGCGTATCTCGTCGAGGAAGGCGGGCGGAAAGCGCATCGGGGAACTCGTTTATCCCCCATATAATCATGCCCGCGAAGTCCGGCGACCCCTAATGCTGACGATGCCCGGTTTCCACAGGGCAAAAGGAAAGGCGGCCGTTGCGGGCCGCCCTTCCTCCAGTCTGGCACTATCGGGACATTACTGCGCGGCAATGGCGCCAAAGATGATGCCGGAGAGGGCGCCGACCAGCACATAGTCGTTGCCGACGCGGATCCATTCCTGGCCACGGCCGGGACGATGCAGGCCGTAGCGACCATAATCGCGGACCGGCTGGTGCTGCCGCCAGCCGGAATATTTCTGGCCATTGCGCCAGTTGTTCCGCTTCACGACGACCTTCTTTTGAATGATGCGCTTCTGGATAACGCGCTTCTGGATGACGCG
This sequence comes from Mesorhizobium sp. B2-3-2, assembly GCF_006442295.1. Classification (NCBI taxonomy): domain Bacteria; kingdom Pseudomonadati; phylum Pseudomonadota; class Alphaproteobacteria; order Hyphomicrobiales; family Phyllobacteriaceae; genus Mesorhizobium; species Mesorhizobium sp. B2-3-2. The sequence goes on along the minus strand of NZ_VFWA01000002.1, from coordinate 684,012 downwards.
TTTCCTGACATCCCGGTTGGTGGGCTTCTGCCAGTCGACGTTGGTGTAATTCGACTGCGGCGCGACCGGCGCATTGAGCGGCGCGGCCTGGCCCGTCAGGGACGTAGCGGCGAGCATCGAGAATGCAAGACCGGAAAGAACAATGCGTTTCATGAAGGAATCTCCTTGGTTGTCGATGCCGCAGAAATAGCCGTCGAAGAATGAACCGAAACTGAACATGCGCATTACAATTCCGTAATAAATTCGAAGCTTTAGGCCGATTGGTTGAACATCCTCGCAAATTCCGGGCGAAGGGCGGGCGGCAACACCGGCCGATCCGCTGCGTCAAGGCGGCGAGGCTCATGCAACCATTTCGGCATCCGTCCATTCTCCGACACGTCCCGTCGCGCGTGGGGAGCCCTTGAAATCGACAAATTTTTATTATCCGGCTAAAATATTCGAGCTATTATCTGCCAACGCCATGATCATGATTCGCACCCCTCGTCTTTCCCCCGGCCGCCGCGCTGCCTGTGTCGCCGGCTTTGCCTGTATCGGTGCGCCGCAATGAGCGGCTCCGTGGTTCTTCTGCATCTGGCCGGCGCCGTGGCGTTGATGCTGTTTGCCACGCGCATGGTGAAAACCGGCGTCGAGCGCGCCTATGGCGACGTGCTGCGCCACAAGCTGCGCGCCACCATGCGCAATCCTGTCATGGCGGTGCTGGCCGGCACCGGCCTCGCTATAGCGCTGCAGAGCTCCACCGCCGTCACGCTGCTGGTCGGCTCTTTCGCCGGCTCCGGCATCGTCTCGGGCGCGGCCGGGCAACTGGCCGTGCGCGGCGCCGAGATCGGTTCGGCTCTGGTGGTCAAGCTGCTCACCTTCGACCTCACCCTGCTGGTGCCGCTTTGCCTGATCACCGGCACGGTCATGTTCATGGCCACCGAGCGGCGCGACTGGCGCCAGACCGGTCGCATCCTGGTCGGCATCGGCCTTTTGATCCTGTCGCTGGAAATGATCGGTCAGGCATCCGAGCCGCTGCGCAACAGCCAGTTGATGCCGGTCATCATCAATTACTTCTCCGGCGATTCCATCACCGCCTATCTGCTGGCGGCGCTGACCACGTGGCTGTTCCAGTCGAGCATCGCCGCGGTCCTGTTGATGGCGACGCTGGCGGGCCGCGGCCTGATCACGCCGGAACTCGGCGTCGTCCTCATCCTGGGTGTCAATCTCGGTTCGTCGATCATCGCGCCCATGCTGACCCGTTCCTCCGGCCCCGAAGTGCGCGTAGTGCCGATCGGCAATCTCTTGATGCGCGGGCTTGGCTCGCTGGTCATGCTGATCCTGGTCATGATCTTCAGGCCGCATTTCGCGTTCCTTGGCGCGACGGCAGCGGACCAGATCGTCAATGCCCACATCCTGTTCAATGTGCTGATCCTGCTCGCCGGCCTGCCGCTGGCGGGTCTCGTCTACCGCGCCTCTGAGAAGATCGTGGCGCTCGGCACCAAGGCGCCAGCCGCCACGCTTGACGTGGTCGAACTCTCGGCGCTCAACGAAAGCGCGCTCGACGTGCCGAGCCAGGCGCTGGCCAATGCCACCCGCGAGGTGGTGCGGGTCTGCGAGACGGTCGAGATCATGCTCAAGCGCATCATCGAGCTCTACGAGAGCGCCGATGCCGACAAGATCAAGGCGCTGGCCGCGCTTGACGACCGCGTCGACCGCAAGCACGCGGCGATCAAGCTCTACCTCGCCAAGGTCACCAAGAACCCGCTCACCGAGGACGAGGCGTTGCGCTGCCAGGAACTGATCGGCGCCTGCGTCAAGCTGGAGCAGGTCGGCGACATCATCGTGCGCAACATGCTGGTGCATGTGAAGAAGAAGTTCGACCGTGGGCTGGAATTCACCGACGAGGGCTGGAGCGAGCTGTGCGCCTTCCACGCCTCGGTGCTCGCCAATGCGCGGCTTGCCTTCAACGTGCTGGTGTCGCGCGATGCCGAGACAGCTCGCCAATTGGTGCTGGAGAAGGAACGGCTGCGCGACGCCGAAAAAGAGACCAGCGCCAGCCATTTCCTGCGGCTGCGCGAAGGCACTGCCAAAAGCGTCGAGACCAGTTCGATCCACCTCGACACGATCCGCGATCTCAAACAGATCAACTCGCTGCTGGCATCGATGGCCTATCCCGTGCTGGAAGAACGCGGCCTCCTCGGCGGATCCAGGTTGAAGGCGAGCTGATCAACGACATCTCTCCCTTGGGAAACCTCATACGACCTGGCTTTGCGACGCCACCCCCCAACAAACGAGAGCAGCAGGGAGAGCGCCGCACTCCCCGCAAAACTGTATGCACAAAATTGCATGCGTCTGCCTTTCCGCGGCAAATTGCCATTGCCGCGTTTCCATCGCTCGGGCTAGGCATATCAGCCAAAGCTTTCGGAGGAGATCGATGGATACCCATTCGCGCAGTTTCGCCAAGGCGCTTTCGTGGCGCGTGACCGGCACCATCGATACGATGATCATCTCGCTGGTGATGACCGGAAGCGTCAAGCTGGCGGCCGCCATCGGGGTGACCGAGGTCTTCACCAAGTCGCTGCTCTATTATTTTCACGAGCGGGCATGGCTGAAGGTTCCTTATGGACGCAAGACCCCGTTCTGAACCCGGGGATCAAGAAAAGCTAAAGCGGCGACAAAAATTTCTGGATTGCCGGCAGCGCGCATCCGTGGTTTGAGGCCTCCATTCGAGGATTTAATTCCCGCCATGTCGCTTCCGCTCATCGCCCTGTTCATCGCTGCCTTCGCTTTCGGCACCACCGAATTCGTCATCGCCGGCGTGCTGCCGCAGGTGGCACAAGGGCTTGGCGTTTCGGTTCCGACATCGGGCTATCTCGTCTCCGGCTATGCCTGCGGCATCGCCATCGGCGGTCCGCTTCTGGCGCTTGCCACCAAGTCCTTGCCGCGCAAGACCTTGCTGCTCGGCCTCGCCGTCGCCTTCACCATCGGTCAGGCGGCCTGCGCGCTGGCGCCCGACTTCACCTCGATGCTGCTTCTGCGCATTGCCGTCGCAGTCGCGCATGGCGCTTATTTCGGCGTCGCCATGGTGGTGGCGGTCGGGCTGGTGCGCGAGGACCAGCGCGGCATGGCGGTGGCCGTCATCCTGTCGGGCCTCACCGTCTCCAACGTGATCGGCGTGCCAGCGGGCACTGCCATCGGCAACATTTGGGGCTGGCGCGCGACCTTCTGGGTTATGTGCGCATTGGGCGTGGCGGCCACGCTTGCCATGGCAGCTCTTTTGCCGCGCACCACAGGCTATCTGGCCAAACCGGCCGGCCTCGCTCGCGAGGTCCGTGTGCTTGCCCGCCAGCAGGTCTGGACCTCGCTGATCTTGATGCTGATGCTGATGATAGGCCAGTTCGGCCTGTTCACCTACATCACCCCGACATTGCTCGAGGTCACCGGCCTCGACGAGGACCTGGTGCCCTGGGTGCTCTTGCTCAACGGCGTCGGCGCCACGCTTGGCGTCTTCCTCGGCGGCAGGCTAGCCGACTGGAAGCTGATGCCCTCGCTGATCACCATGCTGGCCCTGCAGGCGGTGACGCTTGCGGTGATCTATGCCGTCAGCCCCTATCCCGTGCCGATGGTCGTGGCGATCGTCATCTGGGGCGGCCTCAACTTCGCCATCGGTACGCCGATTCAGACCCGCATCCTGTCCTGGACTGCGGATGCCTCGAACCTGGCCTCCTCGCTGATCCCATCCGGCTTCAATGTCGGTATAGCGCTCGCGGCATCGCTCGGTGCCGCCATGCTCAATGGCGGTTACGGTTATCGCAGCCTGCCGCTGCTTGGCGCTTTGGCGATGCTGGTCGCCGTCGCGGTGGCGCTCGCCTCGCACATCTGGGAGTGGCGCAGCAACGCCACGCCACCGCTGACGGCAGCGGCGGAGTAGATTATCCGCGCCACGACATACCCCGATCATGCCTGATCCGGGCGTCCACCGGCGCAAGCGACGCGATGAACAGTCATGTCTCCCCGGTGGTTGCGCAGCTCCAACGCATTACAGATCGATGCGGAACCGCAGGCTCTCCGCTCCGCCATAGGCGGCATCTTCGAAGAAACGTTCGACCAGTCTGCCGCCGTTGGCCAGGATCACTTTGTGCGAGGCCGGATTGCCAGGTTTTGCGGTGATGTCGACATGAGCCAGGCCGACCGCCCTCGCCTCATCCAGCATCAGCCGCAGCGCTTCCGTCGCATAGCCGCGTCGCTGTTTCCACGGCACCACGGCATAGCCGATATGGCCAAGCACGTGCGGCGGCAGCGCCGACGTGCCCTTCTGCCAGCGCAGGCCGATCGAGCCTGACGCCTCGCCGTCCCATATCCAGCGCCTGAAACCCGGCAGGCGCGGGACCTGTCTGCCGTCGGGCAAGGTGATCGGCGGCCCCTTGGCCTCGGGATCATCGAGGCTGGCCAGGAACGCCGCCGGATCCTCATCGATTGCCGCAAGCTGCTCGCGCGTTGCCTCCATGAGCCGTACATTGTCGGGCGACCAGCCGCGCTCGAGCGCAGCCTTGTAGGACGCCAGATGCTCGAGCCCGGGCTTGACAATTTCGATCATGATCCATGCTCCCTCGCAGGCCAAGCAGGCATAGCGATGGCCACTGGAACGCTCAAGCGGGCTGGAAGCGGATCTCGCCGCTGTTGAGGAAACACGCCTTGCTGAACAGCGACAGATCCAGCGGGTTCGGCAACCGGACGTCACTGATATCGGGAAACGGCTTCATCGATGGATCGTATGACCTGTCGATCTGCGATGATGAACACCAGGATCACGCCCCTGTCGCGCGCAAAAGCTTCAATGTGCGGACCTGCACAGTTGGTCCGGTGATCGGATTGCCCCGCATGAACAATGCTTTCCCGACTGAGGGAGGAGGCGTGGGCGCGCCGGAATCAGACGATACCGCAATGCTGGCGGGTCGAAAACGCGCATATATGCGGGAAGCGCTGAACAAGATGTGTTTCGCCGGAGGGCGCGAGCCGATTTATGATCGTGTCGTAGTGATTCACCAAGAAAAACGCAAACGCTTCGACAGGAGAATGGGTCCGGTGCGGTTGATATCTGTCCCGCTGGGTGTCGTCGCCAGCCTCCTCCTCGTTGTCGTTGCCTTGACGGCACGGTCCTTTGCCGCGCCCTCGGCCATTCCGGCATGGCTGCAGGCCCATGTCGGCGAAGGTGATGGCCAGATCTCAGCTGTGGTCCTGGAGCGGGCCCGTGCGCTTTACCTGAAGAAAGTCGGCGCAGGAGTTGTTAACAATCCATGCTACTTCGCCATGGATGCGACGCGCCCTAGCGATCTGGGCAACAACCAACTGGGTCACCGTTATTACATCATCTGCGAAGCCAGCCGGGCGTTTCGCGCGGTTTCGGCGGGCCACGGCAGCGGCCGGAATCTGAAGGGCGTCGCCGATTTCGCCAATGGCAAGCGTTGCGCGAAAAACTTCGGCAATGCGCTGGATTCGTCACTGACCGCCGGCGGCGCCTATATGACCGGGGAGGCCAAAACCTCGTTCAAGGGCTATTATCGCACCGCGGCGAAGCAGGACGTGGCTTTCATGCGTACCTTCGTGCAGTTCGACGGCGAGGGCGAGGCCGCGAACGCCAGGCAGCGCGTGATCGGCGGGCATCCGGCGGAAGTGTTGAAGGGAATGTGTCTTCGCAAAGACCCGGCCAGCTCGCATGCCGACCATGACGGCTACGTGCCGTTCGGCAAGCTGGTGGATTATGCCGGCGGCCGCAGCAATGGCTGCACCAGTTGGTCGGCGGCGGATGCGCGGCAGATCGTCCAGATGGTGAAGGACAATCCGACGACGCTCTACATCTACCCTGAATCGCGCGACATCGCCGCCGTTGCGCAAATGGTGGCGGCGGGTCGTTCGCTGTCGGGCGCTGGGCCCTATTGGAACGCATCCTGCCTGAAGGAAATCGGCTCTCCGAAATTCTGGCCGCGAAAGACGCTCGAGCCGATCATTGCCCAATACAGGAAGGACCACCCGCCACCACCGCCGCAGCCGGTGCCGATCTGCAAGGAGCCGTGAAGTTCGCCCACAGTGCCGAATTGCGGACTTTGCAAGCCAAGAGAAACAGCACCCTACTGCAGCAGCCCCTTGACGATCCCGCTTGCCTTGCCGAAATCCATCTGGCCGGCATATTTTTGCTTCAGCACCGCGATCACCTTGCCCATGTCCTTCTGGCTGGCCGCACCGGTCGCTGCGATCGCCTCACGCGCCGCGGCGGTGATGGCGGCATCGTCGAGTTGCGTCGGCAGGAAATCGCGGATGATCGCCATCTCGCCGCGCTCCTGCGCGGCCAGTTCCGGACGCTTGCCGTCTTCGAAGGCCTTGGCCGATTCTTCGCGCTGCTTCACCATCTTGGCCAGGATCTGCAGGATCTCCTCATCGCTGGCCGGCTCTTTGCCGGCACCGCGATTGGCGATGTCGCGATCGTGGATGGCGGCCTGGATCAGCCGCAATGTCGGCAGCCGGTGCTTGTCCTGCGCCTTCATCGCGCTCTTCAGGGATTCGGCGATTTTTGCGCGCATCGTGCTTTCTCCTTCGGTCGGCGCGGACAATAGCGCCCGGTGCGGACCAACGCAAACCCTGATATGTTGAGGCAAGCCTATGATATTGCTCAATGAAATAAATCGCAGCGGCATTTCCCATCATCATTGACCGACCTGCCCCCTTCCCCTATGTACTGGGCCTTGCATGAACTGAAGCTTGAGTGCGTGGAGGCCGCGAATTCGCCGCTCCGCGCCGTTTGCCGCGCAAATGGGCCGCTGGGCCGGTTTGAAGCGCGCGGCCTGATAGGAGTGCCGCCATGGCCGACACCGCGTCCACCCCCGCTTGGGCAACCGAGAAACCGACGGCATTGCTGGTGCTGGCCGACGGCACCGTCATCGAGGGTCGCGGCCTGGGCGCAACGGGTTCGGCGGTCGCCGAGGTCTGCTTCAACACCGCGCTCACCGGTTACCAGGAGATCCTGACCGATCCGTCCTATGCCGGCCAGATCGTCACCTTCACCTTCCCGCATGTCGGCAATATCGGCACCAATGGCGAAGACATCGAGGACCTCAATCCGGCCGCTCGCGCCGGCGCCGTCGGCGCCGTGTTCAAGGCCGACGTCACCAATCCCTCCAACTACCGCGCTGCCGGCCACCTCGACCAGTGGCTGAAGAAGCGCGGCATCGTCGCCCTCTCCGGCATCGACACGCGCGCACTGACCGCGTTGATCCGCGAAAAGGGCATGCCCAACGCCGTTATCGCGCACGCGCCCGACGGCGTCTTCGATCTCGACGACCTGAAGCGCCGCGCCGCCGCGTGGTCCGGCCTGATCGGCCTCGACCTCGCCAAAGAGGTCACGTCAGGCCAATCCTCGGTGTGGCGCGAGACGCCTTGGGTGTGGGACGAGGGCTTTGGCGAACAGGACGAGCCCTCCATGCATGTCGTCGCCATCGACTATGGCGTCAAGCGCAACATCCTGCGCCTGCTTGCGGGGCTTGGTGCCAAGGTGACCGTGGTTCCGGCCAAGACCGGCGCCGAGGAGATCCTCGCCATGCAGCCGGACGGCATCTTTCTGTCCAACGGCCCGGGGGACCCGGAGGCGACCGGCGACTACGCCGTGCCCGTCATCCAGGACCTGTTGAAGACCGATATTCCGGTGTTCGGCATCTGCCTCGGCCACCAGATGCTGGCGCTGGCGCTGGGCGGCAAGACCGCCAAGATGCATCAGGGCCATCACGGCGCCAATCACCCGGTCAAGGACCACACCACGGGCAAGGTCGAGATCGTCTCGATGAACCACGGCTTTGCCGTCGACGCCGACTCGCTGCCGTCAGGCGTCGAGGAAACCCATGTCTCGCTGTTCGACGGCTCGAATTGCGGCATCGCGCTGACAGGCCGGCCGGTATTCTCGGTCCAGCACCACCCGGAGGCCTCTCCCGGCCCGCAGGATTCGCATTATCTGTTCCGCCGCTTCGTCAACCTGATCCGCGAAAAGCGCGGCGAGGAACTGCTGGCCGAACGGGCTTAGTCCCGACAGATCCTCATACGCGTGCCCCATCTTCCGCGACGCCTTTGGTGACCGTTCCGAGTGCCGCGGGCCTCGCCACTTTCGTAACGAAGACAACGAGCGCCAGCACTAGGAAAACCGCGCCAACCAGGTAAGGCGCACCGCCGAAGGTCACTGGCGCGCTTGGCCCGGTGAACCAGGAAAAGATCGCGGTATAGAGCAGCGGAGTGATGATCGATGTGATCGAGAAGATCGACGTCATCGCGCCTTGTAATTCACCCTGCGCCGAAGGCGGCACCTTGGCGGCGGCGAGGCTCCTGAGCGGCGGGTCGGCCAGCGCTTCCAGGCAGCCGACGACGATCACCGCATAAATCATCCAACCCTGCGTCGCGAAGGCGTAGCCGAAAGCGCTGAGCGCCGTGAACGCCAGACCGATCACCGCCGTCCTCCACTCGCCAAGCCTGGGAATGATGCGTGGCAGCACCGTTGCCATGACGATGGCACCGCACAGGCCGAAAGCGCCGAGCGAAAAACCGATCTGCTGCTCGTTCCAGCCATAGCGATAGTTGGAGACGAACGACCAGACCGCCGGATACATCATGTGGCCGAGCGTCATCAGGAAGAAGACCAGTCCGATCCAGCCAATGCCTTGATATTGGCGCATCTGCAGAAGCGTGCCGACCGGGTTGGCGCGCTTCCACTCGAAGCGGCGGCGGTGCTTTTCGTCCAGCGTTTCGGGCAGCAGGAACAGCGCGATCAGGAAGTTCACAAAAGCAAGCCCCGCGGCGAAAAAGAACGGCACGCGCGGCCCGAAGGTGCCGAGCAGGCCGCCAAGGACCGGCCCGATGACGAAGCCGACGCCGAAGGCGATGCCGAGCAGGCCGAAATTCTTGGCCCGGTTCTCATCGTTCGAGATGTCGGCGATGAAGGCTGATGTGGTCGAATAGCTGGCGCCCGAAATGCCGGCCAGCACGCGCCCGATGAACAGCATCGGGTAGGACCAGGCTATGGCGCAGATCAGATTGTCGATGGAAAACGTCAGCACGGAGGCGAGAAGGATCGGCCGCCGGCCGAACCGGTCGCTCAACCCGCCCATGATGGGCGCGAAGAAGAACTGCATGGCCGCATAGACGAAGAACAGCCAGCCGCCTTCGATCGCCGCCTCAGAGACGCCGACGCCGGTCAACTCTTGCAGGTAGGCCGGCAGCACCGGCATGATGATGCCGAAGCCGATGATGTCGAGGAGCAGCGTCGTGAAGACGAGCGCAAGACCCCGCTTGGCGGTTTTGGGATCGATCATGGGTTCGTTTGCTCCTTGCCCGACGCCTGGCGCACAGGCGGAGGCACTTATAGGTGAGCCCGCCGTCAGGAACAATGAGGGAACAAGCAGGACGTTCGCATCCTGACATCCCCTGACGGCATCCCTGCCGTCAGGTCACCCGTGAAAGAACCGGGATGCTCAGATCGGGTTGTTGAACGTATCGCAGTCGGAAAGCTTGCCGCTCTTGTAGCCGCGCGCCAGCCAGGTCTGCCGCTGCGCCGACGTGCCGTGGTTGAAGCTTTCGGGCACCACATAGCCCTGCATTTTCTTCTGCAGCGTATCGTCGCCGATCTGCCTGGCGGCATTCAGAGCGCTTTCCATATCGCCTTGCTCCAATATGCCCTTCTGCGCCGTATAATGCGCCCAGACGCCGGCGAAGCAGTCGGCCTGAAGCTCGACGCGCACCGACATCTGGTTGGCTTCGGCCTCGTCCATGCTTTGCCGCATCTGGTTGAATTTGGACATGATGCCGGTCAGATTCTGCACGTGGTGGCCGACCTCATGCGCGATCACATAGGCCCGCGCGAACTCGCCCGAGGCGCCGAACTGCTGGTCCAACTGCTGGAAGAATGTCATGTCGAGATAGACCTTGTGGTCGCCGGGGCAATAGAACGGTCCGGCCGCCGACGAGGCGAAGCCGCAGGCCGAGCGGATCTGCCCGCTGAACAGCACCAGCTTAGGGTCCTCATAGGTCAGTCCGTTGGCCTTGAAGATACCGGTCCATGTGTCCTCGGTCTCGGCCAGCACGGTTGCCACGAACTGCTTCATCTCGTCGGAAGCCGGCGCACCGGTGCCGCCGTCCTGGCTGCCGCTGTTGTCCGTTATCTCGCCGCCGCCAGGCAGCAGGCCTCCACCGCCGCCGCTCAGCACCTGGATCGGATCGATGCCGAAGGCTTTCAGGCCGAAATAGAGCACGACGAGGATGATGATGGTCGAGATCGACATGCCGCCGCCGCTGCTGCCGCCGATCGGAATGCGGAACTGGCCGGGTCCGCCGCCACCAAATCCGCCGTCGCCGCTGCTGCGCTGGTCCTCGACATTGTCACTCTGACGACGGCCTCTCCAGAGCATGGCAACTCCCCGCTGCGAATTTACTGGTCGATCCGGCGCGAGGCCGGCTCCACCTCATGAACAATTATCTCAATGGTTGCGCCAAGTCACAGCATTTTTCGCGGCCGTGGCCGTGCTGGCATGTTGGCTCCGCTGCTCTGGCCGCGACTGTGGTATGTCCATGGCTTCGCCGGCGAAACGAGCCCAACGGCTTGGCAAAGTCCCTAGCCCGCCGTCATCGCCTTGCGGAACGCTTCCAGCGTCTCGGCGCTGACATGGTGCTCTATGCCCTCGGCATCGATGCGCGCCGTCTCGGCGCTGACGCCGAGCGAACGCAAAAAAGCCTCCACCGTCTGGTGGCGAATGCGGCTCTCTTCCGCGACCTTGCGGCCGGCTTCGGTGAGGAACACGCCGCGATAAGGCTTTCTGGACACCAGCCCGTCGGCACACAGCCTGGTCAGCATCTTGGCAACTGTCGGTTGGGCGACCCCCAGCCTGGCAGCGATGTCGACCTGGCGGGCCTCGTTGCCATCCTCGATCAGGTCGGCGATCAACTCGACATAATCCTCGACCAGCGCGCTGCGGCGCGCTTCGCGCGTCTGCCGGAACCCTTCCGAATGGACATCGGCATCGGGCAGCGGCTCACGCGGGACCGGTCTGTTCTTCAGCGCCAATATGCGCTCCTCCTTGGCTGCCCGAAGATTGAATCGGCCCGCATTCATAGCACGGGACCCGACAATCCTGGCGTTTATTTGCATTCGGACCCAGGCGCAACCGCATCGCCGCCCCGTCAGCGCAAGATCGATCACATCACAAAAGCACGATCAATGAAATATAGCATATTGCATAATGTTGAGCCGTGGCATAGATAAGGGGTATCATCCATCAAGCGGAATTCCCCATGTCCGAGACCGACGCCGCCGCCATAGCCAGACCCGCGTGGCGGTTCGACAGGCCAGGCGACGAGCAGCCGAGCCTGCGCGAGGTCAATTCTTCGATCGCTGTGCCGAATTCGGGCGTCTGGTTCCGTCGCCTGTTTGCTTTCATGGGGCCGGGCTACATGGTCTCGGTCGGCTATATGGATCCCGGCAACTGGGCGACCGACCTCGCCGGCGGCGCCCAGTTCGGCTACACCCTGCTGTTCATCATCATGCTGTCCAACCTGATGGCGATCCTGCTGCAGGCCTTGGCCGCGCGTCTGGGTATCGCCACCGGGCGCGACCTCGCCCAGGCCTGCCGCGCCTACTATCCGCGTCCGGTCAACTTCGTGCTGTGGATCGCCTGCGAGCTCGCCATCATCGCCTGCGATCTCGCCGAGGTGATCGGCACCGCGATCGCGCTGCAGCTCCTGTTCGGCATTCCGCTAATCGGCGGCGCCATGCTCACCGCGCTCGACGCCTTCCTGGTGCTTTTGTTGATGAACAAGGGCTTCCGCTATCTCGAAGCCTTCGTCATCGCGCTTCTGATCATCATCTTCAGCTGCTTCGCCATCCAGATCTTTGTCGCCGCGCCGCCGGCCGGCACAATCCTGCATTCGATGTTCGTGCCGTCATCCGAAATCGTCACCAATCCGGCGATGCTCTACATCGCCATCGGCATCATCGGCGCCACCGTCATGCCGCACAATCTCTATTTGCACTCCTCGATCGTGCAGACCCGCGCCTATGAGCGCACCGACAAGGGCAAGCGCGACGCCATCAAATGGGCAACGACGGACTCGACCATCGCCCTGATGCTGGCTCTGTTCGTCAACGCCTCGATCCTGATCGTGTCGGCGGTTGCCTTCCACGGCACAGGCCACCAGGACGTGGCCGAGATAGGTCAGGCTTTCGAGCTGTTGTCGCCGCTGCTCGGCCTGAGCATTGCCTCGATCCTGTTTGCCGTGGCGCTGCTCGCCTCCGGCCTGAACTCGACGGTGACCGCCACGCTTGCCGGCCAGATCGTCATGGAAGGCTTCCTGCGCCTGCGCATCCCGCAATGGGCGCGGCGCCTGCTGACGCGCGGCCTCGCCATCATTCCCGTGGTGGTCGTCACCGCGCTCTACGGCGAAAAGGGCACCGGCCAGTTGCTGGTGTTCAGCCAGGTGATCCTGTCGATGCAACTGCCCTTCGCGGTGATCCCGCTGGTGCATTTCGTCTCCGACAGGAAGAAGATGGGCGCTCTCGCCATTCCGCGAGGCGTTGCAGCGCTGGCCTGGGTGGTCGCCGCCATCATCCTGGTGCTCAATTTCAAGCTGCTCTACGACACGCTGTTCGGGATCGGCTGAGATCGGCCGCGACAAAGACGCGGCCCGCGCTATTTTTCGGTCGGTCATGACCACGATAGCCCAATCCCGAAGCTTCTACGCCAAGCTGATGGCCGCCCAGGCACGTTCCGCCGATCCGCGTCTTGAAGAGGTGTTCGCGGCCGTGCCGCGCGAGGCGTTTCTCGGTCCTGGTCCATGGACGATCGTCGCCGGTCAAGGCGTCATCGAGACGCCGAGCGCCGACCCGCGTTTCATCTACCAGAACGTGCTGGTGGTGCTCGATGCCGATAAGGGCATCAACAATGGCGAGCCGTTCCTGCACGCCATGTGGATCGGGAAACTGGCGCCCAGGCCCGGCGAGGCTGTCACTCACATTGGCGCCGGCACCGGCTACTACACTGCTTTGCTGGCCAGGCTGGTTTCACCTGGCGGCACCGTTGCCGCCTTCGAACTGGACGCCGATCTTGCCTTGCGGGCCAAGGCAAATCTTACGGCCTACGAGAACGTCATTGTCGTTCCTGGCGACGCCGTCACATCGGGCTTGCCGCCATCGGACGCGATCTATGTCAATGCCGGCGTCGCGGCACCTCCACCCGGCTGGCTCAAGGCGCTGAAGCCGGGCGGCCGCATGATCTTCCCGTGGCGCCCGGCCGAGCGCGTTCCCCTCGCCGTACTGGTGACCCGCACCGAAAAAGGTTTTGCCTGCGACCCTTTCATGCGCTCCTGGTTCATCCCTTGCTCCGGTGCGTCGGTTGCAGGCCTCGCGGCAAAAATCCCGACGCGCGATCAGGCCGCGCGCAGCCGCTCGATCTGGCTGACCGCGGACAAGATGCCGGACCGCACCGCCACCGCGATCTTTGAGCATGTCTGGTTTTCGTCACGCAGCCTCGATGCGCGGCCTCGGGATTGATGCGCAAAATTTCGGCATGCCCTGTCGGACGGCCAGCCAGTCATCCGTCCTTGGGCTGAAGTCCCGCCCTAACGACGTGGATCGAAACAGGAGGAACATCCCATGAGAAAGATCAAAGCGGCGACATTCGTCAGCCTCGACGGCGTCATGCAGGCGCCGGGCGGCCCGGAAGAAGATCCGGCCGGCGGCTTCAAGTTCGGCGGCTGGACGTTCCATTACTTCGACGAGGTGGCGGGCGGGGCAATGGATGAGCTATTCTCCAAGCCCTTCGCCCTCTTGCTCGGCCGCAGAACCTACGACATCTTCGCCGCGTACTGGCCGTATCAGAAAGATCCGATCGCGGATGCCTTCAACCCTGCGACCAAATACGTGGCGACGCATCATCCGGACTCGCTCACCTGGCAGAACACGCAATCGCTTGGGCCTGATATCGTCGCGGCGTTGCGCCGCCTCAAACAGGAAGAGGGACCTGATCTGCTCATCCAGGGATCGGGCAATCTGATCCAAACCCTGCTCGCCAACGGGCTGATCGACGAGATTCGGCTGATGATCTTCCCGCTGTTGCTGGGCAAGGGCAAGCGGCTGTTCGGCGATAGCGCGATGCCGGCCGCCTTCAAGCTGACCCGCTCGCAGAGTTCCAGCACCGGCGTCATCATGGCGACCTACGAGCGCGCCGGCGAAATCAAGACCGGTTCCTTTGTCACGGGGGAGCCATCCGACGCCGAGCTCGAGCGGCGCAGGACCTGGAAGTAAACGCTTCTTTTCCTCTCCTCACGAACGTGGAGGAGAGGAAACCAAGTTCGGAGAAGTCCCTCAAGCCGCCTGCGGCCGCCGCGCCAGACCGTCGCGTATATGCCGAGCAAACTCTTGCGCTGCCGGGCCGACACCATGCCTGGGCAAATGCAGGTTGATCGAGAAATTCGGCAGCGGCGGCAGGCCGGACTCGGATGGCAATATGTCGAGATCGGCCGGCACCGTGGAGGCCAGCCAGGTGGTGACGGCCAGGTCGGAACGCACCGTCGCCGTTGTGGCGTCGATATTGCCGTTCTCGAACAAAGTGCGCCATTCCAGCCCATGCTCGTTGAGCGCCGAAAGCACGACCGGCCGGAAGGCGCAGCTGTCGGCGACCATCGAGACCGGCAGGGGGCGCTTGGCGCGCGCGACACCGCCCTTGGCGCCGACCCACACCAGCCGATCGATGGCGAGGCATTCGCCATCCGATGGCCCTACCCGTTCCTCGATGACCGCCAGGTCGATGGTGCCCGCCGCGAGCGCCGCGGCCAGTTCCGGCGAGGAGGCACAGACCAGCGATATCTCGACCTGCGGATAGGTTTGCGCATAGGCCTTCAGCACCGGCGCCAGCGTCGTGCCGACAAGGTCGTAAGGCACGCCGAACCGCACCTGGCCGGCCACGACATTGGCAGCCATTTCGGCCCAGATCTCGTCATTGAGGCTGAGCAGCCGCTTTGCCTTGCCGAACAGCCGCTCGCCGGAAGAGGTCAGCCGCAAGCCGCGCCGGTCGCGCTCGAACAGGCTGCGGCCGAGCGCCTCTTCAAGTCGCCGGACCTGCTGGCTGACGGCGCCTTGGGTCAGATGCAGCGCATTGGCCGCCGCCGTCATGCTGGCCTTGTCGGCGACGGTGACGAAGGTGCGCATGAGCGTCGTATCGAGATTGCGGATCATGCCTGCATTATAGATGCTAATGATCGTTATCGCAAATATTGCATTTACTGATATTCGGCTGCATCTACCATGGGGCCTCCGACTGAGGACGCCGCATGCTCCAGCCCGTCATCCCCCTGATCCTGTTCGCCCTGGTGGCGACCAGCACGCCCGGCATCGCCACCACCTTGTCGACGGCGTCGGGCGCGCAGTTCGGCTTTCGCCGCTCCATCCCGCTGGTGGTCGGCAGCGCGGCCGGCTTGGCCACCGTCACCGGGGCGGCGGCCGCCGGGCTGGCCGGCCTGCTTCTCGCCATGCCGTCCTTGCAGCTTGCCATGAAGATCGCCGGCTCACTCTACCTTGTCTGGCTGGCGCTCAAGATCGGCCGTGCGGGGGCACCCAAGCTCGACGTGACGATGGTCAAACCGAACAGTTTTCTTGGCGGCGCCGGCATTCAGTGGGTGAACCCCAAGGGCTGGGCGATGGGGCTTGGAGCCGCGGCATCCTTCGCCGCACTCGCCGACGGACCGGCGCGTCTGGCGCTGCTGCTCGGTTCCGCCTTCGGCCTCACCGCCGCTTTCTCGCTGTCGCTATGGTGCGTGGCCGGCATGCTGCTTGCCCGGCTGCTGAAGACCGAGCGGCAATGGCGCGCGCTCAATATCCTGCTCGGCCTGGTGCTGGCAGCATCCATCATTCCGATGTGGCGGCAGGCGTAGAGCGCAGCCTTGCAAGACTTGGGTTTCTAGTCCCCGCCAGAGCGGGGGAGAGGGGGCCGCGAAGCGGTCGGAGAGGGGGCCGGCGCCGCCGGTTGGGGAGATTCTCCAAGTCTGTTCACGGATAGGATTGCGCCAGTCCCCTCTCCGTCCCGGCTTAGCCGAGCCACCTCTCCCCACATTCGTGGGGCGAGGAACTCCCAGTCCTGCTAGCTCAAGCTGCGTAGCGTGCCGCCGGCTTGTCAGCGTGCAAGCTGCCAAAAAAGGCTTGCCGGGCGCCGAGGAAAGTGTCCAGCTTGGCGGGGTCGGCAAGTCCCGGCACGGTGACCGCCTCGCCCCTCGCCAGCCCGACAAGCGCGGCATCGACCAGATCGTCGGCCGTCATGACGATCTCCTGCGGAACGGCGTTGATATCGCTTCCGGCACTTTCCCAGAAATCGGTCCGGGTCGCCCCCGGCAGCACCACCTGCACCTGGACATGGGTGCCGGCGACTTCGCGCTGCAGGGCTTCGGTGAAGTTGACGACATAGGCCTTGGTGCCGCTGTAGATGCCGCCGAACGAGGTGTCGAAGGCCAGCACCGAGGCGATGTTGACGATGGCGCCCCGGTTGCGCGCCAGAAGTCCCGGCAGCACCGCGCGGGTCAGGCGCGTCAACGCGATGACATTGACCTTGATCATGCGTTCAGCCGCATCGGCGTCCGCCGTCGCAACCACCTGCGCACCACCAAGCCCGGCATTATTGACCAACAGCGTGACGCTGTCATCCGTCGATACCGCCCGCTCCACCCGCCGCACATCATCGTCGTCGGCCAGATCGGCACTGATCACGCTGACCTTGCTTCTATAGGCATAGCGCAGCTTTTCAGCCAGTTCCTCGAGCCGGTCGGCGCGGCGCGCCACCAGCACCAGGTCATAGCCCTGCCCCGCCAGCCGGTCGGCATAGACAGCACCGATGCCGGAGGAGGCGCCGGTGATCACGGCCGTGCCCTTGTTCTCATTCTTGCTCATTGTCTCCTGTTCCTTTTTCGCGCTCTTCGCTCTGGTTCGGCTTCGGCGGATGCCGGCTGCCGGGTTTCTGGATCAATTAGTGGCATATGCCACTTTTGGCGAAATAGGTATATGCCACTATCTTGTCAACCGCGGCCGCGAAAACTATTTCTGCGGCAGGCTGGCACAGTCTTTGCCGGCGAGGAGTTGACATGACCGACCTTCAGCAACCGGGATTCAGCCGGTGCAACAATGCCACCTTGCGCCGCACCGCGCGCAGGCTCGGCCGCTTCTACGACGACGCACTTGCGCCTTCCGGGTTGAAAGGTACGCAATTTGGCCTGCTCTTTCAGATCAGTGCCAGCAGCGAACCGGCGATGGGAACCGTTGCCGAGGCGCTGATCATGGATCTCTCCGCGCTCGGCCACACGCTGAAGCCGCTGGTCCGCGACGGCTATGTCGAAACCTTTCCCGACAAGGACGACCGCCGCGTCAAGCGCGTCCGGCTGACGCCGCACGGCCGGGCCAAGCTCGAAGAGGCGATCAAGCTGTGGAGTGTCGCCCAGCAGCGCTTCGAGGAGATGGTCGGTGCGGAGCAAGCCGCGAAGCTGCGTGCGACGCTGGATACTGTGGCCTCTCTGGACCTCGAAATGCCGGCGGCCGCTCCCTCCAGGTGAAGCGGCCGCGAAAGAACCAGCGACGAAAAGCTCGGCGCCCTCTACTCCGCCGGCATGGCGACCGGCCGCGCCAGCATCCGGCCGGCCAGCACGATGCCGAGCCCGACGATCGGGAAGACGGCCGCGATGAAGCCGAGATCGGCCGGCGCGCCATAGCGCAGCACGGCGCCGCCAACCACCGCGCCGAGCGCCACGCCGAGATAGAGCGCCGAGGCGTTGAGCGACAGCACGATCGGGGCAGCGTCGGGGGCGAGCTTGATGATGCGGCTCGCCTGCGCCGGCGGGAAGGCCCAGCCGACAATGCCCCACGGTACCATCATGCCCATCAGCGCCGGCCCGGCGAGATGATGCGGCAGAAAGGCCGGGATCAGCGAGAAGGTGACGAGCATGGCAGCGCTCAGCGCCAGCGACCAGCCGACGGTGCGCGTGGCGCCGAACCGATCCGCGGCCTGGCCGCCGGCGATATTGCCGATGACGGCGCCGACGCCGAAGGCGAGCAGCATGCCGGGCAGCGCTATCGGGGAGAGCCCGCTGGCTTCGATGGCCAGCGGCGCGATGAAGCTGAAGACGGTGAAGGCGCCGATAAGAGCAAGCGTGGTCGTGACCAGGATCGGCATCACGCCGGGACGCATTGCCGCCGCCAGCCGGCGCTTCAGCGGCAGCTTGGTGCCGATGATGCCGCGCGGTAGCCAATACCAGAGGATGGCGCCGGCGAGCGCGCCGAGGCCTGCGATGGCATAGAACGTGCCGCGCCAGCCGGCGATCGCCGCGACCAGCGCGCCGAGCGGGGCGCCCACCGCCACCGCCACCGTGGTGCCGCCGACGACGACGGCAATGGCGCGGGCCCGGTGATGGTCATCGACCAGCGCCACCGCCGTGCCTTGCGCGGTCGCCGCGAACAGGCCCGACGACAGCGCCATGATGATGCGCGCGGCGAGCAGCACTTCGAAGGAGGAACTCATCGCCGCGACAACGTTGCCAATGACGAAGAACACCAGCGTCCACAGGATGACGCGGCGCCGGTCCCATTCGCCGGTCAGCGTCGCCAGGATGGGCGTGCCGACCGCATAGGCGAGCGCGAAGGCGGTGATCAGCGTGCCGGCGAGCGGAACGGAGATGCCGGCATCCCTGGCGATGTCGGGCAGAAGGCTGGAGATGACGAAGCCTTCGGTCGAGATCGCAAACGATCCGAGCGCAAGCCAGAAGATCCGCTTGTCCATTGCGATGGGTCCTTAGTTCAAAAGTTATTGAACAATTGGACATAACCCGGCAGGATGTCAATGAAGCCAGGGAAAAATAGCACGACCATCCTGACAGCCCTGTGTCAGCACGGTCGTGAAAGGGAGAGCGGTGTGCATGGCAGACGCGGAGCGGATGCGTTGAAATCGGCCGAAACTGTGCTTAGGTTGCAGCCATGAGCCTGCCACATCCCAATACGGACCAGATCAGCCTGCCGATCGTGCTCGCCGTGCTCGGCGACCCGACGCGGCTGGCGATCGTGCGCTACCTCGCCAGCAAGGAAGGCGTGCCGCTTAACTGCAGCAAGTTCCTCGATCTCGCGTCGAAGACCAATCTTAGCTACCATCTGGCCAAGCTGCGCGAGGCCGGCGTCACCCGCGCCGAAGCGGCCGGCACCAACCGTCTGATCACGCTGCGCCGCGCCGATCTCGACGCCCGCTTCCCCGGCCTGCTCGACAGCATCATTGCCGCCGCCGCGGATGATGCCGCGCTGCCGGCGGTCGGCGGCCACGATATGGAAGTGCCGGCCTAGTAGATTTCGGCCACCGCGAACGTTGGTGGCGAAGGCCGTGGTGACCGCAATCTCCCCCTTGTGGGGGAGATTGGCAGCTTCGTCGCCGCGCCCTTCCTTCGCAAGCGCGAAAACCGGTTCGTTTCTGGTTGACTCCGTAGAACGTCAACCGTGGCGCTGCTATGCAAGTGCCCGACCAACGGAAGCCATCGCATGCGCATCGCCGTCCTCGCCGATATCCACGGCAATGTGCTGGCGCTTGACGCCGTGCTCGCCGACCTCGAGCGGCGCGGCGGCGCGGACATCACGGTCAATCTCGGCGACAGCGTTTCGGGTCCGCTCTGGCCGCGCGAGACGTTTGCGCGGCTGGAAGCGCTGGACCTGCCGACCGTGCGCGGCAACCATGACCGCCGCGTCGCCGCCGATCCGGCCGATGAGACCATGTGGGCCTCCGACATCTACGCGCAGGAACGACTGACCGGGGCGCAGCGCGAGGTGCTGTTCGCCCTGCCGCTGACGCTGGAGATCGCGCCCGGCGTGATCGCTTTCCATGCACGTCCAGACCACGACGAGAAATACCTGCTCGATGCGATCACCGATGGCCGGCTGGTGCGCGCGCCGCTGGCCGCGATCCGGCGGCGGTTGAAGGCGCTCGATCCGGCCTGCCGTCTGGCCCTGTGCGGCCACAGCCACCGCGCCGAGCTGATCCGCATGCCCGGCGGTCCGGTGATCTTCAACCCGGGCAGCGTCGGCTGTCCCGCCTATGAAGACTCGACGCCGCCGGCACATGTTTCCGAGCAGGGCGGGCCGCATGCGCGCTACGGCATCGTCACTTCAGGCGAGCCCGGCCGGCCCGACCGCTTCGAGGCCATCGCCGTCGACTACGATCACGAGGCCGCGGCGCGCCAGGCCGAGCAGGCGGGACGGCCCGAATGGGCCCATGCGCTGCGAACCGGCTTCATGCCGGGCTGAGCGAGCTCATGCCGGGCTGAGCGAGCTCATGCCCGGCTGAATGCTTTTTGCATTCATACCGCCCGGCTGAATGCCCTTGCATTCATGCCGCCAGGCTGAATGCTTTTGCATTCATGCCGCGATCAAGCGCATGCTTGGCTGAGCTCGCTCCTCGCTCCCCCGATGATCCCCTTCACACAGATCGGTCCATGCCGGAAGAAATCTCGCTTCTGGACATGGCGCGGCGTAGTCGCCTATAAAATCGGCTTCGCGTGTGGCGGCGTTTTCGTATCTGGCGGTGCCTTTGGTAATGCAATCTATCGGCCACGGCGAAGCGATGAAGCGCCGGTCTACGCTCCGAACGACGCTCTTCGCGCTGATCGCCGCTCCTTTGCTTCTGACGGTGGCCCATGCCGAAGATGGGCCGTTCATCTCCATCGTAACCGGCCTCGCCCCCGACGATCTCCTCAACGTCCGCGCCCAGCCATCGCCGATCGGCAAGACCGAGGCGCGTCTGGCCAATGGCGCCAGCGTGAACAATCTCGGCTGCACCGATGTCGACGGCCGGCAATGGTGCAAGGTCGAGGCCGAGAACCCGAAAATCAGCGGCTGGACCCCCGCCCGTTACCTCAACCCCGTCAATCCGGCATCCCCACCCGATCCGAATCAGGCGGATTCAGGCCAGGCGCTCGATGCCGCAACCGCCAGCCCCGCGGCCGCTCAGTCGCCGCCCGCCTTGCCGCCCGACCTGACGGCGCGGCTGGGCGGAGCCGACAATGCGGCTGCCCCCGCAACCACGCCGAAATCCGCAGCGGCGATCGCCATGCAAGATGCCTACGCCCTGGCGCTGGTGGCGAATGAACCGCCGCCCGGTGGGGAGAATCCGGCACAGGCGGAGGCCACCGGCGGAGGCGCCGCCATTGAAATTCCCTGCGCGCGCAATGTCGGCCAGCCGATGACCCTTTGCGCGGCAAGTGTCGAGCGCAAGGGCAGTGACAAGGCCGACGTCACCGTAACCTGGCCCGACGGCGGCAGCCGCGTCATCTCCTTCTACGGCGGACTGCCAGCAGGTTCCGACGGCGACAGTGATTTCCGCTTCACCCGCGAAGGCAGCCTGAGCATGATCCGCGTCGGCGTCTCGGAACGATTCGAGATTACGGACGCGGTCGCGTTTGGGGATTAGTTTTGGAAGGGGCAGTAGGGCAGTAGGGCAGCAAGGCAATATGTGAAGTGCCTGGAAGGCCTTGCCCTACTGCCCTACTGCCCTCATTTTCGGGGTTACATCAGGCAAAACTCTTCCCTATAAGGCCCTCCTAGCCTGATACCAGAATCGCAAGCACAACCGGCCGGGTCTCCCGTCCCGGTTTTTCGTGCAAGCCGCTCGCCGAACGGAATTCATAAAGATGCCAAGACGCACCGACATCAAGTCGATCCTGATCATCGGGGCCGGCCCCATCGTCATCGGCCAGGCCTGCGAGTTCGACTATTCCGGCACGCAGGCCTGCAAGGCGCTGAAGGAGGAGGGTTTCCGCGTCATCCTGGTCAATTCCAATCCGGCCACCATCATGACCGACCCGGAACTGGCCGACGCCACCTACATCGAGCCAATCACCCCCGAAGTCGTGGCCAAGATCATCGCCAAGGAGCGCCCGGATGCGCTGCTGCCGACCATGGGCGGCCAGACCGCGCTCAACACCGCGCTGTCGCTGCGCCGCATGGGCGTGCTGGAGCGCTACAATGTCGAGATGATCGGCGCCGACGCCACGGCCATCGACAAGGCCGAGGACCGGGCGCTGTTCCGCGAGGCGATGAAGAAGATCGGCCTGGAAACGCCGAAGTCGATGCTGGCCAACGCCACCGACGTCAAGAACGCCGACCGCAAGACGCATGAGGCCGAACGCGCCGCGCTGAAGGCAGAAAAGCCCGACCATCTCGACGCCGCGCTCGACGCGCTGGAGACAAGCTGGAACCTCGGCGAAGGCGACCGCAAGCAGCGCTACATCAGTCACGCCATGGCGATCGCCGCCCAGGCGCTCGACCATGTCGGCTTGCCCGCCATCATCCGCCCCTCCTTCACCATGGGCGGCACCGGCGGCGGCATCGCCTACAACAGGGCCGAATTCTTCGACATCGTCCAGTCCGGCCTCGACGCCTCGCCGACCACCGAAGTGCTGATCGAGGAGAGCGTGCTCGGCTGGAAGGAATATGAGATGGAGGTCGTCCGCGACAGAGCGGACAATTGCATCATCGTCTGCTCGATCGAGAACATCGACCCGATGGGCGTGCACACGGGCGATTCGATCACCGTCGCGCCGGCGCTGACCTTGACCGACAAGGAATACCAGATGATGCGCAACGCCTCGATCGCGGTGCTGCGCGAGATCGGCGTCGAGACCGGCGGCTCCAACGTGCAGTTCGCCGTCAACCCGGCCGATGGCCGGTTGGTGGTGATCGAGATGAATCCGCGCGTCTCGCGCTCCTCAGCGCTGGCCTCGAAGGCGACCGGCTTCCCGATCGCCAAGATCGCCGCAAAGCTCGCCGTCGGCTACACGCTGGACGAGTTGGAGAACGACATCACCGGCGGCGCCACGCCCGCCTCGTTCGAGCCGTCGATCGATTACGTCGTCACGAAAATCCCGCGCTTTGCCTTCGAAAAATTCCCCGGCGCGGAGCCTGTGCTGACCACCGCCATGAAGTCGGTCGGCGAAGTCATGGCCATCGGCCGCACCTTCCAGGAATCCTTGCAGAAGGCGCTGCGCGGGCTGGAAACCGGCCTCACCGGTCTCGACGAGATCGAAATCCCCGATCTCGGCTCGGCCAACAGCGCCGACGACCGCAACGCCATCCGCGCCGCCTTGGGCACGCCGACGCCCGACCGGCTGCGCATGGTGGCGCAGGCGATCCGCATGGGCACCTCTCTGGAAGACGTGCACGCCATGTGCAAGATCGACCCGTGGTTCCTCGAGCAGATCGCGGGCATCCTCGCCATGGAAGCCCGCATCCGCGAACACGGCCTGCCTGAGGATGCCGCCAATCTGCGCATGCTGAAGGCCATGGGTTTTTCGGACGCCCGCCTCGCGTCGCTGACGAAGAGCGACGTGGAAGTCGTTCAGAAGATTCGCGAAAAGCTCGACGTTCATCCGGTTTATAAACGCATCGACACCTGCGCGGCCGAGTTCGCCTCGCCGACCGCCTACATGTACTCCACTTATGAAGTGCCGTTCGCCGGCGCGCTCGCCAGCGAGGCGCAGGTTTCGTCGCGCAAGAAGGTCGTCATCCTCGGCGGCGGGCCGAACCGCATCGGCCAGGGCATCGAGTTCGACTATTGCTGCTGCCACGCGGCCTTTGCCCTGCGCGATGCCGGCTATGAAGCGATCATGATCAACTGCAACCCGGAGACGGTGTCGACCGACTACGACACGTCGGACCGGCTCTATTTCGATCCGCTGACGGCGGAGGACGTGCTGGAGATCCTGCGCGCCGAACAGGCGTCGGGCGAGCTGGTCGGCGTCATCGTCCAGTTCGGCGGCCAGACGCCGCTGAAGCTGGCCGACGCGCTGGAGAAGGCCGGCATCCCGATCCTCGGCACCTCGCCCGACATGATCGACCTGGCCGAAGACCGCGACCGCTTCCAGAAGCTCTTGCACAAGCTCAACCTCAGCCAGCCGAAGAACGGCATCGCCTATTCGGTCGAGCAGGCCCGCCTCGTCGCCGGCGAGCTCGGCTTCCCCCTGGTGGTGCGCCCCTCCTATGTGCTGGGCGGCCGCGCCATGCAGATCATCCATGACGAGGGCATGCTGCAATCCTACCTGCTCGACACCGTGCCCGGCCTGGTGCCGGAGGACATCAAGCAGAAATATCCCAACGACAAGACCGGCCAGATCAACACGCTGCTGGGCAAGAACCCGCTTTTGTTCGACACCTATCTCTCCGGCGCCATCGAGGTCGATGTCGACTGCCTCTGCGACGGCAAGGCGACCTTCGTCTCCGGCATATTGGAGCACATCGAGGAAGCCGGCATCCATTCGGGCGACTCGGCCTGCTCGCTCCCCGTTCACTCGCTGCCTTCGGAGCTGGTAGACGAGCTGGAGCGCCAGACGGCGGCACTTGCCCGCGCGCTCAATGTCGGAGGCCTGATGAACGTGCAGTACGCGATCAAGGACGGCACGGTCTATGTGCTGGAGGTCAACCCGCGCGCGTCGCGCACTGTGCCCTTCGTCGCCAAGACCATCGGCCGACCCATCGCCAAGATCGCAGCCCGCATCATGGCCGGCGAGAGCCTCGAAGACGCTTTCGCCCATTACGGCGCCATGCCCGACCCCAGGAACCCCGGTCACATCGCGGTCAAGGAAGCCGTCTTCCCCTTCGCCCGCTTCCCCGGCGTCGACATATTGCTCGGCCCGGAAATGCGCTCGACCGGCGAGGTCATGGGCCTCGACCGCGATTTTGCCCTCGCCTTCGCCAAGAGCCAGCTCGGGGCGGGTGTTGATCTCCCCCGCTCCGGAACCCTATTCGTCTCGGTGCGCGACGAAGACAAGAAAGGCATATTGCCGGCGGTCAAGCGCCTCGCCGGCCTCGGCTTCAAGGTGATGGCCACCTCAGGCACCGCCCGCTTCCTGGCCGAAAACGGCGTCGTCGCCGAGAAAATAAACAAGGTGCTCGAAGGCCGCCCCCACATCGAAGACGCCATCCGCAACCGCCAGGTGCAGATCGTGTTCAACACGACTGATGGCCAGAAGGCGGTGTCGGACTCCAAGTCGCTGCGGCGAGCAACGCTGATGCAGAAAGTGCCGTATTACACGACGCTATCGGGCGCGGCAGCGGTGGCGGAGGCGATCGCCGCGCTGAAGGCGGGGAGCCTGGAGGTCAGGCCGCTGCAGGAGTATTTTGCTTGAGGCATTTACTTCCGACAATCGAGCCGGCAGCGAGCATGAGTACATCCGTAGGATCAGATAGCCGCTCTCGCTGCGGGAACACATATTGACAGGTTTATTTCACTGTCCTGCGACTCCATTTCGATCCGGTCGACTAGACTCTTTAGAGTAGACGCAGAAACCCCTTCTTTCAGAAGTCTGATTTTATACTTTCTAATTAAAGAAAGAAACGTAGCGCGCGGTGCGGCATACGGATGTCTGAGGACAATTTCTATATCTTTTCTGAGCTCCAATCCTATATTTCCGTAAAGAAGATACTTTTTCAATAGCTGGCTTTCGTTCAGCCCCGATAAAAACTCATACTCATGTAGCTTCTCGCGCAGGTAACTCATCGCAAATAGCGTTCTAGCTTTCGGCTCAGCAGAAAGGAAATTAAGTGACGCCTTGACTACGGTATCAATTCTTCCACCTTTAGATGGATATCTCGCTGAAAACCTCCTTAGCTCTCTGTCGAAAGCGCCTATATTCTTCTTCGAAACAGAGCTAAGTAATGAGAGTGCCCGATACTCTCGGAACTCGCGCCTTGAAAAGTGCCTCGTCTTAGATGCATTGAAATTTAGGCCCAGATTTAGCAGGAGCCTCGATGCTTGATGCATTGTATTTTCAAGTTGAATCCTTGATTTTCCAAACAATACGATGTCATCAGCCCATCTTAGATATAATATTTTCTCAGTTTTGCAATGCTCAATAAATTTTCTGTCAAACTCATTTAGATAGAAATTTGAGACTATTCTAGACGCGTCTGAGATTATTTCCTGCGGTATACCTTTTGACGACGGGCTGTACCCCTTGATGCGTCGATCCCAATAATTCAAAAAATACCCCAACAGGGAAACGATCTCATCGTTTCCAGGAACTTTGCTTCTGATATTATTTATTAGGCCGCCTATATCGATCGTGTCATAAAAATTTGCGACATCGGACACTAGGACGTAATTGCCAACAGTAGAATCATTGCACGTCTCAATGAGAAGATCGGTAAACTGCGACCAATCTTTGAACCAAGCTCTCCTAGAAAACGTGTCGCGAAAATAAGGATCGATGATATCGTCTTCTTTCTCTGGGTCCTTTACCTTTTTGGCTGATTTGGGAACAGACCGGTATGCACCGTACACACCCTCGAAATCCTCAATGAGGTACTCTTGGAGGGCGAGCACGATTAGGTAATATACCGTCATGTCATCAGCTGTCAGAATCGGGACGAACCGAGTGCATCCAGCAGATTTCAGGTATCCTAAGTAGCCATGTCCTATTGATGGAATGTACTTATTTTGCTTAATATCTGCTTTTAATTGATCTACTGACGCAACGATCTCTTTTAATTCTTTTGCACCAATGATTGGAACGATACTCTCGCTAAGTTTTTTCCAGATGGGTCGGGCATTTTTAGCTGTGATTATTGCGTCAAAAGCACTCATACGTATCCTAAGTAATTGGAAGACATTTAGCGCCGGCACGGGCTAAGCCCGCAGTTGACTGCTGGTTGGCACCGGCAAGAGTGTTAAGAATCAACTGAAGTGTCACGTCTCAACGTTAATAGCAATTGGCTTCGCCGCCTTAGCTTTGGCTCTTTCTAATTTGCTCGCGGCCTTCCGTATCTTGGCCACCGCTTCCTTGGCTTTGTCGCCTTCGATCGTGTCCCGCTTGATTACTTCATTTTCAACCAGCAACGACAAGTTTTCATTGCCTACTTTGATGTCAGGAAAGAGCTTCCGAATTTCACGGCGCACAATCGAAATCACCGGCTCAGATCGGATAATCGCGGAAACGGTAAACTTGTTGAACAGTTGAGCGTGCTGATGAAAGGCATCCATTGCGTCGGTCGTCAGCCCTTCCTTGGCAAACAGGAAGAGGCATTGCAAGTGATCCTCGTTCTTGGGATTCATATTCGCAAGGACGATGCGGCAAACTTCTTCATGGCTGATTTGATTTGCCACATAGATACGGACCAGCCGCCATTCGACTGCATTGGTCAGGATCACCCAGTGAATGCCTTGGTGAGCCCCATAGTCGATAACCTGCCTCAGGTGATTGTCGGCCAAGCTGCTACCTGCTGATTTCACTTCGACAAGCAATCGAAGTTTTCCCGCGATCTTGATCGCGAGATCACAGTATGTCGCCTTAATCTGGTGCTCCGACGTCAGTTCGTCATATTTATCGTAGCCAAAGACATCAGCCAGAATATCCTTAACCAAGGTAACCGTGTCAGCCTCAGCGACATCGGATTTTTGCTGAGCCAGCGTGATCCGCTGATACTTCTTGAGACTCGACGCAACTCGTTCGATGAATTTCTTCGGCAGTTTGTTCAATGACTCGCCCTCCCTATCCCCCAAGAGAGTTGAGAGCGAGTTTACTTGAAAGACAAGTAAAAACTTACGCTAGGGATTGCCGGTCCTTCGCAGGCTCGGGCGTTCGAAGCTCGCAAAGTCAAGCAATTGGCTTTTCGGTCCGCTGCGCGGACAGCTTCTCACCCTCACGCCACCGCCACGCACTCGATCTCGATATCAAACTCCATCGGCCAAGACGCCACCGGCACAAAACTCCGCGCCGGCGGGTTCACGCTGAAATACCGGGCATAAACCCGGTTGATCGCGCTGTAGAATCCCGAATTGACGGCATAGATCCGCACCATCACTACGTTTTCCAGCGAGGTGCCGGCGGCTTCCAGGCAATGTTTCAGCGCCTTCAGCGACGCCTCGGTCTGCACCTCGATGTCGCCGCGCACCATC
Organism: Mesorhizobium sp. B2-3-2; assembly: GCF_006442295.1. Taxonomy (NCBI): domain Bacteria; kingdom Pseudomonadati; phylum Pseudomonadota; class Alphaproteobacteria; order Hyphomicrobiales; family Phyllobacteriaceae; genus Mesorhizobium; species Mesorhizobium sp. B2-3-2. Next base: position 656,056 of record NZ_VFWA01000002.1, on the reverse strand, counting down.
TCGCCGGTCACCATGTCCACCGGCGGCGTCGCCGAGATGAACACGAAGCCGTTGGCCTTCACCGCCGTCGAACAGGGCAGGCCGAGTGAGCGCACCTTGTCCGACATGACGGGTACTTCGATGACTTCTTTTTTCATGGTGATGCTCCCTGGGTTAGCGGGAGCTTATCGCGGCGCCGGCCGAATGCCAGCGTCTCTTCCTTCTCCCCTTGTGGGAGAAGGTGGATCGCCGCATAGCGGCGAGACGGTTGAGGGGTGTTCCAGCGGAGTGAGGCGTTGGCGTTCCCTGGAGCACCCCTCATCCGTCGCCTGCGGCGACACCTTCTCCCACAAGGGGAGAAGGGAGACCAGAGCCAGCGCTCACTCCTGCCCCGGATACGGCGTGCCGTCCTTGTGCAGAAAACGCCCATCGGCGCTGGGGCTCATCATGTCGACGTCGGAGCAGGTGATGACATCGTCCGGGTTGCGCGAGCCGACCTCGAGGTAGAGCGCCGTCGTGGACGAGCGGTTGATGAGATGGTGACCGTTGCCGCTGTTCTTGGCGAAGGTCGCGCAGTCGCCGGCGCTCAGCAGCGTCTCGCCGCCATCCTCGACCAGCGTCAACTCGCCTTCCAGCACATAGACGAACTCGTCCTCATAGCTGTGCCAGTGGCGCTGGCTCGACCAGCCGCCGGATGGCAATGTCATCAGATTGACGCCGAAATCGGTGAGGCCGCCGGCATCGCCAAGGCGGCGGCGCGTGCGGGTCGCACAAGGGGCGTCGAAGGGCGCGGGGTAGCCCGAGCCCTTGCGGATGGGCAGGGATGCAAGGTCGAGTTTGGGCATGGGATCCTTCTCTCGGATAGACGACCGCAGTCTAAATTCGCAGAGCGTCGCGCTCTACGGCGCCCCCCTCTGTCCTGCCGGACATCTCCCCCACTTGGGGGGAGATTGGCGGCTTCGGCGCCGGCTCTCTTCTTGCCACGTTGGAGATTGGCGAAGGCCGAAAGTACAGTCAATCTCCCCACCTGTGGGGGAGATGTCCGGCAGGACAGAGGGGGGCGCCGTAGAGCGCTATCGTCAGCCGTTCAGCTCCTGTCGAACGCCCCTCACCCCTGATGCGCCGCCCCCAGTTCCTTCACGTGCTTTTCGTGCATCTTCAGCACCGGCAGCGTCTTCTTGGCGAATTCCTTCATCGCCGGATCATCGCCCGATTTGGCATAGGTGCTGAACAGCGCCACCGCCTGTTTGTGCGCTTCGGCCTGCATCATGATGTATTTGGTGTCGAAGTCCTTGCCGCTGGCGGCCTTGAGTTCGTCGAGCTGGCCCTGTTCTTTCGGCTGCAGCGCCGGGCCGGCCGGCTTGGTCGAGGCGGTGGTCTGGCCTTGGGCGAGTGCCGCCTTGAAGTCCTCACCGGCCTTGGTGTGGTCGGTGATCATCTGTTTGGCGAAGGCCTTGACGTCGGCCGAGGCGGATTTCTGCTCGGCGAGCTTGCTCGACTGGATCTCGAACTCGTTGGCGCCGGGCACCGTTGTGATGAAGGTCTGCGTGTCGACCTTGCTGTCGGCGGCCAACGGGGTCGTTTGGGCGGTGGATTGGGCAAGCGCTGCGGGCGCCCCGGCGAGCAAGGCCGCGGCGGTCATGGTCAGAAGCGTTTTCATCTGCAATCTCCGGTCGGAATGGATCCCTCGGGATTCCAACGCCGCAGAGGAGCGGAAGTTGCGCCGGGCGCCCTGCCTTCAATGGCAGCACGCCTCGCCATATTGCAGCTGCTCGTCCCAGTTCGGCCGGCCTTCCGGCGTGAAATCCATCAGATTCCAGAGGATCTCGCAGGTGCCGATGGCGCGGGGGTCCTGGCCGGGTTCGGGCGCGGCGAAGTCCAGCTCGGACGACCAGAAATGGCGGATACCGTCAGCATCGCGGTGGAACACCGACAGCAGCGGGATCTGCGCGCCGTCGACCGCCTCCGCATTGTAGTCGCGCTTGAAGCTGTTGGAGGCCGACGACACCAGCCGCATGTTCTTCCAGCCGCGGTCGCGGCCGAGCGTGAGCAGGTTTTCGAGCGCGGTTTTCGCCACCACGGCGAAGTTGAAGCCGGCGGCTTCGAGATGGCCGACCGCGCCGTCGAACTGGTCGAGCAGCGCGGTGCAGGACGGGCATGGCTGCTCCTGCCGCGCCAGCTTCGCCGTGCCGCCCGTCATTGCCACGTCGCGCGTCTCCTGCGGATGGCGCGGAAACATCATCTGGTAGAGGATCAGCGTGTCCTTGCCGGGCGCGAACAGCTGCGACAGCTTTATCTCAGCCGGCCTGCCCTCGGCATCCAGCCCGTCGAACACGTAATCCTGTGGCACCAGCCCGCCCGGCGGCAGCGAGCGGCGCGCGACGGCAACCGCTTCCATGGCGCGGCGCAGCTCGATTTCCTTCTGCAGCAGTTTTTCGCGGGCGGCGCGATATTTGGCGGATTCGTTGGGAAAGGTGATCATGATCGGCTCCTTGGGTCACAGCGCCGGCGTCCCGGCGCGGTTGCTCTACGACCTAAGGACGGGCCGCTCAGGCCGATTCCGACAATTTCCCTTCACCCTTTCACGCCGCCGGCGGTCAGGCCCGAGACGATCTTGCGCTGGAAGATCAGCACCAGCACCACCAGTGGCACGGTGACGATCACCGACGCGGCCATGATGTTGCCCCACGGGATCTCGAACTGCGAATTGCCCGACAGCAGCGCGATCGCCACCGGCACGGTCCGCTGCGCGTTGTTGGAGGTGAAGGTCAGGGCAAACAGGAACTCGTTCCACGCGCCGATGAAGGCGAGCAGCCCGGTGGTCGCCAGCGCCGGCCACATCAGCGGCAGGAAGATGCGCGTGACGATGATCCACGGCGTCGCGCCGTCGAGGATCGCCGCCTCCTCGACCTCGACCGGCAGGTCGCGCACGAACGCGGTCAACACCCAGACGGTGAACGGCAAGGTGAAGATCATGTAGGAGAAGATCAGCGCGAAAAGCGAATTGTAGAGGCCGAACATCCGTACCAGCTCGAACAGCCCGGCCAGCACCGCCACCTGCGGGAACATCGACACCGACAGGATGGCGAAGAGCAGCGCCGAGCGGCCACGGAAGCGGATGCGCGCCAGCGCATAGGCCGCGGTGACGCCAAGGAACAGCGAGAGCGCGACGACCGCGCCCGAGACCACCAACGAGTTCATGAGGTTGCGCGCGAAGGCGCCTTCGGTCAGCACGTTGCGGTAGTTGCCGAGGCTGAACGTCCGGGGCCACAGGTCGGCCTGGAAGAGCTCGGTGCCCGATTTCAGGCTGGTGACGATGGCGTAGTAGAACGGGAAAACGGCGACCAGCACGATGACCGCGACCAGCAGGTAGAAAGCCGTCCGCTTCAGGATCCCCATCTCAGCGCCCTCCGTCCAGGCTGACCCGGCCGATCCGGATATAGGCCATGGTGAGAAGGGCAAGAATAAGGAACAGCAGCGTCGAAGCGGCCGAGCCGTAGGCGAACTTGTCGAACTCGAACAGGTTCTCGCGCGCGAACACCGACATCGATTTGGTGTGCACGTTGTTGGGCGTCAGCACATAGATGAGGTCGAAGATGCGCAGCGCATCGAGCGCGCGGAAGATCACCGCCACCATCACCGCCGGGCGGATGAGCGGCAAGGTCACCCGCCAGAAGATCTGCCACGGATTGGCGCCATCGAGCTTGGCGACCTCGATGATCTCGCGCGGCAGCATCTGCAGCGCGGCGAGGATGAGCAGCGCCATGAACGGCGTCGTCTTCCAGATGTCGACGACCAGCACGGCCGCCATCGCCGTGTCGGCGTTGGCCGTCCAGGCGATTTTGCTGTCGATCAGGCCGAGATTGAGCAGAACCACATTGATGATGCCGAACTGGTCGTTGAGCATCCACTGCCACATCTTGGCCGAGACGATGGTCGGGATCGCCCAGGGGATGAGGATCGCCGCCCTGACGACGCCGCGGCCCGGGAATTCGGCATTGAGCACCAGCGCGACGATCATGCCGAGGATCGTCTCGCAGCTCACCGAAATCACCGCGAAACGCACCGTGTTCCAGACGGCGCTCCACCAGACCGGGTCGGCCAGCACGCCGTCATAGAGCACCCGGCCGCTCGGCATATGCAGCACCGAGAAGTAATTGGCGAAGCCTGCCCATTGGCGGGCGTCGAGGTCGGCCAGCGAAGCGTCGGTGAAGCTGAAATAGATGGTGCGGGCGAGCGGCCAGCCGGCGGCGGCGGCGAGCACCAGGAGCATCGGCGCCAGGAACAGCCAGGCCGAGCGCACGCGCTGGCGCATCAGCCGCGCGCGCGGGCGGCGGGTCGCGGCTGTTTCAGGCATCGGCTCCGTTTCTGTCATCCCTCCGGCCGGGCGGGATATGGAGGCGCGTTGTGGCGTCACCAGCCACGACCCTTCAGCCTGGTCAGCATGGCTTCGAGGTCGGCCAGATTGTCGCCGGCGGCGCCATCGCCCGACAGCGTCTTGTGGACGGCGTTCCAGAACTGGCTCGACGCCTCGTTGTACTTGATCTTGGCCGCGGCCGAGGGACGCGGCACGGCATTGAGGAAAATCTGCTTCCAGCGCGGGACGATCGGCTGTTGCCTTGCGATGTCGGCATCGTCATAGAGCGCCTGGATGGTCGGCAGGCTGGAGTTCCTCAGCGCGCGGTATTTCTGCATCGCGGGCGAGGCGATGAATTTGACGAGCCCGATCGCCGCGTCCGGGTGCCCGGAATATTTGGACACGGCAAGATTCCAGCCACCCAGCACTGCCGCCGGCCGCGCGCCTTCGCCGGTGCCGGCCGGCAGCGGCGCGACGTCGAATTTGCCCTTGATCGGCGAGCCTTCGGAATTGCCGAGTGCATAGGCATAGGGCCAGTTGCGCATGAAGACCGCATTGCCGGTCTGCCACACGCCGCGCGATTCCTCTTCCTGATAGGCCAGCACGCCGGGTGGCGCGATGGTCCCGACCCAGCCTTTGGCCATATCGAGCGCTGCCGCCGCTTTTGGGTTGTTGATGGAGATGGTGCCGTCCGGCTCGATGATCTGGCCGCCGCCGTTCGACATCACCCATTCGAGCGCGTCGCAGGTCAGCCCCTCATAGGCATTGCCCTGGAAGACGAAGCCCCAGATATCCTTATTGCCGGCAGATCGCTCCTCGTCCATGACCAGCCTGGCGGTGTCGGCCAGCTCCTTCCAGGTCGCAGGCACCTTGGCGCCGTATTTGTCGAGCAGGTCCTTGCGGTAGTAGAGCGCCGGCGCATCGGTGAAGATCGGCAGCGCCACCAGCTTGCCGTTGACGGTCTGCGACTGGATGATCGAGGGGAAATGGGCGCCGACGACATCCTTGGTCGCCGCGGTCAGGTCGACGAGCTGGCTGGCGAGCTGCGGCGCCCAGATCACGTCGGTCTGGTAGACGTCGATATCGCTGTTGCCGGCAGCAAGCCACAGCCGGTACTGGCCGAACTGGTCGGTCCCGGATGCCGGCATGACGACGATGCTGACCGTGTTGCCGCTGGCCTTCTCATAGCGGTCGAGGATTTCACGCAGCACCTTGATGCCGATGCCGGTGTCGCCCGAGACGATCGACAATTCGACGGCTCGCGCAGGGACGGCCGCAATCATCGCGGCAGCGACCAGCGCGGCAAATGGATAAAAGAGCCTCATGGCGGCGGAGGATCTCCTTTTGGAACCGCGACGCAAGCCTTCCAAGCGCCGGAAGCTGGTCGGACCCCTCCACCACTCATTGAATGCGGAGCGGCGCTCTGGGTTCCCGAGCCATGCCGGCGAGGGGCGGTGGACAAGGCCGCGGTGGCCTCAGCCCCAGGCGACAGGACTCATCCCAAGCCGTTGATAGAGCCGGACTGCGGCGGCATTTTTCACCGTGTTGGTCTTGAGGTCGACATGGGGAGCGCCGCGTTCGCGAAAGACGGCGAAGGCGTGCCACATCAGCGCCTCGCCGATGCCCCTGCCCCGCGCCTGCGGATGCACGGCGAGATCCCTAACGAAGGCACTCGTCCAGCACAGCGCCGCCGCCGCCAGCAGGCCCTTGGCGTCGATGACGAGGAAACAGAGCGCCGGGTCGAATTCGGGGTCGCCTGAGACGCGCGGCCACCATTCGTCGAACGGGCCGTCGGCACCGTCGTCGAACACTTCGGTCAAAAGCGCATGCAAGGCCGGCGCGTCACCGTGCCCGAGGCTGCGCATGACGAAGCCTTCGGGCCAATGCGGCGCGACCAGCGTCTCGTCGAGGATCTTGCGCAGCCGGATGTCGTTGGGAGCCGGCGGGCGCGGTTCGGGCATTTCGCTCAGGCGTCGGGCAGCAGGCGCCGCCGCTTGCGGTCGACGCCGAGGCCGGTCGCCTCGAGCAGGCCTTTGCGCTTGGCGTCGAAATAGTAGCCGGTCTGGTAGAGCCAGTCGGCGCGCTTGGCGTTGCCGTCCGACACCAGCCAGGCGCCACGCAGGTATTTGACGGCGTATTTCAGGTTGGTTTCGGCATCGAACAGGCCCCTGGCCGGTCCGTCATAGCCCATGCCGCGCGCCGTCGCGTGCTTGATCTGCATCAGCCCCCAATGGCCGTTGTTGTAGGCCTTGGGATTGAAGGTGCTTTCGCGGTTGACGACATGGCGCACCAGGTCGACCGGCACCTGATAAAGCGCGGCGTATTTTACGATCAGCCGGTCGATATCGCCGCGCACGCCGGTCGCATGCTCTTCCTGCACCGGAGCGGCAGGGAACTGGACGAGGGCAGCCGGATTTTGCGGCACAACGTAGGCGGCCTGCTGCACGCCGGGCATGGCTTTCTGATCGTTCCTGGCGATCGCCGGCACGATGAGCCCGGCGGTGGCGTAGGCGGCTGCCGCCTTGATTGGTGCGCCGGCGCCAGCCGGCGGCGGCGCCTGCCAGGCATTGGCGGTCATCACCGCCGGCACGGCCGGCGCGGTTGGGGTCGCTCCGGCAAAGGCCGCGGTTGCCGCGGCCGCCTGCGTGGCCGGGCCGGCGGGCAACTCAGCGGTTTTAACGGGCGCAATCCCCGACGATTCCGGAAGCACCGAAACCGTCTCCGGCAACGGTATGGTGAAGCCGGCATCGGTGCCGGCAACGGTCGCCGTTTCGGTGAGGGAAGACGCGGATTTCATCTGCGAGGTCGACGTGCAACCGCTGACGCCGGCCATGGCCGCGATCACGCCGAGCAGGATAAGGGTTTGTTTTGCTGGCAAGCCGCGTTCGGGTCCGGTTCGTCGGATGTTAAGAAATCCCTTACACCAGCGATTCCTGGCGAGCAATCGGGGCGCTCAGGTGGTTTTCGGGTGGCGAGACTCAGGCTGAAATGCCATATTGTTCCTGATATGTACCGGCACGAATGCCGGTTTCTGGCCATTTTGCGAAAGGAGTACGGCATGCAAACGCCATCGCAGATCACAGCCGGCCACGCAGTGTTAGAAACAGTGATCGGCTTCATGGGCATTGCCTGGAGCGAAAAGGGCCTGATCCGGCTCTGCTTGCCCGAACGCAGCCGCGAGGCGGTGGAGCGGCGGCTGATGCGCCATGCCGGCGTTTCGGCCTCTACCGTGCAGCCGCCGTGGGTGGTCGAGCTGATCGCCTCGATCAAGGCCTATGCGGCCGGCGAGGACGTCGATTTCTCCTCCGTGCCGGTCGATCTCGACGGCATCGACGATTTCCGCCTCGCCATCTATGACGCTGCGCGAAAGCTCGCCTATGGCGAAACCACCACCTATGGCGAACTGGCCAAGCGCGCGGGCCATGCCGGCCTGCCGCGCGAAACGGGTGCCGCACTTGGCGCCAATCCGGTGCCTCTGGTCATTCCGTGCCACCGCATCGTCGCCGCCGGCGGCAAGATCGGCGGCTTCTCGGCGCCCGGCGGCTCGACCACCAAGGAAAAGATGCTGGCCATGGAAGGCGTGCGCGTCGGCCCGCCGCCGCCCGCGCAGGTCTCATTCGGGTTTTGACGCGACAACGGCCGCGCCGAGCGATTAGCTAGTCGTTATGAAAAAACCGCCGGCGGAAATGCCGGTCGTTGTCCGGGCGCTTGCAATTGTAGACGGGGCAGGATTTCGTATCGGCGCTCGGCACGTAGGCGCGTGTCCTCACCTCGCCCATGGTGCAGAATTGCTGGCTCTGCACATAGCGGTCGTAGAGCGGCAGCCCCGGCACCCGCCTCGACTGATAGCGCAGGATGACGGCGCCCTGCCGCGCGATCGTCGCCTGCACGCGGCCACAGTCCATCCGCGTCGGATCGTAGCGCGAGATCGCCTGCGCCTCGGCGGCAACCAGCGTCAGGCATGCCGCCAGCAGAATGGTCTTCATGGTCCTCTCCCCTGATGCGCGGCCCACGGACGGCGCCATCTGACGCAACGGTTTCAGCAGATTGGGGCGGCCGTTGGGCGATCCTCCGATCACGGCTTTCTCACGCAGTCTTGTATTTCGTGCGAAAGCAGCCTATATCAGCCCCATTGATATTTCGGCCGATCGATCCGGGCCTCGCGATCTTCGCGTTTGCTGACGTCTATCTCCAAAATCTCGATGCACACCGGCTGGACCTCGGTTCGGTCAAACCAAAGCAAATGTGAAGGACTATTTTAATGGCAACTGGAACGGTCAAGTGGTTCAACGCCACCAAGGGCTTCGGCTTCATCCAGCCTGACGCGGGCGGCGCGGACGTTTTCGTCCACATCTCCGCTGTCGAGCGCGCTGGACTGTCGACCCTGGTCGAAGGCCAGAAGATCAACTTCGAGATCGAGCAGGACCGCCGCACTGGCAAGTCGTCCGCTGGATCTCTGAGCAAGGCAGCCTGATTTTGAAAATGGCGCGCGCCGGGCGACAGCCCGGGGCGCGCGGCAAGTCACGGATGTACTGACGGTCGCGCGAGAAGCGCGCCGGAGCGGAAAGACCCGACAAGCTGGAACAGCAGATAGCTGCCAGCCCGGACCGGACGCTCCCGATCAGGCTACCGAAATGGGAAGGCGGGCACTGTCCCGCCTTTTTATTTGCCTGGATTCAAGGCATCTAAAGCCGAGCCTATGGTCCTACCTATGGTACCATCGAGCCAAATAGTGGTACTATCCGGCCATGAGCAAGCTTGAGCAAATCGAGAAATCCATCACTGAACTGAGCCCCGAGGAACTGAAAGCGTTTGCCGCTTGGTTCGAGGCGCTCCAGGCGGACATGTGGGATCGGCAGATCGAGGCCGACGCGAGGGCAGGCCGATTGGGCAAGCTTGCCGAACAGGCATTGGCTGACCATCGCGCCGGCCGGACTCGGCCTCTGTGAACCACGTCGCCTCTCCATCATTCTGGGAGGCTTATGAAAAATTGCAACCATCGATCAGAGCAAAGGCGGACAGGCGTTTTGTCAGACTGCGTTCCGATGCTTTTCATCCCTCCTTACATTTCAAGCAGGTCGGTCGCTATTGGTCGGCGCGAGTCGAACGAAACTACCGGGCTGTTGCCATACGCAACAATGAAGATGTGATCTGCTTCTGGATCGGAACCCATGCCGACTACGACCATTTGTTGAAATAGCTCCCGCGCAGCTTCTTGGACGATGGGGTGGCCGGGCCTCGCGCCTGTTGGCGCGCCTCGCCCCCAAAAGAGCCGCGAGGCGGCGGCGAGGTTAAGGATAAAACTACCCTACCCACTCCATTGAGACGTGCCCCGGATCCGCCACCACACGGTCAAGCCACGCGGCCACCGCCGGATAGGCGTCGAGCTGGAAGCCGCCCTGCTCCGCCGTATGCGTATAGGCATAGAGCGCGATATCGGCGATGCTGTAGGCGTTTCCGGCGAAGAAAGCGTTGCTCTCCAGGTATTTATCCATGACGCCGAGCGCCTTGTTGCCGCGCTCCAGCGTCACCGCCAGCCGCTCGGGCGTGGCGTCCTTGGCCCTTTCGGGAAAAGTCAGCAGCGCCTTGCGCACGGCGATATAGGGCTCGTGGCTGTATTGTTCGAAGAACAGCCATTGATAGGCGAGCCCGCGCTCATACTTGTCCGCAGGCAGGAAGCGCGTGCCCTCGGCGAGGTAGAGCAGGATGGCGTTGGATTCAGCGATCCGCCGTCCGTCGTCGAGTTCCAGCAGGGGCACCATGGCGTTCGGATTCTTGGCGACGAAATCCGCTTTTCGCGTATCGCCCGTGTGCGAACTCACCTCGACAGTGGTGAAAGGGAGGCCGAGCTTGGCCATCAGAAGGCGCGGCTTGTAGCAATTGCCGCTGTCGATCATGCTGTAAAGTATCATCGCGGGTCCCCCGAGCGCTGCCACGTGCAGACGCGATTATCGCAGCCGCGCCGTCCTCGCCAATGATTAGTTTTGGCGCGATGATCAGCGCCGCTGATGTGTAGCACGCGGCGCTACCCGAACAGCGGCACCACCTTGCTGTCCCTGCCCAGCAGCGCATCGATGGCGAGCGGTTTCTCGTCGAAGATCATCCCCGCCAGTGCCGGCCGGGCAAGCAGAAAACCTTGCAGGAGGTCGACGCCGCCATCGAGCGCGACGCGCAGATGGGTGGGCTGTTCGATGCCCTCGACCAGGACCTTGGCGCCGCGGTCGTGCAGGCTGGAGACCAGCGGGCGGAAGAACCGCTCGGCGGCGGCGTGCCGGCAGAATTGCGCAAACCAGCCACCGTCGATTTTGACGATATCGGGCTTGAGCAGGCTGACCCGCTCCTCGGTCGAGTGGCCGGTGCCGAAATCGTCGATGGCGATGCGGATGCCGTCGCGGCGCATCTCGCGCACCAGCCTGGCCAGCAGCGCGTCGTCGGCCGCCTGTTCGGTGATTTCGCAGACCAGCATGCCGGGGGCCAGGCCGAGCTCGCCGAGATGCCTGCTCATCAACCGGATTTCGGCCAAGGCCCGCCCCCGGTGGTCGTTGACCAATGGATTGTAGTTGAAGAACAGATCGAGCCCATCGACGCCGATATTGCGGAAATTCCTGAGATGCAGCACCCGGCACATGGTTTCGACGAACAGCCGGTCCTGGGCCGCGACGCCTTCGAAGAACGCCCGCGCCGCGCCCGGCTGGCCGGCGCGATGCGGCTCGATCAGACCCTCGACCGCCGTTGCGTGCAGGAAGCGGCCGCGCGGCGCGAAGATCGGCTGGTAGGCACTGCGCAGGCGGAAATCGCCATAAACGCCATACTCGATACCGACCTCGTCCATGAAGATCGCATCGCCGACATCGCGCCGCCGCTCGGGCCTCATCGTTTGCCCCTGCGCCCGAAGACCTTCGCCGCTCGCGCCGCATGCGGCGCGCCGGTCGTGACAGAAGATGCACCGGCGGCGACGGGCGACGGCCCATCCCTGCCGAAGACGCGGAAGCTGGTGGGCGCCAGCTCCGGCCGCGCCAGCACGAAACCCTGGACCATCGAAGCTCCGGATTTCTCGGCCAGCTCCAGCTGCCAGCCTTCCTCGATGCCTTCGAACACGGTGCGGATGCCTTGTGCCTCGAAGCTTTTCACCATGGACGTCAGCAGCGCGAAGCCGGCGCCGGACTCCATCAACTGCGTGATCCAGTGGGCGTCGAACTTGACGATGTCGGGTTTCAACTCCTTGATGCGGTTGATGTCGGAATCGTCGGCGCCATAATCATCGACGGCAATGCGAAAGCCGTTGCCCTTCAATGCCGCGACGAAGCCATGCAGTGTCTCCTGCGAGGCTGAGCGCTGCTCGGTCACCTCGCACACCACACGGCCCGGATCGATGCCGGCCTCGTGGAGCACCAGGCGCATTTCGCGCAAGGCATTGTCGGCAACGGCGCGCTCGGTGAACACCGACGGATCGAAATTGACGAAGATCGATGCTTCCTGCGGCAGGCAGGCGCCGGCATTCAGCAGATGCAGCGTCCTGGTCAGCGCCTCGACATGGAGCCGGTCGGCGGCCGGACAGGTGCTGAAGAAGCTCATCGGCGATTGCGGCTCGCCGTCGCGGAACGGCCGGATCAAGCCCTCGAAGGCGGCAACCGACAGCTTGCCTTCCCTGAAGGCGAAGATCGGCTGGAAGGCGCTTTGCAGCGTGTAGATGCCCCAGACACCTGACGAGGTGCCGTCATCATGACGGATGATATGGGCAAGCCCGACGCTGCGCGACAAGGTTCCTGGCTCCGCGAACTGGCGCAATTGGGTTGCGATCCTGCCACGCAAGCCTCTACCGCCCGTTAATGAACTTTCTGTTGCAGATCACGGCTCATTGACCTCCTTGCGGCACTGGCCCAGCCGACAATGCTTGCACTCACGGGAATGATGCGACATGAGAAGCGCCGCGGCCGCTCCTGGCCGCGCCGATCCTTTCTGGAGAGAAAAAGGTCATGGCCTTCCTTGCCGACACCCTTTCACGCGTGAAGCCTTCCGCCACCATCGCGGTGACGCAGAAAGCCCGCGAGCTGAAAAATGCCGGCCGCGACGTCATCGGCCTGGGTGCAGGCGAACCGGACTTCGATACCCCCGACAATATCAAGAATGCGGCGATCGAGGCCATCCGCCGTGGTGAGACCAAGTATCCGCCGGTGTCGGGCATCGCGCCGCTGCGGGAAGCGATCGCGAAGAAATTCAAGCGCGAGAACAATCTCGACTACAAGCCGGAGCAGACCATCGTCGGTACCGGCGGCAAGCAGATCCTGTTCAACGCCTTCATGGCGACGCTGAATCCCGGCGACGAGGTCATCATCCCCCGCCCCTATTGGGTCAGCTATCCCGAGATGGTGGCGATCTGCGGCGGCACCTCGGTGTTCGCCGACACTTCGATCGACAACGGCTTCAAGCTGACAGCAGAAGTGCTGGAAAAGGCGATCACGCCGCGCACAAAGTGGCTGCTGATGAACTCGCCGTCGAACCCGTCGGGCGCCGCCTACACCGAGGCCGAGCTTCGGTCGCTCGCCGACGTGCTGCTCAGGCATCCGCATGTCTGGACGCTGACCGACGACATGTACGAGCATCTGACCTATGGCGACTTCGTCTTCAAGACCATCGCCGAGGTCGAGCCGAAGCTCTATGAGCGCACCCTGACCATGAACGGCGTGTCGAAAGCCTATGCCATGACCGGCTGGCGCATTGGCTACGCCGCGGGTCCCGTCCAGTTGATCAAGGCGATGGACATGATCCAGGGCCAGCAGACGTCGGGCGCCTGCACCATCGCGCAATGGGCCTCGGTCGAAGCGCTGAACGGGCCGCAGGACTTCATCGCCAAGAACAAGGCGATCTTCCAGGGGCGTCGCGACCTCGTCGTCTCGATGCTCAACCAGGCGCGCGGCATTTCCTGCCCTTCGCCGGAAGGCGCGTTCTATGTCTATCCGTCCTGCGCCCAGTTGATCGGCAAGAAGACCAAGGCCGGCAAGGTGATCGACACCGACGAGGCCTTCTGCTCGGAGCTGCTCGAGGCCGAGGGCGTGGCTGTGGTGTTCGGTTCGGCCTTCGGCCTCGGTCCGAACTTCCGCATCTCCTACGCCACGTCGGAGACGCTGCTGGAAGAAGCGTGCACGCGCATCCAGCGCTTTACGGCATCACTGACCTGATCGTGAAAACAAAACCCGGCCAAACGCCGGGTTTTTAGATCGGCTCGACACGGTATTCAGCCGCCATATTGGGCCGGCGTCACCGTTTCCAGCCAGTCGGCATGCACGCCCTCGAGCGCTTCCTGCATGGCTATATGCGTCATCGCCGTTTTCGGCCCGGCGCCATGCCAGTGCTTTTCGCCTGGCGCGAACGAGATGACGTCCCCTGCCCTGATCTCTTGGATGAGACCGCCCCAGGTCTGGGCGAGGCCGGCGCCCGACGTGACGTACAGCGTCTGGCCAAGCGGATGCGTATGCCAGTGGGTCCGCGCGCCCGGCTCGAAGCTGACCAATGTCGCCCGCAGCCGTGCCGGAGCCTCCTTCTCGATGATCGGCGTTTGCAGCACCCGGCCGGTGAAGTACTTTTCCGGTGCGATGACGGTCGGCGTGCTGCCGCAGGCAATGATCTTCATCGTTCGATCCCTGGAACTGGTGGTGATGCGGCGGCGGCGACGCCGCTCTTCTTTCGAGACACTAGTTTCGGCCGATATGGCCGGCGACGCAACCGGGTCTGTTCGGCTTGCAAGGCAGCGGTGACCGCCCCCGCGCGCTCAGCCCCTGAGGCTACCTATTTTCCTTGCCCTGCCGGCAAACAAGTGGGACGATGCCTTTGGGCCGGTTGAAGACAAGCCCGCCCGCGACGGTCGAACAGGCCGGCCGCCGCTCAGGACCGACTGACCTTGGCCTGAACCATGAATGCCAGTCGGTCCCCAGGGAAACGCCTGAGTGGAGGCCAGTCATGGGTAATCGCGCCGGAGGACGACGCACGGGACCGAAATGCATTGCCATAGTCGGTCCCTTCGCAAGCGGTAAGACGACACTTCTCGAAGCCATATTGGCCCGCACGGGCGCCATTCCCCGCCAGAACCCGGTTTCCTCGGGCAACACCGTTTCAGACCATTCGCCCGAGGCGCGCGCCCACGCCATGAGCGTCGAGGCGACCTTCGCCACCACGGAATTCATGGGCGAGCAGTTCACCTTCGTCGACTGTCCCGGATCGATCGAATTCTCCTTCGAGGCCGAACCGGTGCTGGCCGCCTGCGACCTCGCGGTGGTCGTCGCCGAGGCCGATGAGAAGAAGATCCCCGCCCTCCAGCTCATCATGCGCAAGCTCGACGATCTCGGCGTGCCGCGCATCCTGTTTCTCAACAAGGTCGACAAGGCGATCGCGGGCGTGCGCGACACGCTGAAGATGCTGCAGCCGGCAAGTGCGGTGCCGTTGCTCCTGCGCCAGATCCCGCTGCGCAAGGACGGCGTCGTCATTGGCTCGATCGACCTGGCGCTCGAACGCGCCTACATCTACCGCGAATATGCCGAGAGCGAGGTGGCGCAGATCCCTGGCGACGAAAAGGCGCGCGAGCTCGAAGCCCGTTTTTCGATGCTGGAAAGGCTGGCCGACCATGACGACCAGTTGATGGAACAGCTGCTCGAGGAGATCGAGCCGCCCAAGGACGCAGTCTTCGACGATCTCGCCGCGGACCTGCGCGACGGCGCCGTCACGCCGGTGCTGATCGGCACCGCAGAGAAAGGCAATGGCGTGCTGCGCCTCCTGAAGGCGATCCGCCATGATGCGCCCGACATCGAGGCGACCCGCAAGCGGCTCGGCGCACCCGAAGGCAACGCGACCGTGGTTCAGGTGATGAAGACAATCCATACGCCGCATGGAGGCAAATTGTCGGTGTCGCGCATCCTTTCGGGACAGGTCGCCGATGGCTCCGAGCTCTGGCTGCCCGGCGGCGAGATGGCAAAGGTGTCCGGCATCTACAGGATGCTTGGCAAGGACCAGTCGAAGCTCACCGCGGCAAAGACCGGCGACACGGTCGCGCTCGGCAAGCTGGACGCGGTCAAGACCGGCCAGACGCTGACCTCGGCCAAGGGCGGCATGAAGCCGCTGCTCCAGTTCGAGCCGCCGCAGCCTGTCTTCGCTTTCGCCTTGCGGCCGAAGGAGCGCAAGGACGAGGTGAAGATGTCTGCCGCTATCCAGCGGCTGGCCGAAGAAGATCCCTCGCTCAGCCTGCATCATAATCAGGACTCGGCCGAGACCGTGCTGTCGGGCCATGGAGAAATGCACCTGCGCGTCGTGCGCGAACGGCTCGAGGGCAAGAACCAGATTCCGGTCGAAGGCCATCCGCCGGCGGTGCCCTACCGCGAGACGATCCGCAAATCGGCACAGCAGCGCGGCCGCCATAAGAAGCAGTCCGGCGGCCACGGCCAGTTCGGCGATGTGGTGATCGAGATAAAGCCGCTGCCGCGCGGCGCAGGTTTCCAGTTCACCGATACCATCACCGGCGGCGTGGTGCCCAAGACCTACATCCAGTCGGTCGAAAGCGGCATACGCGATTACCTGAAGTCGGGCCCGCTCGGCTTTCCCGTCGTCGACGTCGCCGTCAACCTGTCGGACGGCTCCTACCACGCGGTCGATTCCTCCGACATGGCCTTCCAGATGGCGGCCAAGCTTGCCATGAAGGAAGGCATGGCGGGCTGTTCGCCCGTGCTTCTGGAGCCGGTGATGAAGGTCGAGATCGTGACGCCCTCCGATGCGACCTCGAAGATCATCGCACTGATCCCGCAGCGGCGCGGCCAGATCCTCGGCTACGACGCGCGGCCCGGCTGGCCAGGATGGGACGTCGTCGAGGCGACCATGCCGCAATCGGAGATTGGCGATCTGATCATTGAGCTGCGCTCGGCCACCTCAGGCGTCGCCAGCTACCGCGCCGTCTTCGACCACATGGCCGAACTCACCGGCCGGCTCGCCGACGAAGCGATGAATGCCAACGGCAAGGCAGCCTGATCCTGATGCCCGTCGCCTAAAGTGATCTTGGCTTTGGGACATCGACATGCAGAGAGATTCGGGTGAGCGCCCTCTCGAACCTTGTTCGAGGGGGCGAAAAAAACGACGCCCGGGGACCGGACGCCGTTTTGTTTGCGGACCGTTTTCTTGGGAGGAAAAACGGCAGGTCCGCCGCATCTTGAAGTCGCCGCTTCGGCGAAAGAAGGTTCGGACGCGGTAGCCGCCTGAGCCCGGGCCGTCCGAGTGATGCCCCCATCTCCCGTCCGACCACACCGCGTCCTATCATCTGCTTAGCAGATACCGAGCGCCTTTGACATGTTACCAGAGGTTACATGTCACTGTTACGTGGCTATTTCGGTGGATTTTCCCGCCCTTCCGGCAGCGTCCGGGCAACAAAAAAGCCGGATCAATGAAGATCCGGCTGAGTTTGATTGGAAGTGCCTGTTAAGGCTAACCTCCAGAGGGGAACACTCAAGGGCGCTAATGGGAGGAGAACGCGCCCAGGAGATGAACTATATATGTGCTCATCATGCTCAAGAAACAAGCATCTATTTTGCAACACACGCATGCAAAAAGACCCAGGCTGTGGTCTAAGCCATTCCTGAAGCCGATAGGACCAGCAGAATCGCCGAAACGCAACGCGCGATGAGGTAGTTGCCACGACGGAACCGCGAACCATGCTCGGTTTTCATCTCGAAATGTCAAAAATGCGCAATGGCGTGGAATGAGGCAGCAGGCGTTTATTTCCGAGGCAACTAATGCATGTCGCGCAAAAGTGCCTCCGGTTCGGGCAATGACGTGCATAAAACCGCGTCGCAGGAATCGGTTTCGGCGCGACATGCTGTAGGCGAGAGACAAGCAATGCGGACCTTTTCGGCGATCGCCGGCAGCGCTGCCTTCTTCATCGCGGCACCTTGTGTCGTCGCCGGCCTCGTGCCGTGGCTGCTGACGGATCGCTGGGACCGGCCATGGTCGAACCTGCCGGGTCTCGCCCCTCTCGGCTGGATTCTCATCGCGGTCGCCGTGGCGGCTCTGCTGCATGCATTCGCCCGCTTTGCGCTTGAAGGCCTCGGCACGCCTGCTCCGATCGCTCCGACCGAGAGACTGGTGGTCGGCGGGCTCTACCGCCATGTCCGCAATCCGATGTATGTGGCGGTGCTGTCGATCATCATCGGCCAGGCGCTGCTGTTTTCAAGCTGGACGCTTGTCGCCTACGCCGCAATGGCAGCCGCGGCCATGGCCGCCTTCGTCAAGCTCTACGAGGAGCCGACGCTCGCCCGCCGCTACGGCGACGAATACGAGACTTACCGCCGCAACGTGCCCGGCTGGCTGCCCCGGCTAACGCCCTGGCGGGGATGAGGACCGTCTGCGGTCAATATGACCAGCTCCGCGCCTTGGCGATGATGAAGTCGCGAAACACGTGCAGCTTCGCCTGGTTCTTCATCGCGTCCGGATAGGCGAAATAGGTGTCGAAGGAAGGCACCTCCGTTTCCGGCAGAAGCTGCACCAGGCCGGCATCCTTGGAGATGACATAGTCGGGCAGCATGGCGATGCCGGCACCGCCCTGCACCGCGCGCTTGATGGACAAAATATCGTTGATCTGCAGCGTCGGCACGCGCTGGCCGCCCTCGAAATCGCCGACCGTTTCCAGCCAGTTCAACTCCGACAGATGCGCGGGCACCGGCACGCCGAAAGTGACGATGCGATGCGCCTTGAGCTCGGCCACCGAAGCCGGCCTGCCATGCTTGGCGATATAGCCGGGCGACGCATAGAGGTGGAAATGCACCGTGAACAGGCGGCGCTGGATGAGGTCCGGCTGCTGCGGCTGGCGCAGCCGGATGGCGCAATCGGCCTGGCGCATGGTGAGGTCGAGCTCCTCGTTGGCGAGGATCAGCTGCAGGCTGATTTCAGGATAGAGCTCGATGAATTCCTGCACGCGCTCGGTCAGCCAGCCGGCGCCGAGCCCGACCGTGGTCGTGACCCGGAGTACGCCGGACGGGCGGTCCTTGGTTTCGGTCAGCCGCGACTTGATGGTCTCGAGCTTCATCAGCACGTCATGCGCCGTGCGGAACAGCATCTCGCCCTGTTCGGTCAGCACCAGGCCGCGGGCGTGGCGGTTGAACAGCGGCACGCCGACATCATGCTCGAGCGCGCTGACCTGGCGCGAAATCGCCGATTGCGACAGGTGCAGCGTCTCGGCCGCATGCGTAAACGACCCCGCTTCCGCCGCAGCGTGAAACACGCGTAGCTTATCCCAGTCCAACGCCATGATTCCCCTCGTTCCTGTTTGGCGTCTGAATGAAAAATCAGGCTTTTACACGGCGTTTCTAAGCCGTTCTTTCAACAGTTTGCGAACGGCTATTCGGCCGCCTCGCGATGCACCTCGATGCCTGCCAGGTACTTCTCCGCCTCGAGCGCCGCCATGCAGCCCAGCCCCGCCGCGGTCACCGCCTGGCGGTAAATATCGTCGGTCACGTCGCCGGCGGCGAACACGCCGGGCACGTCGGTGCGCGTCGAATCCGGCGCCGTCCACAGATAGCCGTTCGGCTTCTGCTTCAGCTTGCCGACGAACAGCTCGACCGCCGGCGCATGGCCGATGGCGACGAACACGCCGTCGATCTCTAGCTGCGTCTCGACCCCGGTCACCACGTTGCGCAGCTTCAACCCTTCGACCGACGGCGGCAGTGGCGTCTTGCCCGGACGGCCGGTGATCTCGTCGACAACCGTGTCCCAGATGACGCGGACATTATCCTTCTTCAAGAGCCGTTCGCGCAGGATGCGTTCGGCGCGGAAGTCCGAGCGCCTGTGGATGACCGTCACGCTCTTGGCGAGGTTCGACAGATAGAGTGCTTCTTCCACCGCCGAATTGCCGCCGCCGACCACCGCGACATCCTTGCCGCGATAGAAGAAGCCGTCGCAGGTGGCGCAAGCCGATACGCCGAAGCCCATGAAAGTCTGTTCGGTTGGAATGCCAAGCCATTTGGCCTGCGCGCCGGTGGCGATGATCAGGGCATCGGCCGTGTAGACGGTGCCGGAATCGCCCGTTGCGCGGAACGGCCTCACGTTGAGATCGACCTCGGTGATGATGTCGGAGATGATGTCGGTGCCGACATGCTCGGCCTGCCTGAGCATCTCGCTCATCAGCCACGGACCCTGGATGGGTTCGCCGAAACCGGGATAGTTCTCGACGTCGGTGGTGATCATGAGCTGCCCCCCCTGCTGCAGGCCGGCGACCAGCATCGGCTTCAGCATGGCGCGGGCGGCATAGATCGCCGCGGTATAACCGGCCGGGCCGGAACCGATGATGAGGACAGGCGCGTGCTTGGTGGTCATGAAAGCCTCTGCGGAGGACTGCCGGCGTTTGCGGCATGGAAAACTCGTCGATATCGCGCGTAATGTAAGTGTTGCCCACGACGCCAGCAAGGCAAGTTGGCGTTCGTCCCCGGAAAGCTTTGTCGCACCGGGCGAACCGCTCCGGTACGGCGCGGGATTTCCCCGTGGGGGATGGCGTGGACAGCAAAGTCGTTTAATTACAAAATCCCGCAAGATTCTTTCGCCACCCATAATCATCGAAAGCCCCGAAAAATGCCGCTCAAGGCCGATCTCGACGCAATCGACTGGAAGATCCTGCGCGAATTGCAGGCAGATGGACGCATGACCAATGTCGAACTGTCGAACCGCGTCGGCATTTCGGCACCGCCTTCCCTGCGCCGCGTCAAGCGGCTGGAGGAAGCCGGCATTATTCGCGGCTATCGGGCGCTGCTCAACGCGCCGGCGCTCGGTCTCGACGTAGTCGCCTTCTGCCTGGTCGGCCTGCACCATCAGGCCGATGCCGAGCTTCGCACCTTCGCCGAGCGCACGCGCGGCTGGCCGGTCGTACGCGATGCCTGGATGGTGTCGGGCGAATCCGATTTCCTCCTGCACTGCGTGGCAAGCGACCTCGGCGCCTTCCAGACCTTTGTCATCGAGGAGCTGACCTCCACGCCGAACGTCGACACGGTGCGCACAGCCCTCACCATCCGCCGGGTCAAGGATGAAGGGCTAGTCTCGTTCGAGCGGCCGTGACGCGATGACGGCGCCCGATGCGAATTCGGGAATTTCGCCACATCGCCGCCGCGTTGATAACGGACAGACACAGGCAGCCGCAGTCCTGTACGATTTGGCGCCTGATTGGTTTCCTTGCCCAAGCAGCGTAAGTTCCAACGACAATCCGCCGTGGAAGGGGACCATGACCAGGTTTGCAAGCCCGATTTCGGCGCTCATCATCTGCATGAACGAGGCCGATATGATCGGCCCTTGCCTCGAAAGCATCGACTTTTGCGCCGAGATCGTCATCGTCGATTCAGGCTCCACCGACGCCACGCTGGACATCGTTCGACAGTTTGTCGCCGAGGGCTATCCGATAAAGCTGCTGCACAATGGGTGGCCGGGTTTTCCGCATCAGCGGCAATTCGCGCTCGAACACGCCACGCAGCCCTGGTGCCTTTCGATCGACCCGGACGAACGCGTCGACGACCGGCTGCGGCAGTCGATCGTGGCGGCCGTCGAGATGGCGGACGCCGGTATCAGCGGATGGTACATCCGCCGCCGCGACTGGCTGAAGGGCTACGGCTATGCCCATCGCTGGGTGCTGCATAACAGGCTGTTGCGGCTTTTCCGCCGGGAAGGCGCAACCATGGACGTGACCGCGCGGGTGCACGAATCCTTCGGCGTTTCCGGCGAGACCAGCACGATCGAAAGCGGCGTGCTGCTGCATCGTCGCGAAATATCGGTCGAGGAGGATATCGCCCGCGCAAATGCCTATTCCAGCCTCAAGGCGGCCACGCTGGTCGAGAAAGGCAAGAAGCCGGGCCTGGTGCGGCTGGTGCTTTCGCCGCTCGGCAACTTCCTGAAATTCTATCTGGCCAAGCGCTACTTCCTGTGCGGCCGGCACGGCTTCGTCTATTCGATGTCGGTAATGATCTATTCCTTCGCCACCGAGGCCAAACTGTACGAGGCCTCGCAAGGCAGCGAACCGGCGTGAGCGGTCGGATCCGGGTCAGGACGGCTTGGCTCGCCCATCGAGCCGCCCTATGGCGGCGACAAGACCGTCGAGGTCGCTGCTGTCCCGCAAGGGCTTGATGATGAAACCGGAGCGAAGCTGCGCCTCGCCGTCGACGAGCCAGCCCTGAGGCAGGCCGGCGCCCAGGCCTGCCTCCATGTCGGCCAGCTTGTCGCCGACGATCACGGATCGCCGGAGGTCGAGATCGAGGCGTTTCGCCGCCTCGAAGAGCATGCCGGGATTGGGTTTGCGCATCGGATGATCCGATATGCCCAGCGGCCCCACGCCGGCCTCGTGATAGGCGCAGGCCAGCACCATGTCCACGACAACGCCCTGATCGCGCAACAGGTCGAGCACGCGGCGGTTCACATCGGCGAAGGCACTCCAGCCGAAAAAGCCGCGCGCGATGCCGGACTGGTTGGTCACCACCACGACCGGGATGCCGGCATTGTTGGCCGCGGCTATCGCCGGCAGCATCTGCGGCCGGAGCTCGATCTCGGCCGGATCGCTCGGATAGTCGGTATCGACATTGATGGTGCCGTCGCGATCGAGAAACAGCGCCGGCTGGCGGGCGGAAAAAACCCTGCCGCCGATCCGCTCCACCCACAGGCCCGGCTCGGCCAGCGGGTGCGGCGCCTTGTCAGCCATTGCTGAGGCGGGCTTCCACCACCTCGCACAGATGATGGTAGAGGCACAGATGCCCCTGCTGGATGATCGGCGTCGAGGTCGAGGGCACGTTGAGCAGGATGTCGGTGAGCGGCGCGAGCTTGCCGCCTGTGTCGCCCGTCAGGCTGATCACCGTCATGTCCATGGTCCGCGCCTGTTCGGCGGCGGCCAGTATGCTCGGGGAATTGCCA
Source organism: Mesorhizobium sp. B2-3-2 (assembly GCF_006442295.1). Taxonomy (NCBI): domain Bacteria; kingdom Pseudomonadati; phylum Pseudomonadota; class Alphaproteobacteria; order Hyphomicrobiales; family Phyllobacteriaceae; genus Mesorhizobium; species Mesorhizobium sp. B2-3-2. The sequence continues at coordinate 633,813 of NZ_VFWA01000002.1, read as the reverse complement.
CTGGTCGAGATCGCCAGAAGCACGCCGCCGGCCGCTCCATGCGCCTCGACCTGGCGCGAAAAAACGGTGTCGAAGCCGTAATCATTGCCCCAGGCGGTCAGCACCGCGGCATTGGCCGGCAGCGCGATGACATTGTAGCCCTTGCGCTCCTTGAGAAAGCGGCCGACCAGTTCGCCGGCGATGTGAATGGCATCGCTGGCCGAACCGCCATTGCCGCAGATCAGCAGCGCCTTGCCCGACGAAAGGGCAGCGACGATCGCGCTCGCCGCACGTTCCATCGCGGCTGTCAGATCGCGCTCGACCAACGCCGTGATCGCGGCGGCCGAGCGGACCAGGTAATCGTTCAGTTCGGACATGAAACCCTCAATTCTTGTTGCCGGCCGAGCGCAGCCTGCCGATTGTGCCGGTCGTGCTCTTGCCGGCGATGAGATCGACCAGGACCACGCGCCCGCCGGCTTTCTGCACCACCTCCGCGCCGACCACGGTATCGACTGTGTAGTCGGCGCCCTTGACCAGTATGTCGGGGAGAAGCGCCTCGATCAGCGCCAGCGGCGTGTCCTCGTCGAAGACCACCACCGCGTCGACAGACGCGAGTGCCGCCAGCACGCAGGCGCGGTCATGCTGGTCGTTGACGGGCCGTTCCGGCCCTTTCAGCCGGCGCACCGAGGCATCGCTGTTGAGGCCGAGCACCAGCCGGTCGCACTGGCTGCGCGCCGCGTGCAGCAGACTGACATGACCGGCATGCAGGATGTCGAAACAGCCATTGGTGAAGCCGACGCTCAGGCCCTCTTCCTTCCAGGCCGCGACCATGCGCGCGGCCGATGCGGCGTCGAGAATGGCATCCTTGTGGGCGGTCGGTCCGTGCGAGCGGAACAGTGCGCCGGTGAGTTCCTCGACCGTCAGCCGTGCGGTGCCGCGCTTTCCCACCACAACGCCGCCGGCGGCATTGGCGATGGAGGCGGCCGCGGCCGGATCGGCGCCGGCGGCAAGCGCCAGCGCGAAGGTCGCGATCACCGTATCGCCGGCGCCCGACACATCGAACACTTCACGCGCCTGGGTGGCGATGTGGCGCGCCTCCGCCGGACTGACGACGCTCATGCCTTTCTCGCTGCGCGTGGCGACGACGAAGTCGAAGCCATGCGCGTCAAGCAGTTCGCGCGCCGCGGCCACGATCTCGTCATCGCTGAACACCGGCCGTTCGACCGCTTCGCCGAGTTCCTTGCGGTTGGGCGTGATAGCGGTCGCGCCGGCATAGCGAGCATAATCGCGGCCCTTCGGATCGACCAGCACCGGCTTTCCCGCCTCGCGGCAGATCGCGATCAATTCGCCGGCGACGCCTTCGAGCAGGATGCCCTTGCCGTAATCGGACAGGATGACGATATCGGCGCGCGCCAGCGCGGTGCGGAAATGCTGGACCAACGCCGCGCGTTCCGCCGCACCGAGCGGCCTGATCTCCTCCTCGTCGAAGCGCAGCACCTGCTGGTTGAGCGCGCTGAAGCGGCTCTTGGACGAGGTCATGCGGCCGCGCTCCCGCGCCAGGCCCGTCGTGTCGGCGCCAAGTTCGCCGAGCATGCGCACCAGGCTGTCGCCTGCCGTATCGGAGCCGATCACCGAGACCGGAATGGCGGCGGCGCCGAGCGAGATGATGTTGGCCACGACATTGCCGGCGCCGCCCATGGCCAGGCTCTCGCCGCGCCCATGGAGCACCGGGATCGGCGCTTCCGGCGAAATCCGCTCGATGACGCCGTTGACGAAACGGTCGAGAATGAGATCGCCGACCACCAGCACGGTGGCCTGGCCGAAATGCGCGATGGCGCGATGCAGGGGTTCGGGGGAAAGTGGATCGTGCTTGATCATGTCACTGGCAACGCGCGCAAAAACCGGTTGTGAAGATGCATCGGGGACAAATTGGCCGGGACCGGTCGTTCATGGCGATGCCGATATACCGCAATTCGAGCCAGCGCAACGCCGGCTGGCCTCGTCAGCTCTTCTGCAAGGCGACATGGACGCCGAGCCCGACCAGCACGGCGCCGCCCACCCGCTGCATCATGCGCTGCGCGCTGCCGGAGCGGCGCAGCCTGCCGATCACGGCACCAGCCAGGAACACGCAGACGATATCGGCCGAGGAGAACATCAGATTGACTGTCGTGCCCAGCACGACGAATTGCAGCCAGACGGGGAATACGGCAGAGGCATCGATGAACTGGGGCAGGAAGGCCATGAAGAAGATCGCGGTCTTTGGATTGAGCACCTCGACGGCGATGCTCTCGAAAAAGGCGCGGCGAGCCGATTTCCGCTCGATCGCCGGCAGTGCCATGTCACCTTCCGCGCGCTTGCGGAACAGCGTCACACCGAGCCAGATCAGGTAGAGCGCGCCGACGAGCTTGACCGCCATGTAGAGCGGCGGCACGGCGTGGAAAAGCACCGACAGTCCGGCGGCGGCGGCAAAGACGTGAACATAGCCGCCCAGATGAATGCCGAGCGCTGCCGTCAGGCCGGACCAGCGGCCGCGCGCCATCGTTTGCGCGGCGGCATAGAGCATGGCCGGGCCCGGAATATAGGCGAAGATCGCCGTGGTGGCGAAAAATGCGATGAGCAGTTCGGTCGACGGCATTCATGGCCCCTATGATGGCGCCCGGCGGGGCGAACCGACTGAAGCGGCAGCTTTGCGGCGCCACTGTGGCGCGCTGCGCCGCGCAAGGCAATCGCGGCGGGTTTCGCCCATCCTTCGTGCCGACATCGGGGGCCGCCCGCCACCCTGCTTTGTCGACAGCCTCGCAAGCCTCCCTTATAAGGACCGGAATCGCAAGCAACCAGAGGGCGTTCATGATCATCGTCACGGGCGGCGCCGGCATGATCGGCGCCAACATCGTCGCCGCGCTCAATGCCGAGGGTCATGACGACATTTTGGTCGTCGACGACCTTACCGATGGCCACAAGATCGCCAACCTTGCTGACTTGCGGATCGCCGACTATCTCGACAAGGGCGATTTCCTGGCCCGCATCGAGGGTGGCGGGCTCGGCCGCATCGAGGCCGTCTTCCATCAGGGCGCCTGCTCGACCACCACCGAATGGGACGGCAAGTTCATGATGGAGGTGAACTACGCCTATTCGAAGCGGCTGCTGCATGCCTGCCTGACGCTGCGCGTGCCCTTCCTCTACGCCTCCTCGGCGTCGGTCTATGGCGGCGGCTCCGAGTTCCGCGAGGACCCGGAGCTTGAGCGGCCGCTCAACGTCTACGCCTATTCAAAAAAGCTGTTCGATGACTATGTCAGGCGCAATGTCTTCGATACCGATCATTCGCAGGTCGCGGGCCTGCGCTACTTCAACGTTTATGGGCCCCGCGAGGCGCACAAGGGCGCCATGGCCTCGGTCGCCTTCCATCTGTTCAACCAGGTCGGGCGTGGCGAGAATCCAAAGCTGTTCGGCACCCATGACGGCTTCGGTCCCGGCGAGCAAAGCCGCGACTTCATCCATGTCGGCGACGTCGCCGATGTCAATCTGTGGCTGTGGAAGCGCGGCGCGAGCGGCATCTTCAATTGCGGCACCGGCCGGGCGCAACCCTTCCGCGCCATTGCCGAAACCGTCATCGACGCGATGGGCAAGGGCGAGATCGAGTACATCCCCTTTCCCGACCACCTCAAGGGCAGCTACCAGAGCTTTACGCAAGCTGATATGTCGCGTCTGCGCGCGGCCGGTTACAATGGGCAATTCCGCAACGTCGAAACCGGCGTCAGAGACTATGTCGAATGGCTGAAAGCCCAGCGATCCTCGTGATCGGCCCACGCTGGGTGGGCGATATGGTGATGGCGCAGTGCCTGTTCTCGGCGCTGAAGGAGCTCCATCCAAATGCCGCGATCGACGTGCTGGCGCCAGCCTGGGCGGCCCCTTTGGTCAAGCGTATGCCTGAGGTCCGCCAGCAGATCGATTTCCCCCTGAAACCCGGCGCGCTCGAATTTGCACATCGCCGCCGCTTCGGCCGCCTGCTGCGCGGCCGATACGACAGCGCCTATATCCTGCCGGGCAGTTGGAAGTCGGCGCTGATCCCGTTCTTTGCCCGTATTCCACGCCGTTTCGGCCATCTCAGGGAAATGCGCTACGGCCTGTTGACCGATATCGTTCCGCTGCCGGAGGCCGTGAAACGGCGCACGGCGCAGGCCTATTTCGGCCTTGCACGGGGTGGCGGTTTCCAGGCGCCTCATCTGACGGTGGACGCCAACAACCAGGCCGCCCTGCTCGACCGTTTCGGCCTGGAGCAGCAGAAATTCGTGGCGCTGATGCCGGGTGCCGAGTTCGGCCCGGCCAAACGCTGGCCGAGCGAACACTATGCCGGCCTTGCCCGGGAGTTCATGGCCAGAAGGTTCAAGGTCGCGCTGTTCGGGTCGAAGAACGACCGCGACGTGACCGCGGAGATCGCCGCCCTCGCTCCTGGCGTGGTCGACCTGGCCGGCCGGACACGGCTGGAGGACGCCATCGACCTGATCGCGGCCGCCGGACTGGCGGTCTCCAACGACAGCGGGCTGATGCATGTTGCGGCGGCGGTCGGCACGCCGGTTGTCGCCGTCTATGGTTCGACCTCGCCACAGAACACCCCGCCGCTGGCCGAACGGCGCGAACTGGTCTGGCTCGGCCTGTCCTGCTCGCCCTGCCACCGCAAGATCTGTCCGCTCGGCCACCTCAATTGCCTGAAGACGCTCGAGGTCGCACGGGTCATGGCGGCAGCGGACCGGCTGCTGGACATCCCGGCCGCCGCATGAAGGTGCTGATCGTCAAGACATCGTCGATGGGCGACGTCATCCACACTTTTCCGGCGCTCCAGGATGCGCGCCGCGCACGGCCCGATATTGCGTTCGACTGGTGCGTCGAGGAGGCTTTCGCCGGCATCGTCGCGCTGCATCCCGCAGTCGGCACCATTCACACGGTCGCCATCCGGCGTTGGCGAAAACATCTCTTCGATAGGGGCACCTGGCGCGAGGCGACCGTCTTGCGACGCGCCTTGCGCGCGTGCCGCTACGATCTGGTCATCGATGCGCAAGGCCTGTTGAAGTCGGCGCTGCTGGCCAGGCAGGCGAAGGCGCCGATCGCCGGCTTCGACCGTTCGAGCGCGCGCGAGCCTTCGGCAACGCTGCTTTACGATGTCGGCCACGCCGTACCCCGCAACCTCCACGCCATCGAACGGACGCGGCGGCTTTTCGGGCTGGCGTTGGGCTACCAGCCCGAGCTTTCGATGCTGGATTCGGGCATCGTGCCGCCGCCCGGCAATCTGACCGGCATAGCCGGCAAAACGGCCTTCCTGCTGCACGGCACCAGCCGTGAGGACAAGAAGTGGCCGGTTGAAGACTGGATCGAAACCGGCCGCCTGCTGGTTGAGCGGGGCATGACGCCGGTCACGACCTGGTCGAACGAGCGCGAACAGGCGATGGCCGAAGCGATCGCCGGGGCCGTGCCGGCCACGAACATCGTGCGTAAATCCCCATTGGCCGACATCGCGGCGATGCTCGGCCGCTCGACACTGGTGATCGGCGCCGACACGGGGCTGACCCATCTCGCCAGCGCCTTCGGGCTGCCGACGGTCGCGGTGTTTTTGGCGACGGAGCCGGGTTTAACCGGTCCACGCGGGCCGTATGCATCGACGCTGCTGGCCGCGCCGGGCGGGCGGGTGACGCCGGCGGAGGTGGTGGCTGAGGCTGAGAGGCTGATGGAGCACCAGGGTGAAGCCGCCGCTGGCAAGAATTGATCTATCCAATCGGAAAGCTGGCGCTGCCAATCTTAAAACGCGCAGATCAGCGCCCCTCGAGCTCCTTAAATAAACTGCACCTGGACGATCTCGTAGCCCCTTGCACCACCCGGCGCATTGACCTCGATGGCGTCGCCGACTTCCTTGCCGATGAGCGCCCGCGCGATCGGCGAGGAAATCGAGATGCGGCCAGACTTCACGTCCGCCTCCTGATCGCCGACGATCTGGTAGGTCTTCTTCTCCTCGGTGTCCTCGTCGACCAGCACCACGGTGGCGCCGAACTTGACCTTGTCGCCGCTGAGCTTGGTGACGTCGATGACTTCGGCCCGGGCGATGAGATCCTCGAGCTCGTTGACACGGCCCTCATTGAGGCTCTGCGCCTCTTTGGCGGCATGGTATTCGGCATTCTCGGACAGGTCGCCATGCGAGCGCGCTTCGGAGATCGCCTCGATGATGCGCGGCCGCTCCTCCTGCTGGCGCCAGCGCAGTTCTTCCTTCAATGACGCGAACCCCTCGCCTGTCATCGGGACCTTGTTCATGATACCTGACCTTTCCTGCCGCCACCCCCGTCTTTCGGGGAAAGCCTTGTCGATGGTGCAAAAAGAAAACGGTCCGGCAGCCTTGGGCTAACGGAACCGTTCACCGCAATTTCCCTGAATATAGCAATCTTTGCGGGGTTTTCACGCCCAAAAATCGGTTTCTGAAGAAATCATCACCGTTTTCGCGCGCACCGTCGCAGGAGCCGGCATGGCAACAAAGAACCGGCCGTCATTGCTCGCGGCCGGTTCGAAAGGCAATGAAGGATCAGCTCCTCATGAAATGATGGATCTGTTCGGCCAGCATGCCGTATTCGCGCGACCCTTTGCCGGCCCGCTTTTCGATCTCCATCAGCTGTTGCTGGGCGCCGGCCAGGTCTCCGATCTGGAGATGGGCCTCGCCAAGATATTCGCGCACCAGCGTGTAGTTGGGGTCGATGCGCAGCGCTTCCTCGTAATAGCCGAGGCCAACGGCGACGCGGCCGGAATGGCGGTGCGAATAGCCGAGATAGTTGAGGATGCGCGGGTCCTGCTTGTTGGCGGCGAGGCTGAGCACGGCGATCGCTTCGTCATAGCGGCCGGCCATCGCCAGGTCATGCCCGGCATCATAGATGCTGTCGTCGTCCAGCATGCCTTCCTGGGGTGCGACGCACTTGTTCTTCTTCTTGTCCCAGACCATGCCTTTCTTGCATTTGGTAGTCGTACTGGTGTCGTTACCGCTGCCCGCGGCAAACACCGGAACGGCAAGGAACTGCAGGGCGAGAAGCGCGCTCGCCGCCTGGATCAGCACTCTTTTATGCATCGGAGCCTCCTGGAGGGTGAGAATGCAACACTAACGCAGCGTGTCGGCGGTTTCATCCCGGAAAAAAGCACGGGGCTAACATGAGGTGACGGATGCTCGAAATCCGCTATCATCGGCGGCAATGAAAGCTGAGCCAGCGGAGACCGCCAGTGCAGCGACGGCTTGAAAAGAACTGGGATCTGACGATCGGACCCGACACCGTGCGGCTGCTCATCCTCAAATGCAAGGCGCTGAGCGCCGCCGTCAATGAAGACTATGCCGACGGCGCCGAACACGAAATCGAGTTCGACGGTGACACCCGTGACAATCACCACCATGACGGACTCGCCGAGGAAAGCTCGGAAAACCTCACCGAAGAGGAATTGCGCGAGCTGATCAACGACCTCAATGTCGACGAGGCGGCCGAACTCGTCGCGCTCGCCTGGGTCGGCCGCGGCGACTACGACGCCTCGGAATGGGCCGACGCCGTCGCCGCCGCGCGCGAGCGCGCCAACAGGCACACGGCCAAATACCTGCTCGGCTTGCCGTTGCTCGCCGATTGGCTAGAGGAAGGGCTGGAAGCGATCGGCGCGTAACGCGCCGGTAACTGATTGTGATCGGGCCTAAGCGCCCTCCAGGCAACTTCGGGCATCCCGGCACCGTTTCGAAGCGATGGCAACACTGAGCTTTTCCCGAAAATACAGGATTGCATTGTTCATGGTCGTGACAGCCCTGCTGGTGACGCCGGCCGATGCCAAACATCGTCACAGACATCACGAGCCACTTTCACCACGGGTGGAACAGCCGCTGACGCCGCGGGTCGACCGGCCGCTGAAACCGCGCGGCGAAAGGCATCGCAAGCCGAAGCCGGCACGGCAGAGGACGCAAAATCCTATCCCGGTACGTGCGGATGTCCCAGTGCCTGAACCGCGCCCCGCTGACACGCCAGAGGCGACAGAACCGAACACGCAAAATCCAGCCGCAACATCCGACCGGTTCCAGGACGAGGGATCGCCTCAGAAGCAACAAGCCCGGCCCGAGCCGCCAGACGATGCGAAAAGCGAACCTGAGCCGCCAGCCGTGGCGCCGACGCCGACACAAAGGCCTGAGACTGGGGAACCGGAGGTTGAGCCGCCGGCCCTCGCCCCGCCACCGCCGCCAAAACCGGCGGACGTGGACAAGAAGGAGATGCTTCCCGACCCGCGTTCGGCTGACCTGCCCGACGCGAAAATGCCTGCCGAGGAAGTCGCCTGCCGCGAGCGGCTGAGGGGTCTCGGCGTCCAATTCGAGGAGCACAAGGCGGAAAGCGATCGCGATATCGGCTGCTCGATCCCCTATCCCCTGGTGCTGAACAGCCTTGGCAAGTCGATCGCCATTGCCCCAGGCGCCGAGCTCAATTGCGCAATGGCCGAGGCGGCGGCACGCTTTGCCGGCGATGTCATCCAGCCGGCGGCGAAAGCCGAATTCGGCGCCGACCTGAAATCGATCGGCCAGGCATCGGCCTTTGTGTGCCGGCCGCGCAACGGCACGCGCAAACTGTCCGAACATGCCTTCGGCAATGCGCTCGATATCGCCAGCTTCACACTTGCGGACGGCAGGACGATCGAGGTCGGCCCGGCGCCACCGGACAAGGACGCCAAATTCCTCGACGCGGTGCGCAAGGCCGCCTGCGGGCCGTTCAAGACCGTACTGGGCCCGGGCAGCGATGCCGATCATTCGCTGCATTTGCACCTCGACCTCGAGCCGCGCCGCCACGGCGGTACCTTCTGCCAGTAGGGCCGGCTCAGAAGCGATGCCGCAATTCGGCCGCAGGCATGAACGCCGGCGCTGATTTTTCCTTTACCGTTGATCGTTAAAATCCCGCCTATCGGGGAAAGGGACTGCCGATGGACGGGATATTTCGTGCCGCGCTGGCACTTGCGCGGCAATCGAAACGCGCGCGCGCCGCGGCCGGCGGGCTGGCCGCCCTGCTTGCGCTGGCAGCGGTGTCGGCCTGCAACACCGGCAACGTGCTGGCACTGGAGCCGGCCGTCGATGTCGGCGCGCAGACCGCGGCCGTGCCGCAATATTCAGGCATGCAGCGGCTGGTTCCTTCCAATCCCTACATGACGCAGGCCGCCTATCCACGCATGGACGAGCCGATGTCGTCGGTCGAGCAGATGCCGGCCGGCGAGACCGACTGCCGTCAGCAGCTGAGGCGCCTCGGCGTCACCTTCACCGACCTGGCGCCGATCCATGAAGGCCAGTGCGGCATCGACTATCCCGTCAAGGTCTCGGCCATCGGCAGCGTCGAGATGAAGCCCGCCGCGACGCTGACCTGCGACATGGCCGCCAGCTTCGCCGCGTGGACGAAGAACGAACTCGTTCCTTCCGCCCGCTGGCGCTACTTCTCCGGCGTCAAGACCATCCACCAGGGTTCCAGCTATTCCTGCCGCAACATCGCCGGCGAAGGCGTGCTGTCGGAACACGGCAAGGGCAACGCGCTCGACGTGATGAGCATCGAACTCAACAATGGCGACGACATCGACGTGCGCAAGCCCGGCCTGTTCGCCTTCCGCACCCGCGGCTTCCTCAACAATGTGCGCGCCGATGGCTGCCAGTATTTCACCACCGTGCTCGGCCCCGGCTACAATTACGACCACCGCAACCATTTCCACTTCGACATCAAGAACCGGAAGAGCGGCTATCGCGCCTGCCGCTGAACTTTTGCCTGGCGGCGGCTTCGCCGCGTACAGTGATGTCGTAGAACTCGAGCGGCATCGATGAGCCAACGAAGCTTCCGACGACGCGCTGCGACCTGGCTGGTGTTGCTCCTGGCGACCTATCTGGCGCTGGCCTATGTCGCCGCGCCGGAATTCTGGACGTTTCGCGATCGCGGCTTTCGCAGCCAAAGCTTCGAGATGGTGACGCACACCCCGCAAGGCATTCCGGGCGACCCGATCAATGTCGGCCTGATCGGCACGCAAAAGGAGGTCGTCCATGCCTTCGCCGTCGCTGGCTGGGACACGGCCGACGCCGTGACGCTGAGAACCGCGATCGACATCGGCGAAAGCGTCTTGTTTTCGCGCCCCTATCCGGACGCGCCGGTGAGCCGGCTGCTGTTCGAAGGCCGCGCCCAGGATCTCGCTTTCGAAAAGCCGGTCGGCGTGAGCGCCGACCGCCGTCATCATGTGCGCTTCTGGCAGACCGATGCCACGGGCGACGACGGCCGTCCGCTATGGCTGGGCTCGGCCAGTTTCGACCGTGGTGTGGGCCTGAGCCACGACACCGGCGCCATCACCCATCACATCGGCCCCGACATCGACGCCGAACGCGACTTTCTTATCCGGGATTTGACCACCGCCGGGATGCTGGTTTCAACCAGCGACCTGGAAGGCATCGGCGCCACCACGCACGGGCGCAACGGCGGCGGCGACCCCTATTTCACCGACGGCAAGGCCGTGCTCGGCGTGCTGAAGGAACTGCCGTGATGGCTGAAGTCAACTCGTGACGATCACGACCTTGCCGAACGGTCCCTTCTCCAGATGCTGGAAGGCCTGCGCCACCTCCTCGAAGCCGAAGACCTTATCGACCACCGGCCGGATGCCGAGCGCCTCGATCGCCCGGTTCATCCGCTCGAAGGCGCGGCGGTGGCCAATCGATATGCCTTGCGCGACGATGCGGTTGCGCTGGGCGAGCATTTTTGGCGCCGCCCTGGGATGCCGCCTGACCGGCCGCATGCGCTGTCATCTTCTTGAAAACGGCTGCTGACTATTTTCCAATCCAGCACGGCAATGCTATTGACCCCTGATGCTGTATGTTGAAATCGCCACCGTGGTCGTCCTCATCTGCGTGAACGGCCTTCTGGCAATGTCCGAGCTTGCCATCGTCTCGTCGCGGCCGGCCCGCCTCAAGGCAATGATCGACCGCGAGGTCAAGGGCGCCGGCCGGGCGCTTGCGCTTGGCTCCAACCCCGGCAAGTTCCTGTCCTCGGTGCAGATCGGCATCACCCTGGTGGGCGTGCTGTCCGGCGCCTTTTCCGGCGCCACGCTCGGCGAAAGGCTGGCGCAGTTTCTGGCCTCGAACGGCATCCGCGAAAACATCGCCGATCCGCTCGGCGTCGGCATCGTCGTCGCCATCATCACCTATGCCTCGCTGATCATCGGCGAACTCGTGCCCAAGCAGATCGCGCTGCGCGATCCCGAGCGGGTCGCCGTGCGCGCCGCTCCGGCCATGACCGTCCTCGCCACCGTCTCGGCGCCGCTGGTCTTCCTGCTCGACATTTCCGGCCGGGCCGTGCTTTGGCTGCTCGGCCAGCGCGGCGAGAGCGAGGAGAAGGTCACCGACGAGGAGATCAAGATGCTGGTCGCCGAGGCCGAGCATCACGGCACCATCGAATCCGACGAGCGCCGCATGATCGCTGGCGTCATGCGGCTTGGCGACCGCGCCGTGCGCGCCGTCATGACGCCGCGCACCGAGGTCGACTGGATCAATCTCCAGTCCGACGATGCCACCATCCGCAAGCTCCTGATGGACACGCAGCATTCGCGCCTGCCCGCGGGCGACGGCGGCGTCGATGCCATGATCGGCGTCGTCCAGACGCGCGACGTGCTGGCGGCACTGCTGGGCGGTCGCGCGCTCGACCCGCGCCGGCACGTGCGCGCCGCGCCCATCGTGCACGACCAGGCCGACGCGCTCGACGTGCTGCAGACGCTGAAGGAATCCGACGTGCCGATGGCGCTGGTGCACGACGAATACGGCCATTTCGAAGGCATCGTCACCCCCGCCGACATCCTGGAGGCCATCACCGGCGTTTTCCGTTCGGACCTCGAAGCCGGCGAGGAGGAGAATGCCGTCAAGCGCGACGACGGCTCATGGCTGCTTGCCGGCTATATGCAGGCCGACGAGATGGCCGAGGTGCTGGGCATCGACTTGCCGGAAAACCGCGACTACGAGACCGTCGCCGGCTATGTGCTGTCGCACATGCACCATCTGCCGGCGACCGGCGAATGCGTCGATGCGCAAGGCTGGCGTTTCGAGGTGGTCGATCTCGACGGCCGCCGCATCGACAAGCTGATCGCCACGCGCCTGCCCAGCGGCCACCGCGAAGTGGTGCGCTGACTGTTCGAACGTCGCCGCGGGCCAAGAGCGGTCATTGGTCGTCGGTCCGCGCCTACTGCTCCGTGAAGGCGCGGGCGAAGGAATCGAGCATCGGCCGCGCGAGATATTCCAGGAAAGTCCGGTCGCCAGTGCTGATGAACGCCTCGACCGGCGTCCCGGGATAGAGCTGTTCGGGCTTCACGCGGGATGGCAGGGCGTCAATCTTCAGCTTCGCCCGGAAATAGGGTTCACGCGTAGCCTCGTCGATCAGCCGATCCGCGGAAACCTGTGTCACGGTGGCTGGAACCTCGGGCGTGAGCCGCGTGTTCAAGGCGGACAATCGCAGTTTCGCCGTCTGGCCGACGCGCACCTGATCGATGTCCTTCGGCCGCAGCTTCGCGTCGACGACCAATCCCGATACCGTCGGCAGGATCTCCATGATCTTTTCGCCCGGGGCGATTACGCTGCCCTTGGAATTGTAGGTCGACGACACCACGATGCCCGCTGCCGGCGCCTTGATTGTCGTGCGCCGCAGCACCGCCGCGGCCGCCCTGATCTGTTCCTCGATGTCGGCCAGGTTGGAGCGAACCTCGTCCAGCTTCGTCAGCGCCTCCTCCACCCGTTGCGTGGTCAAGCGCTCGGTCTGCTCCTGCGCTTCGACGATCTGGGTGCTGGCCGATGCAAGATTAGCCTCCAGTGCCCCCGCCTGGCCGACGAGGTCGGCTTCGCTGCGCAGAAGCTGGGAGTATTCGGTGCGGTTGGTCAGGCCCTTGTCCAAAAGGCTGGTCTTGATGCCGAGCTCCTTCTTCACCACCTCGACCTGCTGCTGGATGGCTTGTTTCTGGGCGTTCAATCCCACGACGGACTGCCGATGCATGGCGACCCGCTGCGCGAGGATGGATCGTTCCGACCGGAACCGGGCGAGCCTGGCGTCGAACTCCTTCTGCTGTTCCCGAAGCAGCATTTCGAAATCGTGCTGAAGCGGCGCCGGCGCCGCTGTCGTGATCGGCGCCAGCCTGTCCAGCCCGTCCCGCTCCGCCTCCAGCCGCGCCGCACTTGCCCTGAGCGCGATCGACTGCCTCGTCAGCCGGTTGAGCTCGGCCTGCGCGGCGGTTGGATCCAGCACGATCAGATCCTGCGCCTGCCGCACGCGATCGCCTTCGTGGACCAGCAACTCCTGGACGATGCCGCCCTCGGGGTGCTGGATGAGGATGTTCCCGCCCATCGCCGAGATCGTGCCTTGCGTGATCACCGCGCCGGCCAACGGGGCGCTGACCGCCCAATAGCCGAAGCAACCTGCAAATACCGCTATCGCAGCATAGCCGGCCAATGCCACGCGTCCCGTGTCGGTGCGCGGACTGCGTTCCCCGGCGAGGCCCTGCACTGCCATCGTCTACGATCCAAAGCGGGTTTTTTGCGGGGCGCTGCGGATCGTCGTGGCGAACGACCCCGTCACCACCGTATTCTGCTGGGGAGAATTGCCGGCGAGCGGCTGCCGCAGCAAATCGCTGCTCGGACCGAAGGCTTCGATCGCGCCGTCGCGCAGCAGCATCACGCGGTCGCAGGCCGCTGCCATCGAAGGGCGGTGCGTGATCACGATCAAGGTAGTCCCTGCCGCACGCGCGGCAGAGAGCACCACTTCGAGCGCCGCCTCGCCGGCGCCGTCGAGATGGGCGTTGGGCTCGTCCAGAACGAGAATTCTGGGATTGCCGTAGAGGGCGCGCGCCAGCCCGATCCTTTGGCGCTCGCCGCCCGACAGCGCCCTGTCAGACGGACCTATCATCGTCTGGTAGCCGTCGCGCTGCGCCAAAATCAGGTCATGGGCCTGGGCACGCTTTGCCGCCTCGACGATCGAGGCATCGTCCGCATCGGGATCGAAGCGGCCGACGTTTTCCGCGATCGATCCCGGGAAAAGTTCCACCTCCTGCGCGAGATAGCCGATATGCCTTCCAAGCTGCTTTTCGTCCCAGGTCCTGAGGTCCGCGCCGTCGATCCTGACCGAGCCGCTGACCGGTTGGAGCGCACCGACAAGCAATCTGGCGAGCGTTGATTTACCGGCTCCGCTCGGGCCCACGATCGCCACCGCCTCGCCGGCCCCGATGTGGAAATTCAGCCTCTTGACGATGGGCTGACTGCCTGGCGTATTTGGCGCGATGTAGATCAGATCCTGCGCCGATATCGCGCCTGACGGATCAGGCAAGGCCAGTTTTTGCGCCCCGGTCGGATGCGCCGAAAGGGTCGCCTCCAGGCGTTTCCATGACCGCCTGGCGTCGACGATCTGCCGCCACGAGCCGATCAGCTGGTCGAGCGGCTGCAGCGCGCGCGACGAGACCAGAGAGGATGCGAAGATCATCCCGGCCGTCATCTTTCCTTGCAGGACCAGCCATGCTCCCACACCCAGTATCGCCAGTTGCAGCATCATCCGCACGGCACGCGACGTTCCGCTGAAGATCGCATTGGCCGTCGATGCGCGGTCATGAACGATCAGCGCTTCGGCGACGTGCTTTCCCCACGCCCGCGCGGCGTTCTGGACCATGCCCATGGCGCGCAGCGTCTCCGCGTTGCGGGCAAAGGCCTGCTCCGACTGGCTGGCGACCGCCGAACGTCGTGAAAACAAGGCGTCGTTCCTGCCGACGGCAAGCTGGGTTGCCAGGACCAGTGCAAGCAGCATCGCCATGCCAGTCAGGGTAAGCCAGAACAGCACGGGATGGATCAGGTAGAGCAGGCCAAGGAACACGGGAGCGAACGGCAGGTCGAACAGGACCGCCACGCCGCGCGATCTGATGAAGGCGCATACCGAGGCGAGATCGCGCAATGGCGACAGGCCTGCGGAGGCATGGTTGGGCGCGAGGGAGGCGGCGAACGTCTGCGCACCGAGCTTGCTGTCGATGCTGGCCGCGACGCGCTGCGTGTAAATGGAACGCACTGCGTCCAGAAAACCCAGAAAGGCTAGCGCGAGAACCGCGATGATCGAAAGGTAGACAAGCGTCTCGACATTGGAAGAAGGCAGGACCCGATCATACACCTGCAACAGATACAACGGGATCACGAGCAGCAGGACGTTGATCAGCAACGAGAAAACGCCGACATCGGCGATGGCGCGCCACAAGACCGCCCGCAGACCTGATTGTCCAATCATTTCCCGCATTTCCCTAGGCCGAGTGGTCGCCCGCGACGTCCAACGGGTGGTGCTGCAGGTCATCCAGCGTATAGGCGCGGATGTAGTCGATCTTCATCTCCGCCGGCGTGGCGAGATGGTCGGGAGGCGCGCCGGCAAAGCCGCCCACGGCCAGATCGGCCAGCATGTACATGGGTGTGTGCATGTCGGACGGCGTCGCGGCTTCGGCGACCTTTACGCCGTCATATGTCCAGACGAGCGTATCCGGCGTCCACAGCAGGCCATAGGTATGGAAGCCGTCGGCGTCCGAAACATTCACCGAGGAAGAGACCTTGGTGTGCTGTCCCGTCTCGTTCGTGTGCGCCGTCATGATGAGCGTGTTCGGATCCTGCCCGCGCGCTTCCAGGACGTCCAGCTCCGGCGGCCACGAGCCGTCTTCCGGCAGCAGCCAGAAGGCCGGCCAAGCTCCTGCCGTTTCGGGCAGGTCCGCCCGCATTTCGAAATAGCCGTAAGTTTGCGAGAAGCTTTCGTGGGTCGTCAGGATGCCCGAGGTGTATTCGTAATTGTTGATCAGTGGCTTGATGTCTGCCGGCGCCTGCGCCGCGGTGATGGTGAGGACCCCGTTTTCCACGCTGAACGGATGCACTGAACTGGTCGGGCCGTAGTTGGCGTCGATGTACCATTGCAGCTCCCCATTGCTGCTCAACGTGCTTCCGTTCGGCGCACCCCACCAGAAGTTGGAATTCCAAGTGCCGTCATGGCCGTTCCAAAGGCTGAGCGTGTTGAAGTCGTCCGAAAAGGACAGCGTCATTCCTGACTTGTCGATCGGCAGTTCGAACTGGCCGGGCGCCAGCTTGTCCACCGTCGTGTTGTTGAACACCAGCACCTCGTCGGATCCGAGGTTCAGCAAGAGGTTCGCTCCTGCCTGGGTCATATGGGCCTTGACGTCATCAAACGACATGAAATCGTAGCCATTGAGGCGGACCGTGTCGTCGGCGCCGAAATCGGTGATCAGGTCGCTTCCGTTGCCCTTGGTGATGATGAAAGTGTCGGCGCCGCCGCCGCCAATCAGCACGTCGTTGCCCTGGCCGCCATCCAGTGTCTGATGGCCGGAGCCGCCCTTGATGATGTTGTCCAACGCATTTCCGAACGCATAGCGATTAGCGCCGGTGACGACGAGGTTCTCGAAATTTTCGGGGAGCTTGTAGCTCATCCATGTGTCGATCGTGTCGATGCCAGCCCCGGGATCCTCCACCACCTTGTTGTTGGTGGAATAGAGGTGGTAATAGTCGTCGCCCGCACCGCCATAGATGGTGACGTTGACGCTGGCGTCTCCCCAGAAGGAATCGTTGCCGGAGGTGCCGTGCAGTTCCGGCCCGGATCCGGTCGCCGAGAACCAATGGGTGGACGTGCCCGTATAGGGGAGAGGAATGCCTTTGGCGTTCACGACGGTGCTCATCAGGAAATCCTTTCCTCGCGCCTGTTCAAGGTCATTCGAAACGGCAACCGCTCACGGAGCAACGTTGCCATGCACGATGTCGTTCCAGGAGATTGCCACACAGTTCAGCATTACATCGGCTGTTGGATGACATTTTTTGATGCGGAAGCACTACAGGTCAGAGAATGGTCTATGGATCGTAATGAAATCAGTAAAACTTTTAATAAAATTCTCACTTATACCGAGAAAAACGGAGATATACTTGCCGCCACGCGTGGCGTAGGTCAAAAAAGGCGATTCCGGCTTTCTGGCGGGCCGTAACATTGCCGCTCTGGAGCAATGGGCGAATTCCAGGGCTGGCGCATCGAGCGAGGGAACAGGCCTCGGGCCGGCGGCGCGGTGCCCGCTATTTGTCTCAGGGGAAGACCGTCAAACCGCGGCTTCGATCGGTTCGGAAAGCTTCGGGTTCGAGTGCGAGGCGATCAGGCAACTGGCCACGATGAGGCCCGCTCCCGCCAGCGTGGTCCAGGTCACCGCCTCGTCGAAGAAGAACCAGCCAAGCGCGATCGCCCAGATGAAGGCGGAGTATTCGGTCGGGATCAGATATTGCGCTTCGGCGCGCGCGTACGCCCAGCTCATCAGGAATTGGCCGGCGAGCGACAACGCCGTCACCCCGGCGAGAGGAAGCCAGAGCTCGCTCGGCAGCGCAACGGCCAGCCAGGGCGCCGCAAGACCGAGGATGACGGCAACGCAAAGGTTCTGGAACAGCATGATCTCGATCGGCTTGGCCAGCAGCGCCTGTTGCCGCGCAAGGATCAGATTGTAGGCGTAGAAGACCGTCGATACCAACACGGCGGCCGTGCCGAGCAGGGCATCCTCGGCATAGGTCGCATGCCCGAACTGTCCGGCTATTATGATCGCGACCCCGGCAATGCCGGCCAGCGATGCCCAGATCGCCTGTCGTTGTATCCGTTCGCCCAGCAACAGCGCGGCCAAGAGGAGCGCAAACAGCGGCGCCACGAAGCTGAGACCGATCGCCTCCGCCAGCGGCAGTCTGGCAAGGCCCCAGAAAAACGACAGCAGGACAATGCCGACGACAACGGCACGCAGCGCATGCAGTCTCAGCACGGAAAGGGCGGGAAACACGCGCGACCCTGCCGACCAGCCGGCGCCCGCGACCACGCTCGCCAGCATGCTGCGCCATAGCACCGTGTTGTAGACGCCGACTGCAATGACCAGGACCTTCATCGCCGCATCCATTCCCGACAGAAGGAAGATGCCGAGCGCGCACACCAGCACCGGGATCATGGGGGAAACGACGCCTGCCAGGCTGGACGACTTCACGGGGCTTTGCTCATGTGATGGAACGCAGCCGGATATATCAGGGCAGAATGGCCGAGCCAGATGGCAGCTCCGCCCATATGGAGGGCCAATCCCATGTCCGTCCGTGATCGCGCGAAAGCAATCTCCACAGCTCCATGGCTCGGCCCGGATACGATGCTGAACTCCGCTGTGTTGCTCACTTCCGCTGCCCCGAACGTTGATGAAAACAGATGAACTTCCAGGCTTGGCCGACGTTCCCTGCGCATGATGCGGAAACTCTTCGTGTTTGGCACCTTGAAGAAAGGCTTTCCCCTTCACGGCGAGGGTTTGTCCGAAGCCGCCTTTCTGGGCGTCTACAGGACGCGAGAGCGCTTCCCGATGCTGATCGCAGGACCTCGCTTCGCTCCGATGATGTTCAATGAGCCAGGCGTCGGCTTCCAGGTCGGCGGTGAACTCTACGCTGTGGACGATCGCGCCTTGGCAAACCTCGACAGGATGGAATCCGTCGGCAAGCCCGGAAATTTGCGCGTGCTGATCGAAGCAGAGCCTGTCGGTGGCGGGGCGCCTGTCTCGGCATATGTCTACATGAAGACCCGGCATCTCGCCGCCCCGATCCACTCCGGATATCTCGAGGACTACGATGATCGGCGCTTCACGCTCTCATCGTGCAGCTAGAACCATTCCAGGAAAAGTGCATGGCGTTTCCCGCCTGGTTCGGCCCTCGTTTCTGCGACGCCAAGGATCCACCTCGCCACGGATACTCCGGCAGTTTTTTTCGGCGAGGGATTTTGAGCTAAGGTGACGCATCACCGATGCGGCAGAGAGCATCCAGATGACTGAACGTACCGGCACTCGAGACAGCAACACGGCAGTCGCAAGCGATCCCGCCGACGACGATCCTCGCCTGGCGTTCATCTATCAGGAGGCGGTGCGAGGCCTCAATCATCAGCAGAACCTCGTCGAGAACATGAACACGCGCGCCGGCAGCCTCATCTTTGCCACCGCGTTTGTGAACTCGTTACTTGGCGCAAGGGCGCTTTCCGACGGGCTCGGGCTCTGGGATTGGATCGCAGTGGCCCTGCTGTTCGGCATTGGCGGGCTGATCGTCTTCCTGCTTTGGCCCTATCACAAATACACGTTCCGCTTCGATCCGGAAGAACTGCTCCATCACTATGTCGATGGCGACAGGCCGCTGAAGATATCGGCCATGCAGCGCGCGCTTGCCCTTCGCATCAAGGCGGACATGGCCAGCAACTGGCGCATCATCCAGCGGCTTCGGGTAGCATTGCAGATCGCGCTCGTTCTTTTGTTGTTCGATATCCTCGCCTGGCTTTTCGCGGTGGCCGGCATTTGACACGCACGATTTTGGGCCGATGGCTGGGCGGCGCTGTTATCCTGCGCAGGCGCCGTCGCAAGCGAATTAATCGATCGAAACTGCAACTCTTCGGCTTTCCCGCGCAGGAACCCTCAACACCAAAAAAGGGCGGCGCAAGCGCCGCCCCACATCCTTGGGAGGATGATTTCGAAGCGGTCAGGCCGCCTTGATTTCCTCGTCGATGGCGTCGGCCTGGCGCGCGCTCTTCAGCGCCTTGGCCCACCAGGCGACGTCGTTGACCAGCGCGGTCGCGGCCTGGTTCAGGTGCTCGATCTCCTCGAGCTTCTTCTCGCCCTGACGCACGGCGAGGAAGTCGCCCCAGGCGATATGGACGGCCGACTTGACCGGCGCCATCTGCAATTCGACCGCATGGAGGCGGAGCTGTTCGACGGCCCGGGCGCCGCCGACGCTGCCATAGCCGACGAAGCCGGCCGGCTTCTTGTTCCATTCATTGGCGGCGTAGTCGATGGCGTTCTTCAGCACGGCCGTCGGGCCGTGATTGTACTCGGCGGCGGTGAAGATGAAGCCGTCATATTCGGCGACTTTCTTCTGCCAGCGCTGCGCCACCTCGTTGGTTGACGGCACCCAGGCGGAGGATGCGACCTCGTCGAAGAAGGGCATCGGGAAATCGCGCAGGTCGACGACATCGACCTCGATGTCGGCATGCGACTTGGCGATCTTGGCGATCCACTGGGTAGGCACGTCAGCGAAGCGCGCGGCGCGTGTCGAACCGACGATGATGGCGATCTTGGGTTTGGACATAGGGCTCTCCTGGTAAGCAATTCCGGGGCAGGTAAGACTGGTATCGTTTGGATACCGGGGCTATATGAGTTCCTGTCAACTTCGTGCGCAAGGAGGCACCTTTTTGTTACTGAGGAACCCGCACAACACCGAAGACTGCCGTGCCGTTTCGGAAATCCTGCAGCGCGTCGGCGACAAGTGGACCGTGCTCGTCGTCGGCAAGCTCGGCGACGGACCGCTGCGCTTCAATGAGCTGCGCGCGGCTGTCGGCGGCATCTCGCAGAAGATGCTGACCACCACCTTGCGCGGGCTGGAACGCGACGGTTTCGTCACCCGCACCGTGTTCCCGACCATTCCGCCGCGGGTCGATTACGAGCTGACCGAACTCGGCCATGAACTGCTGGTCCCCGTCAGCGCGCTCGGCGAATGGGCGCGCAGGAACACCACGCGCGTGCGGGCCGCGCGTGCGAAATTCGATGGTCTGCATGGCTGAAATTCTACTGTCGTTCAGCAATCGTTGACTGATTGTCTTCGTGCCTGCACCACCCACCCGGACTTAAAAACAGTTCGACAGCGGTCCTGGGCTTTAGCTTTCGGCTGGAACGGCCTTCGGCTTGCCCTCGCCGTCCAGCGCCACCATGACAAAATCGGCGTGCGTGACCTTTTCCATCAGGTCGGAGAGATAGCGCTGCGCCCAGGCCTCGACCTTGAGCGTCATCGAGGTGCGGCCGACGCGCTCGACATGGGTGTAGATGCACAACGTGTCACCGATCTTCATCGGCTTGGCGAACGACATCTCCTTGACCGCCGCCGTCACCACCCGGCCCTTGGCGCGCTCGGCGGCGCGGATGCCGCAGGCAAGGTCCATCTGCGCCATCACCCAGCCGCCGAAAATGTCGCCGGCGGCATTGGCGTCCGAAGGCATGGCCAGCGTGCGCAGCGTCAGATCGCCGACCGGCCGTCCGTCCGCGTAGTGCACCATGCAAGATATCCCCAGAGATCGACTGCTGCTGATCCCGTATCGTCAAGGCGCCAACGCGTCAACGCGGGATGATCGCGGTCCGCGGCTCGTGCCGGCTCTGACCTTCATTTCGCGTCCCACGCAAGGACTCGCGGCGTTCTAGAAATAGCGCTCGAGGTTCGCTCGAATGCGATCCAGAACGGTATGCCCGGAAACGTCGGGGACGAACGCCTTGCCGGTGATGGCCTCGTAAGCCTGCGCATAGACTTTGGAGGCCTGTTCGATGATCTCATCCGGAATTTCCGGAATAGGATCCCTGTAAGGGTCGCAGCGCGCCGTCACCCACGAGCGGATGAAATCCTTGTCGAAACTCTCCGGCCGCGTGCCGTTCGCCAGGGCCTGTTCGTAACTCCCGGCGATCCAGTACCGGCTGCTGTCGGGCGTGTGGATCTCGTCGGCCAGGATGATCGTCCTGTTTTTGTCGATGCCGAATTCGTACTTCGTATCGGCGAGGATCAGGCCGCGCTCGGCGGCGCGCGCCTGGCCGCGGGCGAACAGGTTCAAGGCGTAATCCGAGACGGTGTCCCACTGCGCCTGCGTGAGCAGGCGCTGTTCGATGATCTCGGCCCTGGACAGGGGCTCGTCATGGCCGCCATGCGCGGCCTTGCTGGTCGGCGTGATGATCGGTTCGGCCAGCTTCTCATTGTCGCGCAGACCGTCCGGCAGCCGCATGCCGTACATGTCCCGTTCGCCGCGACGATAGCGCGTCAGGATCGAGGTGCTGGTGGTGCCCGCCAGATAGCCGCGCACCACGATCTCGACCGGAAGGATGTCGAGCCTGGTGCCGACGACGACGTTCGGGTCGGGATATTCCAGAACATGGTTCGGGCAGATATCGGCGGTTTCCTCGAACCAGTACCGCGCCGTCTGCGTCAGGATCTCGCCCTTGAACGGGATCGAGGTCAGGATGGTGTCGAAGGCACTGAGGCGGTCCGTGGCGATGATGATGCGTCTGTTGTCCGGCAAGTCGTAATTCTCGCGGACCTTGCCCTTGTAGTGACCCGGCAGTTCGGGGATGAAAGCATCCGACAGGACACGCATGGGATCTCCTGCCTTGCGCAGAGTGGCCGATGTCCTCGCATAGGCTGTCGACCCCATGCGTATCAAGCGGGATGTTAAGGGTTTCCCCGCAAATGGACCCGGCATCGCGGTCGCTTTTTTCACAACGCATGCCGGAAGGTCCAGCGACGCGGCAAGCCCGCCCCGTCTAGGCTGCGGCCAGATTTCCGGAGCCGGCCGTACCCATCATGCAGACCTATGACTTCATCATCGTCGGCTCCGGTTCGGCCGGTTCGGTGTTGGCGAACAAGCTCTCGGCCTCGGGCCGTTTCTCCGTGCTAGTGCTCGAAGCCGGCGGCAGCGACCGCCGCTTCTACGTGCAGATGCCGCTCGGCTATGGCAAGACCTTCTTCGACCCCACGGTCAACTGGAACTACAAGACGGAAGCTGATCCCGGTCTTGGCGGCAATGTCGACCACTGGCCGCGCGGCAAGCTGCTCGGCGGGTCGAGCTCGATCAACGCCATGGTGTGGATCAGGGGCGCGCGCGAGGATTTCGACGACTGGCGCGACGCCGGCAATCCCGGCTGGGGTTACGACGACCTGCTGCCGGCCTTCAAGGCGCTGGAAGACAACCAGGCCGGGGCCGACAGATGGCGCGGCACTGGCGGCCCGCTGCACATCAGTGATACGTCTGATGCCGTCCACCCGCTGACAAAGCGCTACCTCGCCGCCGCCCAGCAGGCCGGACTGCCGTTCAATCCCGATTTCAACGGCGCTGCCCAGGAAGGCGTCGGCATCTACCAGATCTCGACCCGCAACGGCCGCCGCATGTCGGCCGCGCGCGCCTTCCTGCGTCCGGCGATGAAGCGCGCAAACGTCCGTGTCGAGACCAACGCGCTGGCAAGCCGCATCCTTTTCGAAGGCAAGCGCGCGGTCGGCATCGAATATCTCCAGAACGGCCAGACGAAGACGGTCCGCGCCGGCCGCGAAATTATCCTGTCGGCCGGCTCGATCAACTCGCCGCAGCTTCTGCAACTCTCAGGCGTCGGTCCGTCGGCGCTGCTGAAGGGATTGGGCATCCCGATCATTCACGCCAACGAGAATGTCGGCGCCAATCTGCAGGATCATGTTGGCATCAACTACACCTTCAAGGGCAAATTACCGACGCTCAACCAGATCCTGCGTCCCTGGTGGGGCAAGCTCATGGTCGGCATGCAATACATCCTGACGCGCTCCGGCCCGCTGTCGCTGTCGATGAACCATGGCGGCGGCTTCTTCCGCACCGACCCGGCCTTTTCGCGCCCCAACATGCAGCTCTATTTCCAGGCGTTTTCGACCGTGATCCCGAAGAGCGGCGAGCGTCCGATCCTGACTCCCGACCCTTGGCCGGGCTTCTCCATCGGCCTGTCCAACTGCCGCCCGTCGAGCCGCGGCGAGATCATGATCCGCTCCAGCAATCCGTTGGACTATCCCAGGATCGTCGCCAACGCCTATTCGACCAATGCCGATGTCGAGGAGATGCTGGCGGCGGTGAAATTCGTGCGCAAGATCGCCTCGATGCCGGCCATGGCCGAGATCATCGCCGAGGAGGTTTTGCCAGGCCCGTCAATCACTTCGGACGCCGACCTGATCACGGATTTCAGGAAACGCTCCGGCACCGTCTATCATCCGGTCTCGACCTGCCGCATGGGACCCGATCCCTCGCGCGCCGTGGTCGATCCGCGCCTCAAGGTACATGGGCTGGAAGGCTTGCGCGTCATCGACGCCTCGATCTTCCCCGACAACATCACCGGCAACACCAACGCCGCCTCGATCCTGACCGGATGGAAAGGCGCCGAACTGGTTCTGGAGGACCAAGAATGAAGATCACCGACGTCAAGACCTGGGTTGTCGGCAATCCCCCGCCCGGCATCGGCGGCAAGTATTTCATCTTCGTCAAGCTTACCACCGATGGCGGTGTGGTGGGATACGGCGAGGCTTATAACGCCACCTTCTCCGCCCATGTCACGGCCAGGATGATCGAGGACATGGCCGAGCGCTATCTCGTCGGCCGCGATCCGCATGACATCGAGAACTTCTTTCGTCGCGCCTATTCCTCCGGCTTCACCCAGCGCCCCGACGTGTCCGGCATGGGCTGTTTTTCGGCGCTGGAAATGGCCTGTTGGGACATCATCGGCAAGGAAGCCGGCAAACCCGTCTACAAGCTGCTCGGCGGCCAGGTGCATGAGACGCTGCGCTCCTACACCTATCTCTATCCGCATACTGGCAGCGTCCATTCCGAGGATGCCCCGAACGGCAGGAATGTCTACAACGATCCCGAAATGGCGGCGGCCTGCGCGCTCGAATATGTCGAGCAGGGTTTCAATGCCGTCAAGCTCGACCCGGCCGGTCCCTACACCGCCTTCGACGGCCACCAGCCGCGCCTGCTCGACATCGATGTCTCGACCCGAATGATCAAGGCGATCCGCGAGGCGGTGGGCACGCGCGCCGACATATTGTTCGGCACGCACGGCCAGTTCACCGCTTCGGGTGCGCTACGGCTCGCCCGCGCCATCGAGCCCTATGACCCCTTGTGGTTCGAGGAGCCGGTGCCGCCCGACATGCCCGAAGTAATGGCGCAAGTCGCCCGCGCGACCTCCATCCCGATCGCCACCGGCGAACGGCTGACGACCAAATTCGAATTCGCTCGGGTCATCGAGAACCGGGCCGCGACCATATTGCAGCCGGACCTCGGCCGCTCCGGCGGCATTCTCGAAACCAAGAAGATCGCCGCCATGGCCGAGGCCTACCACATCCAGATCGCACCGCATTGCTATTGCGGACCGATCGTCGGCGCCGCCAACATCCAGCTGGCGGTGACATTGCCCAACTTCCTCATCCTGGAATCACTGAAGCAATGGGACGGCTTCCACGCCACGCTGCTCAAGAAGAAGATCGAGTGGCAGGACGGCAACGTCATCCCGTCGAAGGAACCCGGCCTCGGCGTCGAGCTGAACGAAGCCGTCTGCGAAGCCCATCCCTACACCGGCAAGGACCTGCATTTGCAGATGATGCAAACGCCGCTGATGCCGTGAAACGGCGAAAGCCCAGCCGCCCGGCTATCGCATTAGGTTGCCATTGGGCTACCAGGCTCGTCATTCTCGGACTTGTCCCGAGAACCTACCGGCGTCCGATTTCTGGCCGCGGCACGTCCTCGTCTGACCGCAGATCCTGGGGACAAGCCCGAGGATCACGGCGCAGCGCGCCTTCTTCTTCGCTCGGTGGTCGCAAAGCAGCCGGATGAGGGGCTTTCATGCACGCTTGCCGGACCGCGGATTGATGGAGAACAACGCATGATCGACAAGCAAAGCTACGCCTTCATCGGCCTTGGCCATCTCGGCGGCAACCTTGCCGCCAGCCTGGTCCGGAACGGTTTTGCCGTCACCGTTGTCGACCGCGACCCAGCAGCCGTCGAGCGCCTCGTCGCGCTCGGCGCAACTGCTGCCGGCAGCCCCGCCGAGGCGGCGGCCCGGACCGGTAATGCCATCACCTGCCTGCCCTCGCCCAAGGTCAGCGAAGCGGTGCTCTCGGGCCCCGGCGGTCTGCTCGAAGGATTGCCCGAAGGCGGCACTTGGATAGAGATGTCGACCAATGGCCGCGACGAGATCATGCGGCTTGCGGCGCTCGCCTCGGCCAAGGGGATCGAGACGTTGGAATGCCCGGTCACCGGGGGCGTGCACCTGGCGGCGGCCGGGAAAATCACCGCGCTGGTCGGCGGCGATACCACACTCTACCAACGCCATCGCGCGGCGATCGAAACGATGTGCGCGAAGTCCTTCCTGATGGGACCGATCGGCTCGGCGGCGGTGATCAAGGTGATCACCAATATGCTGGCCTTCATCCATCTCGTCGCCGCCGGCGAGGCACTGATGCTTGCCAAGCAGGGCGGGCTCGATCTCGCCCAATCCTATCATGCCATCGTTGCCTCCTCCGGCAACAGCTTCGTCCACGAGACCGAAAGCCAGCTCATATTGAACGGCTCCTACGATATCGGTTTCACCATGGACCTGGCGTTGAAGGACCTCGGCTTCGCATTGGTCCTGGCCGAACGATCCGGCGTGCCGCTCGACCTTGCCGCGCGCGTCAACGCGATTTTTGAGCAGGGCAAAGCCGCCTATGGGGGCGGCGCCTGGTCGACTCAGATCGTCAAATTGCTGGAAGATACGGTCGGCACCGACCTGCGCGCGCCCGGCTTCCCGGCCAAGCTCGAAATCTGACCGAGGACCGGAAAACCAGGCAATTTCATCTGCTTGGGCAGATAGCCGGATTCAGTTTCGAAAAGACCTGAATCAATCCCGCAGCCGCTTGATTCAGAACCTGAGCTCCGCTCAGATAACCCGATGGCGCGAAAGCCTTGGAGGCTTTGGGGGCGGTTCATGTATCTGGCAGTCGTCGTGTTCTTGATGGGTGTCTTTCCCGTCGCCTCGATTCTCGTCGAAACCTTCGCGTTCCACGGCGATGCCGGCCTCGTTGTTCTCATCGGCAAGTGGTTCGTTTTCTGGGCTGTGGGCACGCGGCTGTTGCTGGCTGGGATGAGGCAAATGGCAAACCCTGCCTTCACCGCCGACACGATTTTCGGCATCAAGGACAAGGCGGCGGAAGTCATTGTCCGCGAGCTTGGTTTCGGCAATTTCGCCATCGGCGTGCTCGGCGCCGTCTCGCTGCTGAACCGCGACTGGGTAGTGCCGGCGGCGATGTCGGGTGGCCTGTTCTACGGGCTGGCGGGCGCCTTGCATCTGCACAAGGGCGGCCGCAACACCAATGAGAACATCGCCATGATCTCGGACCTGTTCATCTTCGTGGTGCTGGCATTCTTTCTCGCCGCCACCTTCGTGCGACCGGCCTGAATACCATCCGCTCAATATCTGAGCGTCAGCGCGCCGGGCAGGATCTCGAAGGTCGCCGGTATGCGCCCAGGCGACTCGCCGTCGATGTCGACCAGCGCGCCGTTCTTTTCCACGTCGCCCAGCGGTTCGACCACCACTTTCCTACCGCGCAATATGGTGATGGCCGGATGGTTGCGATGCCTGCCGCCATAGAGCAGGCGGATATCCCAGATCAGCTTCAGCTTGCTGGCCGCGCGCAGGATGACGATGTCGAATTGGCCGTCGGTCAGGTCGGCGTCCGGCGCGATCATCATTCCGCCGCCGAAGAATTTGCCGTTGGCCACCGCCACCAGCGCCATTCGCGCCTCGACCGGGGCGCCATCGTCGACCGAAATCGTCACATCCTGGAACCGGTAGCGGGCGAATTCGACCACGGTGCGCCACAGGAACAACGCCTTGGCCGCAACCTTGCCCTTGCGCTTGTCCGCATTGACGGCGCGATCGGTCGCGCCCGAGAGCCCCAGGCTCGCAATGTTGACGAAGTGCCGGCTGGCCAGCGCGCCATGGTCGTCGATATAGCAGATGCGTCCTGCATCGACCGCCCTGCCCTTGGCCCCGGCGATCCGCTTCAGCGTCGCATCCACCTCCTTCGGCAGGCCGAGCCCGCGCGCCAAGTCGATACCCGTGCCGCACGGCAGCAGGCCGAGTTCGGGCGCGCGGCCGTTTTCCATCGACGCCTGCAGCAGCCCGTCGGCCACCTCGCTCGCCGTGCCGTCGCCACCGGCCGCGATCACCAGGTCGAACCCGTTTACCGCGAGGTCGAGCGCGAGCCGCTCGGCGTCGCCTTCGGCCTGCGTTTCGCGCAGTTCGAACTCGCCGAAGTGGTCTTTCAGCGAAGCGGCGACCTCGGACCAATGCCGTTTCAGCCAGCCGCCGCCGGCAATCGGATTGAGTACCACCCCGACCTTCAATGCGCATCCTCCCCGCAAGGCGCCGAGCACGCGGCCCGATCTTTTGCCGGCATTGAAGCCCGCGCCCGTTGGCGGAGCAATAGGCGCTCTCGGTTCCAGGCCGAAAAAGCGGGGCAGGCTGTCTAAGGCCTTGGCGCCTGAATTTCCGAGGCTTCTGGCAATGGTCCCCGATAATCCCGCTATCCACAGCCTCAGGGCCATTCCCGAAGGCCCTTCCCCGGTGTAAATTCAACCCATCTCAGGCGGCTACCGATCATCTCGCCGAAAGGCGAAGTGAAAGGCGGATTTCCTGAGGCCCGTACGGCCCGAAGCGAGAGCAGGCTCGCCTGCTTCGAGGGACGGAAGCCGAGACCTACGGGGCCGCGGAAAGCGTGCCAACGCCGACGGCGGACCGATGCTGCCATGAAGGACGGCAAAAACCTTCGATGGCCGCAGGGCAAAGCCCGCAAGGGTGGAGACCGGCGTGGTCTGGAACGGGCGCGGCCTTCGGGCGGCGACTGGCAGGACCGTCAACATCAAGGCCGGTATGGTGCGACGACTTTACGGAAGTTGCTGCCGTGACCGTGTCCTGGTCTGACAGGGAGGCGCTGGGAGAAATCCCGGCGCCGACTGTCTTTTTCCTTCCCGCTCAGGCGCCTTCCCGGGGAAGTTGCGGGCACCGCTTCACCGCGCGCCAAAATCGGTTAGTATCGCCTTGTCAGAGCCCGCCTGCGTTTGCAGGCGGCTCGCTGAAGGGGGATACTTCATGACATTGATTCAGAAGCTTGCCGCCGCCACGGCCTGACCGGCCATGGTCCTGTTCCGCTTCATGAAGCGTATCATCAGGACGATCCTCTGGCTGATCGTCATCATTGTCCTGATCCCGGTCGCCGGGCTGGCCTACGGTTTCCTGACGACGCCGTCGCTGGACAAGGCACCCTTGCCGGGCATCGCCGAAGGCGCGCCGCCGTCGGCGCTCGCCGCCAGGGTGCGCGCCGAAATCCCCGGCTACCAGCGGCCGCAGGAATCGACCTTTCTCACCTACCCGGAATGGGCCATCGTCTATGCCGCGCGCGAATATGCCGGTTTCGTCGCCAAGGACCAGCCGAGCGGCTTTCCTTACTTTGCCTATGTCGGCCGCTTCTGGCAGGACTACGCCATGGTGATCCGCGCCAGCTCCGCCTATAAATTCAACTACGCCAACCACCAGATGCCGGTCGTCATCGGCACCAGCCACACGATTGAGCATGCCCTGCAATGGGCTTATGAAAACACGGTCGGCCGCATCACCGAGGCGATTGCGGGCAGGCGCACGGCGACTGACATCTACCAGGGCAAGGTGGCGGCCGAATACGCCGCCTTCCTCGACCAGGGGCCGTGGTACCAGTTTCCGTATGCCGAGAAGCGCGCCGGGCTTTTCGCCGTCCAGCCGGCGCCGGGCGACAGCGCCGTGCGCTCCAGCGAACGAAAGCTTGCCTTCGGCCTCGCCGACACTATCAAGCAGTTCTATGCCGACCTGATCAGGCAGGCACTCGCGGCAACGCCCGATCCGGCCTTGCTCGACATCCATGTCTGGGCCCGGGGGCCGGTCGGCGAAGCGACGCGCAACGAAGCCGACACCTTGCTCGAACGCGACTACGGCCCCGACGGCACCGTTTTCGTCACCAGGCGCTATCAGGTGTTCACCGACATGATCCCGCGCCTGATCGACAAGGGCGTCTCATTCGTCAAAATCGGCGGCAATGACGAGATCATGGTCACCGTGCTCTCCACGGATTCGATCGCCGTCCCCGAAGGCATGCGCATCCTGTTCAGCTATCCGCTGCCGGCCGATCCATCGACACGCCGCACCGGCATGGTCGTAGCCGTACCCAAGCTGCATCTGGTATTGCCGGCGCTGATCAAATCAGGCGCCAGGCTGGAGCACGTCTACGACTACTGAGGCCTTTCGGCCACGGTGCGCGGAGAACGGCTGTGTCGAGCGCCCCGCCATGCTCATTCCACAATCGTGGCCAAATCCCGCCTTGTTCGCGCGCGATGGACTGTCGCATGTCGCCTAAAGCGTGCCCGCGGGCTGCACCCAATGGGTCGCGACATGCATCTGAATGGGCTGCCGAGGGGCACATCGAGGGGACGAGACCGTGATCAAGACCGCCCTTGTCGCCATGACCATCGTCGGCTGCGACTGCGACGCCAAGCTTTGCGAATATATCGGCGAGACGCCGGCCAAGTGGTCGACCATCGCCGAGTGCGAGGCGGCTATGAAGAGCCAGATGCTGCACGAGCGCAATTTCAACTATCCGCTCGTCTCTGGCATCTGCCGCGCGAAAGGTTCCGCGTCCTCCTCGCAACTGGCCGCGACCGCTTCGCGCCCGGAGCTGAAGCCCGCCAGCCGCGCCGTTGAACCGACGAGCCCGCTGCCGCCCGAACTGAGCCACAGGCCGACCGTCCCGGTCGGCTCGCCGACGACGGCAATGGAAGCGGCCGCCGCGCGGCCGGTCGCCTATGAACAGGTGGTCGATGGCGGCACCGGCGCGCTCTACCGCACGAAAAACGGCTATGCCGTCGTCAAGACCGATCTTGGCCGCGCCGTATCGGCAACCGCCGACATGGCCAAGCGGTCGGCCAACTGGCTGGCTGGCCTGGTGCCGAGCAAGCTGTAGGGACGAAGCCTTCTTCACCGGCGTCACCAATGCCGGTCTTGTCATCGGTCGCCGCCACCTTGGATCTGAAGGGGCAAACTCGCGCCAGGGTTGCAAGCTGGATAGGAATGCAGCATTGTGTCGACCGCAATGATGAAGGGGGGCCTTCCATGAAACCAGCGGTCCGAACTGCGGCTGCCTTGATGCTGGCGCTTGCTCCGGGATCGGTCGGCGCGCAAGGCGTGGATCCAGGTGACGACAAGGGGATCATCTTCGCTCCGGGCGATCCCGACATGGCTGCGGCGACCAAGCAGGCGCTCGCCGGCCTGGATGAATTCCTGGCACTGTCCGAAATGCCTCCCTCCGGCACGAACAGGTTCAAATTGAAGGTCAAGGTGCGGGAGGGGCATGTCACCGAGCACTTCTGGGTCATACCGTTCCGCCGCGCCGGGACAGGGTTTGTCGGCATATTGGCCAATGAGCCGGAGGCAGTGCACAACGTCGTGCTCGGCCAGAACATAGAATTCACCAGGGACGACATTTCCGACTGGGGATATACGCGGGACGGCCATCAGGTCGGCAGCTTCACGATCTGCGTGATGTTCAAGCGGATGTCGAAAGAAGAGGCGGACGATATGCGCGAAAAGTACGGCTTCGACTGCTGACGGGAACGCCGGCCGATCAAGCCGCTTCGTCCCTGGCGCCGATCTTGCGCACCAGCGCCGCCGTCGCCAGCATGGCGCCCATGTCCGATATCATCGGCGCGACATGGGCCTGGTAGTCCAGTGGCACCGAAAGGGCGGGCAGTTCGAAGAAATTCTTCGCCTGCGGCAGGAGCAGAAAACCGTCGCTGCCGTTGAGGGCCACGCGCGCCGGTTCCTCCGGCCAAGTTTCGCCCAGCCATTTCAGCGCTTGCGCCAACCGGCCGCTCACCAACGGCCGCGCCGCCTCGGCATTGTCGGTGCGGAACTCATAGGCGGCATCGAGTTCCGGCACGCCGGACGACAGTTCCTGCATCTTGGCTGCGAACATGCCGCGGAAGAAGCCGACGACCGCATTGGTCCGCCGCGTCGCCACCAGGATTCCCGAGAACGGCTCGATGGCTTCGAAGGCGACGATCACGCCTTTGAAGGCCGTCGATGAGCCCTTGCCTGCCCCTTCCCGCAGTTCCGCTTCGTAGAGCTCGAACAAAAACTCTTCGTAGCGGCCGGAGACGACATCGTCGAACGACTGCCGGTTGAACGCCCCGACCGCCTCGCGTGGCAGCCGGTCGAAGGAGTTTGGCCGCCCGCCATGCGAATAGCGCACGTCGCGGATGAAGCTGAAGATGATGGGCAGCAGTGTTTGCCGAAATGATTGCTGCAGCCGCGTCGCCGGTTTCATCGCCTGGAAATAAAGCAGGATCGAAACCGCGAAGCCGGCGACATAGAGGAACACATGCGGGGTCGAGAACCATTGCTCGTTGGGATCGGCGATCTTGTTGAACAGCCAGGCGATCAGCACCACCGTCGCCAGCGCCAGGCCGACGAACAGCGGCACCCGCCAGCGCACCTGCCACACTGCCGAAGCCCGCGCCGCTTCACAGGCCTCGATGTTTTTCCGGATGCCGGCAATCACGGCGTCGCCGGGCATGAAATCCGCTGTTTCCACCGCCACCCCCGCTTGCCCGGACCGGTTCATGATAGCCGGTTTTGTCTGAAGGATCGACTGTGGCGCCTTTTCAACAGATGCTTGCGCCACCCCTCATTTCGCCAATCATCAGCGCTTGGAAAAGCGCCGACATGGCGATCTTGGCCGATGTCCACACCTGTAGTTACGGAAAAACCGCGCTCAACCGCCTCTCCACCTTGTCACGCATGCGGCCCTCCAATCCCTCCACCGGCGCCAGCCGCTCATGATCCCCGGCGCGCAGCCGCACAAACGGATGCATTCGGTAGGAAACGACAGACCCCCGCGTTTCCGCATCGGCGCTGATGTCGGCGACAAGGATCCCGCCAATGCGTCCCGGCCAAGGCTGGCGGACAAGGGCGGTGCCGAGGAAATCGCCAAGTCCATAGGCGACGATCGTATCGCCGATCCGCTCCACCGGCTGCAGGACATGGGCGTGGTGGCCGGCGATCAGCCCGACGCCCTGTCCTGCCAGGCGCCTCGCCAGTGTCCGCGTTTCGGCGCGCGGAAAGTGGCGGAACTCCCAATCCCAATGCGGCACGGCGCAGAGGAGATCGAACCCGTCACCTCGCCGGCGGGCAATATCGCCGGCCATCGAAACGCGGCCGGCGAACAGGTCCTCGCCCGCATTGCGCCACAACGTGAAGGCGGCGAACCCGACAGTCAGCGGTCCGACTTCGACAGGCTGCACCGGGCCGTTGCCGGCGAGGCCAATAGTGCGAATACCGAGCCGCGCGAGCGCAGCCACGGTCTGGTCGAAACCGGCGACGCCCTGGTCGAGCACATGGTTGTTGGCCAGCGACAGCACCAGTCTTTCGCGCGCGATGCCGACTGCCGCCAACGCGTCGCCGAGAAAGCGCTCGCTCATCGCGTGATGGGTGCCGAGCCTGGTGCCGAGCACGGCGTTTGGCTTGTCCACAACAGGGCTTTCGCAATTGCCGATCACCAGGTCGGACGCGCCAAGCAGCGTCTTGATCGCCGGATCGCAGTCCGGCGCGCGGCGGTTGGCCACCGCCGAAATGTCGCCGACGAAGGCGAGCCGCACCGTCCGCCCCGGCGCCCGATCCATCATCGTGCCGGCCATCGGCGCGAAGCCCTGCACATCACCGGCCAGCGACGGCTTCAGGAACCGCGGCAGCCACGACAGTTTGTAGGAGAGCGGATAGTTCGACACGCGATGCCCAATCGTTTGCCCTGTGTAGACCGTCCGCCGGGCGCGTTGAAGCCAGCCCAATGACAATCATGCGTCCGGGCCGGCAGACGCGGCATTGCAAATGCGTGTATGATTGCCGGCACGACGCCATGGGAGGGGGAAAATGACACCACTGGCAAGCCTGCTGGCATTGGCACTTGCTCTGGTTCTGCCGATGTCTTCGGCCCAGGCCGCTATGCCCGAAAGCGCGGCCGCTCTGTTCGAGGCCAAAACCGTGGTCGCGCGCGACACGGCGTTATCGGCGCTGGAGGCAGCCGCGCCCACCGACCCGGCATCCGCCTATGCCGCCGGCGCCGGCGAATTCTTCAGCGCGCTTGAATTGCTGGCCAGCGGCCTGCACCGCCACGGCTTCGAGAGCCCGCGATCCTTCATGCTGCCGCTGATGCGGCTACCGGTGCCGGAAAACCCGAATCCCGAGCCGCTGAGCTACGAGCAGTTCCGCGCCATTCTGGTTGCCTTCCGCGACCGGCTCGAGAAATCCGCAGCCACGCTCGGCTCGGTGCCGGCCGATGCCGATATCGGCATTGTCATCGACCTCACCCACGTCGGCATCGACCTCGACGAGGACGGCACGATCGCGCCCGACGAAAGCATCGCCGCCATCATGGCCTCGCTGTCGCGCGGCGGCGTAGCGCCCGACGATGCCGGGCCTGCGCTCACCTTCCGCTTCGACCGCGCCGACGGTTATTGGCTGCAGGGCTATGCCGAATTCCTGATGGCGCAGGCCGATTTCTGGCTGGCGCATGATTTCAGGAGCACGTTCGACGGTTCCTTCCACATGCTCTTCCCGCGTGCAAAACTGCCGTTGCAGGACATTCTTGTCCCGCCGGCTGGCGACATGGGCAGCAGCATCTTCTCCTCGGAATGGCGCATCGCCGATTTCATCTCTCTGGTGCATCTCGTGAACTGGCCGGTCGTCGAGCCCGAACGGCGGCAGGCAGCGCGCCGTCACCTGCTGGAAATGATCCGGCTGTCGCGCGAGGACTGGAAGGCAATCCGCGCCGAGACCGACAATGACCGCGAATGGCTGCCGGGGCCGCATCAGAAGGGCGAAAACCCGCTCACCGGCCTCGAAGTCGGCGAGCAGCAGGTCGCGGCCTGGCTCGCCACCTTGACCATGGCCGAGGACCTCCTCGAAGGCCGCGTGCTGCTGCCGCACTTCCGCATTGCCGGCAAGGGCATCAACATGAAGCGCTTCTTCGACGAGCCGAAACCTTTCGACCTGGTGCTGTCGATCACCGGCCCGGCCATCGCGCCGTATCTCGAAAGCGGCACAATCCTGACCAGCGACGATTTCGACCAGATCCAGAGCGAATTCGGCGGCGGTGGTTTTCTGACATTTGCGCTGTGGTTCAATTGACGGCCTAACAGGACTGCGTTCCTGGGTGGTCGGCGCCAGCCCCCACCCGGACCTGCGGTCCGACCTCCCCACAAGGGGGAGGTAGAAGCTCCGTCGCAACGCCTCGGAAGATCGCGCCCTGGTACAGCACCGCTTCCGCCTCCTCCGGCGCGAACCGCCGCGCCAGCGTGCGAAAGGCGCTGTGCACGCCGTCGCGATCGACGTTGCAGCTTCTGAGATGGCGCACGGCCAAGGTCGGATCGAACGCCGTGCGGCCATGCAGGACGCGCTGGTTGTCGAAGACCAGCACCTCGCCGGGCTGAAGCTCGGTGCTGGAACTGGTTTTGCGGGTCGCAGATCAATCGCGTCAGTTCGACCAGCACCCTGCCAGTGTGAAGCCAAGCAGGTCTATCGTTGAAGGCGAGCCAACAGCGCCGACAGCACGAGGCCGGACGGCGCGGCCTGCCGGAGAACCCGGTGGCCGATCAAGGGCCGCCGTGAGACCGCCATACGGGCCGGGAATCTGCGGCGGGCGGTAGCGGTTTTGGGCGACGCCATGGGCCTGCTCGGCAGCGCGGAATGACACGCGCTAGCGTCGCGGACCCGCTGGAACGGCCATTCGCTTCAATTAGCAAGAGCTGTTTTGCTTGACTCGGCCCGTAAAAGCATGCAGCAAAATAGTCTTGGAAGGGCTGCAATACCGCGTTCATGATCGTGGACGAGCCTTTTTTGGCACAAAGTCCACGTCTCTCGGTTGGTTTTGAGAGGGATTGGTTAACCAACTTTGTCCATATTTTGAAGCAATCGGCAACCAAAGACAGGCGCGGCAAACGCGTCGGGGACCACCTGGGATCACTCACAGAATGGTCGTCGCGGCTATCACAGCCGCGGACGTGGGAGCCGATTGGAGCAAGATTGGTTGAATGGCGTTCTTGAGTAAGAAAATCGTCGGGGACAGGCGGTGGGACGGCGAAACTGCCGACAACACGTCACGTGCCTCATCCCTCAACTCTAAGCGGATGGTCCGTTGGGTCGCCGTGCCCGGCGTCAGCGCTGCCGTTGGCCTGTGGCTGGTCGGGACAATGGCTGGTCTGAGCTCCGTCGGCGCTTCGCTGTCGTCGACCTCGAGCGTCCTGCCGCAGAGGCTGGCGATGCCGGGCTCGCTCGCTCTTGCCGATCCGCTGAAACAGCATTTGCTGTCGCCCGCTGCGCCATCCACACTGGCCAACGCCGATGGCGGCACGCAGGCGCTGAACAACCATGCCGTGCAATGCGGCTCCGGATGTTTCAGGCTGGCCGCGCTCGCCCCCCGGGCGGAAAAAGCGGCGCGCCTCGTGGCCGCGTCCACGGTACATCCTGTTACGATCGCCAAGACGACCTCGCAGGAGCGCTTCGAGCGCATGGAGGCATCACTCTCGCCAAGCAAGCTCGCCGCCGTATTCGCCAACGCGGCCAAGCCCGTGGTCGCGGCCGGCGCATCCGCCCGTCCCGTCATCTCGACCTCCGCTCCACAGGTCGCCGAGGCATCGCTGGTGCCGGGCGCCAAGCTCGTCGCCAGCCTGTCGGAAGACTTGCCGGCACCCGCGGCGGAGCGCTTCGCCCGGATCGACACCGGCTCGGTGGTTGTCCAGACCGCGCCGCAGCCGATGCATTTTGCCCGGCCGGATGCCGGCACGCCGGACAATTCGCAACTGGCCCTGGCGCTCGCCCGGTCGCTGCCTGTCGAGGACGAGGCTTTCGCCTCGCCATTGCCGATGACCGAGTCTTCGGCCGATGTCGCGGTTTCGCCCGTCGAAACGCAGCAGGAGCAGCCGGGCGATGCCGCAGCTTTACCCGACGCGCTCACCGATGACGTGCCGCTGCCGACCCGTCGCCCGCATTTCGACGCGCCGGAGCCGTTGAAGTCGGTGGAGCAGGAAAAGCCGGCTCAACAGCCCAAGGTTGTGCAGCAGAAGCCGGCACCTCAGACAAAGCCGGTCCAGCAAGCCCAGCCGGCAAAGCCGGCCCGGCAGGGCCGGCCGGCAGATGGCGGCGACGCGTTGGCCTATGCGAAGCCAGACACGCCTTCGGGCGGCTTCGGCCAGGCGTTCAGGAACCTGTTTAACGCGCCGGGCGGTTCCAGGAGCGGAGCCGGCAGCGGCGTCGCCGTCTATGACATCAGCGCCAAGACCGTCTACATGCCCGACGGTTCGAGGCTCGAAGCGCATTCGGGCATCGGCGCCATGGCGGACCAGCCGCGCTATGCCGATCAAAAGAACCGCGGACCGACACCGCCCAACACCTACAATCTGTCGCTGCGCGAGTCGCGCTTTCATGGTGTCGAGGCTTTGCGTCTGACGCCCGTCGATGGCCGCAATAAATACAATCGTGACGGCCTGCTGGCCCACACCTACCTGCTTCGGGGCCGCTACGCACAGTCCAGTGGATGCGTCGCCTTCAAGGACTATGCGCGCTTCCTCGCCGCCTTCAAGAAGGGCAAGATCAAGCGCCTCGTCGTGGTGCCGCGCCTGAACGGATCGCCGACACGCGTGGCGGACAACGCACGCGGCGCCTGACCGCAATCGGCAGGCATCACCGGCATTTGCCTCCTCCTGACAGCCTTCTGTCAGGAGCCGTACCTGGTGATGCGCCTCGGCTGATCGCGCTCTTTCCATTTTCGCCAAGACCTCCCATATTCCGGACATGGCCAAATCCACCGAAAAGAGAACGCCGCCGACGGCGAATGACGACCGCGCCGCGCCCAAGCGGCGCAGCCCGCTGACCGATTTCCTCGACGCCTCGGAACCGCTTCACAAAGGCGGCTTCGCCGAGATGCCGCAGCCCGAACTGTCCGGCACGCCGCTCACCGGTTCGGTCGCGGACTGGGCCGAGCAGATCGAGCAGGAAGCCGAACGCGAAGGGCGCCAGGCCGGCAAGGAGGGCGGCAAGTCGCCGAAGCCGTCGAAGAAGATCCCCGAGCGCTCCGCAGCGCCCGGGCGCACGGCGCGCGGCACCTCGATGGGCGGCGCGGCGACAGCCCGCGAGCGCGCGGCGGCCGGCCTCAATCCCGTCGCAGGCCTCGACGTCTCGCTCGAGGAAGCCGAGACGATGACGTCGAGCGGCCTCACCGCGACGGTGGCGGCTCTCTCGGCATTGATCGAATCCGGCAATCCGCTGCACAAGGACGGCGTGCTGTGGACTCCGCACCGTCCTGCCCGGCCGGAGAAATCCGAAGGCGGCATCACCATCAAGATGGTGTCGGATTTCGAGCCGGCCGGCGACCAGCCGACCGCTATCAAGGACCTGGTCGAGGGCGTCCAGAACAACGACCGCACGCAGGTGCTGCTCGGCGTCACCGGCTCGGGCAAGACCTTCACCATGGCCAAGGTGATCGAGGAGACGCAGCGTCCCGCCTTGATCCTGGCGCCGAACAAGACGCTGGCGGCGCAGCTTTATTCCGAGTTCAAGAAATTCTTCCCCGACAATGCGGTGGAGTATTTCGTCTCCTACTACGACTATTACCAGCCGGAAGCCTACGTCCCGCGCACCGACACCTTCATCGAGAAGGAATCCTCCATCAACGAGCAGATCGATCGCATGCGCCACTCGGCGACGCGCTCGCTGCTCGAACGCGACGACGTCATCATCGTCGCTTCGGTCTCCTGCATCTACGGTATCGGCTCGGTCGAGACCTATACCGCGATGACCTTCCAGATGCAGATCGGCGACCGGCTCGACCAGCGCGCTCTGCTCGCCGATCTCGTCGCCCAGCAATACAAACGCCAGGACGTCAATTTCGTGCGCGGCTCGTTCCGCGTGCGCGGCGACACGATCGAGATCTTTCCGGCGCACCTTGAGGATCGCGCCTGGCGCATCTCCATGTTCGGCGACGAGATCGAGGCGATCACCGAATTCGACCCGCTGACCGGCCAGAAGACAGGCGAGCTGAAAAGCGTCAAGATCTACGCCAATTCGCACTATGTGACGCCGCGCCCGACGCTGAACCAGGCCATCAAGTCGATCAAGGAAGAGCTCAAGCACCGTCTGGTCGAGCTCGAGCGCGCCGGCCGCCTGCTCGAGGCGCAGCGGCTGGAGCAGCGCACCCGCTTCGATCTCGAAATGCTGGAAGCCACCGGCTCCTGCGCCGGCATCGAGAACTATTCGCGCTATCTCACCGGCCGCCAGCCGGGCGATCCGCCGCCGACTCTGTTCGAATATATCCCCGACAACGCGCTGGTCTTCATCGACGAAAGCCACGTCACCGTGCCGCAGATCGGCGGCATGTATCGCGGCGACTTCAGGCGCAAGGCGACGCTTGCCGAATACGGCTTCCGCCTGCCTTCCTGCATGGACAACCGGCCGCTGCGTTTCGAGGAATGGGACGCCATGCGCCCGCTCTCGGTCGCTGTCTCGGCAACGCCCGGCGGCTGGGAGATGGAGCAGTCCGG
The DNA here is from genome assembly GCF_006442295.1 of Mesorhizobium sp. B2-3-2. NCBI lineage: Bacteria > Pseudomonadati > Pseudomonadota > Alphaproteobacteria > Hyphomicrobiales > Phyllobacteriaceae > Mesorhizobium > Mesorhizobium sp. B2-3-2. Next base: position 594,559 of record NZ_VFWA01000002.1, on the reverse strand, counting down.
CGGCGTGTTCGCCGAGCAGGTCATCCGACCGACCGGCCTGATCGACCCGCCGGTCGAGGTGCGCCCGGCCAAGACCCAGGTCGACGACGTCGTCGGCGAGATCCGCGAGACGACGAAGGCCGGCTACCGCACGCTGGTCACCGTGCTGACCAAGCGCATGGCCGAGGACCTCACCGAATATCTGCACGAGCAAGGCGTGCGCGTGCGCTACATGCACTCCGACATCGACACGCTGGAGCGCATCGAGATCCTGCGCGACTTGCGCCTCGGCGCCTTCGACGTGCTGGTCGGCATCAACCTTTTGCGCGAGGGCCTCGACATTCCAGAATGCGGCTTCGTCGCCATCCTCGACGCCGACAAGGAAGGTTTTTTGCGCTCCGAGACGTCGCTGATCCAGACCATCGGCCGCGCCGCCCGCAATGTCGACGGCAAGGTCATCCTCTATGCCGACCAGGTCACCGGCTCGATGGAACGCGCCATGGCCGAGACCAACCGCCGTCGCGAAAAGCAGATGGAGTGGAACGCCGCCAATGGCATCACGCCGGAATCGGTCAAGTCGCGCATCTCGGATATCCTGGACTCGGTTTACGAGAAGGACCATGTCCGGGCCGACATCTCGCAGTTCACCGACAGCGCCGGCGCCATGATGGGCAACAACCTCAAGGCCCATCTCGACGCGCTGGAGAAGCAGATGCGCGACGCCGCCGCCAATCTCGATTTCGAGAAGGCGGCCCGCATTCGCGACGAGATCAAGCGCCTGCGTGAGATGGAGATGTCGATCTCCGACGATCCGCTGGCCAAATATGCCGATATGGAAAGCCCGGTCTCGGGCCGCGAAAAAGGCAAGCACAACAAGGGCGTGGCCAAGCATCGTACAGCGGAGGAACAGGAGCGCTCCCGCAAGCTCGACGAAGCACGTGCCGCCGAAGAGGCCGCCAAGGCTGCCCGGCCCAACCTCTTCCGCAAGCCTGATCTCGACGAGATGGGCGCCGACGGCGCGGTGCCCGTGAAGAAGCCGCTGTTCGCCAAACCTTCGATCGACGATATGGGTCCGGGCACCGACATGCCGACGCCGGCCGGTGCGGTGTCGCGCTCGCTGTTCAAGAAACAGTCGGCGTCCGAAGCGCACCGTTCCGATTTCGGCATTCCGGGCGAGCCGGTCAAACCGCTGTTCAAGAAAAACTCTCTTGACGAGATGACCGTGCGTCGCACCGAGAAACCGGTCGAGGGAAAAGTGCCGGCGAAGCCACAGCCGATCTCCTCCCTTGTGGGGGCCGGCAGGACAGAGGGGGGCGCGAAGGAACGCGACGACAAACCAATCGTGCGCCAACGCGCCGGCATTGGTTCTTACGAAGACCCCGGCGACGCCCGCCGCGAAAAGCGCCGGCCCGCGAAGACCGGAAGGCCCGGAAAGTAGTTCATTCGAAATGCCGGCGGGACAGCGCCCCCCTCTGTCCTCCGCAGCAGTTGCGGAGGGTCGACCGGACATCTCCCCCCAGTGGGAAGATTGGCAGCTTCAGGCCCGCTCGACACTACCCTCCTCTTGCCCAGCGCATGACCTTTGGTGTACTCAGTCCCCACACCTGAACGTCTTGAAAGGAGGGCTGCGTGTTTATCGATCACCATCGTCAGCGTGGCCCGATTTCCGTCCTGCGAGCTTGCTTGCAGGGCTGACCAGGGACGGTCCGGGTTTTTCCCGCTTCGATTTTTGGTCTGCCCTTCGTGGTGCGCATTGCCGAGCCTGATGGCCGCTTGCGCACTGACAAAGTGCATTGAGCCGGACTTTCCGGACAGACCAGAGAAATCGACATGGCCCTGATCAGCCTCAAAGCCCTCGGCGTCACCATGAGTGCGCCGCTCTTTTCCAATCTCGACCTCACCATCGGCAGCGGCGACCGGCTCGGCATCGTTGCCGCCAACGGTCGCGGCAAGTCGACCTTGCTCAAATGCCTGGCCGGCGAGATGGAGCCGACCTCCGGCGACATTAGCCGCACGCGCGGCTTGCGCGTCGGCCATGTCGAGCAGTCCGTTCCCCCTGCCCTGCTTGGCCGCAGCTTTCATCAGGTGGTGGCCGATGCTCTGCCATCAGAGCAGGCCGAAAGCGAACTGTGGCGTGTCGATGCGGCGCTGGATTCGCTCGACGTGCCTGAGGCGATGCGCGAGCGAGAGATGCAGGCGCTGAGCGGCGGCTGGCAGAGGCTGGCACTGATCGCGCGTGTCTGGGTCACCGATCCCGACATGCTGCTGCTCGACGAACCAACCAACCATCTCGACCTTGCCCGCATCAGCCAGCTCGAAACTTGGCTGAACGCGCTACCGCGAGAGGTGCCGGTGGTGATCGCCAGCCATGACCGCGCCTTCCTCGACGCCGCCACCAACCGCACGTTGTTCCTGCGCCCGGACCAGTCGCCGGTGTTTTCCCTTCCCTACTCCCGCGCCAGGGACGCAATGGACGAGCTCGACGCCTCGACCGAGCGCAAGTTTCAGCGCGACATGAAGGTGGCGCAGCAATTGCGCCGCCAGGCCGCCAAGCTCAACAATATCGGGATCAATTCGGGCAGCGACCTTCTCACGGTCAAGACCAAGCAGCTCAAGGAACGCGCGGAGCGACTGGAGGATGCGGCGGCCCCGGCGCATCGCGAGAAATCGGCCGGTGCGATCCGGCTGGCCAATCGCGGCACACACGCCAAGGTGCTGATCACGCTCGACGACGCGGCGGTGGCAACGCCCGACGGCACGCTTTTGTTCAGGACCGGCAAGCGCCACATCTGCCAGGGCGACCGCATCGTGCTGCTCGGTCGCAACGGCGTCGGCAAATCGCGCTTCGTCACCCTGATCCGCAACGCCATCATCGACCCCGACACGGTTCAGAACGTGAAGGTGACGCCGTCGACGGTGCTCGGCTACAGCGACCAGGCGCTGTCCGGCATCGGCGGCGACGACACGCCGCTGGCGATGGTCTCGCGCCGCTACGACGTCGGCGAACAGCGCGCCCGCTCGCTGCTTGCCGGCGCCGGCGTCGGCATCGAGATGCAGGAGCGCAGGATCGGTGTGCTGTCCGGCGGCCAGAAGGCGCGGCTGATGATGCTGGCGCTGCGGCTCGCCAATCCGAATTTCTACCTGCTCGACGAGCCGACCAACCATCTCGACATCGACGGCCAGGAAGCGCTGGAGGAGGAATTGCTCAAGCACCAGGCAAGCTGCGTGCTCGCCTCGCACGATCGCTCTTTCATCCGCGCCATCGGCAACCGCTTCTGGCTGATCGACAAGCGGCGGCTGACCGAAGTCGACGACCCGGAGGCGTTTTTTCGGTCGGTGGCTGATGAAAACCGCTAAGCGACAGGACAAGCCATGCCATGCGAAACTCTGGCCTGTCATTGACAGGTCGGGGTTTCGTGTCATCTCATGAGACGTTTTCTTGACTTTCGAAACGTATCGTGCGATGGTACGTCGATTGGACCCGGCAGGTGATACGCTCGTTCAGGGACAAGACCAGCGAAGCTGTATCGAGCGGCAAGGCTCCAAAGGGTTTCCCGTAGGATCTTGTCCGATCGGCCCAGCGGAAGCTGTTCATGATCGACAATGCCGCTGAACTTTCGGATCTCAGGACGCCTCCCGGCAACAGGCTTGAGCCGCTGAAAGGCAAGCGTGCCGGTCAGCATTCGATCCGCATCAACGATCAGTTTCGCATCTGCTTTCGTTGGGTGGACGGACAAGCCGAGGACGTCGAGATAACAGACTACCATTGAAAGACAGGTTTCAAATGCTGAACATCAAGCCGCCTATCCATCCCGGCGAAATTCTCCGCGAAGAGTATCTCGCGCCGCTTGGCCTGAAGCCTTATACGCTCGCCAAAAAGCTGCATGTGCCGCGCACGCGCATCGAGCGCCTGGCCAACGAGGCAACACCGGTGACGCCCGATACTGCGCTGCGTCTGGCGAAATTCTTCGGAACCACACCACAGTTCTGGATGAACATGCAGGCCAGCTACGACCTCGCAGTCGAGGGAGAGGCGAAGAAAGCCGATCTCGACACGATCGAGCGCTTGGAAGTTGCCGCTTGAGTTAACCGCGCAAACCACCCGCCGCGAATCTACCGCGGTCCGACAAAAAATTTCGACGACCTGTCGGATCGCCAGAACCTGCCTCGTCCTTGGGATGCCGACACGATGATGCCGGCGCCAACCCAGGGAGAATGCATCATGTCCGTCCTTTCCTCCATCAGCCGCATCGCAACCCAATATGCGGCGGCGCGTGCCCGCCACCGCAGCGAGCGCATCCTGCTTTCGCTGCCCGCCGAACTGCGCAAGGATGTCGGTTTTCCGGAACTCTTCGATGCGCAGCACAGCCGCCGCTCAGCCGCCGTCCCGGCCAAGGTCATATGACCGGCCGAGCCATGCGCCTATCGCTTGAGTTCGCCGGTCGCCCGGCCAGTCCGGGCCCGGCCCACGAGAAAAATTTCACGCCCATGTAGGACCGCCGTCCCCTCGCGCGTCCTATGGTCCGCAAGGCCAAAACAAACGTGAAGAGGAACACGCAATGACCGACCAGACCCCTGTTCAGCCCAAGGCGAAAGTGCTCGGCGGATTGACCCCCTATCTGCAGGTGGACGGCGCCTTCAAGGCTGCCGAATTCTACCAGAAGGCGTTCGGCGCCAAGCAGGTCTTTTTCTACCCTGCGGACGAAAAAGGCCGCACCATGCACATCCATCTCCACATCAACGGTTCGACGCTGATGCTCTCTGACGCCTATCCCGAGCACGGCCACCCGCACCAGGCGCCGCAGGGCTACACGCTCCAGCTTCATCTCGGCAGCGACGAGATCGACGGCTGGTGGCAGCGCGCGGTCGACGCCGGCTGCGAGATCGTGACGCCGCTGCAGGTGATGTTCTGGGGCGACCGATGGGGCCAGGTGCGCGATCCCTTCGGCATCGACTGGGCGATGAACGCACCGGTCAAGTAAGCTCTTTCACCTCGCCTCTTGTGGGGTGAGCAGCCGGTTCGCCGAAGGCGAATTCATCGTGCAAGTGGCACGATGAAAGACCGGCGAACGCCGGGTCGCTGCGAAGCAGCGGGGACCCGGCAAGTGGATCGGCCACCGCCCGGCCCTTCGCGGGCTCAGGGCGTTCGAAGCTCGAAAAGCCAGGCAATTGGCTTTTCGTCCGCTATCGCCACCGCCTTTACCCCACAGGCGGATAAGAAAGAACCGCCGCCAATCAAGGAGACCCTAAATGTCCTATGTCGATGGTTTCGTGCTTGCCGTGCCAAAGGCAAAACTCGACGATTACAAGAAGTTCGCCAGCGACGCCGGCGCCATCTGGAAGGAACACGGCGCACTCGCTTATGTCGAGTGCGTCGGCGACGACGTGCCCTATGGCGAGATCACCTCGTTTCCACGTGCCGTACAGGCCAAGGATGACGAGGTCGTCATCTTTGCCTGGGTAACCTACGAATCCAGGCAGAACCGTGACGCGGTCATGGCCAAGGTGATGGCCGATCCGCGTCTGCAGCCGGACATGTCGACAATGCCGTTCGACGGCAAGCGCATGATCTTCGGCGGCTTCCAGACGTTCATAGAGTTGTAGGCAACGCGTCCGGGCAGAGCGGTTCAGCGCCCTGCCCGGGATGCCGAGCCGCTTTAGGCCAGTCTGTCCAGCAGCGGCTTCAGCCTGTCGCCGTAGCGCTTCCACAGGTCGACCGAGCCTTGATACATCGGCTGGCGCACCTGCGCGGCGGAAGCCGTGCGCACCGGCCGGTCGGTCTGGTGGAACGACAGCACGGCATCGTCCCATGGCAGCCCGAGATAGTCGATCAGCGCCCGGCTCTGGCCTTCCTGGTCGGCGACGAAATCCTCGTAGCGCACATCGTGCACGACGCCGGGCAGCACCTTGTGCCAATGCGCCATGATGTCCGTGTAGAGATTGTGGAAATCGGCGAGCTCGCCCAGATCATAGCCGTACCGGTGGCTGTCGCCGCGGAAATGCACCTTGTAGATCGAAAGGCAGGTTGCCGCCGCATCGCGGGCGCAATGGATGATCCTGGCCTTCGGCATCATCATGTGGATGAAGCCGACAAGCAGGAAGTTGCCCGGCATCTTGTCGGTGACGTGGCGCATGTGCGGATAGCGGGCATGCAGCATGTCGAGATAGGCGCGTCCCGCCTCGGCAAAATCCATATCGGGCGCATCCGAAACACCCCAGGGGAAACCGCCGGGCATGGTCGCCGGGAACTGCCTGCCGACCGCCGTCTTCAGGATGCCGAGCTCGCCGGCGCCGTAGACCTGCGGATGGCTGGCGATGATCTGCTCGACCAGGGTCGTGCCCGAACGAGGCATGCCGACGACGAAGATCGGCGTGTCGTCGGAGATCGCGCTGGGCCTGTGCTTCTGGAAGAAATCCCTATCGAACACCGTCTTCATGGCCTCGAATTCGGCGCGCGTCCTTTCGGCGTCGTAGTCGATGCCCTTGCGGCGGATGGCATTGCCTTCGGCGAAATAATCGAAGGCTCTGTTATAATCCTTCAGATCGTCGTTGACCTTGCCGAGGCCGAAGGCAAGCTGCATGCGCGCCAGGCTGTCCGGCAGCGCCTTGGCGTGCTGGGCCTCCATCCCGGTCAGTTCGGCATCGCGCTCCTTCTGGCGCTTGACCTGCGTCAGCATCAGCCAGGCGCGCGCCATGCCGGGATCGGCCGCCAGCGCCTGCCGGAACAGGTCGGCCGCCTCGTCGAGCTCGCCCTTTTCCATCAACCCGACGCCCAGCCCGTGCAGCAGTTCGGCGTCCTTCGGACGGATCGACAGCGCCTCGCGGAAGACGGCCAGCGCCTCGTCCAGGCGGCCCGCTTCCTGCAGGGTTTCGGCAAGCCCGATGCGGGCGCGGAAATGGAAGGGATTGCGCGCGACCGTGCCGCGATAGATCTCCTCGGCGCCCTCGAACTGGCCAAGCTGCTTCAGCGACGAGCCGAGATTGTCGCGCGCCGCGAGTTGGTCCGGCCGCAGCGCCACCGCGCCGCGGAAGAAATCGGCGGCCGCCGCGACACGGCCGAGATCGCGCATCACCGTGCCGAGGTTGTTGAGGAAATCCGGATTCTTCGGCTGCAAGCGCACCGATTGCTCGAGGAGACCGAGCCCCTCGGCGCTGCGCCCGGTCTGGTGCAGCAAAAGACCGAGGAAATGCGCAGCCGCCGCATGGTTGACCTTGTGGGTCAGCACCTGCCGATAAAGCGCCTCGGCCTCTTGCCGCCGCCCCGCCTGATGAAGTTGCAGCGCCCTCTGCACATGCTGGTCGAGACTCGACGGCGGCTGTCCGCCCGAGCCGGAATTGGCGCCAGCACCCGCCGCTCGTCTCTGATCTCTGTTAATGGGAAACCTGCCGTGTTTGTCCGCCTGCCGCGATCTAGGCCATTGGCGCGGCGGGTTCAAGGCTTTGCTTGGTTTCTTGCGCTTGCCATCGGCGCGGACGAGATCAAATCAGCCGGTTGGTCTCGGCCGTCTGCCTGGCGCGCCGAACCGTTCCGTCAGTATCGGCGATCGTCCGCCTTTCCGCCTCGTCGCTTCTGATGGTCAGCCGCGCCGACCTGACGATCACAGGTTTGCCGGTACGTCCGATGGCGACGGCATATGCGGTGGCCGGCCTGATGGGCGGGTTGATCGCGGTGGTATTGCCTCTCGAACTTCTCGCAGAAACCATGGTTTTGTCCTTATTTGGAGAAAATAAACGTAAATTTCGGGAATGAACCCCAAAATGATTTTTGAGAATTTTTGGAAACTATCATCAAACCATAGCAGAGTTTTTCGAATGAACGCAGCAATATTTTCCTTTGGCTTACTTATTTTTCAAAATCTTCTTGAAAAACGCCACCGCGCTCTTCCATACGCTCGCAATGCCGCAAATCCCTGACCGCGTGCGCATCTGCGATGAGCACGGCAGCGAGCTTTACGCCGGGCCGGCCGACGGGGCCTATCCATCCCCGTTCTAACCGTCACACGTCCCCGAAATTTGTTTTAGACGGCATCCGCTTTTCCCGAAGTGCGGAAAAGACGAACACCCGGCCTTTCAGCAGCGGCCCCCGCCAACGATGCGGTAGTCGGCGGCGCGTGCCTCGCAGGCGTTGGGGAAGGTTCGCAACTCGCCGCCCCGCCGGGCGCAGACCGGCGCGTATTCGCGGGTGCAGAAGGTCTGCTCGCCGCCACCCCCGCTGCCACCGTCACGGCAGGGACCGTCGCGCACGATGCGATAACCGGCCCGGTCGGCAAGACAGGCATTGGCGAAGGTCTGGCGGTCGCCACCGCGCCGGGCGCAGACCGGCTCGTACTGCTTGGTGCAGAATTGCGGTCCCGGCCGCGGCGGCCGTGGCCGCGGTCCAGGACCGTCGTCGACGACCACGGTACAGGCGGCAAGAACAGCCGGCAGGAACAGGATGACAAAACCCTGTCGCGAGAAGATTGCCGCAAGAAACCTCATGATCGTCTCTCCCTCGATCCCCGTCCCGCTGCGTGTCGCTCCAAATCCGCAGCGATCCCGGACAATGATATTCACGAAAGCAAGGCTCAAACCAGTCGCGCTGTGGCGATCCTCCTCATTCCATCGCCGATTGCAACCCTCGTTGCAGCCGACTGCTTAAAAAACGGCGCCTGGATTATCCCGGAGCCTCGCACCGCCAGCCGTCGCCGCCGCTGGCCCATGCGTGACGGGGCTGTGGCCGATGACCCCTCAGGCAACGAGGCCTATTTGCGGCGCGTCGATGCTCGGATTGGTCGATTCATGCGTCGGGACGCGCCCATCGGGGGCGGCCCGCGGCGCTATCTTGCAACCTTCACTTTTCCGTGCGATAAATTCCGTGTTCGGGCATTTGCGACCCGGAGAGCGGAACGTTTTGGACGACCTTTCCCCGATACTGTGAATCTCTGACGGCCCCGTTTTTCGGCGGGGGGTTTGACCATGCGCCAATGCATGACTGCCGAAAGCTACCACCGGGAACTGCCCTCGACGCAAGGTGGCGGGCAGGACCATCAAGACTGAACGGGTGAAGGAGTTTCCCCAATGGCCCAGACCGGCACCGTTAAATTCTTCAACGCGACCAAAGGCTTCGGTTTCATCACGCCCGACGGTGGCGCCAAGGACGTATTCGTCCACATTTCCGCGATCGAGGCCTCGGGCCTGCGCACGCTCGTCGACGGCCAGAAGGTCACCTTCGACGTCGAGCCGGATCGCATGGGCAAAGGCCCCAAGGCCGTCAACCTCCGCGCCGCCTGAGCCATCGGCCAAGGCGCACGCCCTTCCTGGCCGTGCGACTGGGCTCCGAAGCTTGAATGACTTCGGAAGAGGCAAACGAATTTTGAAGGCGCGGCGATTTTCGTCGCGCCTTTTTCATGTCGCAGCGCAGCAAAAATGCTGTCGCCCCAAAGTGGATCCGGTGTCGGGTCAACGACATGCATCATAACAAAAACTTAAAGCGCTACGCGCTTTAAGTGCCCGCAAAACTTTCTCTTGCCGATGACGCTAAAATAAAGGACAAATTTCCATTCGGGCATTTGCCGGCCCGAGACTGGAGTTTATGGGATCAAAGGAGCTTCCCATGCCGCAGACCGGCACCGTCAAATTCTTCAACCATGCCAAAGGGTTCGGCTTCATCACACCGGATGATGGCGCGAAGGATGTCTTCGTTCATATTTCGGCCGTGCAGGCGTCGGGTCTTCCCGGTCTTGAGGATGGGCAGAAAGTGACATTCGACACCGAGCCCGACAAGCGCGGCAAGGGTCCCAAGGCCGTCAACCTGTCGATCGGCTGAGCCGGCTCCAGACCGGCGGCGGTTCTGGCAGGACAGCTTCGCTCGCTGGAGCGGTCGATATTTGATGCCCGTGGCCCTCCGGTCAGGCAAAAATTCGTTCAGCCCCCGTTCAGCCATGGTCTCATATTAATCTTTCGTAAAGCCGGACCACATCCCCGGAATTCTTACGGGCCGGCACGAAGGAGATCGACATGAATCGAATTTTCAAGACAGCCGTGCTGTCCGCCGCAGTGGCCGCCACAATGCTCGTGGCCTTGCCCGCGGCCAACGCCGATGATTGGCGTCATCACCGCCACCACGGCCATGGCGACGCTGTTGCCGCCGGTGTGCTCGGCCTCGCCGCAGGCGCACTGATCGGCGGCGCGTTGGCCAACCAGCAGCCGCCGCCCCGCGACTACTACGATGACGACTATTACGATCGCGATGTGCGGATACGCCCGGCGCCGGTCCGCCGCTACTATGCCGAACCGCAAGTGGTCTACGCCGACCGTTATGCCGAACCGTGGACGCGTGGCTGGTACGACTATTGCTCCGACCGGTACCGCACCTTCAACCCCCGCACCGGCACTTTCACCGGCAATGATGGCGAGCAGCATTTCTGCACCGCCAACTGACCAAGGGCTTCCCTGCCCCAACAAAAAGCGCTGACCGCAAGGCCGGCGCTTTTTTGTCAAGCCGGCACCGGCTTCGGCGCGACGCGCTTCACGTCAAAAACGGATTGCTCCGCCGCTCCTCGCCGAAACGCCCGCCCGGACCGTGGCCGCAGATGAAGCCGATGTCGTCGCCGAGCGGCAAAAGCTTGTCCTTGATCGAGGCGATGAGTGCCGCATGATCGCCGCCTGGCAGGTCGGTGCGCCCGACCGAGCCGCGAAACAGCACGTCGCCGACATGGGCGAATTTGGCCGCGCGGTTGTAATAGACGACATGGCCGGGCGCGTGGCCGGGGCAATGCAGCACCTCGAAGAGATGCGAGCCGAACGAGACCGTCTCGCCTTCGGTGAGGAACCGGTCGGGCACGCAGTTGCGCACGCCGGCAATGCCATAGCGCCTGCCCTGGCTCTCGAGATTGTCGAGCAACATCCTGTCGGCTTCGTGCGGGCCGATGATCTCGACGCCGAGCGCTTCCTTCAACTCCATCGCGCCGCCGGCATGGTCGATATGACCATGCGTGATCCAAATCGCGCCGGCCGATATCGCATTATCCTTCAGCGCCGCCAGCACCTTGTCGATATCGCCGCCCGGATCGACGACGACACCGTGCTTGTCGTCCATGTCGAACAGGATCGTGCAATTCTGCTGGAAGGGCGTGACCGGCACGATGCCGGCATTGAGCTGACCCATGATCGTCCTTTCGATGTTCACGCCGTGATGTAGAGGCGCGAACGAAGGGCGTCCACCCTTGGGAACACCAACAATCGGTCGTTCCAAAGCGCGCCGCGCCTAAACGCATTTCATGCGGCGCGCTCTGGAAACAGAAATGGGCGGCCGAAGCCGCCCATTTGGCCAGCCCGAGATCGCAGGCTTACTTCTTCATGGCGCCCATGACCGCGCCGATAATGCCGGTCAGGATCGCACCGCCGCCGGCGCCGCCAACGATGTTCTGCAAGTTGAGCGCGCTGCCCAGACCACTCGTCGCTGCCGCAGCCGCTGCCGGATCGACTGTGCCGCCGAGCAGGCTGCCGAGGATCGCCGCGCCGCCGACGCCGCCAATGGCGCCGCCCAGGATCTTGGGAAGCTGCCCCATCGCCGCCGTCTTGATCGCCGCGCCGACCGCCTGACCACCGATGATGCCTGTAATGATCTGAACGATGATCGGAAGAAGCGTATTCATGTCCATCTTACCAGTCCCTCCATAGCTGCCAGCCTCCCGGGCCGACACCATCATGGAGACGCTGAATTCGGCGAAAGTCAAATGCAGAAACGCTGAAATAAAACGGGCGGTCCGAAAACCGCCCCTGCTTGCGCGAAAAGCTGTGACTTTCGTTATTCTGCGGCGATCGCGTGCTTCGGCTGAACGGCCGCAGAATAGTCATTCATCAGCGTCTTGGCGATCTCGCCGACCTCGAATCGGTACGGCCCGATCTCCGAAACCGGGGTCACTTCCGCTGCCGTTCCAGTCAGGAAGCACTGCTCGAAGCCATCGAGTTCTTCCGGCATGATGGCGCGCTCCACCACCTCCAGGCCGCGGTCCTTGGCGAGGCCGATGACCGTGCGGCGGGTTATGCCGTCGAGGAAGCAATCCGGCTTTGGCGTGTGGATCCTGCCGTCCTTGACGAAGAAGATGTTGGCGCCGGTGGCTTCCGCGACCTGGCCGCGCCAGTCGAGCATCATGGCGTCGGCATAGCCCTTGGCCTCGGCGGCATGCTTGGACATGGTGCAGATCATATAGAGGCCTGCGGCCTTCGATTTGGACGGCGCCGTGCGCGGGTCGGGCCGGCGCCACTCGGCCATGTCGAGACGTATGCCTTTCAGCTTCTGCGCCGGATCGAAGTAGCTGGGCCACTGCCAGATGGCGATGGCGCAATTGATGCGGTTGTTCTGCGCCGAAACACCCATCTGCTCGCTGCCGCGCCAGGCAATCGGCCTGACATAGGCATCCTTGAAGCCCTGCTTCTTCAGCAGGGTACTGGAGGCGTCGTTGAGCTCGGCCACCGAATAGGGAATCTTGAAGCCGAGCAGCCGCGCCGATTCATGCAGGCGCTCGGTATGCTCGTTGAGCTTGAAGATCTCGCCGCCATAGGCGCGCTCGCCCTCGAACACCGCGCTGGCATAGTGCAGGCCGTGGGTCAGCACATGGATCTTGGCCTCGCCCCATTGCACGAACTCGCCGTTCATCCAGATGAAGCCGTCCAGTTGATCAAAGGGAACGGATGCCATGGTAACCTCCCGCGGGCGGCAGCCCGCATATCGTTGTTCGTTGCGTGCTCTTGTCGGCCGCGCCATCTGGTTGGGGCGCCTGCCGCTGTCTGGAAAGGTAGGCGGATAATCGTGCTCTGGCAAACTCAGGAAGTTCCGGAAAACCCGGCCTGTCTTGCCTTTTCGTTCGCAATCCGCCCAAAACCTTGTCAAAAATTACCATTGCAGGGAAATTATGTCAATAGTACTGACATAATCTTCCCTGCCCATGGAGTAGAGATGACGGATCGAAGCCGAACAGCCGGGACACCGATCAGGACCGCGATGTCAATCGAGGATGGCATCGATTTCGCCCTCATCGAGCTGTTTTTCTTCGCCTATCGCGATTTCACCTCGGATCCCGATCAAATCCTGGCCGACTATGGCTTCGGCCGCGCCCACCACAGGGTGCTGCATTTCGTCAACCGCAGGCCGGGCCTGACGGTCGCCGAACTGCTCGATGTCTTGAAGATCACCAAGCAGAGCCTGGCGCGCGTGCTGAAGCAGCTGATCGACACCGACCATGTCGTGCAGTTGCAAGGGCCGCGCGACCGTCGCCAGCGCGAACTGTATCCAACCGCCAAGGGCCGCGCGCTGGCGCTGGCGCTGGCGCGGCCACAGTCGCGCCGCATCCATGCTGCATTGGAAGATTCCGGAGCCGCCGAACGGACCCAGGTGGAACGCTTCCTCGAAGCAATGGTCAATCCGGAACTGAGAGCCCAGATCGACGTTGGGTCCGCAAAAATGTCAGGGAAAAGCCATGGAGAGCACTGAACGCGCTGATCACGCGGCCGCACCGGACGACGATGCGCCGCATCTGCTTGTGGTCGATGACGACACCCGCATCCGCAACCTGCTCAAGCAATATCTGACCGAAAACGGTTTTCGCGTCACCGTCGCCGGCACTTCGGGCGAAGCCCGACGCAAGCTCGCCGGCCTCGACTTCGATCTTCTTGTGCTGGACGTGATGATGCCCGGCGAAAACGGCGTCGATCTGACCAAGGCGCTGCGGGCCGAGAAGAACGTGCCGATCCTAATGCTGACGGCGCTATCGGAGACCGACAGCCGCATCACCGGCCTGGAGGCCGGCGCCGACGATTACCTGCCAAAGCCCTTCGATCCGCGCGAATTGATCCTGCGCATCAACAACATCCTGCGCCGCGGCGGCCCTGCGACCACGCCCAAGGTGGAGCAGCTCGTCTTCGGTCCCTACACATTCCAGATCGCCAGGCGCGAATTGAAGCGTGGCGGCGAGGCGCTGAAGCTGACCGATCGCGAGCAGGAGATCCTGGCGATATTCGCCGCGCGCGCCGGCGAAACCATCCCGCGCCACGAACTGGTCGGCGACGAATCGGATGTCGGCGAGCGCACCATCGACGTCCAGATCAACCGGCTGCGCCGCAAGATCGAGCGCGATCCCTCCAATCCGGTCTGGCTGCAGACGGTCCGCGGTATTGGGTATCGGCTCAGCGTCGAATAGACTACCGCCTTCGGCCTGGCGGCCACGGAGCGAGCGAAAGGTGAATGGCGACCACGGAACTGGAACAGCCGGAATCTGACGGCTTGAGCACGCGTCCCACACGGCTGCTCAAGAGGGTTCCGCGCGTCTGGAACCGGTTCTGGCGCCTCGTTTCGCTCTACATGCCCAAGCGCCTCTACGCGCGCTCGCTGATCATCGTCATCGCGCCGATGATCCTGCTGCAATCGGTGGTCGCTTTCGTCTTCATGGAGCGGCATTGGGCGACCGTGACACAGCGCCTGTCGCAGGCGACCGTGCGCGACATCGCCGCCATCATCGACCTGATCGAGACCTATCCGCACGACGCCGACTACGCCAACATCATCCGCATCGCCCAGGACCGCATGCAGTTGAAGGTCGACCTCCTGCCGCCCGACCCGCTGCCGCCGCCCGGGCCAAAGCCGTTCTTCTCCATCCTCGACGACGTTCTCTCCGCCGAGATCACCCGCCAGATCAACCGGCCGTTCTGGATCGACACGGTCGGCAATTCCAACATCATCGAGGTGCGCGTCCAGCTCGAAGGCAAGGTGTTGCGCGTCTTCGTGCGCCGCAGCCAGGCCTATGCTTCGAACACGCACATCTTCCTGATCTGGATGGTCGGTACCTCGCTGGTGCTGCTGATGATCGCCATTCCCTTCCTGCGCAACCAGATCCGGCCGATCCTGACGCTGGCCGAGGCCGCCGAAAGCTTCGGCAAGGGCCGGCCGATGCCGCGTGATTTCCGCCCGCGCGGCGCGGAGGAGGTCCGCCGCGCCGGCTTTGCCTTCATCCAGATGCGCGAGCGCATCGAGCGCCAGATCGAACAGCGCACCGCCATGCTCACCGGCGTCAGCCATGACCTCAGAACCATCCTCACCCGCTTCAAGCTGCAGCTGGCGCTGGCGGGCGGCAAGGCCGAGACCAAGGCCGCGCTCAACCAGGACATCGACGACATGCAGTCGATGCTCGAAGGCTATCTCGCCTTCGCCCGTGGCGAGGCCTCGGAAGACACCGGGCGCTTCGATCTCGAAGCCTATTTCCAGAAGCTGAGCGAGGAAGCCCGGTTGCGCAAATGCAAATTGTCGACGACGCTTTCCGGCGATCCGACCGTGCATGTGCGGCCGAACGCCTTCGCCAGGCTGATGTCGAATGTCATCGGCAACGCCTTCCGCTACGCCAAGACGGTGGAGGTGGCCGCCAATCATGGCCGCGGCTCGCTCGTGGTCACCATCGACGATGACGGTCCGGGCATTCCGGCCGAAAAGCGCGAAGAGGTGTTCAAACCCTTCATGCGGCTCGACGAAGCCCGCAATCTCGATGCCAGCGGCACTGGCCTCGGCCTGTCGATTGCCCGCGACATCGCCCGCAGCCATGGCGGCGACATCACGCTCGACGTCAGCCCGCTCGGCGGCTTGCGCGCCGTGATCAAGGTTCCCGCCTGACAGGGGGTTTGATCGCGGGAAAGCGGAAACCGCTTTCGGACGAGGTCATGCTCGGCCGATTTCATTGGCCCGTCATGAAACCATGCTGAAGAGCGCGCATGAAGCGCGCGACCTCACTTGATTCGAGCCCGCCGTCTCACTTCGATCCCGTGCCCGCCCGGGTGCGCTGGAGCGAAGCGAGGGCCGCGGGCTGGTCGCCGTCCCGGCATCGTACCGAGGCAACCGCCGACCTTTCGAGCAAAGGCCCGCCATGCGCATATTGATGGTCACCGACGCCTGGCGCCCACAGGTCAACGGCGTCGTCCACACGCTGGAGCGGCTCACCGAAACGCTGAAAGCGTTCGACGTCGCGGTGGATTTCCTGACACCCAATATCTTCCACACCCTGCCCTTGCCGACCTATCCCGATATTCGCCTGGCGCTGACCACGCCAGGCCACGTCGCGCGCCTGATCGGGGCCTACAAGGCAGACCACATCCACATCGTCACCGAAGGTCCGCTCGGCATCATGGCGCGGCGCTACTGCCGCAATGCCGGCCGGCCGTTTACCACCAGCTACCACACACGCTTTCCCGAATATCTCAGCGCCCGGCTGCCGGTGCCGGAAAGCTGGGCCTATCGCTGGCTGCGCGATTTCCACAATTCCGGCCAGGGCACGCTGGTCGCGACGCAGTCGCTGGCGGATGATCTTGCAGCGCGCGGCTTCAACAAGCTGAGACCATGGACGCGCGGTGTCGATACCGATCATTTCCGGCCCGACAAGAGGAAGGATCTCGGCTTCCCCGGCCCGTTGTTCCTCTGTGTCGGCCGCGTCGCCATCGAGAAGAACCTCTCCGCCTTCCTCGATCTGGACCTGCCCGGCAGCAAGGTGATTGTCGGCGAGGGCCCGGAGCTGGCGAAGCTCAAGGCGCGCTACCCCGCCGCCCATTTCCTTGGCCACCGCCCCAACGACGAACTGGCCGAGATCTACGCCTCGGCCGACGTCTTCGTCTTTCCGAGCCGCACCGACACTTTCGGCAACGTCATCATCGAGGCGCTGGCCAGCGGCACGCCGGTCGCCGCCTTTCCGGTCACGGGACCGATCGACATCGTCGGCGACGGCTTCGGCGGCGCGGTCTCCAGCGACCTGCGCGAAGCCTCGCTCGCCGCCCTCGATGTCGACCGCGCCCAGGCGCGAGAACGCGCCATGCGCTACAGCTGGAAAGTCTGTGCGGAAATGTTTCTCGATACGGTCCAGGAAGCGCTGGGCACGACGCGGAAACTGGCGGCCTGACGCTCCCTCTCGGCTAAAACAGCCGCCCGCCGTCCGGCACCTTGCGCTCGATGGCGCCGAGCACCACGGCGCCCTCCTCGTCGGGAAAGCCGAGCGTCAGCACTTCCGACATGAATGGCCCGATCTGGCGCGGCGGAAAATTGACCACCGCGAACACCTGCCGGCCGATCAGCGTCTCGGGCGTATAATATTTGGTGATCTGCGCCGACGATTTCTTCACCCCGATCTCGGGGCCAAAATCGATCTTGAGCTTGAACGCCGGCTTGCGCGCCTGCGGAAACGGTTCGGCCTCGACGATCGTGCCGGCGCGGATGTCGACACGATCGAAATCGGCGAAACTGATCTCGGGCTTGCGCTCGCTGCTTGAACTCATGTCGAAGGCATCTTGGTCAGGCGTTGCCGAACGTCTCGAACAGCACCCCGGCCAGCGCGTCCTTGGCCGATGTGCCGGACCAGACGACGAACTGGAACGCCTGGAAGTAACATTCGCAGGCCTCCAGCGCCGACGACAGCAGCACCTCGACCTGCTGGCTCGACGGCTCGACCCCGCCGGCCAGAAGCAGCGACTGGCGGAACATGATCGCGCCTTCCTGCTCCCACAGGTCGAAATGGCCGAACAGCATCTGTTCGTTGATCAGCGACAACAGCCGCATCACTTCCAGCGCGCGCGCCTCCGGCACCTTGATGTCGAAGGCGCAGGCCAGATGCAGCGCCTCGAAATCCTCCATCCACGAGAAGGAGACGTGATAGTCGGTCCAGCTTCCGGCGACCGAGATCGAGATTTCGTCGTCGCCGGCCCGTTCGAAGGACCAGTCATTGTTGTGGGCCACCTGCTCAATGACATCCACCGGATGGATTTCGCGGGAGAATTCGAGTTCGAGAAGTTCCATGGAATGCTTCCTGTGTTCAGGGGAGCGCCACACGCTCCGCGGGGCACACACGACGAACAATCTGATCTAGAACTCGGACGGCCAGGACTTCTCGACGCAAAGACCCCAGACCGGACCCCTCCGCCCGGCGCATGACCCTGCTCCGAATCATGCAACAAATTCAGTCTATTGATCGGGAGTCGCGTGAACAGCCCAATTTTTCGCGCTGCGTCATTCGCATGTGGAAAGGCGCTGTCACACAGAGTCACGCAATGCCGGTAAGCGATTCACGGCAAAGCGCTTTTCAGGCTGGTGCTTTGTGGAAAAGTTTAACGAATTATTTTTTCGGCCTGGGCTTTGCGGAAGCCGCAGGTGTGGCCTGCCCGGTCAGTTCGGCAAGCCTGGCCTCGAGCGCCTCGATGCGGTCGACAAGGCGAGCATTCTCTTCCCTGGCCTTGGCGGCCATCTCGCGCGCGGCCTCGAACTCCTCGCGCTGCACCACGTCCATCGAATTCAGGATGCGTTCGGCCTGTCCCTTGAAGGCGGTCTCCACCTCACGCCGCACGCCCTGCGCGGCACCCGCGGCATCGGTCATCAGCTTGGCGAATTCGTCGAGAATGCGGTTCGGTCCGGTCGACATGGCAAATCCTCGGTTGCTGAAATTGAGTTAGTAGTGCGGCGCGCCGAATGCAAGAACGTTGAGGGTTGCCGCGCGATCTGCGTTGCTGTGGCGCATGGCGGTGGCATTCCTGTAAGAAGCTCAGACGGCGCCAGAGCTGTACTCGAAGGCGCCAGTTCGCCTATTCTCGTCTCGTATTGCCTCAAGCACACTTCAGTCAGGGTCACCAATGGCAACCCCTCCGCGCCGACCGACCAATCCGATGGCAGCCGCCGAAGCTGCCTTCAAACCGGTGAAGAAGCCGGCACCGCCAATTCGCGAAGCTTCGGCCGCGCCGAACGTCCGCGAGCTTGTTTCGATCCGGATCGACCGGGCCGTGCTCGATCATTTCCAGGAAGATGGCCCCGGCTGGCAGGACAGGATCAACGACGCGTTGCGGCAGTTGGTGGCCGCCAAGCCAAAGGATTGAGCTCACCGCCCGCACGGCGCGATGGGCCTGCAAGCGCTGATCCGATCCGATCCTTGACGCCGACCACCTTGCCTTGACCCCGCCAAAACCCTGCCGCATGGTCCGCGCCAAACGCAACCGAGAGCTCCCCGTTGAACGAATATTTCCTGCTGCCGCTGGCCTCGTTGCCCTTTCCCAACATCGACCCGGTGCTGATTCGGATCGGACCGCTGGCGGTGCACTGGTACGGCGTCGGCTACATCGTCGGCATCCTGTTCGCCTGGTGGTACGCCAAGCGGCTCGCCGCCAATCCGAAACTCTGGCCCGACGGCATCCTGCCGATGAAGCCGGAGAACCTCGATGATTTCATCATCTGGGCGGCGATCGGCGTCGTGCTGGGCGGGCGCACCGGCTACGTGCTGTTCTACGACCTGCCGCGCTATATCGCGCACCCGCTCGACATCTTCGCCGTCTGGCAGGGCGGCATGTCGTTCCATGGCGGCCTGCTCGGCGTCATCCTCGCCATGACGCTGTTTTCGATCAAGCGCGGCATCCGCACCTGGTCGCTGTTCGACGTCGTGGCCGCCGGCGTGCCGGTCGGTCTTGGCCTCGTGCGCGTCGCCAACTTCATCAACTCCGAGCTCTGGGGCCGGCCAACCGACGTGCCGTGGGCGATCGAGTTTCCCAATGGCGGCCCGTTTACCCGCCATCCGAGCCAGCTTTACGAGGCCCTGCTTGAAGGCCTGGTGCTCTTTCTCGTGCTGCGCTTCCTCACGCATTCGCGCCTCAAGCTGAAGACGCCGCGCTTCGTCGGCGGTGCCTTCATCTGCGGCTATGGCCTGTCGCGCATAGCAGTCGAATTCTTCCGCGAGCCCGACCAGCAGCTCGGCTATCTCCTTGGCACCAACTGGCTCACCATGGGCATGATCCTGTCCTCGCCGATGGTGCTGGCCGGCATTTGGGCGATGACGACAGCCAAGCCGGTGCCACAGTCACGGCCGCAGGCGACATGACGCGGCTGAAGGCACGCATCGTCGATCTGATCGAGGCGACGGGGCCGATCCCCGTCAACGAATACATGGCATTGTGCCTGTTCGATCCCGAGGCGGGCTACTA
Organism: Mesorhizobium sp. B2-3-2; assembly: GCF_006442295.1. Classification (NCBI taxonomy): domain Bacteria; kingdom Pseudomonadati; phylum Pseudomonadota; class Alphaproteobacteria; order Hyphomicrobiales; family Phyllobacteriaceae; genus Mesorhizobium; species Mesorhizobium sp. B2-3-2. The sequence continues at coordinate 574,615 of NZ_VFWA01000002.1, read as the reverse complement.
CACCACCCGCGAACCGTTCGGCGCCGCCGGCGATTTCATCACCGCGCCGGAGATCAGCCAGATGTTCGGCGAGCTCGTCGCCGTCTGGCTCTACCAGGCCTGGCTGGCGGTCGGCCGGCCGACGCCGGTCACCATCGGCGAGATCGGCCCCGGCCGCGGCACGCTGATGAAGGACATGCTTCGCACCCTGTCGCGGCTCGAACCGGCACTGGCCAACGACGCCGCCTTCGCCATGATCGAGACCAGCCCGCGCCTGAGAGAGGTGCAGAAACAGACGCTCGGCGCCACACCCTTCTCCATTCGCTGGCACGAGACGATCGATACGCTGCCGCCGCAGCCGCTCTTCATCGTCGGCAACGAATTGTTCGACGCCATCCCCATCCGCCAGTTCGTCCGCGCCGGCACCGGCTGGCGCGAGCGCGTGGTCGGCCTCGACGCCACGAACAATCTTTCCTTCTTCGCCGGCGCCGGCTCCATCGACCCGACGCTGCTGCCCGCCGATGCCGGCGAAGCGCCGCAAGGCGCGATCGTCGAGATAGCTCCTGCCCGCACCGCCCTGATGGCGGCCATAGCCGAGCGCATAGCCGCTCATGGCGGCTCCGGCCTGTTTGTCGACTATGGCCATCTGCGGCCGGGTGTCGGCGACACGTTGCAGGCCTTGCGCCGTCATGATCACGAAGATGTGCTGGCCAATCCCGGGCAAGCCGACCTCACTTCCCATGTCGATTTCACCGCCCTTGCCGCGGTGGTGCGCGCGCATGGTCTCGACGCCCATCTGTCGACGCAGGGCGATTTCCTGCTCGGCCTGGGCATTCTCGAGCGCGCCGGCCGGCTTGGCGCCGATGCCAGCCAGGCGGCACGCGACAAGATCGCTGGCGATGTCGAACGCCTCGCCGGGCCGCAGGCCATGGGCGACCTGTTCAAGGTGCTTGCCATAGTGCCGCGCGGCGTTGCCGTTCGCCCCCTTGCCCAGGCTCCGGGCTCCGATTGACGAGCGCCTGACGGCGGTCCGTCCGGTTGTGCCGGTACATTTTCATGGCCGGCAACTCACGATAGGAATTTTTTCTTGACAGGGTGAAGGCAACTATGGTAGATATTTGGTTATGGTGCTGAGTTGCGCCAGGGACCCGCCGCACAGGCGGGTTTTTCCGTTCAAGGCTCTCTCAACAGCGCAGCGGCGAAGGAACCGTTTCCACGGATTCGTTGCATTGCCCCTTCGCCACGGCGGATTGACTTTTCACCGTCACCCCTCCCAATCTCCCGTCCGGCGAAAGAGCGGCTGAACGCCGGCCGTCTCGCTTTCCGACTTTTTCTTGACGAAACCGCCCACACGGACAACAACGCCCACATGCTGAATCAGACCAAACTGGATCCCGTGCGGTCGCCGCTGCTGGACCAGGCGCAGGCACAAGGCATCCGCCACGGTTATTTCACCCGCGTCGGCGGGGTCTCGACCGGCATCTATCAGGGCCTCAACATCGGCACCGGCTCGGATGACGACCAGGCGCTGGTCGCCGAGAACCGCCGCCGTGTCGCCGCCTGGATGGGCGTGCCGGCGGACCATCTCCTGACCGCCTGGCAAATCCATTCGCCTGATGTCGTCATCGCCAGGGAACCCTTTGCCGGTGAACGCCCCAAGGCCGACGCCATCGTCACCGACCGGCCGGGCATCGCCATCGGCGCCTCGACCGCCGATTGCGGCCCTGTGCTGTTCGCGGATGCGGGGGCGCGCATCATCGGCGCGGCGCATGCCGGCTGGAAAGGCGCGTTCACGGGGGTGCTCGAGAACACCATTGCCGCCATGGAAAGTCTCGGCGCCAGCCGTGAAAACATCGTCGCCGTGCTCGGCCCCTCGATCGGCCCCGAAAACTACGAGGTCGGGCCTGAATTCGTCGCCCGCTTCGTCGAGGCCGATGGCGAAAATGACAGGTATTTCGCGCCTTCGGCGAATCCCGGTCATTCGATGTTCGACCTCAACCGCTACACGGTGGACCGGCTCGACAGGGCGGGTGTGACCGCGCAAGGTCTCGGCCGCTGCACCTATGCCGAGGAAGATCTGTTTTACTCCTACCGGCGCACGACGCACCGCAAGGAGCCCGATTACGGCCGGCAGGTGTCGGCAATCGTCTTGGAGAGTGAATGATGGCGCTGCATTTTGAACGATCCGAATTCGACGCGCGCCGCGACCGGCTGGTGATCGAGATGGCCGAGAAGAAGCTCGACGCCATCCTGCTCTTCGCGCAGGAAAGCATGTATTGGCTGACCGGCTACGACACGTTCGGTTTCTGCTTCTTCCAGTGCCTGGTGGTGAAAGCCGACGGGTCCATGGTGTTGCTGACCCGCTCGGCCGACCTGCGCCAGGCGCGCCACACCTCGATCATCGACAACATCGTGCTGTGGACCGATCGCGATGGCGCCAATCCGGCGGTCGACCTGCGCAATCTGCTGAACGAGCTCGACCTGCTCGGCGCCCGCATCGGCGTCGAATACGACACTCATGGGCTGACCGCCTATAATGGCCGCCGCCTCGACGAGCAGCTGCAGACTTTCGGCCAGATCGCCGATGCGTCCGGCATCGTCAGCCGGCTGCGCCTGTTCAAGAGCCCGGCCGAGATCGCCAAGGCCGAGAAGGCGGCGAACCTTGCCGACGACGCGCTGGATGCGGCCTTGCCGCTGATCAAGCAGGGCGGTGACGAGGCGCTGATCCTTGCCGCCATGCAAGGCGCGATCTTTGCCGGCGGCGGCGACTATCCGGCCAACGAATTCATCATCGGCTCCGGCGTCGACGCGCTGCTGTGCCGCTACAAGGCCGGCCGCCGCAAGCTCACCAAGAACGATCAGTTGACGCTCGAATGGGCGGGAGTGTTTCATCACTATCATGCGCCGATGATGCGCACGGTGCTGACCGGCAAGGCCTCGAAGCGCCATCAGGACTTGTTCGACGCGGCCCGTGCCGCGCTGCTGGCGGTCGAGAAGGCGATGACGCCGGGCAACAGTTTCGGCGACGTGTTCGACGCGCATGCCCGTGTCATGGAGGCACGTGGACTGACCAAGCATCGGCTGAATGCCTGCGGCTATTCGGTCGGCGCCCGCTTCACTCCGTCCTGGATGGACATGCCGATGTTCTACCAGGGCAATCCCGAGCCGATCGCGCCGAACATGACGCTGTTCGCCCACATGATCATCATGGATTCCGAAACCGAGACGGCGATGACGCTTGGCCGCACCTATCTCACCACCGAATCACAGCCGAAGCCGCTTTCCCGCCATGATCTCGACTTGATCGTACAGTGAATCCACGGGTGGGAGGCGTTCTTCGCCAAGGAGTTAGAAGGCAAATGAGACGATCGCAGGTGACGACCGTGTCATTGCTCGTGGTCCTGGCGCTCGCCGCCTGCACCAACGCAAAAGACGTCCTCGAACCCTCCGCCATCACCCCGCCCACGGCCACGGCGCCGACAACCCAGGGCGGCGGCACCGCCACCCCGGCCCCGGCTGGCCCTGCCACGACCACGGCGGGCGCTCCTGCAACGACCACGACGTCAGCCACGCCGGCCCAGACCGCGGCAATCCTTGCCAGGACGCGCCTGCAGATCGCGCCGATCGTCGGCGCTTCGGTGGAAGCGGCCACGCCGCTGACGGCGGAGTTGCAGACGCGCGCCAGGCAGCGCGGCATCACGCTGGCCGGCAGCGCCGACCAGACCGCGACTCATGTGCTCAAAGGTTATTTCTCGGTGATCTCCGAAGGCAAGGACACCACCGTCATCTATGTGTGGGACGTCTACGATCCTTCGGGCAACCGCCTGCATCGCATCAACGGCCAGCAGAAGGCGGCTTCGGCCAATTCCGGCGCCAGCGGCGGCGGCGACAGCTGGAAAGCGGTGGCGCCAGCCACCATGCAGGCGATCGCCGACCAGACCATCGACCAGTTCGCGGCATGGCTCGGCGGCAAGGCGGGCTAAACCATCGGACCCGAATGGAAACGGCCGCGGGGAAATCCGATGCTCGAACAACGGGGAGGAGCAGCGGCGCCGGGTCCGCTGCCCGGTGTTGCCCATACGCGATGGCGCGAACATTTCCCAGGATTAGCCGGCGGATTTCCAATCACGGTGCTTGCAATAGCCGCGCGGGCCGCTAAAAGCCCGGTGAAAGCCTCCACCAGGAACGGTGCATGAAACTCTTCGCGGGCAATTCCAACAGGGTGCTGGCCGAAGCGGTCGCCCGCTATCTCAACATCCCGCTGGGCAAAGCCAGTGTCAGGCGCTTCGCCGACCAGGAAATCTTCGTCGAGATCCAGGAGAACGTGCGCGGCGAGGATGTCTTCATCCTGCAGTCGACTTCCTTTCCGACCAACGATCACCTGATGGAACTGCTCATCATGATCGACGCCTTCATGCGCTCCTCGGCCAAGCGCATCACGGCGGTGATCCCCTATTTCGGCTATGCCAGGCAGGACCGCCGCGCCTCCGGCCGCACGCCGATCTCGGCCAAGCTGGTCGCCAACATGATCACCCGCGCCGGCGTCGACCGCGTGCTCACGCTCGACCTCCACGCCGGCCAGATCCAGGGCTTCTTCGATATTCCGACCGACAATCTGTTCTCGGTGCCGGTCATGGCCCGCGACGTGAAGGCGAAATACAAGCAGCTTGGCAACGTCGTCGTCGTGTCGCCCGACATCGGTGGCGTGGTGCGTGCACGCGCGCTGGCCAAGCGCTTCGACGCACAGCTCGCCATCGTCGACAAACGCCGCGAGCGTCCCGGCGAATCAGAGGTCATGAACATCATCGGCGCGGTCGCCGGCAAGGACTGCCTGCTGATCGACGACATCGTCGATTCCGGCGGCACGCTGTGCAACGCCGCCGATGCGCTGCTGGCCAACGGCGCCACCAGCGTCACCGCCTATATCACTCATGGTGTGCTGTCGGGCGGCGCGGTCGCCCGCATCAGCGGCTCCAAGCTGCAGGAACTGGTGATCACCGACTCCATCCAGCCGACCCAGGGCGTGCTCGACGCTCCTAATATCCGCGTCATCTCGATCGCCGACCTGATGGGCGAAGCCATCTCGCGCACGGCAACCGAGGAATCGGTGTCGAGCCTGTTCGACTGATTGTCGATCCCGGCGGGCGCGCAGCGCAGCAAAACCGATTACAACGTGCAATCAGTGCTCCTGTAGATGGAACTTAGACCGAGGGTTGGCGCATCAGCTTGATGCTATCGGCGCTGCCTCAAGCGGCGATCGGACCGCCTATGCGCCGCGGGTTTTCGCCGGCATCTCGCGCGCCGCGCATATAGCCGCGCGGCGAGGCACCCAGCATGCGCTTGAACATGGTGATGAAGGCCGGCACGCTGTCATAGCCGAGATCGAGCGCCACCCGGGTGATCGGCTCGCCATCGGCGAGCCTCGGCAGCGCCGCGAACAGGCATGCTTGCTGGCGCCATGTCGATAGCGACAGTCCGGTCTGGCGATGAAAGGCGCGCGTGAAGGAGCGTCGGCTCATGCCGGCGGCGTCCGCCCACTCGTCGATTGTCGCGCGCGGCGACGGTGCCGCCACGAAACGCCGGCACAGCGCCGCCAGCCTGGGATCGGAAGGGAACGGCAGGCCAAGCGGCCGCTCCGGCAAAGTCGGGATTTCGTGCAGCAGGAGATTCATGATCAGCCCGCCGCGCCCTTCCAGCACGCCGCCTTGCGGCAGTTTCTCCGATTCCACGATCAGGCTGTGCATCAGGTCGGTGACGCCGACGACGCGCAAGCCTTCCGGCAGTCCGGGGATCGCTCCCGGCATGACATAGACCGAGCGCATCGAGACATCGCCCAGCATCTCGACGGAATGCTCGGTTCCCGCCGGAATCCACATGGCGTGATCGGGCGGCACCATCCAGCGCCCGTGCCGCGTCGTCACCAGCACGACACCGACCAGCGCATGCAGCAACTGGCTGCGGCTGTGGCGGTGCCGCGGCACATGGTAGCCGTCGGGATATTCGGTCGGCAACGCCACCGCCGGCCCGGCCACTTGCTCCAGCCATAGCCAGCGACGCTCGTGCAACTGCTCGAGGTCGGCACTATCAGCGTGAAAAATTTCCCTGCCATGCGGCATAAGCTATGGCCCACTTGCGAAACTATTGGACCAAACCACGAAAGAAGTCGTCCTGCAAGCAGCCTATAAGCCATCCGTTCCCAAAGCGGCCGCAGGAGCGTCCGCCAGCTTGCCTGTGGCATATACCCGCCAAAAAGACTACGGAGCCTGCCTTGACCGATACGACAGCCGTCGCCCCTCCCGCGACCGCCAGCCATGCTTCAGCCCAGGCGACAGCCTTCACCGTCATCCTGGCGGTGAGTTTTTGCCATTGCATCAACGACATCATGCAATCGCTGCTATCGGCCATCTATCCTCTGTTGAAGGAGAATTACGGCCTCGATTTCTGGCAGATCGGCCTCCTGACCTTTACCTTCCAGGTGACCGCGTCGCTGCTGCAGCCGGTGATCGGCATGATCACCGACAAGCGGCCGATGCCCTATTCCCTGCCCTACGGCATGGCCTCTTCGCTGATCGGCCTGATCGTGCTTGCCTATGCCGGCCACTACACGCTGCTCCTGATCGGCGCTTCGCTGATCGGCATCGGCTCGGCGATCTTCCATCCGGAATCCTCGCGCATCGCCCGCTTCGCCTCCGGCGGCCGCTTCGGCCTGGCACAGTCGCTGTTCCAGGTCGGCGGCAATTTCGGCCAGTCCATGGGACCGCTGCTGGCGGCATTCATCGTCGTGCCCTTCGGCCAGACCAGCATTTCATGGTTCGCCGTCGGCTCGCTGATCGGCATCGTCGTGTTGTGGCAGGTCGGCGGCTGGTACAGCCGCTTGCGCGCCACGCAGGCGAACCGCAAGACGTCCAGCTTCGTTTCGCCCTTCCCGCGCCGCAAGGTGATGGGCGCGCTGGCCGTGCTGACGCTGCTGGTGCTGACCAAGAACGCCTACATCGCCAGCCTCTCCAGCTACTACACCTTCTACGCCATCCATAAGTTCGACGTCTCGGTGCAGATGTCGCAGGTCATGCTGTTCCTGTTCCTCGGCGCCTCGGCGCTGGGCATCCTGCTCGGCGGTCCGTTCGGCGACCGCTACGGACAGAAGGCGATGATCTGGTTCTCCATCGTCGGCGTGCTGCCCTTCACGCTGGCGCTGCCCTACGCCAACATGGAATGGACGATGGTGTTGACGGTGCTGATCGGCCTGATCCTGTCGTCGGCCTTCTCCAACATCGTCGTCTTCGCGCAGGAACTGGTGCCGGGCCGCGTCGGCATGATCGCCGGCATCTTCTTCGGCTTCGCCTTCGGCGTCGGCGGCATAGCGGCAGCCGTGCTCGGCATCGTGGCCGACATGAAGGGCATCGACTTCGTCTTCCAGATCTGCTCGTATTTGCCGTTCCTGGGCCTGCTGACGGTGTTCCTGCCCAACATGAAGGAAGCGCGGAAGGCTTAGCCGGGAAAGCGCCTCGACACGTGCGAGCGCGTCGAGGCCTCAGTGCAGGCCGAATTCGCGCAGCAACTCTTCACGGTGGCGCACGAAGCGGCTTTCGCTGCGGTCACGCGGGCGCGGCAGGTCGACGCTGATCAGCCGTGCCGCGCCGCCTTTCTCCTTGGGCAGGATCAGCACCCTGTCGGCGAGATAGATCGCCTCCTCCAGATCGTGGGTGACCATGACCATGGTGACGTTCTCCTCGCTCCAGATGCGTGACAGTTCCTCCTGCATGGAGATCTTGGTCATGGCGTCGAGGGCGCCGAGCGGCTCGTCGAGCAGCAGGATCTCGGGCTGCACCGTCAGCGCCCGGGCGATGCCGACGCGTTGCGCCATGCCGCCCGAAAGCTGCCGCGGGTAGGCATCGCTGAACTCGGCAAGACCGACCAGCGCTATGTAGAAGCGCGCCCTCTGCTCGGCCTGCGCCTTGGGCACGCCGCGAACTTCGAGGCCGAAGGCGACATTGCCGAGCACGCTCAGCCAGGGCAGCAGGCGCGGTTCCTGGAAGATCACCGCCCGCTCCGCGCCGACGCCTTTTATTTGCTTGCCGTCGATCGCAACGGCGCCTTCGTCGGCGGTCTCCAACCCGGCAAGGATGCGCAGCAATGTCGTCTTGCCCGATCCGCTGGCGCCGACAATGACCAGGCACTCGCCGGAGCGGATGTCGAGATTGAGCGAACGCAGCACGGCGAGCGAGCGCCCGCCGAGCGCAAAGGACTTCGATAGGTCGCGGATCGTGACCTCGCCGCGTGCTGTGGCCATGCTGGGTGCCCCCTTGCTCAATTGGTCTTGGTTTCGCCTGGCCGGTAGAGGATGTCGGCAGCCTTGAGCTTGCCTTTCGGCAAGCGGCCGTCGCGCTCGAGCACAGCCACCCAGAAGTCGATGTCGCGGTCGGTCGCCACCGCCTTTTCGCGCAGGCCGAAACCCGTCCAGTAGCGCGCCAGTTCGCCGTTCTCGCCGCGTTTGTCGAGGATTTCGGCCAGCACCTTGCGTGCCTCGTCGGGGTTCTGCCGCGACCAGTCGGCCGCACGCGCGGACTGTTCGACGAAGTTTTTGGCGGCGTCGCGATTGGCGACGATGAAATCCCGCCGCAGCACGACGAAGCCGCCCGCGATCTCGCCCAGCACGTCGGCGTCGTTGAACACGCCGCGCACACCGCCATTGGCCACCAGGGCGCCGGCGAAAGTCGCCTGCCAGTAGCCGAGTCCGGCGACATCGACCTGATGCGAGCGCAAGGTCTGCTCGAGTTGCGGCCCGGGCACGACGACGAGCTTGGCGGCGTCCGGCGGCAGGCCGACGCTGTGCAGCGCCTCACGCACCGCGTAGTCGAGATGGGCGCCGAGCGTGTTGACCGAGATCGTCTTGCCGGCGATGTCCGCGATCGACTTGATCGGGCTGTCCTCCAGCACATAGAAGACGCTTTTGACCTGGCTGTTGATGCCGTTGCTCGGATAGGCGGCGACGAAGTCGTTGCCGCCGGCGATCGAGTTGATCACCGCCGGCGTGGCGGCCGAACCCAGGTCGACGCTGCCGGAGGCGAGCGCGAACAACGATTCCGGGCCGCCGCCGGCATAGCCGACATTCTCGAGCTCGATGCCGAGGCCTTTGAAATAGCCGAGTTGGTCGGCGAGCTCATGCGGAGAGATGCTCCCGCGGCTGGCGAGATAGCGTATCTTGACGGAAGCGGCCTGCGACCGCGCGATCGACGGTAACCCGACGGCGATGATGCCGGCGGCAAGAGGAGCGCGCAGAAGCAGCGAGCGGCGTGTGATGATAGTCATGATCCGGCCTTTCACTTTCAAAAAATGACGATGATGGGGGCGGCTGTTCAACCGGCGGAACTGCTCCAGCGGCAAAGCCGCCGCTGCAGGCTGACCAGCACCTGGTTCGCGATCAGGCCGAGCGCGGCCAGGATCACGATCGACGCGAACATCAGCGGGATCTGGAAATTGTACTGCGCGTTCATCACCTGGAAGCCGATGCCTTTGTTGGCGCCGATCATTTCCGAGGCGATCAGCAGCAGCAGCGCGGTGGTCGCGCCGAGCCTCAACCCGACGAAGATCGAAGGCACGGCGCCCGGCAGCACGACGCGCCGGAATATGGTGAGCCGCCGGGCGCCGTAGACGCGCGCCATTTCGAGCAGCTTCGGATCGACCTCCTTGACGCCGCTGATCGTGTTGAGCAGCAGCGGAAACAGCGTCGCCCAGAAGATGACGAACACTTTGGAGGCCTCACCCAGACCCAGAAGCAGGATGAAGACGGGATAGAGCGCCAGCGCCGAGGTCTGCCGGAACAGTTGGAGGATCGGATCGAGCGCCGTCTCGACGCTGCGGACCTGACCCATGACGAGGCCGAGCGGGATGGCGACCGTAGCCGCCGCGGCGAAGGCGAGGCCGGCGCGCTGCAGGCTGATGGCGACGTCGCCGAGCAGACTGCCCCCGGCGAGGCCCTTCCAGAGCGCTACGACGATCATGTCGATCGGCGGCAACACCGCGGCATTGACCCAGCCGCCACTCGCCGCCGCCTGCCAGAGCGCCAGGAAACCCAGAAGCACGCCATAGCGCGACAGCAGGCGCGCCAGGGTTCGGCCAGCGAGGCTCAGAATATCGGCACCGAGCCCGTTGCCGTTTTCCTGCGCGCCGATGCCGGTCGGCCGTTCAATGTGCTGCAAAGTCATCGTCATGCCTTTCGCTTCAACGCATCATTCGGCGGCGAGCACGGTCGAACGGGCGACCGTCCAGGGGTTCTGCGGCCGCTTGAGGCCAAGATTCTCGCGCAGCGTCCTGCCCTCGTAAGCGGTACGAAACAGGCCGCGCCGCTGTAATTCGGGGACCACCAGGTCGACGAAATCGTCTAGCGCGCCGGGCAGCCATGGCGGCAGGATGTTGAACCCGTCGGCGGCTTCGTTGCTGAACCATTCCTCCAACTGGTCGGCGACCTGGGTGGCGCTGCCGATAACGGTGTAGTGGCCTCGTGCGGTCGCGACCCATTGATAGAGCTGGCGGATGGAGAAGTTGTGCTCGTCGGCGATCTGGCGGATCAGCGCCTGGCGGCTTTTCATGCCTTCGGTTTCGCGGCTCGGCGGCAGCGGTCCGTCGAGCGGATAGCCTCTGAGATCGAGCGTTTGACCGGCAAGCCCGTTGAGCAGCGCGACGCCGTCCTCGGGCAGGATCAGGTCGTTCAATTGCTGATACTTGGCTCGCGCCTCTTCTTCGGTGCGGCCGACAAAGGGCGCCACGCCCGGCATGATCAGCACCTGTTCGGGGTCGCGGCCGGCCGCCGCCACGCGGGTCTTGATGTCGCGATAGAATTCCTGCGCGGAGGCAAGGTTCTGATGCGCGGTGAAAATGACTTCAGCCGAGACCGCGGCGAGCTTGCGCCCATCCTCGGACTGGCCCGCCTGCACGACCACGGGGTGGCCCTGCACCGGACGGGGCACGTTGAGCGGCCCTTTGACACTGAAATGCTCACCCTTGTGGTCGATGTCGTGAAGCTTGTCCTTGTCGTAGAAGCGGCCCGTTTTCTTGTCGCGGATAAAGGCGTCGTCCTCCCAGCTGTCCCACAGCGCCTTGACCGTCTCGACATGCTCATGCGCTCGTGCGTAGCGCTCGGCATGGTTGGGCTGGATGTCGCGGTTGAAGTTGCGCGCCGTGTCGTCGCCGGCCGAGGTGACGACGTTCCAGCCGGCCCGGCCATTCGACAAGAGGTCGAGCGAGGCGAATTTACGGGCAAGCGTGTAGGGCTCCTCATAGGTGGTCGAGGCCGTGGCGATGAATCCGAGATGCGTCGTCAGCGGCGCCAGCGCCGCAAACAAAGTCACCGGTTCGAAGCCCGCGATCTTGGCGTTGCCGCCTTCGCGGGCGCCAAGCCCGACCGTCAGGTTGTCGGCGAGGAAATAGGCATCGAACAGGCCGCGTTCGGCGGTCAGCGCGAGCTGCTTGTGAAACTCGAAATTGGTCGCGCCGTCGGCCGGAGCGTCGGGATGGCGCCAGGCGGCGACATGCTGGCCGCCACCGGGTAGAAAGGCGCCGAGCTTGATCTGTCTCGATTTGATGGTCATGGCTGGGTCCCTCTGTTCGAAAACCATTGGAGTTCAGGCGGCGAGGCCGACGCTGTGTGCGGTCCCGACGACGCGGGAAACCTCGGCAACCGCCTGCCGGGCGCGGGCATGGATTGCCTCCGACACCAGGACGCCGTCGGCGAAATCCTTGTCCGATGCATAGATCGCGGTCGGCACGGTCAGCGCCTCGAAAAAACCGAACAGCGGCCGCAGCTGATGTTCGACGATCAGCGAGTGGCGTTCGCCGCCGCCCGTCGCGGCAAGGATGACCGGTTTCCCGCGCAACGACGACGGATCGAGCAGATCGAACAAATGCTTGAAGAGCCCGGTGTAGCTGCCCTTGAAGGTCGGCGACCCCGCGACCAGCACATCGGCGCCGACCAGTTGTTCGACGATGGCGCGGGCCGCGGGATCGAGATCGCCGAGGCGCCGTGCCGCCGGCAGCGACGGACCGAAATTTTCAATATCGTATATAGCCGAGGTCGCCCCGATGCGGTTCGCCGTCTCGCCGGCGATATGGCTGATAAAGGCCTTGGTCTTCGATGGGCGGGTCAGGTTACCGGATATTCCCACCACAAGCTTGTTCGTCATCGGGCTCTCCTCGCGGTCCTTATTCATTAATACTACCGATTTGGTAGAATTAAATGAGCGAGAAGATTTCAAAACTGACGGGATAGGGAGATTGAGTTTGCGCCGCAGCGCCCTTCAATGGTTCGGCAGATGCGGACTTTCGCCGATGGGGTCTCGCCGCTCTCGGACACCGACGGTCCCGGTTTGGCCTCCCTCGGAACGGTTGACGGTGTTCTTGCCCAACATGGCACTGCGCCACGCATTGACGAGCGATCGTCAGGACCCGCCGCCTGGATCGGCGGGACCTGCCCCAGCCCGGATCAGGCGGATTTCAGCACGGTGAATGGACGCTTGACGGTCCGCTTTGCCTGGAAACTCCCGGCCGGAGCGGGACGGCCGACGTGAAAGCCCTGGACCTTGTCAATGCCGAATTCGCGCATGAGAGCCATCTGCTCGTCCGTTTCCACCCCTTCGACCAGGATCTTGTGGCCGCGGTTTCGGACCAGGGTGACAATGTCCTGGAGCATTGCCTTGCCGTTCGGGGTGGCGCAGTCGTGAAGGAAGGAGCGGTCGATCTTCACCGTATCGAAATCGATCAGACGAAGCCACGAGAGGCCAGCGAAGCCGGTGCCGAAATCATCAAGCCAGATCTTGATCCCCAGCAGCTTCAGGTCGCTGATGCAGCGAAGAATGTCCGAATGCATCTCCATCTCCAGCCCCTCGGTGATCTCGAAGGCCAGCCTGTTGCCGGTTACGCCGGTCTCGCCCAGTATGGTCGCGACCGACGCCGCGAAGCCGGGCGTCTTGAGCTGGATCGGAGAGACGTTGACGCTGACGACGCGCACATGATCGTGCGCAAGGAGCTCGGCGCACACAGTCCTGATAGCCCAGCGCCCGAGTTCCAGGATGGCGCCGGTTCGCTCCGCTACGGGGATGAACAGGCTCGGCGGGACCGATGTGCCGTCCAGCATTTTGAGGCGCATCAAGGCCTCCACCGCTTCCACCCGGTCCGTCGCGACATCCTGGATCGGTTGATAGACCAGTGAAACGAGATCCTGGCCGATCGCGATCTTCAGCAAAGCCGCAATGTTCTCGCTCTCGTCGCTGCTCTGGGGATCGGTTGGGTCGAACAGCCGGGCACAGTTTCGACCGCCTGCCTTTGCCAGATAGAGTGCGCGATCGGCCTCGTGGATGATCTTCTCCAGCTTGGCACCGGTCTGCGTCCTTGTGAATGCGGCGCCAACGCTTACCGTCACGACCGAGATGCCGTCGCGCCGCAGTTCGTGGGTAAGCGCCAGGTTCTCGACCGTGCGGCAAATGGCTTCCGCGATATCTATGATCTGATCCTTGTTCTCCATGCGGGCCAGGACGATGAATTCTTCGCCGCCGTAGCGACCGATCGAGCCATCGTATTCCCTGATCATATCCCGCAGGGCATTGGCGACGTGGATAAGGCAACGGTCGCCCTCCTGGTGGCCGTAGCAGTCATTGAACTTCTTGAAGAAGTCCACGTCGATGAGCATCGCCACGAAACTGGTGCCGACCCTTTGCCACTCCCCCCAGTAGTCCCGCAGCTTTTCGTCGATCGCCCGTCGATTCTCCAGACCCGTAAGCGGATCGGTCCGCGACAGCCGCAGCAGGGCCTTGCCGCGTTCGGTGGCTTCCTTGTGCTGGATTTTGGCTTCCAGCGCGTTCAGGAAGACGTTGTAGCGTTCCTCGTTCAGCTTCCAGTTCACATAGGACGTGAAAGTGAAGCACGAAACATAGAAGGCGCCGAATACCATTTTGTATGTTGCCGTGGCAGGCACAAAATAGTTCACGACATACAAGACACACATGATGATGGTTGATGTCACGATCGACAAGTTGAAACTGAATGTAAAGAATAGATTTGCACTCATCATGAATATGGTGCCGAATACCATATAGTAGGCGACGCTTTCCTTGTCCGCACTCATAAAGGCCGGGAACAACCAGCCGATATAGCCGAAAATGATGGCCCCGGCGCAAGTCACGTCGAGCCATTCCGTGGCCACTCCCCGGCGAAGTTGCGCCTCCAGGATCGACAGCGCGGTCACGCCGACGGCGAAGCGCGCCATGATCGTATAGGCCGCCACGTCCGGGATCAGCAGCAGATCCGTTGCCGAAAACAGGAGATAGATGGCCACGGCGATCCAAAGCCCAGGCCGGGCTTCCAATCTTCGCTTCGCCTGGGCTTCCCTTCGGTAAAGGACGCGGAGCTCGTCGGGGCCCGGCTCGTAGCGGACTTCGTACGGCTCTACATGCGCCATGTCGGCCAGTCTGGATGACACGCGTTCGCTCTCGACAAATCCTGGTTGAAGGGGATTTTGCGTTCCAAGTTCTTTTTTGGCTTCTGCCCCCACGCGGGCCAACTCCTTGGACGCGACGGCGACTGCGCACCTCGCACGACAATGCAACGGCGCGAAACAAATTTCAGTTAATTCGGACCGGGAATCCAATGCGGCGGGTTTTAACGCGCGAACATGGTTGGCGGGAAATTAAGCATACCATTAAAATGCGTTCGGGACGACATTGGCAAATCCAGCATTCTACGCAATAAGTTAACTGACTGTTAACTATGGAGTGCGGGTGTGCAAGGTGTCTTTGATGGCCAAAGCCTAATTACTGCCGAGATGATCGCCGGCAGTTTTCCTCGAAAAAAGCCCGAGAATCACGGCGAGGCATTCGAAACCGCCCGTGCCGAGCTAGCGCTCATTCTCCACGCCACACACCAGCAGGTCGAGGAAGGCAAAGACCCTGCCGAGATCGTTCGTCGCCTGCTGTCATACCTCAACGCCCTGCGGTCCAAGGTTCATCCCGACGTTTGGCAAGCATTGATCCCGGTGGCGCAGAACCATCCGATCCTGGACTACTTTCTCCAGGACCCGCTCACCCGGTGGTCGTTCACCAAGCCGAGGGGCTATTCCGGCGACGCGCAGTTGCTCGACTACATCTACTGTGATCCGCACGTGGCCGAAAGCGTGGCCGCCGCCTCGGACACCGGGAAAGCACTCTACAGCCATACCAAGGACGTACCGTCCTGCGTGGCGGCGCGGGAACGGCGCGATCTCCTGACCCGGTATGTCGACGAGACGGCGAACAAGAGCGGACCGCAAGCCGAGGTGCTGGCGATCGCCGCCGGTCATTTGCGCGAGGCCAATCGTTCGACCGCCTTGGCCGAGGGCCGCCTCAAGCGTTGGGTTGCGCTCGATCAGGATCCTCAGAGCGTTGGATTGATCGCGCGCGACTTCCAGGGGACCGCGGTCGAGGCCGTCGACGGTTCGGTGCGGACCGTGCTCACCAGGGGCCACAAGCTGGGCAAGTTCGACCTCATCTACGCCTCCGGCCTTTACGACTACCTCCAGCACAATGTCGCCGTGAAACTCACGAAGACTTGCCTGCAGATGCTGAAGCCGAACGGCAGGTTCCTGTTTGCCAACTACGCCGAGGGCAATCCCGACGCCGGCTATCGGGAAACGTTCATGGACTGGGTGCTGCTGCTGCGCTCCGAGGCCGACATGTGGAACATCATCAATGCCAGCGTCGACCGCAACACCGTCGAGGCGCAGGTGTTCTTTGGCGAGAACCGCAACGTGCTGTATGGCGTCATCGAAAAGCGCGGATAGGGCAATTCCAGGAAAAGTGCGCAACGGCTTCCCCCGGGAAAAACACGTAGCGCTTTCCCCCGGCAATTGCGTAACGACAAAGAACTGGAGCGGGTCGGCGGTTTTATCGAACACTGACCCGCTCCGGCGACAATCGTGGACTGGCTCCGGCGTGAAGCCTCGAGCGCTTTCGGCCGGGCGAGTCGTCCCGCCCCGGGGAGCCATTGCCTTTGGATGGTTGCCTTTGGCTTGCACCTCCGGCCGCCTTCCGCTATAGAGCCGCCACCCGCGTAGACACCCTTGGAGGCAACGCGGCGGAAGGCCGCCTCACCCGGCGGCTTTCGACGTTTACGGTCCAGGCGCAATTGCCAACCGCAAACGCTCCAGAACAACGCGAAAGGAAGTGCCATGAGCCACGATACTTACGAGCTCAAGGCCGAAGCGCGCGAACAGGTCGGTAAGGGGTCCGCCCGTGCAGTTCGCCGCAACGGTAAAGTGCCTGCAGTAATTTACGGTGACAAGCAGCCTCCCCTGGCGATCGCTCTCACCTACAAGGACATCTACTACAAGATCCACGGCGGCGGGTTCCTGACCACGATCGCCACGATCGATGTCGACGGCAAGAAGATCCAGGTCCTGCCGAAGGACTTCCAGCTCGACCCGGTCAAGGATTTCCCTGTCCATGTCGACTTCCTGCGCATCGGCAAGGACACCGAGGTCAATGTCGACGTGCCTGTCCACTTCATCAATGAGGACAAGTCGCCCGGCATCAAGCGCGGCGGCGTACTCAACATTGTGCGTCACGAGGTCGAGTTCCACTGCCCGGCCAATGCGATCCCGGAATTCATCACCGTCGATCTCACCGGCGCCGACATTGGCGATTCGATCCACATCTCGTCGGTCAAGCTGCCGGCCGGCGTCAAGCCCGTCATCTCCGACCGCGACTTCACCATCGCGACCGTCGCCGGTTCGTCGGCGATGAAGCCGGAGACGGAAGAGACGGTCGAGGCTGCACCTGAGGCGGCTCCCGCCGCCGAAGAGAAGTAACTTTTTCACGCCCGGAGCTGACGATGCCGCTTGTCTTTGCAGGCCTCGGCAATCCGGGCGCGAAATATGCCGCCAACCGGCACAATGTCGGCTTCATGGCGGTGGACGCGATCGCCCGCCGCCACTCTTTTTCGCCCTGGTCTAAGAAATTCCAGGGCTTGATCGCCGAGGGCACGCTCGGCGGCGAAAAGATCATCTTGATCAAGCCGCAGACCTTCATGAACCTGTCCGGCCAGTCGGTCGGCGAAGCGCTGCGCTTCTACAAGCTTGGTCCCGGGGCGCTGACCGTCTTCTACGACGAGATCGACCTTGCGGCCGGCAAGGTCAGGGTCAAGGTGGGCGGCGGCTCGGGCGGCCACAACGGCATCCGCTCACTCGACCAGCATGTCGGCAACGCCTATCGCCGGGTTCGGATCGGTGTCGGCCATCCTGGCGTCAAGGAGATGGTGCATGGTCATGTGCTCGGCGACTTCGCCAAGGCCGACCGCGAATGGCTGGACGTGCTGCTCGACGCGATCGCCGACGACGCTGGCTTGCTCGCCAAGGGCGACGACAACTCCTTCATGAACCGCATCACGCTGGCGCTGCGCGACAAGCTCGTGCCGACGGGCGACGACGATCGCCCGCCGCCCAAGTCCCCCAAGGCGCAAGGTTCGAAGGCCCAGAGCCACATTCGCCAGGCACGGCCGCAACAGGCGCCCGCCAAGCTGCCGGAGAGCGGCCCGATGGCCGCCATGCTGAAGAAACTGTTCGGCAACAAGGACTGAGCTTGGGTCCATGGGGCGTTACAGGGCTTGACGTTGATCACCCCTATCGCCCATAGCCCACACCAAATCTCGAATTCCCGATAGGACCGGACAAAAATGGGTTTCAAATGCGGCATCGTTGGCTTGCCCAATGTCGGCAAGTCGACGCTTTTCAACGCGCTGACGAGGACGGCCGCCGCGCAGGCCGCCAACTACCCGTTCTGCACCATCGAACCGAACACCGGCGAGGTGGCGGTGCCCGATCCGCGGCTGCAGAAGATCGCGGCGATCGGCAAGTCGAAGGAGATCATCCCGACCCGCATCTCCTTTGTCGACATCGCCGGCCTGGTGCGCGGCGCCTCGAAGGGCGAAGGCCTGGGCAACCAGTTCCTCGCCAACATCCGCGAGGTCGATGCCATCGTGCATGTGCTGCGCTGCTTCGAGGATGACGACATCACCCATGTCGAGGGCCGCATCGACCCGGTCGCCGACGCCGAGACGGTCGAAACCGAGCTGATGCTCGCCGACCTCGAGAGCCTCGAACGTCGTATCGCGCAATTCCGCAAGCGCGCGTCCGGCAAGGACAAGGAAGCCTTGACCGTGCTGCCGATGATGGAGGCAGCGCTTGAGCTTCTGCAGGCAGGCAAGCCGACCCGCATCCTGCTCGACGGCATCTCGGCGGAAGACCTGCGCATTTTGCAGGGCTTGAACCTTCTGACCTCGCATCCCGTGCTCTACGTCTGCAACGTCGCCGAGGCGGACGCGGCCACCGGCAACGAGCACACCAGGGCCGTGGAGCAGATGGCCGCGGCGCAGGGCGCCCGCACCGTCGTCATTTCGGCTGCGATCGAAGCCGAGGTTGCGCAGCTCTCCGACGAGGAAGAGATGGAATTCCTGTCCTCGCTCGGCCTTGACGAGCCCGGCCTGAACAAGGTGATCCGCGCCGGCTACGAATTGTTGCAGCTCATCACCTATTTCACTGTTGGGCCGAAGGAGACGCGGGCCTGGACCGTGCATAAGGGCGCCAAGGCGCCGCAGGCGGCCGGCGTCATCCACACCGATTTCGAGCGCGGCTTCATCCGCGCCCAGACCATCGCCTACAATGATTTCGTCACGCTGGGCGGCGAAGTAGCGGCCAAGGAAGCCGGCAAGGCGCGCGACGAAGGCAAGGAGTATGTCGTGCAGGACGGCGACATCATGCTGTTCAAGTTCAACACGTGAACAGGCCAAGCGGCGTCGCATTCCCGACAGGGTGAGGCCGTATGCAGCCGCCACCAGCCCGGCTTTTTGCCATTCCCCAGTGAAAGCGGAAGGGCGCGCATGAAAAGGACGATCCCGACCCTGGTCGGCTTCTCGGCCATCCTGACCTGGTCGTTCCTCGCGCTGCTTTCGACCGCCGCGGGCCCGATCCCGCCCTTTCAGTTGGCGGCAATGACGTTTCTGCTCGGAGGCTCAGTCGGAGCAGTCAGCTGGATCGTCCGGCCTTCGGCAGTCAGATCGCTGCGGCAGCCGTGGCAGGTCTGGGCGATCGGCACGGCAGGGCTGTGCATCTATCACTGTGCGTACTTTTTTGCCATCCAGTCCGCCCCGCCGGTCGAGGTGAGCCTGATCGCTTATCTCTGGCCATTGCTGATCGTCTTCTTCGCCGCCTTCCTGCCGGGAGAGCGGCTGAGGCCTCACCACATAGCGGGTGTGATCCTCGGCCTGGCGGGTGCGATCGTCGTCATCACCAAGGGCGGCAGCGTGGGCCTTGCCGACGGCGTGAAGCCGGGCCACGTCATTGCCCTGTTCTGCGCGTTCGTCTGGTCCGGCTATTCCGTCCTGTCGCGCCGTTTCGGCCAGGGCCGACCGACGTGGTGGCGGTGTACTGCCTCATTACCGCGGTCGTCGCCCTCACCCTCCATCTCACGCTCGAGACCACGGTCTGGCCCCAGACCATGACGCAATGGAACGCTATCGTCATTCTGGGCGTGATACCGCTCGGCGCCGGCTTCTACGCATGGGACTATGGCTGCAAGCACGGGGACATCATGATCCTGGGCGCGCTTTCCTATGCCGCGCCGCTGTTCTCGGTGATCGTTCTGCTGCTGGCCGGATTTGGTGTGTTCCACTGGTCCGTGGCGCTCGCTTGCGTGCTGATCACGGTCGGTGCGCTGATTGCCGCCAAGGACATGGTGTTCAAGCCGCGAAAAGAGCCCTCCGCGGAGGAAACAGCGCGCGCATAGGGCCCTGCGACTGGACGTGGCTATTCCCCCGCCACCGTCCTTCCGCTCACCCACACCTTGGCAATGTTGGCGCGCGCCGCATTGAGCACGATCTTCTGGAAGACATCGTCGAGCGTGTCGTCCGCCATGCTGATATGGATGTTCGAGGCCTTCGTCGTCGTGTCGATCAGCAGCGCGTCGAATTCATGCCCGACGCGAAAGCTGCCCGTCGGCAGGTCGAGCGCTTCGGCACCCCCGGCGGTGGCCAGCCAGAACGCCTCCTGATGCGTGATCGGCGCGCCGGGCGCGCCGCGCTGCGCTGCGTCCATGCCGGCATGGACACCGCTCTGCAGCGTCCTCGAGGCTGACAGCGCATGCCGGCAGCCGTCGAAGAGCGACGGGCTGTAGCCGCCGGAAATGTCCGTCCCGAGCCCGACATGCATGTGCCGGTCCAGCGCGTCGCGCAGCGGAAACACCGCATTGGCGAAATAGAAGTTGGACAGCGGGCAATGCGCGACGCCAGCCCTCTTCTCCTTGATGAGGTCCATATCCCGCCCGTCGATAAAATTCGAATGCGCCAGGATGGTGCGGCGCGTCAGCAGGCCGAAATCGTCCAGGCTTGCCGCGTCGGTGCGGCCGAGGCGCGTCTCGACGAATTCTTTCGCCCAATCGCTCTCCGAGCAATGTGTCTGCACGTGGCAGCCGAACTCGGAAGCGAGTTCGCCCAGGCCTTGCAGCGCCGCATCCGTGCAGCTTGGGATGAAGCGCGGGGTTATCACCGGCCGGACCAGGGGCCTTTCGCCCGAAGCCATCGCCCTCACCGCCTCGATGAACCGCCTGGTGTCCGACACCGCGCTTGCCGCGTCGGCATCGCGATAGAAAGGCGGGCACTGTTCGGGATCGTCCATCGCCACCTTGCCGACCAAAGCGCGCTGGCCCTTTTCGAGGCATATCTCGGCGAGCGCCAGGCTGGCCTCGACATGGACGGTGGCGAAATAGAGCGCCGTGGTGGTGCCGTTGGTGAGAAGGTTATCGACCAGGTCGGCATAGACCTCGCGGGCGTAGCCGACGTCGGCATAGCGCGCCTCGAGCGGAAACGTGTATTTTTGCAGCCAGACCTCGAGCGGCACGTCCAGTGCCTTGCCCATTTGCGGCCATTGCGGCGCATGGATGTGCAGGTCGATCAGGCCGGGCAGCAGGAACTGGCCCTCGCCGAGCTCCACCAGCCTGCCCGCCTGGCGGGCATCGCTCTTCCTCGCCGCATATTCTGGATCGCCGGGTGCGAGAATCTCCGCGATCCGTCCCCGTGCATCGATGCTGAACAGATGGTCCTTCAGCACCTCCAGCCGGCCGCGCTCGGGCGTATGGAAGGCGGTGCCAAGCAGCGTGAAGGCCTCTCTTGTCATGGATCGCTCCGGTTGCGCTGGCGCGTGTGGCCGTTATTGCATGGCGCGCAAGAAAACAGTTGGCAAACCTTTGCGCCGCTGTCCTTTGGCGCCGACTGATCCCATGATCGGCCGGGAAATTCCAGAGGGGACATCATGGAACGCACTGCACCGGAAATCACCTTGATCGCTCAGCCGGACGATCCGCTGCCACTGGGCAAGGCCGCCCTGCTCGGCCTCCAGCACGTGCTGGCGATGGATGTTTACATCGTGCCGTTCGTCATCGCATCGGTCCTGGCCTTCAGCGTCGGCGATGCCGGCGCCTTCATCCAGTCGGCCTTCGTCGCGGCGGGCATCGCGACCCTGATCCAGTCGCAGCTTCTGATGCGGCTGCCGGTGGTGCAGGGGCCGTCCTTCGTGCCGATCGGCGCAGTGCTGGCCATAGCCTTCGGCGCTGGCGGCGGCATTGCCGGCCTTTCCGCCGTGATCGGAGCGCTCATTCCCGGCGCCATATTGGTCATGCTGCTCGGTTCGCCGACGGGGCTCTTCCATCGCCTGGTGGACCGCTTTGTCCCGCCCATCGTCGGCGGCGCCATCATCATCGTCGTCGGCATCGCGCTGATGCCGGTCGCACTCCGCGAAAGCGTGTTCGCGGTCCACGGCACTGCCACCGTCGGCGGCAATATCATCCTTGCCTTTGTTGCGGCGGCGGTGCTCGTCGGCTGCATGCTGACCGGCATGGCGCTCGGCGCAAAGGGCGCCTGGCTGCGCCTGCTCTCCGTGATCATCGCACTTGTGGCCGGCTGCGTGGCCGCCGCCTCCATGAGCCAACTCAACATGGGAGCGGTCTCCGAGGCGACCTGGTTTTCGATGCCGCGCGTCGCATTCCTCAACCTCGACGTGACGTTCTCGCTCTCGGCGGCGCTCACGATGCTCATCGTCTATATCGTGGTCCTCGCGGAAACCACCGGCACCTGGTTCGCTGTCGGCGCCGTCATCGACAAGCCGCTGTCGAACGAACAGCTCGACAGGGGCGCCACCGGCGAAGGCCTCGGCTGCCTGGTCAGCGCACTGCTTTGCAGCACACCGGTCACCGGCTATTCGTCGAATGCCGGCATCATCGCCATCACCGGCATCGCCAGCCGCGCCGCCTTCGCCGCGGCAGGCATCTTCCTGGTCCTGTTCGGACTGATCGGCAAACTGTCGGCGGTCATCGCCTCGATCCCGGGCCCGGTCATCGGCGGCGTGTTCGGCGTGCTCTGCGTCATCATCGCCATGAACGGGTTCCGCGTCGTGCGCAGCACGCCGCTGACGGAAAGGAACATGCTGGTCGTCGGCCTGCCGATCCTGATGGCCCTGTTTGCCACGCTTGCGCCGCCGGATTTCGTCAAGACGCTTCCCGATATCGTGCAGTACATTCTGGGCTCGTCCATCGCCTTCGGCGCCGTCTGGGCTATCGTGCTGCACCAGATCCTGCCGAGCGCCCGATAGGGACATTCGCAGGCCGGCCCCCGGCGGGTCCGGCCTGCTCTCCACGATAAGCCCGAAGCGCGGTCGATTACCCGACCTGTCGAAGCTCTCATACTGCCGGCTGCTCGACGAATTTTTCTGAGCCTTCCTGGTGTCGACTCCAAGTCCGGCTTGTCTTGATTTTGTCATGCCGCAAGTCTAAGCGGCGGGCACAGGCTCGGCGCACGAAGCATAGTGCGATCCGATCCGACGCAGCAATCCGAACGCGCTTTCCGGCAAGGAGATCTGGCGATGATCAAGGCTTTCGTCGTGGACAATGATCGCCTGCGTCTCACCGACGATCTCCTGGCCAATGGCGACAAGGTCGTCTGGGCCGATCTCGCCAATCCGACCAAGGACGAAGAAGCCACCATCGAAAGCTGGCTCGGCATCGCCATCCCGACCCGCGAGGAGATGGAGGAGATCGAGATTTCCAGCCGCCTCTATATCGAGGACGGCGCCTACTTCATGACCGCCACCTTGCCCGCACAGACCGAGGTCGACGATCCCCTGATCTCGCCGGTCACCTTCGCGCTCGCCGGCAACAGGCTGGTCACCGTGCGCTATCACGAACCGAAGGCGTTCAAGACCTTCCCCCTGCGCGCCGAGAAGGTGGCGACCGGCTGCACCAGCGGCGACACCATCCTGATCGGCCTGCTGGAAGCGATCGTCGACCGGCTCGCCGACATCCTCGAGCGCGCCGGCCGTGACGTCGAAGCGATCTCCCGCGACATTTTCGAGGCGCGGTCGACCAAGGTGTCGAAGCGCAATCGTGACTTCCAGGAACTCTTGAAGGGCATCGGCCGCAAGGAGGACATCGCCTCCTCCGTGCGCGACAGCCTGATCTCCTTGCAGCGGCTAGCCGGCTTCCTCGCCCATGTCGCGACCCAGGCCAAGATGAGCAAGGACATCCGCGCCCGCATCAAGACCTTGTCGCGCGACGTGCTTTCTCTTGCCGACCACGCCACCTTCCTGTCGCAGAAGATCTCCTTCCTGCTCGACGCCACGCTCGGCATGATCTCGATCGAGCAGAACGCCATCATCAAGATCTTCTCGGTCGCCGCCGTCATCTTCCTGCCGCCGACGCTGGTCGCCTCGATCTACGGCATGAATTTCGACATCATCCCCGAGCTCAAATGGGAGCTCGGTTATCCGTTCGCGATCGCCATGATGGTTCTGTCGGCGATCCTGCCCTTCTGGTATTTCCGCCGCCGCGGCTGGTTATGATCACAACGGCCGGCCGATCGCCCGCGGCTGGCTCACCAGAAAGGGCTTGACCAAACGCCGTCCGGCCTGCATCCGGGTTTGCCGATCCATGTGGATCGCGCGTTCTGCAACCGGATTCCACGCCATGACTGGAAAGACATGGGCCTATGAGGACTTCGTCGAAGGAGCCTCGTTCGACCTCGGCACCAAACAGGTGAGCGCGGCCGAGATCATCGAGTTCGCCAGCGAATTTGATGCCCAGCCGATGCATCTCGACGAGGAGGCCGGCAAGGCAAGCATCCTGGGCGGCCTCTCGGCCTCGGGCTGGCATACCTGCGCCATGTTCATGCGCATGCTGTGCGACGCCTTCCTGCTGGACTCGACCTGCCAGGGCGCGCCCGGCGTCGATCAGGTCAAATGGAAGAAGCCGGTGCTGGCCGGCGACACGCTCAAGGGCAGCCTCGTCGTCCTCGCCAAGCGTCCTTCGAAATCGAAGCCCCAGCTCGGCTTCGTGACCATGCGCAGCGAGCTGGTCAACCAGCGCGGCGAAAGCGTCTTCGAGCTCGAGAATTCCGTCATGTTCCTCACGCGCAATGCCGCGGGGAGCCTCGCATGACGCTCGACGAATTCTTCCGCGTCGGCACCACCGTCACGCTGGGCTCGCATACGTTCGAAGCCGAGGCGATCAAGGCCTTCGCCCGCAAATACGACCCCCAGGTCTTCCACGTCGATGAGGACGCCGCGAAGAAAAGCGTGCTGGGCGGGCTGTGTGCGTCCGGCTGGCATACCGCCGCCACCTGGATGAAGCTCAACCTCGAAACCCGCATGGATGCCGAGTGGACCGGCCCTGGCCCGGCGCCCGAATTCGGCCCCTCGCCCGGCTTCAAGAACCTGAAATGGCTGAAGCCGGTCTATGCCGGGCAGACCGTGACCTTCACCCGCACCGTCCTTTCCCACCGCCCGATCGCCTCACGTCCGGGCTGGCGGATACTGACCTTGCGCTCGGAAGCCTTCGACTCGACCGGCGACAAGGTACTGGAATTCGAGAGCGCCGTGCTGGTTAAGGTGGAGTAGTGGCGCCTCTTCCTTCTTCCAGGGGGAGAAGGAGGAACTGCTCTCTCAATGTCCCTCGAACCCGATCAGCGTCCGCACAGGCACGCCGAGCGCTTCCAGCTTGGCGCGGCCGCCGAGATCCGGCAGGTCGATGACGAAGCAGGCGGCAAGGATATCGGCGCCGATCTGGCGCAGGAGATTCACCGCCGCCTCGGCCGTGCCGCCGGTGGCGATCAGGTCGTCGACCAGGATCACTTTCTCGCCCGGCGACACGCCGTCCTTGTGCATCTCCATCTCGTCCAGCCCGTATTCCAGGCTGTAGGCGACGCGCACCGTCTCGTAAGGCAGCTTGCCCTTCTTGCGGATCGGCACGAAGCCGGCGGAGAGCTGATGGGCGACGGCGCCGCCGAGGATGAAGCCGCGCGCTTCGATGCCGGCGATCTTGTCGATCTTCTCGCCTGCGTAGGGATGCACCAGCTCATCGATTGCGCGGCGGAAAGCGCGCGCATTGCCGAGCAGCGTGGTGATGTCGCGAAACAATATGCCGGGCTTGGGATAGTCCGGGATGGTGCGGATCGCCGCCAGCAGCGTGTCTTCGAGCGAAGGTTTCATGAGGCGGCTCCGGTGGTCCAGTTTCGGCGGAAAGGCGTGAAATGGCGCTGCGCCAAATCTAACCCGGCGCGACCGACAACGGCTAGCGCTATGTCGCGGCCGAGACAAGCGCATCCGGCGAAAGGACCACATACGTCCAAAGGCTTGCCTCTGCCGGCGCCGCGATCTTTCGCATCGAAGCGATGGCCATCACCGAAAACGCAAATTCTCGCGGGTCAACTGTTCGATCGAGCTGCACCCCATCAGCTTCATGCCGCGTTCGATCTCGATGCGCATCTGCTCGAGTGCCCGTTCGACGCCAGGCTGGCCCGCCGCTGCCAGCGGAAACAGATAGTAGCGTCCGACGCCGACGGCCTTGGCGCCGAGCGACAGCGCCTTGAGCACATGCGTGCCGCGCTGCACGCCGCCATCCATGATGACGTCGATCTTGTCGCCGACCGCATCGACGATTTCGGCGAGCTGGTCGAAAGCCGCCCGCGAACCGTCCAGCTGCCGGCCGCCATGGTTCGACAGCACGATGCCCTTGCAGCCGATCTCGACGGCGCGCCTGGCATCCTCCACCGACATGACGCCCTTGAGGCAGAACGGTCCCGGCCAGAGCCTCACCATCTCGGCGACGTCGTCCCACGTCATCGACGGATCGAGCATTTCGGTGAAGTAGCGGCTGATCGACATCGTGCCGCCGCCCATGTCGACATGCTCGTCCAACTGCGGCAGCTTGAACGCCTCATGCGTGAAATAGTTGATCGCCCATGCAGGCTTCAGTGCGAACTGGGTCATTCCCGCCAGGTTGAGCTTGAAGGGAATCGCAAAACCGGTGCGCTTGTCGCGCTCGCGGTTTCCCCCGGTGATGCTGTCGACGGTCAGCATCATCACTTCGACGCCGATCTCCCGTGCCCGCTGCATCATCGCCCGGTTGAGGCCCCGATCGCGATGGAAGTAGAACTGATAGACCTGTGGTCCACTGCTGATTTTTCGCACTTCCTCGAGGCTGACGGTGCCGAGCGAGGAGACGCCGAACATGGTGCCGTACTTTGCAGCGGCCCTGGCGACCGCCCGTTCGCCCTGATGGTGGAACAGCCGCTGGAGGGCGGTCGGCGAACAGTAGAACGGCATCGCCAGCTTCTGGCCCATGACGGTCACCGACATGTCGACCTCGCTCACCCCGCGCAGCACGTTGGGAACGAGGTCGCAGGTCTCGAAGCTCTCGGTGTTGCGGCGGTAGGTGACCTCGTCGTCCGCCGCGCCGTCGATATAGTTGAAGATCGGCCCCGGCAGCCGCCGCTGCGCCATGCGGCGGAAATCCGAAAAATTGTGACAGTCGTTGAGCCGCATCATGGAACCCCAAACGCCCTATAGGCGGCAAACCTTTCGCCGCCGTCGGGGCGTCGAATAGCAATCGCCTGCCGCGCTGCCAACCGGCTTGTTGGACAAGAAAGCGACCACCTCATGCGCCAGCCCCTTCGGCAAGCAAAAAGGGCGCCTCGCGGGCGCCCCTTTCTCGATCTGCGGCCGCGCGGCTTAGTGCGCGACGCCTTCCCAAACCTTGCGCTTGGTCATGTAGACCAGTGCGCCGAACAGGAGCAGGAACACCAAGACCCGGAAGCCGGTCTTCTTGCGGGCTTCCATATGCGGCTCGGCCGCCCACGCCAGGAACGCCGACACGTCGCGGGAGTACTGGTCGACGGTCTGCGGCGCGCCGTCGTCATAGGTCACCTGGCCGTCGGAAAGCGGCTTGGGCATCTTCAGCGACACACCGGACATGAAGTACGGATTGTAGTGCGTGCCCTCCGGGATGACCATTCCAGCCGGGGGCGTCTGGTCGTAGCCGGTCAGCAGCGAGTGGATGTAGTCCGGGCCGCCTGCATCATACTGGGTGAAGATGTCGAAGACGAACTGCGGAAAGCCGCGCTCGACGCCGCGCGCCTTGGCCAGCAGCGACATGTCGGGGGGAGCCGCGCCACCGTTGGAGGCGGCAGCAGCTTCCTGGTTGGCGAACGGCGCCGGGAAATGGTCGGACGGCTTGCCGGGACGGTCGAACATGTCGCCGGCATCGTTGGGACCGTCATGGATGGTGTATTCGGCCGCCAGCGTCTTGATCTGCGCGTCGGAATAGCCGAGGTCCGAAAGCGTGCGGAACGCCACCAAGTTCATCGAATGGCAGGCGGAGCAGACTTCCTTGTAGACCTTGAGGCCGCGCTGCAGCTGCGCCTTGTCATAGGTGCCGAACGGGCCGGTGAAGCTCCAGTCCATTTCCTTCGGTTCGTTGATCGGGAAATGCGTCGGCGCCGCTGCGTTATGCGCCTCTTCAGCCGCGATCGCCCAAGTGCCCGCGGCCCCAATGCCGGCGGCCACAAGGCCGACCAGCGCAAGCAAGGTGAGAATCTTTTTCATGCCAAATCCCCTTAGATTCTCTACCGCTCAGCCCTTGGTCTCAGGTGCCGCCGTGGCGCCCGCCGGATGCCCGCTGCCGCCCTTGTTCTTCTCGAGCACCGCCTCGGTGATCGAGTTCGGCAGTCTGCGTGGCGTCTCGATCAGGCCGAGCACCGGCATGATGATCAGGAAGAAGGCGAAGTAGAACAGCGTCGCCATCTGCGCCATGAACACATAGCTGCCTTCCGCCGGCTGTGAGCCCAGCCAGCCAAGCAGGATGGCATCGGCCACGAACAGCCAGAAGAACAGCTTGTACCAGGGCCGGTAGACCGCCGAGCGCACCTTGGAGGTGTCGAGCCACGGCACCAGGAACAGCATGGCGATGGCACCGAACATGCACAGCACGCCGCCGAGCTTGGAGTTGATCGGCCCTATGTTGAAGGTGATGGCGCGCAGGATCGCGTAGAACGGCAGGAAGTACCATTCCGGAACGATATGGGCTGGTGTCTTCAGCGGGTTGGCGACCGTGTAGTTGTCGGGGTGGCCGAGATAGTTCGGCAGATAGAAGACGAAATAGGCAAAGAAGAACAGGAACACGATCATGCCGAACGCGTCCTTGATGGTCGCGTAAGGGGTGAAGGCGACGGTGTCGGTCTTCGACTTGACCTCGATGCCGGTCGGGTTCGACTGGCCCACGACATGCAGCGCCCAGATGTGCAGCACGACCACGCCGGCAATCATGAACGGCAAGAGGTAGTGCAGTGCAAAGAAGCGCTGCAGCGTCGGATTGTCGACCGCAAAGCCGCCGAGCAGCAATTGCTGGATCCACTCGCCGACCAGCGGGATCGCGCTGAAGAAGCCGGTGATGACGGTGGCACCCCAGAAGCTCATCTGCCCCCAGGGCAGCACGTAGCCCATGAAGCCGGTCGCCATCATCAGGAGGTAGATGATGCAGCCGAGGATCCACAGCAGCTCGCGCGGTGCCTTGTAAGAGCCGTAATAGAGACCGCGGAAGATATGAATGTAGACGGCGACGAAGAAGAACGACGCGCCATTGGAGTGCATATAGCGCAACAGCCACCCGGAATTTACGTCGCGCATGATCTTCTCGACCGAATCGAAGGCGAGCGTGGTGTCGTTCGAGTAGTGCATGGCCAGCACGATGCCGGTCAGGATCTGCGCCACCAGCATGATCGACAGGATGCCGCCGAAAGTCCAGGCATAGTTGAGATTGCGCGGCACCGGATAGGCGACGAAGCTGTCATAGATCAGCCGCGGCA
The DNA here is from genome assembly GCF_006442295.1 of Mesorhizobium sp. B2-3-2. Taxonomy (NCBI): domain Bacteria; kingdom Pseudomonadati; phylum Pseudomonadota; class Alphaproteobacteria; order Hyphomicrobiales; family Phyllobacteriaceae; genus Mesorhizobium; species Mesorhizobium sp. B2-3-2. The sequence continues at coordinate 545,437 of NZ_VFWA01000002.1, read as the reverse complement.
GAGGCATGCGCGCGTCGAACCAGCGCTCGATACCGGTCTTGGGCGTATAGGTCGAGTGTCCCTCGCTCATCGAAATATCCCCTGCCTCAACCGATAAGGATCTTGGTATCGGAAATGAACTTGAATACCGGCACAGCCATGTTCTCGGGCGCCGGGCCTTTGCGGATGCGGCCGGCGGTGTCGTATTGCGAACCGTGGCATGGGCAGAACCAGCCGCCGAAATCGCCTTCCTGGCCGAGCGGAATGCAGCCCAGATGCGTGCAGACCTGAACCATCACCATCCAGGCTTCCTTGCCGGGCGTGGTGCGGTTGGCATCGGTCGCCGGCGCGTCGGCCGGCAGGTTGGCATTGCGGGCGATCGGATCCTTGAGATCGGCGAGATTGACGGCCTCGCCGTCCTTCATCTCCTGTTCGGTGCGGTTACGCACCACGACCGGCTTGCCGCGCCACTTGACGATCAGCGACATACCCGGCGTCAGCGAGGAGACGTCGACCTCGACCGACGCGAGCGCCAGCGTCGAGGCATCGGGGCGCATCTGGTCGATGAACGGCCAGGCGACGGCGCCCGCGCCGACCACGGCGGCCATGCCGGTGGCGACGTAGAGAAAATCTCGACGGTTGGGATCCTGGGTGTCGGTTGCGCTCACGGGTGCCTGATCCTTTCGCCTCTTCCGTGCCGGTGGCCGAGCCTTGTTCCCCGCCCATTCACGCCAACCCGACAGCGCATGGCGAACAGGCTAGCGAATTCCTCCGGCATTTGGGCTTCGGTTTATGCGTGAAGTCCGTTTTTGTCCAGACGGGTGAAGGCACAAGGGCAGATTGTCGCGGGGGCAGAATCCGCCACCGCCCGACAAGACGGCGAATGGCTGTGAAACACCGCCAAACAACCGGGAAACAACGGCTAATCCGGCGTCCAGCTTCGCCTCGACACCTGGCCCGGGGATGGTCTATCCTGCGCCATGGCGCATGTCATAGACCGCGAGGAATGGGCTGTTCGCCCCGACCGCTGGAAGGGCGAGTTGCAATGCGCCCCCTACGGCTCCAACTCCTGCCTGATCTTCAACTATCTGCCGGAGACCGGCGGCGGACCGCGCCTGCATTCCCATCCCTACGCCGAGATCTTCATCATCCGCCAGGGCACCGGCCTGTTCACGGTCGGCGATGAGGAGATCGAGGCCTCCGCCGGCCAGATCGTCATCGTGCCGCCCGGCACGCCGCACAAATTCACCAATCTCGGCCCCGGCCCGCTGGAAACGACCGACATCCACGAGAACGGCACTTTCGTCACCCAGTGGCTGGAGTGATCCCGGCCAAACGGTTTTCCGTCCGCAACGGCATCAAAACAATCCAGCCCTGTCGGTTTTCCGATCGCCGCCTAGATCTATGGCATAGGCAGCCGGCAGGGCCAGGACATGCAAACCTCTGAAATCGAAATCGAAGGGCTGAGCATAGCGATCCGCGAGGCAGGCCCGGCTGAAGCGCCTGCATTCCTGCTGCTGCATGGCTGGCCGCAAAGCTCCTATGCGTTCGAAGGGGTGATCGGCCGGCTGGCTGCCGACTACCGGGTCGTCGCACCTGACCTGCCCTGCATCGGCGGCTCGCAAGGCATGCCTGAGGCCGGCGACAAGAGAACCCTGGCGAGGCTGATGAGAGGCGTTGCCGAGGCTTGCGGGCTGCGGCACCTCGTGGCGGCCGGTCACGATGTCGGCGGTCAGATCGTGTTCGCCCTGCTGCGCGACCATCCTGAGATCCTTTCCGGTGCGGCGATCATGGATGTCGCCGTTCCAGGTGTCGCGCCATGGGAAGAGGTCATTCGCAATCCGCGGATCTGGCACTTTGCCTTCCATGCCGTCCCGGCGCTGCCGGAAACGCTGGTGAGCGGCCACCAAAGCACCTATTTCGACTTCTTCTTCAATGTGCTTTCGAAGGATCGGGCGTCGATCCCCGCGCAGGCCAGGGAAATCTATGCGAGAGCCTATTCCCGGCCTGAAAGCCTCCAGGCCGGTTTCGATTGGTATCGCGCCTTCCCCGAAGATGCCAAAGCCAATGCCGCGCAGCCCGCGACGCCGATCGCGATTCCGGTGCTGTATCTCAGGGGTTCGGCCGAGTCCGGCGACATCGGCGACTATGTCGAAGGCCTTAGGGCCACCGGGCTTTCCAATGTCGAAGGCGACATTATCGCCGACAGCGGGCACTTCGTCGCCGACGAGAATCCCGAAGCGCTCGCCATCCGCCTGGCGAGGTTCCACAGGGAGATCGGCGCGGCAAACGCCGACCCTACATGGCGCCGAGCCTGACCAGCACCGCCTTCGGAATGTTGTATTCGCTGATGACGGCATCGTGCTTTCGAAGGCCGCAGAGCTCGCGCTGGATGAAGTAGCCGTGCACCGCCACCGCCGCCTCCTTGAGCAGCCGGGGACGCAACTGCTCGTCGTCATTGTCGCGCAGCCGGGCCAGCGTTTCTTCGACGCGCTGTCCGGCGCGGCCGAGCGCCGCCGCCTTCTCGGCAAGGACTTCATGGCCGAGCGCGTCGAAGGCGGCCTCAGCGGCCGAGGCGCCGGTCAGACGGGACGGCGGGCGCAAGGACATTTCAACCTCCTTTCTCGAAAATCATCCGGTGCGTGACGAATTCTTCGCCCGCCACCGGCGCGAAGCCAAGCCGCTCATAAAAGCCGAAGGCTTCCTGAGGCGCACGGGTGTTGAGCACGGCGAAATAGTGGCGCGCCCTGTCGACAACGGTCTCGACCAGCATGCGGCCAAGGCCCGTGCGCCGATGGCGCGCGCCGACGAACAGATGCCGGACCCGGCCGTGGTCCCTTCCCTCGAAATAGGGATCGATGTTCAGCCCGCACACGCCGGCGAGTTCGGCGCCGTGCCATGCTCCGAACAGCGCCTCGCCCTGTTTCAGGAACTTGTTGCGGCCGCTTGTCCAGCCGTCGCGAAGCCGCACCAGCATCCAGTAGCCTTCCCGTCGGCTCTCTTCCATCAGCGCATCGAAGGCCGGCGTCGTCGGCCGCAGCCGTTTCAGCAGATAGCCGGTCTCCTGCGTCGCGCCCATGCCGCTACTCCGCCGGCCGCGTCTCTTCCAGCACGGCTTCCTCGTGATAGAGGAAGCCGCCGGACTGACGCTTCCACAGCCGCGCGTAGAGCCCGTCGAGCGCCACCAGCTCGTCATGCGTGCCTTGTTCAACAATGCGGCCGCCGTCGAGCACGACCAGACGGTCAAGCGCGGCGATGGTCGACAGCCGGTGAGCGATGGCTATGACCGTCTTGCCTTCCATCAGCCGCGTCAGGTTTTCCTGGATCGCCGCCTCGATGTCGGAATCGAGTGCCGAGGTCGCCTCGTCCAGGATCAGGATCGGTGCATCCTTGAGGAAGACACGGGCGATCGCCACGCGCTGGCGCTGGCCGCCCGATAGTTTGACGCCGCGCTCGCCGACATAGGCTTCGTAGCCCTGGCGGTCGCGATTGTCGCGCAAGGTCAGGATGAAATCATGCGCCTCGGCTTTCCTGGCCGCCGCGATCACCTGCGCGTCGGTGGCGTCGGGCATGCCGAGTTTGATATTGTCGCGCAGCGAACGGTGGAAAAGCGCCGTGTCCTGACTGACGACGCCGATATTGGCGCGCAGCGAATTTTGCGTCACCCGGGAGACGTCCTGGCCGTCGATGGCGATCTTTCCGCCTTCGAGTTCGTACAACCGCAGGATAAGGTTGGCGAGCGTGGTCTTGCCGGCGCCGGACGGCCCGACCAGGCCGACCTTCTCGCCCGGCCGCACCACGAGATCGATGCCGTTGAGCACGCCGAACCCCTTGCCGTAGTGGAACTCGACATTCTTCACCTCGATGCGCCCGCCGGCCACGACCAGTTCCCCGGCGTCGGGTGCATCGACTAGGCCGAGCGGCTGCGAGATCAGCGCCTTGGAATTCTCCAGCACGCCGAGATTGCGCAGGATGCTGTTGAGCTGCATCATAAGCCGGCCAAGCAGCATGTTGAGCCGCAGCACCAGCGACAGCGTGAAGGCGACCGCGCCGACGGTGATCGAGCCCTCGACCCAGAGATAGACGGCAAAGCAGCCGATCGCCGTGATCATGATGCCCGACAGCGTCGTCAGCGCCATGCGCACGCCGGTCAGCCGGCGCGTGAATGGGCGCAACGCGTCGAGATAAATGTCGAAGCCGCTCCTGATGTAGCGGTCGTCGCCATCGGCGGAGAACAGTTTCAGCGTCTGCACGTTGGAGTAGGAATCGACGATGCGGCCGGTGATCATCGACCCCGCCTCCGCGGTGGCCTCGGCATGTTTGCGGATCGCCGGCAGATAGAGCCTGGCCAGAAAGCCGAACGCTGTGATCCAGATCACCACCAGCACAGCGAGCCTCAGATCCAGCCCCGCGACCAGCGCCAGCGTCGTCACCGTATAGACGATCATGAACCAGACGACCTCGATGAAGCTTTCCATCAGGTCGCCGGTCGCCTGCCCGGCCTGCCAGACCTTGGTGGCTATGCGGCCGGCGAAATCGTTCTGGAAGAAGGAGTAGGACTGGCGCGACACGTGCCGGTGCGCCTGCCAGCGCACCAGATTGTAGAAGCCGGGCGTGATCGTCTGCTCGTCGACCAGCGCCGACAGGCCGACGACGATGGTACGGACGACCAGCACGACGACGACCATGAACACGAGCTCCGGCCCGGCGGCCGTCCAAAGCGCATGCCAACTGCGTTCGCCGGGAAGCTGGTCGAGGATGTCGACCAGCCGCCCGACAAAGTAGAACAGCCCGGCCTCGACCAGCGGCGCGATGCCGCCGATGACCAGCATGGCGAAGAAGGCGAACTTGGCCTGGCCGACATAGTGCCAGAGAAAACCGGCGACGCCGGACGGCGGCCGAAGATTCGCGGGCTCCCTGAACGGATAGACCCAGTTCTCGAACCAGCGATAGACGGCTGTCATCATGCGGCGGCGGCCATCATTCAGCGGCTTGTCCCTTTGCGCCATCGTCATTGGCAACAACGTCGTTTGCGACACCGATCGGGCCGTCATCGAGCAGGAAACCGCCCGACTGGCGCTGCCAGAGCTGCGCGTAGAGCCCGCCCTTGGCCACCAGTTCCTCGTGCGAACCTTCCTCCATGACGCGGCCCTGGTCCATCACCACAAGCCTGTCCATCGCCGCGATGGTCGACAGCCGGTGGGCGATGGCGATGACGGTCTTGCCTTGCATGAGCTTGTAGAGGTTCTCCTGGATGGCCGCTTCCGCCTCGGAATCCAGCGCCGACGTCGCCTCGTCAAGGATAAGTATGGGCGCGTCCTTCAACATAACGCGAGCAATGGCGATGCGTTGCCGCTGGCCGCCGGACAGTTTGACGCCGCGGTCGCCGACATAGGCGTCGAATCCCTTGCGGCCGCTATGGTCCGAGAGCCCGCCGATGAAGTCCAGCGCCTCAGCGCGCCGCGCAGCCTCGACAAGCATGTCGTGGCTGGCGTCGGGCCGGCCATAGAGGATGTTTTCGCGCACCGAACGATGCAGCAACGAGGTGTCCTGCGTGACCATGCCGATCTGGGCGCGCAGCGAATCCTGTTTCACCGCTGCGATCTCCTGGCCGTCGATCAGGATACGGCCGGCTTCGAGGTCGTAGAACCGCAGCAGAAGATTGACCAGCGTCGACTTGCCGGCGCCGGAGCGGCCGACAATGCCGACCTTCTCGCCCGGCTTCACCGCCAGCGACAGGTTCTCGATGACGCCCTTCTGCTTGCCATAGTGGAAGCGGATGTCTTCGAAGCGGATCTCGCCTTTGGCGACCGTGATCTCCTTCGCACCGGGCCTGTCCTCGACAAGGCGCGGCAGCGAGATCGAGGCGATGCCGTCCTGCACCGTGCCGATATTCTCGAACAGGCCCGACATCTCCCACATGATCCACTGCGACATGCCCCACATCCTCAGAACCAGGCCGATGACCACGGCGACCGCGCCGATCGTCACCGCCTGGCCGAGCCACAGCCACAGCGAGATGGCGGTAACCGAGAACAGGAGAAGCGCATTCAGGATGTAGAGCGAGCCGAACAGCACCGTCACCAGCCGCATCGACCGGTAGACCGTGTCGAGGAAGCCCATCATGCCCTCCTTGGCGAAGGAGGCCTCGCGGCGGGCATGGCTGAACAGCTTGACCGTCTGGATGTTGGAGTAGCTGTCGACAACGCGGCCGGTCATGACCGAGCGCGCATTGGCCTGTTCCTCGCCGACCTTGCCCAGCCGAGGAATGAAATAGCGCAGCAGAAGGATGTAGCCGACCATCCAGACGCCGAGCGGCGCGGCCAGCCGCCAGTCGGCCGAGCCGACGATGAGCAGCATGCCGAGGAAATAGACGATGACGTAGTTCAGGACGTCGATCACCTTGATCACGCATTCGCGCACGGCGAGTGCCGTCTGCATCAGCTTAGTGGCGATGCGGCCGGCGAATTCGTCCTGGTAGAAGCTCATCGACTGCTTGAGCAGATAGCGATGCACCTGCCAGCGGATACGCATGGGATAGTTGCCCATCAGCGTCTGCTGGTTGAGCAGCGAATGCAGCCATACCGTGCCGGGCAGCGCGAACAGCACGATGAAGGCCATGCCGGCGAGCTTCCAGCCCTCCGTCTGCAGGAAGGTTTCGCGGTTCTGCCCCGAAAGCCAGTCGACGATGCGGCCGAGGAAGCCGAACATCCATACTTCCGCGATGGCGATTGCAGCCACCAGCACCGCATCGACAAGGATATAGGGCCATGCGCCGCGCGTGTAATGCAGGCAGAAGGCAACCAGGGTCTTGGGCGGCTCGACCGGCTCCGCGGCCGGGAACGGATCGAGCCTTTTTTCAAACCAGCTAAACAACAACATAGGTCATGCTCATGAAATCTGTTTCCGCTCACGCGGCGCGTGAACGTACGAAGTCCTCGGACCGCATGGCGCCGAGGGCCGACGGTCCGGAATCATCCGGACCGTCGGCCCTGCTTCGCGCTATATAGGGGCTCGCGGGCTTTTCGCCGACAGGCTCTTTTGCCGATCCTGACGGTGCGGTGTCGACAAGTCGGATCTTCGCGCCCGGCCGGATCGCCCGGATGATGCGGCGCACCAACGAGGGCCGGCTCGGGTCGGGAACCGCTCGCGAGAAATCGACATCGGGCAGCATGCCGCGATGCGGACGCCGGCGAACCTCGGCGTGGACCGCCGACGAATAGGTTTCGCCGATCAACAGCGCCCAGGTCGGCAGCCGGTGGATATGCAGGCTCCTCGAGCCAGGGATTCTGTAGGGATCGAACATCGGTCCGTCCTCCGTGTGGAAATAAAGATAAAAAGGGTGTTCGACGTCCTGCCGCGGGATCGGCGGCTGATCAGTCGAGACGCGTTGGGGTGGGGCCATCGGCCCCTTCGGCAGCTTGAAAAACATCGCAGGATTCCTTCGAAGACCAGAAAATGGTTTCGGCGGAAATCGGTGCGGAAGCGTCTAAGAGATCAGGAGAACCGTCGTACCGAAACCGCCAGCGGGCATGTAAGCCCACGGAGAGGGTGCTGGATGTGCATGGTCATCATGAATTACCCCTCCTTCGGTTCGGGTTGACAATGTACGCTGTATACCCGACTTCGCAGAAAATGGCCACCCGCAGGTCCAGCAATTTCCAAAACCGCGAAGCCGCTGTGGCCGATTTGCCACTTAATAGAAGGATGCGGAAATGAACGACCGTCTCCGCATTGCCCTCTACCAGCCTGACATCGCCGGCAACACCGGCACAATCCTGCGCTTCGCTGCCTGCCTCGGAATCGGCGTCGACATCATCGAACCGGCCGGCTTTCCGCTCTCCGATAAAACGCTCAGGCGCGCCGGCATGGATTACCTCGAAATGGCTGCCCTGACCCGGCATGTCGACTGGCACGCCTTCGAGGAGTGGCGCAAGGCCCGCACGCACCGGCTGGTCCTGCTGTCGACCAAGGCCGCGACCCCATACACCAGCTTCAACTTCGCCACTGGCGACATCCTTTTGTTCGGCCGCGAATCCGCAGGCGTGCCAGATCCGGTCCATCAGGCGGCGGACGCGCGGCTGACGATTCCGATGCAGGCCGGCGCGCGCAGCATCAATGTCGCGCTCTCCGTCGCCATGGTGGCCGGCGAAGCCATACGGCAATTGGGCCAGAATGCCATCTGCTGAAGCGGCGGTCGCGGTACCGCCGGCGGCGGCGACACGGCCCTCGCCCGTCATTCTCACCCAGGCGCACATCGCCATCTCCTGTCATTTGCATGTCGATGGCTTCTTCGCTACAAGCTCAACTTAACTTGAGGTCAAGCGGAAAGTGCGAGATGGCGCCAGCAGCGGAATTAACGGTTGGCCAAGTGGCCGCGCGCAGCGGTGTCGCGGTGTCGGCGCTGCATTTCTACGAAGCTCGCGGCCTGATCCGCAGCCACCGCACGTCAGGCAACCAGCGCCGCTACGGCCGCGACGTGCTGAGGCGCGTGGCCATCATCAAGATCGCGCAGGAGGTCGGCATTTCGCTGGCCGAGATAGCGACGGCGCTTCAATCCCTGCCCGAGGGCCGCACCCCGACGCGCGACGACTGGAGCCTGCTGTCGACCGCCTGGCGCGACGGGCTCGACCGCAAGATCGGTCAATTGAAGAAATTGCGCGACGGGCTGACCGACTGCATCGGCTGCGGCTGCATGTCGATCGACAAATGTCCGCTCCGCAACAAGGATGACCGGCTGGCCAGGCAAGGAACAGGGGCGAGAAGGCTGGTTCTTCCTTCTCTCGGTTCACGGAGAGAAGGTACCTGAGCGTAGTGAAGGCGGATACAAGGGCGGCGCCTGTATTGGTTGTCCCCGTAAACAGGGCGAGGAAATCCTAATCCGCCGCCGGCAGGCGCCTTATGGTGAACTCGATCAAATCGCCCGGCCGTTCGAACCAGCTTTCGATCTCGGTCCAGTAAGCCTGCTTGGGGAAGCGCTCGAACCATTCCTTTGCCTTCAGGCGAGCGTCCGAACGCGGCAGGACGAAGGTTTCGCGCAAAAATCCGTCGCGCGGCATGCGCGCGCGTTCAGCCCGGCTTTGATCGAGCCTTTTCTTCAGGCCATCCAGCGGCGGTCTTGCCGGGGTGCGCACGAAGGTCTCCTTGCTCCGATCAGATCAGACTTGACCCTTTCCCCTAAGAGATTAGGGATCGCGCCGGCAAAAGACGAGTCATTTGTAGGGGCCGGCCGCCCCGAAACCGGAGACAGCACTTGGAACGACCTGAAATACCGGCTGGCCTGCCCGCCGACATCGAAGAAAAGAAGATGAAGGCACGCCTGTGGTTCGAGGCATTGCGCGAACGCATCTGCGGTGCTTTCGAGCAGATCGAGCAGGATCTCCAGGGCCCGCTCGCTTCATGGTCGCCGGGTCGGTTCGAAAGGACGCCGTGGGAGCGTGACTCCGGCAAGGGCGGTGGCGGAACCATGTCGATGATGCACGGCCGAGTCTTCGAAAAGGTTGGCGTCCACACCTCGACCGTTTACGGCGAGTTCTCGCCCGAATTCAGGAAGCAGATGCCCGGCGCCGAGGAGGACCCGCGGTTCTGGGCATCCGGCATTTCGCTGATCGCGCACCCTTGGAACCCCAACGTTCCGGCCGTGCACATGAATACGCGCATGGTCGTCACCTCACGCCATTGGTTCGGCGGCGGCGCCGACCTCACCCCGGTGCTCGACCGGCGCCGCGCGCAGGACGACCCCGACACAATGGCCTTCCACCGCGCCATGCAGTTCGCCTGCGAGAAGAATGCCGGTGTCGCCGACCATGCGAAATTCAAGGCCTGGTGCGACGAGTATTTCTTCCTTCCGCATCGCAACGAGCCGCGCGGCACCGGCGGCATCTTCTTCGACTGGCTGCATTCGGGGCAGGACAAAGGCGGCTGGAGTGCCGATTTCAACTTCGTCCAGGATGTCGGGCGCGCTTTTCTCGTCGTCTATGGCCATCTCGTGCGGGGCAATTTCAACGAGAACTGGACCGATGGCGACCGCGACGAACAGCTCATCCGCCGCGGCCGTTACGTCGAGTTCAACCTGCTTCATGATCGCGGCACCATCTTCGGCCTGAAAACCGGCGGCAACGTCGCCTCGATCCTCTCCAGCCTGCCGCCGGAGGCCCGCTGGCCGTAAAAAGATGGTGAGCGCGCCGTGAGCCGCATTGATGTCCCATTCGCCTCGAAATGGGCATCGAATGTGGCGCGGGAGCCCTCGCAAAGTTTCTTTTTCGTCTAATAGGCTTCGGAAAAGACCGGGCTATTTGTCAGGACGGGTCGGGAAGCGCCGGCGGTTCGCCTGCGCAATTCCAGGAGCGCAGAGCGGTTCTCCGTCCGGAATTGCGTCAGAACGAAGCGGATCGCGACTCGACGCAACCGGACGGCCCAGGACGATGCGGGACACCTTCGCCAAAAAGGGGTGCCCGCGCTTTCCAGGAGTACTTCGCAATGCGCAAGATCATTGTTTCGGCCGCAGCGGCTGCCCTTCTCGCTTCCGGTTCGGTGGCATTCGCCGCCGTCAAGCACACCACCGGCACGATCAAGACCTTTGATACGGCGGCCAAGAGCCTGGTTCTCGACAATGGATCGTCTTTTACGCTTCCCCGGACCTTCAAGGATCCTGGCCTGAAGGTCGGCGAGAAGGTCAGAGTTTCATGGGACATGAGCGGCAAGGATAAGGTTGCCGAGGCAGTCAAGATCATGAAGTGATGACCTGCCCACAGGGCTGGCGTAAGAGGGCGGAGCAGCGCTGCTCCGCCTTTTTGCCGTTGACGGCAATCAATGCCACCCCATCTGTGTTATGGTTTCACCCGCTCGCGGTCCAACCGGCTTCAAGGTCGGACAACGCGCCAAGAAGATGTGGAGTCCCTGCCGCCTTTTGCAGGACGGTCGACCGGACTCCATGGAGGAAAAGGAGAAATCCCATGAAGGAATTCCACTGCGGCTCGCTCGTTCCAGGTTGTGAATGGCACACGCGCGCCGAGGAGGAAGCCGAGGTCATGCGCCGTGCCGTCGAACATATGCGTGAGACGCATGGCGAGACGATCATCCGCGAAACGATGATCGAAGCGATCCGCTCGCGCATCGAGAAGGTCCGCGACGCCGCCTGATTTGGAGCAAGTTCCGGGAAATCGCAGCGATTTCCGCCCGGATTGCGTTGACGGATGCTTTATCCGGCCTTCAGGGCCTGCGCGGCGCGCTTGAGCAGCGCGTCGCGATCGGGCCCGAACCCGGCATCGACCCATTCCACTTCGAGATTCCTGAGGATCGCGCCGAGTTTTGGCCCGGGTATCCCCCCGATCGCCGTCAGATCGGCGCCCTTGAGTGGAAACACGGGCCTTTCCCATCTCAGCGCGAAGGCGAGAAGTCGGGAAAAGCCGCCGGCCTCGATGAGCGCATCGGTCTGGTCCACCGCGCGCACCCGTGCCGCTGCGAGTGACAGGCGAAGCCGGTCGACAACCCCCTGCCGGTCGCCGCGGTAGAGCGTCTTGGCCAGTTCGCCTTCGGTCGTTTTCGGCTCGATTCCCGGCGTAAGCGCCCAGTGGCGCAAACGGTTTGCTTCCGCCGTCGACAGTCTCAGCCGCTCGGCCAGCGTCTTCATGCGCGCCGCATCCGGCGGCACGATCGCCTCCAGCCTGAGCATCGGCTCCGCGGTCCAGCCCAGATCCTTCTCGGCTCTGGCCAGGCCGTGAATCGCATCGATGCCCCATTTCTCGCTTTCCGGCAGCACGCTGGTCAAAACGCTCGCCTGCCGCATCCACAGCAGCGCGCGGGACGGATCAGCCGCCGACAACAGCTTCTTGAGTTCGGACCAGACGCGCTCGGCCGAGAGCTGCACGAGCCCTCCCTTCAGCCGGGCGCAAGCCTTCAGCCCCTCGGCGTCCGGCCGGCCTTCGCCATACCAGGCGAAGAAGCGGAAAAAGCGCAGGATACGCAGATAGTCCTCGCGGATACGCGCTTGCGGATCGCCGATGAAGCGCAGTCGGCGCGCCTCGATGTCGGCGACGCCGCCGACCAGATCGACGACCGTGCCGTCGGCTTCCGCGTAGAGCGCGTTGATGGTGAAGTCGCGCCGCTCGGCATCAAGCTTCCAATCCCGCCCGAAGGACACTTTGGCGCGGCGGCCGTCGGTCTCGATATCCGCGCGCAGCGTGGTGATTTCATAAGGCTTGCCGCCGGCAATCACGGTGATCGTGCCGTGCTCGATGCCGGTGGGAACGGTCTTGAACCTCGCCGCCTCGGCGCGGCGGATTGTCTCGTGCGGCAGGCAGGTGGTGGCGATGTCGATGTCGGCGACGGGCTGGCCGATCAGCGTGTTGCGCACCGCGCCGCCGGCGACCCGCGCTGTCTCGCCGCCGCTCGCCAGAATGGCAAGCAGGCGCTGCAGATGCTTGTCGCCGAGCCAGTCGGCCCTGTCAGCGATCGAGACCTTCACCCATAGAGCCTTTCATAGAGCGTGCGGATGATGCCGGCGGTGACGCCCCAGATGCGCCGGTCGCCATAGGGCATGTCGTAGAAGAACCATTCGAGATCGTTCCAAATGCGGCTGTCCCTGATGTGGTTGGCCGGATCCATGAGGAAGCGCAGCGGCACTTCGAAGGCCAGGTCGACCTCCTCGGTATTGAGCGTCAGCTGGAAAGGCGGCCGCACGATGCCCAGCACCGGCGCGATCCTGTAACCGCTGCCCGCGACGTAATCGGGCATGCGGCCGATGACCTCGATATGGTCCCGGCCAAGGCCGATCTCCTCGAAAGTCTCGCGCAGCGCCGCTGCTTCCGGACTGGCGTCGGTCGCATCGATCGTTCCGCCGGGAAATGCCACCTGCCCGGAATGGTTGCGCAGCGTCTCGGCCCGCTTGGTCAAAAGAACCGTGGCATCGCCCTGGTGATCGACGATCGGGATCAGCACCGCCGCATCGCGCAGCGGTTTTGCCCGGTGGAGGCGCGGATGGCCTGGATTGAAGCGATGATCGCCATAGTCGTCGCCGGCATGCGCCTGCGGCTGCGCGGCAAAGCGGGCGCGCAGATCGGCAATGGAAAACGGCGTCCGCATCACCTGGTCCATCATGAACTGTCCGTCACGCGCTCAGCTGCCTCAGCCTGTCGGCCGGCATGATCGGATAGGCCTGGCCTTTGGAGCGAACGGCAAACATCAACCTGCCGTCGATCTCGATTTCCTCGCCATGCTCGACCAGTTCGTACATCACCGGCCGCGCCACCAGCGCCTCCAGCCGCCCGCGCACCAGCACATAAGGCTTCAGCCCGCCGGTCTCGTGCTCGTCGACGAAACGCAGCGGCCGCTCCGGCCCGGCCTCGACGACGTCGCCGACATTGGTGCGAAACGTGATGATCTGGCTCTCGCCACTGCCCGAGACATCCAACTCGACGGCGATGAAGGGTGCGTCGACGACGCGGATGCCGACCTTTTCCACCGGCGTCACCAGATAGGTCCTGCCGTCCGCGTCCTTGCGCAGCACCGAGGAAAAAAGCTGCACCAGCGGCATGCGGCCGATCGGCGTGCCGAGATAGAACCAGGTGCCGTCAGCCTTGATTTCCATATCCAAATCGCCGCAGAAGTCGGGATTCCAGCGCTCCACCGGGGCCGGCCCCTTGCCGGCGCGGGCCGCGCGCGAGATCAGCGCCTCGAGGCCGCGCGCCTCGGTCGCGGCCGCCAGGCTTTGCTGTCTTTGTTCGGAGCCCTCTGCCATCGTCACGAAATAGTCACTGTTGTTGCGCTTGTCAGCCTAACTCTGTGATTTAAATTTGACGGCAGGCGCCAGACGGAGCCGAATCGCGGCATTCTGCGTCAAGCTGGTATTTCCAACCACAAGGATCGATGCTGCATGAGCGTGATGGTCAAGGAAAGCCCGATCAGCGAAAAAGACATGATCGCCGAGGCCGAGAAGGCGCTGGCCGACATTTCCAGGGTCCGCGACGGGGTCGGTCGCATCATCTTCGGCCAGGAAAGTGTCGTCGAACGCGCTTTGGTGGCGCTTCTGGCCGGCGGCCACGCGCTGCTGGTCGGCGTGCCCGGCCTCGCCAAGACCAAGCTGGTCGAGACGCTGGGCATCGTGCTCGGCCTCGATTCGCGTCGCATCCAGTTCACCCCCGACCTGATGCCCTCGGACATTCTCGGCTCCGAGGTGATGGAGCAGGACGAATTCGGCAAGCGCTCCTTCCGCTTCATTCCGGGGCCGATCTTCGCGCAGTTGCTGATGGCCGACGAGATCAACCGCGCCTCGCCGCGCACCCAGTCGGCGCTGCTGCAGGCCATGCAGGAGTATCACGTCACCATCGCCGGTGCCCGCCACGACCTGCCCTCGCCTTTCCATGTGCTCGCGACGCAGAACCCGCTGGAGCAGGAAGGCACTTATCCACTGCCCGAGGCACAGCTCGACCGTTTCCTGATGCAGGTCGACATCCTCTATCCCGAACTCGAGGCCGAGCGCCGCATCCTTTTGGAAACCACCGGCGTCGAGGACGCGAAGGCGCAGAATGTGCTGCAGCCGGCGCGGCTGAGGGATATCCAGACGCTGATCCGCCGCATGCCGGTGCCTGAAAGCGTGGTCGAGGCGATCCTGGCCCTGGTGCGCTCGGCGCGCCCCGGCCAGGGCAATGCCGAAACCGACAGGCATGTCGCCTGGGGGCCGGGTCCCCGCGCCAGCCAGGCACTGATGCTGTGCACGAGGGCGCGCGCGCTCTATGATGGGCGGCTGGCGCCGTCGGTCGACGATGTGCGTGCCCTGGCCGAGCCGGTGCTGCAGCACCGCATGGCGCTGACCTTCGCCGCCCGCGCCGAAGGCACCAGCGTGCGCGACGTGGTGGCCAAGCTCGTGAAAGGGATTTGATGGCGCGCATCGGCGAGCTCCAGGCTCCGGCAGCGACGCGCGACGCGCTCGCCCGCGGCCGGTTGCGGGCTTCGCTCGTGCCCGACCTGCTGGTCGAGGCGCGCCGCATCGTCAACACAGTGATTGCCGGCTGGCATGGCCGCCGCAAGCGCGGCATCGGCGAGAATTTCTGGCAGTTCCGGCCCTATGTCGAAGGCGATTCCTCGCGCATCGACTGGCGCCGCTCGGCCCGCGACGACCACACCTATGTGCGCGACCGCGAATGGGAAGCGGCCCATACGGTGTGGCTGTGGGCCGACCCCTCCCCGTCGATGCTCTACAAATCGTCCGGTGCCGCCGTTTCCAAGCAATCGCGCGGCCTGGTGCTGGCGCTGGCCATGGCCGAGCTGTTGTCGCGCAGCGGCGAGCGCATCGCCTGGCCCGGCCTTACCGATCCGTTCACCGCCCGCAATGGCGCGGAGCGCATCGCGGCCCAGCTTATGCATGCCGGCGAGTTGCCGGCCAAGCCCGATCTCTCCGGCATCCGCCGCTTCTGCGACATCATCATCGCCAGTGATTTCCTCGACCCGGTGGAGGAGACCATGGCTTGGCTCGACGTGCTCGCCCGCCACGGCGTGCGCGCGCATCTGATCGAGGTCGCCGATCCGGCCGAGGAGACATTCCCCTATGCCGGCCGCACCGAATTCACCGACCCGGAGAGTGGCGACAAGCTGACCGCCGGACGCGCCGAGACGCTGGCCGATGAATATCGCCTGCTCTATGGCGCCCGACGCCAGGAACTGGCCAGCTGGTGCAAGCGGCTCGGCTGGAGCTTCACCGTCAACCACACCGATCGGCTGGCTTCCGACGCTCTGGTACGCCTGCACATGGCGATGACCGATGGCGGTCAGCCCGGGCTGACCGCTGTTGGTCGCGCCGGAAAGGCCTCCGCATGAGCTGGCTGCCGCTTTCCTTTGGCGCGCCCATGCTGCTGTGGGGTCTTTTGGCGCTGCCGGTGATCTGGTGGCTGCTCAGGCTGACCCCGCCCAGGCCGCAGACCGAGGTGTTTCCGCCGCTGAAGATCCTGGCGCGCGTGCTGAAGCGCGAGGAAACCCCGCAGCAGAGCCCCTGGTGGCTGACGCTGCTCAGGCTGCTGATGGCGGCGCTCATCGTCGCCGCCCTTGCCGAACCGGTCTTCAATCCGCGCGAGAAATTGCCGGCCGAGGGCGCGGCCCTGGCGCTGGTCGTCGACAATGGCTGGGCAAGCGCCGCCGACTGGAACAAGCGCATCGCAACCGCCGAGCGGCTGATCGCCGACGCCGGTTCGAACGGCGTGCCGATCATCATCGCCTTCACCGCCGAAAAACCCAATGCCGAGATCGGCCCGTTCGATGCTGCCGCGGCGCTCGACCGCCTGCGCGCGGCAAAGCCCCGGCCGATCCCGACCGACCGACCGGCGGTCTATGCGCGCGTCGCCGCCGCCCTGGAGCGCCTGCCGGGCGCTAGCGTCGCCGTGCTGGCCGACGGCCTGGCGGCGAAGGGCGACGAGGCCGCCTTCAACACGCTTCTGTCCAAAAACGCTGCCCGGGTCGTGTGGGCCGTCGCCGACCGGATGTCGCTGACCGGCCTGACGGGCGCCGAGAACGAGGTCGACGGTTTTGCCCTCACCGCCATCCGGCCGCCCGGCGATGCGGCGCCGGCGCAAGTCACCGCCGGCGCCTTCGACGACAAGGGCCGCCGCATCGCCGATGCGACGCTGACTTTCGCACCCGGCCAATCCACCGCCACCGGCACCATGGCGGTGCCGTTCGAGCTGCGCAACGATTTCGCTTCGATCGCGCTCGATGGCGAGCGTCAGGCGGGCGCCGTGCGCGTGCTGGACGAAAGCTCCAAGCGCCGCCGGGTCGGGCTCCTGTCGCAGGCCGAGGCCGACCAGGCGCAGCCGCTGCTGTCGCCGCTCTACTACATCAGGCGCGCGCTGCAGCCCTTCGCCGACCTGGTCGAACCCTCCAGCGCCGACCTGGCCGACGCCATTCCGCAGATCCTCGACCAGAAGCCGGCGATGATCGTGATGGCCGATATCGGCACCATTCCCGCACAGATCAGGCCAAGGCTGGTCGACTGGGTTGAAAAGGGCGGCACGCTGGTGCGTTTCGCCGGGTCGCGGCTGGCCGCCGCCGGCAATGACGACGACCTTCTGCCGGTGCGTCTGCGCACCGGCGAACGCTCGCTCGGCGGCGCACTGTCATGGACCACGCCGCAGCCGGTCACCGAATTCCCCAAGGCTGGCCCCTTCGCCGATCTGGCGCCGCCGACCGAGGTGACCGTTTCCAGGCAGGTGCTGGCCGAACCGACGCCCGATATCGTCGAGCGCACCTGGGCAGCGCTTGCCGACGGTACGCCGCTGGTCACCGGGCTGAAGAAGGGCAAGGGCACGCTCGTGCTGTTCCATGTCACGCCCGAAGCAACCTGGTCGAACCTGCCGATCTCGGGAAGCTTCGTCGAGATGCTGCGCCGCATCGTGCAGCTGTCGCGCAACCAGGGCGCCGCGGTTGCCAATGCCGAAGCCGCCGCCACCTCGCTGGCGCCCTACCGCATGATAGCGGCCGACGGAATGCTGGTGCCGCCGACGCCGGATGCGCGCCCGCTGGTGCCGGGCGCCGGCGCTCTGCCGGTGACGTTCGAGAACCCGCCCGGCCTCTATGGCTCGGAGGCCGGCGTCTTCGCTCACAATCTGCTCGATGCGACAAGCACGCTTGCGCCGCTGGCGCGCCCGCAAATCACTGTCCCGGTCACCACGATCCAGTACGCCTTTGACGAATCGCGCAATCTGAAGGGTGCGCTGGTGGCCGCCGCGCTGGCGCTGATGCTGCTCGACACGCTGGCGGTGTTCTGGATGGGCGGCCTGTTGTCGCGCAGGCCTCGCCGCGCCGCCGCCGTAACCGCCATGGCGGCCATTCTGATCGCGCTCGGCGCGTTGTTCGGCCATGTCGGCCCCGCGCGCGCCGACGATGCCAAGCCTGGCGACACCGCCGCCATAGAGGACATCTCCAAGACCCGCATCGCCTATGTGCTTACCGGCGTGCCCGGCGACGATTCGATCAGCCGCGCCGGGCTCGAGGGCCTGACCCGCTTCCTGATCGAAAAGACCGCGCTCGAGCCGGGCGCGCCGGCCGGCGTCGACATCTCCAAGGACGAGCTGTCGTTCTTCCCCCTCATTTATTGGCCGATCGATCCGGCCGCAGCCATGCCCAGCCAGGCCGCGATTGCCCGTATCGATGCCTATATGCAGCAAGGTGGCACGGTGCTGTTCGACACGCGCGACCAGTTCGCCAACGGCATCGGCGCCGACTCGACCAGCCCAGCCACCGAGCGGCTGCGCGACATCCTCGGCAACCTCAACGTGCCGCCGCTGGAGCCGGTGCCGTCGGATCATGTGCTGACCAAATCCTTCTTCATCCTGCCCGAATTCCCTGGCCGCTTCGCCGGCAGCCCGCTCTGGGTCGAGGCATCGCTCGACGCCAGCAATGCCGAAAACCGACCGGTGCGTACTGGTGACGGCGTCTCGCCGATCATGATCACCGCCAATGATTTCGCGGGCGCCTGGGCCGTCGACGAGAATGGCGACCCGCTGCTGCCGACCGTGCCCAACGATCCGATGCAGCGCATCTATGCGCTGCGCGCCGGGGTCAACATCATGATGTACATGCTGACCGGCAACTACAAATCCGACCAGGTGCACGTGCCCATATTGCTTGAACGGTTGGGGCAGTAAGATGACGCTCGTTCTTGCGCCCGCCCTCCGGATCGGCCCTCCCTGCAAGGGGGAGGGTAAGACATGAACTGGTCGATCTCCTTCGAACCGCTGATCTCCTGGCCGCTTTTGGCCTTGGTGCTGGTGCCGCTGGCCCTGCTAGCGGCCGTCGGCCTTTGGTTTCGCCAGCGCGGCGCGGTCCTGCGCCTCGTCGCCTTGCTGGCGCTCGCCGCCGCTCTCTTCAATCCGGTGTTCCTCAACGAGGAGCGCGAGCCGCAGCAAAGCGTCGTCGCCCTGATCGTCGACCGCAGCCAGAGCCAGGACATCGGTGAGCGGACCAAACAGACTGACGAGGCGCTGGCCGGGCTGCAGCAGCGTCTGAGCCGCTTCAAGCAGTTCGATGTCCGCGTTGTCGAGGCCGGCAAGTCCGCGGCCGCCGAGGAACGCACGGAAACGCGGCTGTTCGGCGCGCTCGAAAACGCCTTTCGCGATGTGCCGCCCTCGCGTATCGGCGGCGCCGTCATGATCACCGATGGCGAAGTGCATGACGCGCCCGCCGGCGCGCCCGATTTCAATGCCCCGCTGCACGCCTTGATCACCGGCAACGACCACGAGAAGGATCGCCGCATACGTTTCGAGAACGCGCCGCGCTTCGCCCTCGTCGGCAAGCCGCTCGACATGACCTATCGCGTCATTTCAACCAGCAACGAGACCGGGCCGGTCGATGTGCGCGTTTCGGTCAATGGCGAGCAGGTCGCGGTCGAGCATGCCACCGTCGGCCAGGCCATGCCGCTGCAGGTGACCATCCCCAGCGCCGGACGCAACATCATCGAACTCGCCATCGATCGTGAGCCGGGCGAGCTCACCGACACCAACAACCGCGCCATCGCGCTGGTCGACGGCATTCGCGAGAACCTGCGCGTGCTGCTCGTCTCCGGCGAACCGCACGCGGGCGAGCGCACCTGGCGCAATCTTTTGAAATCCGACGCCTCGGTCGATCTCGTCCATTTCACAATCCTGCGGCCCCCGGAAAAGCAGGACGGAACGCCGATCAACGAATTGTCGCTGATCGCCTTCCCGACGCGGGAACTGTTCGTCGAGAAGATCAAGGATTTCGACCTCATCATCTTCGACCGCTACCAGCACCGCGACGTGCTGCCGATCCTCTATTACGACTACATCTCCGAATATGTCGAAAAGGGCGGCGCGCTGCTGATCGCGGCCGGACCCGAATATGCCGGCGAAAGCTCGATCGCGCGTACGCCGCTGATGTCGGCGCTGCCGGCGATGCCGACCGGCGAGGTCGTCGACAAGGCGTTCTACCCACGCCTCACCGACATCGGCCAGCGCCATCCGGTGACGCGCGGTCTTGACGGTTCTGCCAGCGAGCCGCCGCACTGGAGCCGCTGGTTCCGCACCATCGGTGTGCAGAATCCCGAAGGCGAGGTGGTGATGAAGGGAGCCGACAACCGGCCGCTGCTCCTGCTCGACCGCAAGGGAGAAGGCCGCGTCGGCATGCTTCTGTCCGACCAGGGCTGGCTGTGGGCGCGCGGCTTCGAAGGCGGCGGCCCGCATGTCCAGCTCTACCGCCGCATCGCCCACTGGCTGATGAAGGAGCCAGAGCTCGAGGAGGAGCGATTGACCGCCGACGGGCGCGGCATGGTGCTGGAAATCCGCCGCCAGACCATGGCCGACGACCCCGGCCCGGCTCAGATCATCACGCCCTCCGGCAAGACCATCACCGTCAAGCTCGAGAAATCCGAACCCGGGGTCTTCCTGGGCAGCGCCCAGACCTCCGAGATCGGTCTTTACCAGGTCGGCAATGGCGACCTTACCGCGCTCGCCCATGTCGGGCCGGTCAACGCACCCGAATTCGCCGACGTCGTTTCGACGCAGGATCGGCTGAAGGCTCCCGCCGAAGCCACCGGCGGCAGCGTTCGCAGGCTTGCGGGATCGACCCTTGGAGGCGGCGACGTGACCTTGCCCTCGATCGTCCCCGTACGGTCCTCGGGCGAAGCATCCGGCGCCGACTGGATCGGCCTGCGCACGACCGACGACAGCGTACTCAAGGCGGTCTCGCGCGTGCCGCTGTTCGGCGGCTTCCTCGGCCTCGGCCTGCTGCTGCTGGCGATGGGTTCGATGTGGTACCGCGAAGGGCGGTAGGAGCGCCTTTCCCCTCCCACAAGGGGAGAAGGGAAAGCCCTGCTCTACTCCTCCGGCTCCGTCGTGAACATCAGCGGATAGCCCTTGGCCTTGCCGGCGTCGGTGGCCCGTGTCGCCTTTGTCTCGGCGACGTCCTTGGTGAAGACGGCGACGACGCAGACGCCGCGCCGGTGCGCCGTGATCATCACCCGATGCGCCTGGTCTTCGCTGAGCTTGAACTCGCCCTTCAGCACCGTCACCACGAATTCACGCGGCGTGAAATCGTCATTGAGCAGGATGACCTTGTAGAGCTTCGGCCGCTCGGTCTTGGGTAGGGTCTGCGTACGGGGCTTTGTCGTGATTTCAGGCATGGGAACCGGCAATTGCGCGAGCCTCGGCTACGCCCCTATTTTCGCACGGGCGAAAGCGAGCGTCCAATCACAGAGCTATGTGGGAAGTGTGGCCCGCGGTTCAACGGCCCTGACGGCCGAAGCCGCGCCGGGAGGGCAAATTTCCGGCCGCATCCGACCGGCGTTCCATCCAGGACGCGACCGGCCAGGCGGCGACGCAGATCAGCGTCACGCTGGCAAGTGCGATGAGCAGCCAGGCCTGCGCGGGCGTGATGTAATCCCAGTCGGTGGAAATCACAGGCGCGAACAGTGACGGCTCGGTGCGGCCGCTGGCCGGATCCGGCACGGGACTGGCGGTAAACAGGATCAGCAGCCGGGCGGCGCCGGTGGCGACCAGGCCACCGAACACGATCGAGCGCAGAATGGACGAAAGCCGCCTCTTCATGCGGATTGTCCTACGGCGCCGGCCTTGCAATCGGGTTAAGGGCCGATCGAGGCGGAAGCCGCCGGCACCGGCTTCGGCCACATCTTTCGGACCTGTCCGCTCGCTCCATTGCCGATACACGGCCTTCGGCTTTTCCGGGCAGGAAGAAGGCCGCTCCAGCAAAACGCGACTGGAGCGGCCTTGTCATAAGGCAGGCAGTTGTGCCCGACCTGGATTAAGCCTTCGGAGCGACCTTCTTGTCGGTCTTCTTGACGATCTTCTTCGCCTTCTTGTGCTTCTTGGCAACGACCTTCTTCACCGGAGGCTTGGCGGTCGTGGTCGCCGGAGCGGTGGTCGTCGAGGACGCAGCCGGAGCCGTCGTGGTGGCAGCGGCGTTGCCGAGAGCCGGCATGGCGAAGGCGAGAGCAACGGCGAGACCGGTGGCGGAGAGGATGGACTTTTTCATGACTTCATTTCCCTTTTCATGCGGGTCGGGTTTCGAGTGTCACTGAACCGGGTCGTTCGGTGTCACCCCCAGCAGCTTCAAAGCGTTGGCGAGCATCCGGATGCCCTGTGCCTGTTTCTTGGCGGCGCAGTACCGGTTGCCCTTTCTCTGAAGTGCCTTTGCCGCGGTGACCTGCGTTGCCGTGGCATGGGTTTCGAGGGCTTCGTCGAATTGGTGGCTGAGATTGGCACACCGCTCGGTCCGGGTGGTGAGCGTCACCTTTGCATCCGATTGTCCAGCAGCGGCTGTGACGAGCGAAATGCCCATCAACGCACCCAACAAACTGATCGACAACCTCGGCATCGGTTAATCCGTGAACCCGGAGACTTGTGTCGCGGCCAAATGACCTGACCGCCACGGCACCGTTATGCCGGCCTAGTTTTTCAGGAGTTTTTCCCGATTATAGAATTTTGTTTCTGGATTGTGTCTGGCCACCCCGGTGCAAGGCCGCCAGCGCATTCGGTGGGGAGAATGCTGGATTTGCCTTGCCTTGAAATCCAGGCATTGGCCAACATATGGCCCGAATTCTATCGTGTGGGTGGCCGCCTGCCGGCTTGGCAAGTCAACAAAGACAGGATTCCCGTGAAATCCGACGCACACATACTGATCGTCGACGACGACAAGGGCATTCGCGACCTGCTGCAGGAGTTCTTCCAGAAGCGCGGCCTGCATACCTCGGTTGCCGCGGACGGCACCGAGATGGAGACGATCCTGCGCCGCGCGCAGGTCGATCTCATCGTGCTCGACGTCATGCTGCCTGGCAGGAGCGGGCTGGAACTGTGCCGTGACATCCGGGCCCAGTATTCGACGCCTATCATCATGCTGACCGCCGTCACCGAGACGACAGACCGCGTGGTTGGCCTCGAGATGGGCGCCGACGATTATGTGCCCAAACCTTTCGATCCGCGCGAATTGCTGGCCCGCATACGCGCCGTGCTGCGGCGCAACGGCGCCCGCGAGCCCAAGCGCGCCACATCGAAGCAGATCTACCGCTTTGCCGGCTGGACGATGGATTGTTCGCGGCGCCGGCTGACCGCGCCCGACGATGTCAGGGTCGAACTGACCATGGCGGAGTTCAACCTGTTGCAGACCTTCGTCAAGAGCGCCCAGCGTGTGCTGACCCGCGATCAGCTCATCGAACTCTCCGGCGGCGACAGCGATTATTCCTTCGACCGCAGCATCGACATCCTGGTCAGCCGGCTGCGGCGCAAGATGGAAGACGACCCCAAGACGCCCAAGCTGATCCTGACGGTGCGCAGCGGCGGCTATCAGTTCCTTCCCGAAACGACCTCCGAATGAGACGTTTCCTGCCGCAGACCCTGCCTGTGTGGGTACTGCTGATCGTCATTGCCGGCCTGCTGATCAGCCAGGTCGCGACGCTCTACATCGTGTCGCGCGACCGCGCCGCCGCCAATGACGTGGTCGATCTCTACCGCCTCAACGACCGGGCCTATTCGCTGGTGCAGTTGATGCATGCCGCCACGCCCGAGGAACGAAAGGCGACCGCATCCGGCCTGTTCAACGCCACCTATGCTCTCACCGTTTCAGATACCCCCGCGGTCACCTCGTCGATCGCCGGCGACGATGAACTCGCCGAATTGGAAGACATTCTCGTCGGACGGCTGTCGAAGTTCGGCGTCACCGACGCGCGCGTCCGGCGCGATCCGGCGACGCAGGAATCCGACACCCCCGGCGGCGAGGTCATGAACAGGGACGTCGGCCAGGTCGAGCGCGACCTTCTGGTACTGGCGGCGAACTTCGCCCAGAGCGACAAACTGACGGCCTCGCTGCGCTTCGCCGACGGCCAGTGGCTGAACTTCACCGAGCCGATCACGCCTGTCGGCCCGATCCTGAGCTTCGACAGCCTGCCGCTTTATTCGCTGATCGCGGGGCTGGTGGTGATCATGTCGATCTGGTCGCTGCGCCGGCTGACCGCGCCCTACCGGATGATGGAAACCGCCGTGAACCGGATCGGCAATGACCTCAAGAGTCCCCCGATCGCCGAAAGCGGCAGCCGCGAGGTGCGCGCCGCCGCCAAGGCGATCAACGCCATGCAGGCAAGGCTGCGCGAATATGTCGAGGACCGTGAGCACCTGGCCGCGGCGCTGGCGCACGACCTGCGCACGCCGATGACCAGGATGCGGCTGCGTCTGGAGCTGTTGCGCAAATCCGCGGTTCGCGAGGCGCTGGCGCACGATCTCGCCGATGTCGAGAGCATCGCCAGCTCGGTGATCGACTTCGCCACCTTCGAGGTGACCGAGGAAAAGAGCGAACGCATCGATTTCTGGTCGCTGGTGGAATCGATCGCCGACGCCTATCCGGACGTGTCGTTCGACAATGACGACACACGCTCGCGCGGACTGATTTGCATGGCACGACCGGTGGCGCTCAAGCGCTGCGTCACCAATTTGGTGCAGAACGCCGTCACCTACGGCAAGAAGGCGCATCTCAGCCTGTACCGGTCGGGCGACACGATCACGCTGGCCATACGTGACGAAGGGCCAGGCATTCCCCAAGCCCAGATCGATGCCGTGTTCGGATCTTTCGTGCGCCTGGAGCAGTCCCGCAACCGCCAGACCGGCGGCCTCGGCCTCGGCCTCACCATCGCCCGCAACATCGCGCGCGCCGCCGGCGGCGAGATCCGCCTGTCCAACCATCCGGACGGCGGCCTGCTGACGGAGCTGCGCCTGCCGCTGGCGGCTTGAGCCGCGACTGCGCGATTACCGTCGCAGCACCGCGCTCAGCACGTCCCTGATGCCGATCGCGCCGACGAAGCGCGACTGGTCGTCGAACAGCGCCACGGGCGCGGTCTGCGACCGGTGCATGGCCAGCATCACCGTCTTCAGCGACGTGCCCGGGTTGGCCCAGAACACCTGTGCCGCTTCCTCGGACTGGCCTTCGACATCGGCGCACGACACCCATACCGCCGGCTTGCCGTCACGCTCGGCCGCCGCCACGAGGCCATGATCGTCGATCTTGAAGCGCGTCGTCTTGCGTCGGTCGAGCCACACCCAGCCGTCCTTGCCTTGTTCGAGGTCGCGGCGGTCGCGCATCACGTTCCAGGCGGTGAGCACCGACAGCGGATTCACATTGGCGATAAAGTCGCGGACATAGTCGTTGGCGGGCTTGAGCACGATGTCCTCCGCCGCGCCAGTCTGCACGATGCGTCCGCCCTCCATGATTGTGATGTGGCTGCCGATCTTCAGCGCTTCCTCGAGGTCGTGGCTGACGAAGATGATGGTCTTCTTCAGTTCGGCCTGCAGCTGAAGCAATTCGTCTTGCAGCTTGGTGCGGATCAGCGGATCGAGCGCGGAGAACGGCTCGTCCATCAAAAGGATCGGCGCCTCGGTGGCGAAGGCGCGCGCCAGCCCGACGCGCTGCTGCATACCACCCGAAAGCTCATGCGCGTATTTCTTCGACCACTGCTCGAGATTGACCAGCTTGAGTTGCCTGTGCACGCGCTCCTTGCGCTCGGCGTCCGGCACGCCGGCAAGTTCGAGGCCAAGGCCGACATTTTCTTCCACCGTCCGCCACGGCAGCAGTCCGAACTGCTGGAACACCATGGCCACCTGCTTCTGCCGCAGGCGCCGCAAGGTGGCTTCGTCGCAGGTGACGACATCGACGGTGCGGTCGCCATCCTTGACCAGAACCTGGCCGCGCGAGACGACGTTCAGGCGATTGACCGCTCTCAGCAGTGTCGACTTGCCCGAGCCGGACAGACCCATGAGGACGGAAATCTCGCCCTCATGCACGGTGAGGCTGGCGCCGGCGCAGCCGAGCACATTGCCGGTCTGCTCGAGGATCTCGGCACGCGTCGCGCCCTTGTCGATGAGCGCCAGCGAACCCGCCTGGTCGGCGCCGAAGACGATATCGACGTTCCTGAAATCGACGGCGACGGTCATTTCTTGCCTCCAACGCCAATGCGGGTCATGCGGTCGAGCACGATGGCGAGCACGACGATGGCGAGCCCGGCCTCGAGGCCGAGATCGATGCGGCGCGAACCGAGTGCACGGTTGATCTCGGTGCCGAGCCCGCCGGCGCCGATCAGTGCCGCGAACACCACCATCGACAGCGACAGCATGATCGACTGGGTCAGGCCCGCCATGATGGTGGGCAGCGCCGAGGGCAGTTCAACCTTCCACAGCAGCTGTCTCCTGGTGGCGCCGAAGGCCTCGCCGGCTTCGATGATCGATTTGGGCACCGAGACGACGCCGAGATGCGTGAGCCGGACCGCGGTCGGGATGACGAAGATGATGGTGACGATAAGGCCGGGCGCATTGCCGAGGCCGAACAGGGTCAGCACCGGGATCAGATAGACGAAGGTCGGCAGCGTCTGCATCAGGTCGAGCACCGGCAGCATGAAGCGGTAGACCTTCGGCTTGTGCGCCGCCCAGATGCCGAGCGGCACGCCGATGGCCATCGCCATGGCGGCGGCGGCCACGACCAGCACCAGCGTCTGCACCGTCTGCTTCCACAGGTTCTGGTTGATGATGAAGATCAGGCCGAGGAAGACGCCGATAGCGAGCGGGCGCGAACGCTGCAGCAGCCAGGCGATGATGGCGATGATGAGCGCCAGCAGCACCGGCGGCACCACCAGCAGGAGGTCGACCAGTCCGTCGAGGATGAAGTTCAGGCCATTGGAAAAGGCCCTGAAGACGGTGTCGAAATTGTCGGTGAGGAACCCGAAGAACGCCTTGCCCCATGGGCCGATAGGAATCTTGTAGCTGACCAGGAATTTGGAAATCGGATCCATCTTGCCCCCTCTCCTACCGGCATCGCCCTGCCACGGTGTCCGCTGTCGTCAAATCATCTTCTCACAGCATATGAAAAAGGGCAGCCTTTTCCAGTGGCTGCCCTTTGTTCTCACGCGCGCATGCCGAAGTCGGTCGGCTCAGCTTCCCAGTGCGGTCTTGATGGCCGCTGCCGCATCGCCGCCGTCGAAGGTTGTCACGCCGGCGATCCAGGGTGTCACGGCACCCGGATTTTTCTTCAGCCAGTCGGTGGCGACAGTCTGGGCGTCGCCGCCCTTGAGGATGGCGTCCATCAACTGGCCTTCCATGTCCAGGTTGAACTTGAGGTTGGCAATGAGCTTGCCAGCGTTCGGGCACTCGGTGGTGTAGCCCTTGCGCACATTGGTGTGGACGGTGGCGGCACCGAAGCCGCTGTCGCCCATGCCGTCGAGATAGGTGATCTTCATGGCGCCCATCACCGGGTGCGGCGTCCAGCCGAGGAAGGCGATCCACTCATTGTTCTTCATCGACTGCTCGGCCTGCGTCAGCATGCCGGCCTCCGAGGATTCGACCAGTTCGAAGCCTTCGAGATTGTCCTTCGGGTTCTTGATCATGTCGAGGATGATGCGGTTGCCGTCATTGCCGGCCTCGATGCCGTAGATCTTGCCGTCGAACTTGTCCTTGAACTTGCCGAGGTCGGTGAGTGTCTTGACGCCGGCATCCGCCACATAGGTGGGCACGACGATGCCGTAGCCGGCGCCGGTCAGGTTCGTGCTGATGGTCTCCACCGAACCGTCGGCCGTGTAGTCCTTGATGTCGTTGGTCATCGACGGCATCCAGTTGCCCAGGAACACATCGAGGTCTTTGTTCTTCAGCGACGCCATCGTCACCGGCACCGACAGCTGGATCACCTGCGGCTCGTAGCCGAGCGCCGTGAGCAGCACCGAGGCGATGCCGGTCGTCGCCTGGATATCGGTCCAGCCGACATCGGAAAGGCGTACCGTCTTGCAGCTTGCCGGATCCCCGGCGAAGGCGGCACCCGTCGACAAGAAAGCCGCAAGGCCGAGGCCTGCGACGAAGGAATTCATACGCGACATGAACTTTCTCCCATTTCGATTCTGTGGCGAAGCGAAGTTACGGCTTTTGTGCCCGCCTTGTTTCGTCAGCCAAACACCATTCTCGTGCGGTTTCAAGCACTAAGGCAATCACGATCAACGGCGCGGACTGGCCGATCAGCGACACGTCTGCCGCTTTTTCCATGCAAGCCGGCTTTTTTGGTGGAAGGCCTGCCATGGCCCCTCCCCGCGCCCGGCCAAGTGGGCTTAAAAGGGCGCCATGGCCAAACTGTATTTCCACTACGCGACGATGAATGCGGGCAAGACGACGATGCTCCTGCAGGCGTCGTACAATTACCGCGAGCGCGGCATGACGACGATGCTGTTCGTCGCCGGACATTACCGCAAGGGCGACACCGGCCTGATTTCGTCACGCATCGGGCTGGAAACGGAAGCCGAGATGTTTCGTGACGGCGACGACCTGTTCGCCCGCGTCGCCGAACATCATCAGCACGGTGCCGTGCATTGCGTCTTCGTCGACGAGGCGCAGTTTCTCGAGGAGGAGCAGGTCTGGCAGCTCGCCCGGATCGCCGACCGGCTCGACATCCCGGTCATGTGCTATGGCCTGCGCACGGATTTCCAGGGCAAGCTGTTTTCCGGCTCGCGCGCGTTGCTGGCCATAGCCGATGAGCTGCGCGAAGTGCGCACCATCTGCCGCTGTGGCCGCAAGGCGACGATGGTCGTGCGCCTCGGCCCCGACGGCAAGGTCGCTCGGCAGGGCGAACAGGTGGCGATCGGCAAGGACGTCTATGTCTCGCTCTGCCGTCGCCATTGGGAAGAAGAAATGGGTCGCGCCGCCCCCGACGATTTCATCGGCTTTGTCGCGCCTTGACCGGGCTGTGGCATCACGGCCGCCGCTCTTGCCGCCATGGGCGGTGCAGTCTTCCGCAATCCGCCACGATGCAGCGTTTGTTAAGGCCTCGGCCCTATTTTGCGTCCTCTCGGTCCAGCCAGAACTCGTCGGGGTCAGCCATGTTTCGAGCCGCTTCGTCTGCCGCAGCCTTTCTGCTTGCCGGCGTCCTTGCCGCCCATGCCGGCGGCGATCCGGCACTGGGCAAAAGGGTCTTCAACCGATGCATGGCCTGCCATGAAGCAGCGAGCGACCGCGACAAGGTCGGCCCGCATCTGATGGGTGTCGTCGGCCGCGCCGCCGGCAGTGCCGAGAGCTTCCTCGGCCATTACTCCGAAGCGATGAAGAGTGCAGGCGCCGCCGGTCTCGTCTGGGACGAGGCCAACCTCGCCGAGTATCTGAAGGCGCCGCGCCAAAAAGTGCCCGGTAACAAGATGGCCTTTGCCGGCCTGAGCAACGACGACGATATCGCCAATGTCATCGCCTATCTGAAGGCCGATCCCAAACCCTGAGCCGGGATTATTCCGTCCCCGCAACGGACGCCGAGCTGCCACCGTCCTCACCGCGCTCAATGCTCTGTCGGATTTCAGGCATTCGTGGCAGCGGGGATTGAATGCCTGGCCGACATCCGCCGACGTTGAAGTTCAATGACAGTTGAACCACGCGCATTCCAAACGATCCTTTCGCCATGATCGCGGATCGATTGCGTTTCAAGGGCGTGGGCAAGGTTTTTGTTTTCGAAGTGCCCCTGTCTTCACGTCTTTCAATCCCCTGAAGCCCCACATATATTCGCCGCTGTTCGCAATCAGCGACCTGATGCCGGAGCGGGAGGCCCTTATGGCGACATTGCAGAATTTCGATGCCGAAATTGCCAGGACCAAGCAGGTCGTCCAGGACATGCGCACCAAGATTGACCAGTCCGGCACCGTGCTCGACAAACTTGCCACCGCCGACAAGAAGATCGGCGATGCCAATTTCGATATCGAGAACGCCCGCATCGAAGACGTGCTGAAGCAGCAGAAGGTGATGGAAGGCAACATCGCCGACCTGATCATCGGGCTGGAGGACGCCACCAACGTTTTCGGCGCTGAGTTCGAGAGCATGAAGAACTACACCGGCTGGGAAAACTTCATCGGCATCTTCTCCAGCCAACGCAAGCAGCGTCTGCGCACCGACCGCGTCCGCAACATGTCACTGGCCGGCAACCTGCAGGAACTGCTGGCCAAGTCCGACACCATCGTCGGCATATTGAAGGCGCAGAAAGAAGTCCTCGACCAGCGCTACAAGACCTCCGAGACCAGCCTGTCGCAGGTCATCGAGCGCCGCAAGGCCACCATGTCCAACCTGGAAACCGTGCAGAAGCGCATCGAGGAGCTCAATCCGATGCTGCTCGACATCGAAAACAAGATCGCCGCCTCCACCAGCCAGAAGGAACGCACGCAACTCGAGGGCGAACGTTCCAAGCTCGCCACGGAATACAATGAGAAGCAGGCCAAGGAACAGGAATTGCTGGCCGAGAGCCAGACGCTGGAGCGCTACACCTCGATGTTCCAGACCTTCGTCGATTCGCTCAACAACCAGATCGCCGCGCAGTCGACCCTGATCAACAAGCTGACCATCGACACCGAGCAGCGCATCGTCCTCTACAAGGCACTGGAGGATTCGCTGAAGACCGCCGCCCAGCAGGATGTGGCCCACAAGATCAACACGCTGGGCAGCCAGGTCGACAACACCGCCGAGGAGACCATGGCCGGCATCGGCGCCGCCTCGCAGAAGCACATTGGCGACCTGCTCGAGATGCACGAGAAGAACATGGTTGCCACCGCCGACATCCAGCGCCGCAAGAAGCTGGCCGACGACGCCTTCGCCCGCCGTTTCGACGAGGTGCTGAAGAAGCACAATTCGGCCAATTACGTGCAGTCGTAATTGCCGCCCGCACCGGTGCGACAATGCCAAGGCCCAATAGCATGACCTCCGAAAACGACGCGGCGGCGCGGTATTTCTCGGCAATCACGGCAGCACTCGGCGGGCTGGAAGTGTTCATGCGCGACGATCGCTCGCCGCTCTACCGGCACGGCATCGTCGCTAAGATCGTCGCCGAATACATCGCCCGGCTCGAAAAGTCGTTCTCCTGCTGGCGCAACCGGCTGGGCTTCATGGACACGTTCCGCATTTCGCGCGCCGAAAGCGGATTCCCGGTGTTCCAGAACCTGCTCGAGCTCGAAAACGACCGCCGCCAGGCTGACACGCGGCTCGCCAACATCCCGCTGGCCGACGAATTGCGCGAGGAGATGGCTGACTTCATCCTGCGCCACAAGGAATTCCCCCAAGCGCTGCAGAAGTCGATGGCCGAGAGGCTTTATCTCGAGGACGTCAAGAGCGAGCAGACCTTCGGCCCCTTCACCCTGGCGCAGACGGCCAAGGTTTCCGTCAATCCGAAGACGGCGCGGCCCTACTACCTCGTCCATTGGGCGACCTTCGACGGCAGCGCCAACCTGCCGCTGGTCTATATGGTGACGGTGGAAGATTCCTCCGAAGACATGATCCGCCAGCTCGTCGACCGCAATGGCAAGCTTAACGACCAGATCGACATTCCATTGCCGGTCGATGGCCTGCTCAATCCCGAGCTTGCCCATCGCTTCGACGATTTCACCGAAAAGAACTCGGCCTATACGCTGTCGCCGGCAACGATCGCCGTCAATCTCGACAAGGACTTCGAGCCGCTGCACCCCAAGCAGCTTCGGCGCGTCGTGCTCGGCCCCTTCTATTCGGCCGGGATCACCGACAACAATTCTACGGTGACCGAGGTTCTGGCCAAGGTGCGCAAGCCGGAGAACGCCTGGCTGCTGACCTGGACCATCCAGGAGGTCTACTCCAAGGGCGAAAAACCCGGCCGCAGGGGGCTGTTTTCGAGCGAGAAGACGACGCAGGAGTTCTTCATCAACACCGACGACCTCGAGGCCGCGCGCCAGGGCGTGTCGAGCTACGAGAACCACGCGTTGATCCCGCACGAGGCATACCAGGCGCTCTATGCCGCGGGCGAAGCGCAGAAGATCTTTTCCCGATACAAGGTCCACATCCTGTCCAACGGACAGGTCATCTCGGACGTCTGACCGTCACACCACGGAGCAACCTTCATGGATACCGGCCTGACCACCATCCCGGAAGCGGCGATCGAGAAGCACCGCGCCATCGCGCAGAGCTTCATCACCCGCATCGTCGTGCTGGAAGACCCGTCCAGTTCCTCAGGCACCGCGCTTGCCGGCACCAACCGCCGCTTCGTCTCCACCGTCTCGGTCGGTTCGGTGCGCCGCACACGCGAGGTCGAGCTGGCGAAGACCGTCGGCGCCGTTCACCCCGACGACCAGTTGCTGACCATCCCGCAGCACACACTTTTGTTTCGCGCCCGGCGCGGCACGGCGCTCGCGCTCGCCATATCGGATGTTTTCGCCGAAGGGTCGGATCTTGAAAGCCTGCAGGCCAGGAACACCCGCGCTCCTCTCGAAGGCGAGGAGGCCGCCACGTTCAAGAAGCTTCTGTCGGCCTCGGCTTACATTGCCGCCTTCAGCCTGTCCTCCTATCTGTTCCAGCTCATCGACAGCGACGGCGAGGCGCCCAACGACATTCCCGAGCCGGATTTCCTCTTCGACACGCCGCAGGACGCGGTGAAGTCGATCCTGGCCGGGCTCGACAAGGCGATTTCGGGCGCATCCGACGATGCCGACCTGATGACCAGGGCGCGCGCCTTCGCCCGCGTCGCCATCGACGGCCTCCTGGCACGAAAAGGCCGCTTCGACGGCATCGGCCCGTTCGAGAACGCCCATATCCGCATCGATGCCGACGATTTCACGCTCGACGGCTTCGACGTCGCGCCGGGCAAACGTTCCAAGCCGCTGGTGATGACCTTCAAGAAACCGGAAGAGGTCGTCGGCAACCACATCGCCAAATATCAGTCGGTCAAGCTTGCCAAGATGCTGATGGCCTATGATTTCGAACGCGAGCTGAACCCGTTCGTCGAGCTCGGCGGCTTCCTGTTCACCTTCATCGGCGACGGCGCGCCCGGCACCGGCAAGACGACGCTGATCCAGATGATCGCCGGTCTCGTCAACGGCTACTGCCAGGTCGCCGGCTATCCCTTCGCCTATGAGAATTTCGGCGTCGACCAGATCTCGTCCTATCAGGGCAAGTCCGGCCAGAACTGCCGCCAGTTCATCAACAATGTGTTGAACCCGCGCGTCATCGGCTTCGGCACCATCGACGACATCGACCAGGTTGCGGCGCGGCGCTCCGACGACCGCGCCTCGGCCGGCCAGCAGGAGATCACCGGCGTCCTGATGGATGCCTTCGCCGGTGCCGCCACCGTGGTGCGCGGCAACTGCTCGTTCGGCATGTTCTCCAACTATCCCGAGAATGTCGACGACGCGCTGCGCCAGCGCGCCGGCGCCCGCTGGCTGGTCGACGGGCCGCAGACCCGTGACGATTACATCGACATCTTCGTGCTGCTCGCCGGCAAGAACCACAAGATCCCGCTCGGGGACCACAAGCTCTATGCGGCGCAGGAGATCCAGCGCGCCGTGGCCGAAGCCTATGAGGAGCACGAGAAGCCGCAGGAGGACGGGCTGATGCGGGTCCATGAGCGCTACATGAAGGAAAATGGCGCGCCCAAGACCATGGCCGACATCGGCACCTATCTGCACCTGATCAAGCAGGCCGAGCCGCGCTTCACCGGCCGCGCCATCAAGAACGTCACCGACGCCATCAAGATGCGCGCCATGGACATCGAGCTTCCCGACGACTGGTTCGAGAAGCCGGAAGCCTTCATGCACAAGAGCTATGACGAGAAGAAAGCGATGATCGAGGAACTGCGCGGCCCGTTCTCGATGGACATGGTCATGCAGGAGATCAACCGCTACGCCGATTCCGAATTCCGCTACGCCGACAAGTCCGACGACTCCGCCGTGGAAAAGCTGCTGCGTGACGCGCGGCTGCGCGAACGGGCGGCGCGTGAGATGGAGGAGATGAAGAAGAAGGGGCTGTGGAATGCGTGATGCGCTCCGGCCTTTCCTTCTCCCCTTGTGGGAGAAGGTGTCGCCGAAGGCGACGGATGAGGGGCGTTCCAGGGAACGCCAAGGTCTCACTCCGCTGGAACACCCCTCATCCGTCTCGGCGCTAGCGCGCCGATCCACCTTCTCCCGCAAGGGGAGAAGGAAAGGTCGTGCCCCTCATCGGCCCTTCGGGCACCTTCTCCCCATAAACGGGGAGAAGGAATAATGGCCCGCAAACCCGACCTTCTGCGCGACAACGAACTCATCTACGGCCGGCTGCTCATCGTCGACGAGCCGCACCTCATCCAGCGTTACAACAAGGCGCTTGCCGCCTTCGGCCTCAAGCCCACCAAGCTGAACAGCTTCCAGATCGACCGCACCGGCTTTTCGCCCGAAGTGGCGGAGGAATGCGGCGACTACGGCTATCTCGATCCCAATGAGGTCAATCGCCGCTTCATCATCCTGACACCGTCGCAGATCGATCTGCCGGTGGTGCACACCGCCTTCTCCAACACCTCGCAGCTGATGTTCGAGTTCATGTCCAGGAACCAGCGCGCCATCGACGCGCTGACCATCAAGGACGTCATCTACGGCGAGATCGAGGATTCCATCCCCAAGGTCAACGACATCGAGGATCTGCTGTCGATCAATCAGGTCGAATTCAAGGTGCTGTCGGCCGAGGATGTGCTGGGCAAGGCCGCCGAGCTCGGCAAGCTCGTCGACCGCCTGAAACAGGAGCCCGACGCCTGGCGCGACAACGCCATGCTCAGCCGCATGGTGGAACTGGCCAAGATCTGCGGCGACATCCGCGAGAACGCGCTGGTGCCCGACCAGGTGATCTTCCGCCACAACGCCTACTGGACCAGTCATTTCGGCGGGCTCTACGTGTTCGTCGACCCCGACATGACGACCGTCATCAGCGATCCAGCGGCCCCCGGTTTCCGCCGCTCGCGGCCGTGGCAGGTAAGCTATCTTTCGATCAAGGACGCCGACAAGGTGTTCAAGTTCCTCGCCGCCACCGGCCGCATCGAACTGCCGCGCGCCTCCTGGGTCGAGGCCTCGGGCTATCTCGAGCACCGCGCCGAGATGGTGGTGCGCGCGCTGATCCGCGACGCCGAGCCGGATCGCAATCTGACCGACGTCGACAAGGTCTGGCTGCAGACCTGGATCCAGGGCCATGCCGACCTGATCGCCAAGGAGGGCAATTTTCCCTTCCTCAACGCCGCCAAGCGCGAGATTGCCCAGCTCGGTCATCTCAAGATCGAGGATGTGTTCCCGCAGCAACGCTTCCTGGTGGTCCGCGCCAAGCCCGACCATCCCGACGCCTGGCTGACCAATCGGCTGATCTCGGATTTCGTGCCGTCGGACTTCGTCTCGCGCTACGTCTTCAACAAGCAGGGCTTCTACAAGGATTATGAGGGCTTCAGCGACGCCTGGCGATCGCATGTTGTGGACGTTCTGAAAACCACATATCTGAAGGACAAGGTGGCGTTCCGCACGCGCCTCTACGGCCTGACTGACTAGAACGAAACCGGCCGTCATTTCGTTCTAACTTGTTGTTTTGGCGCATGATGTTATCCAAAAAGTCCGCAACTTTTTGACATTATGCTTTGAGGGGTGACACAGCCATGCTCGATCCGATCGTGAACTTCTTCGTCAGGATTTTCCAATGGATCGGCCGCGGCATCGGCCTCCTGATCGGCGTCATCTTGTGGCCGTTCATGTGGGCCGGCCGCTGGTATGCGCAGCGCGGTTGGATCCTCAAGGCCGTGCTCGGCCTCGCCCTGTTGGTGCTGCTCGGCCTCTACGCCAATTTCTTCTACGCCACCCAGTGGTGGAACAATTTCAACCCGAGCTATCCCGACACCTACACGTTCGAGAAGCGCAACATCTCGGCGGGCGAACAGGTAGCCGCTGGTGCCGGTGCCGACACTGCCAGGACCTGTGGCAACTCCGGCATCGCCCAGATTGCCGCCGACCTGACCGACTTCAACGTCAACCAGAATGCCTGGATCTCGTCGATGATCCTCTACAAGCTCGGCCTGTTCGGCATCAGCTGGGACAACACGCCGTGGATGGACAACAAGGCCTCATTCCAGCGCGGCATCAACCAGGCGGTGCGCCGCACCGCGACCGAGCTCGCCGACAATCTCGGCCGTGTGCGCACGACATCGCAGATCGATGCCGACCTGCAGGATGCGCGCGGCAATCTGCAATTCGACGAGTACACCTGGTATTTCGGTGTAAGCCCGTTCGGCCCGAAGACGCCGACCCCGAGCTATTATCGAGACGCCGTGCGCAAGCTGCGCTCCTTCAACGCCCGCCTCGCCACCTGCCAGGCCACCTTCGATGCCCGCGCCGACAATCTGAAGCAATATATCGACCGTATCGCCAGCGATATCGGCTCGACCTCGGCCATCCTCAAGGAACGTGCCGAAAACCATAATAATGGCTGGTTCGATTTCCGCGCCGACGACCGCTACTGGTTCGCCTATGGCCAGCTCTACGCCTATTACGGACTGATGAAGGGCGCGCAGGCCGACTTCGAGGACGTCATCAAGGAAAAACACCTGCAGAGCCTGTGGGATACGATGGACGCGCAGTTCGTCTCGGCGCTGCGCATCCAGCCCTTCATCATCGCCAATGGCCGCGAGGACGGCTGGCTCCTGCCCACGCATCTGACGACCATGGGTTTCTATGTGCTCAGGGTGCGTTCCAACATGGTCGAAATCAGCAACGTGCTGACGCAGTAAGGCTGGTCGGCCCAATGCATGTGGCCCAAAAGTGGCCCGGCCTGGGGAGAACGGCATGTATGGAAACAAATGCCTGAAGCGCGATGCGCTTTAGGCCGGCGATGGCGGATTCGCGCCGCCTTGTCTGTCGCATTCCGTGCATTGCGCGGCTGTTTTGAGACGGCGGACGCGTCCCCGCTCTGGCTTCTATACGGCGCGGCAAGCGGAGCCAGAAAGAACCGGAGGCAGGTCGGTCCGCCGCAGAGGAATTTTCTTCATAGGAAACATAGTTGCATGAAAGTTGACGCCACGGCAGCGAGAGGGCTAGAACATGCCCTTGCCCGCGCGGCGTATCGAACATGCACCAGTGATCAACCCGTCCCCTCCACCGTCCAATCCAGAGGAAAGCCGTCATGGCAGAAGTGAAGTCCGACATCGAGATCGCCCGCGGTGCGAAGAAAAAACAGATCCAGGAGATCGGCGCCAAGATCGGCATCCCGACCGAACACCTTTTGCCCTATGGCCATGACAAGGCGAAGGTCTCCGCCGAATTCATCAAATCGGTGAAGGGCAACAAGGACGGCAAGTTGATCCTCGTCACCGCCATCAACCCGACCCCGGCAGGCGAAGGCAAGACGACCACCACCGTCGGCCTCGGCGACGGCCTGAACCGCATCGGCAAGAAAGCGATCATCTGCATCCGCGAAGCCTCGCTCGGTCCGAATTTCGGCGTCAAGGGCGGGGCCGCCGGCGGCGGTTATGCGCAGGTGGTGCCGATGGAGGACATGAACCTCCATTTCACCGGTGACTTCCATGCCATCACGACGGCGCACAACCTCCTGTCGGCGTTGATCGACAATCACATCTACTGGGGCAATGAGCTCGGCATCGACACCCGCCGCGTTGCCTGGCGCCGCGTCATGGACATGAACGACCGGGCGCTGCGCGAGATCATCTGCTCGCTCGGCGGCGTCGCCAACGGCTATCCGCGCGAGGCCGGGTTCGACATCACCGTCGCGTCGGAGGTCATGGCCATCCTGTGCCTCGCCACCGACCTGAAGGACCTGGAGAAGCGTCTGGGCGACATCATCGTCGCCTATCGCCGCGACAAGTCGCCGGTCTATGCCCGCGACCTCAAGGCCGACGGCGCCATGGCCGTGCTGCTCAAGGACGCCATGCAGCCGAACCTGGTGCAGACGCTGGAGAACAATCCGGCCTTCGTGCATGGCGGCCCGTTCGCCAACATCGCGCATGGCTGCAACTCGGTGGTCGCCACCACGACGGCGCTCAAGCTTGCTGACTACGTCGTCACGGAAGCCGGCTTCGGCGCCGACCTCGGCGCGGAAAAATTCTTCGACATCAAGTGCCGCAAGGCCGGGCTGAAGCCGGCGGCGGCGGTCATCGTCGCCACCGTACGCGCCATGAAAATGAATGGCGGCGTCAAGAAGGAAGACCTCGGTAAGGAAAACATCGAGGCGGTGAAGAAGGGCTGCGCCAACCTCGGCCGCCACATCGAGAACATCAGGCAGTTCGGCGTGCCGGCGGTAGTTGCCATCAACCACTTCTACTCCGACACAGATGGCGAAATCCAGGCGATGAAGGATTATGTCGCCTCGATGGGCGAAGAGGCGATCCTGTGCAAGCACTGGGCCAACGGCTCGGCCGGCATCGAGGATCTCGCCAAGAAAGTGGTGGCGCTGGCCGAATCCGGTGCCTCGCAGTTCGCGCCGCTCTATCCCGACGCCATGCCGCTGTTCGAGAAGGTCAACACCATCGTCCAGCGCATCTATCGCGGCTCGGAAGCGATCGCCGACAAGTCGGTGCGCGACCAGTTGCACGCCTGGGAGCAGGCCGGCTACGGCCACTTGCCGGTCTGCATGGCCAAGACGCAGTATTCCTTCTCGACCGACCCGAACCTGCGCGGCGCGCCGACCGGCCACACCGTGCCGGTGCGCGAGGTCAGGCTTTCGGCGGGTGCCGGCTTCGTCGTCATTATCTGCGGCGAGGTCATGACCATGCCCGGTCTGCCCAGGGCGCCGTCGTCGGAAAAGATTTTCCTCAACGAAGCCGGCCAGATCGAAGGCCTGTTCTAGAAATCCTCAATTCCAAAAAGTGCAAAGGGCGCCGCAGCGATGCGGCGCCCTTTCTGTTTCCGGAAATACTAGGCAGCGTTGCGCGACAGCGCCCGCTGGTTGGAGCCGAAGATCGTGTCGCGTTCCGGCAAGGTGCCGGTCTTCAGGCACTCGATCCATTCGGCGGTCTTGAGCACGGCGGCGAAGCGCGACTGCAGGATGATTGTCACCACGCGGTGAATCTCCTCGGCCGAGGCATAGCCGGCGCTGTTGGCGTAAGGCACCGACCCGGTCGCGTCGGACAGGAACTCGACGGCAAAGCCCATATGCACGGCGTGGATGATGGTCGACAGGTCGCAATTATGCGTCATGTAGCCGACCACCACGATCGTATCGACAGCGTTGGCGCGCAGCCACTCTTCGAGATCGGTGCCGGTGAAGGCGGAAGGCAGCGTCTTCTCGACATAATGGTCGCTTGGCCGCCTCGATATCTCGGGATGCAACTCCGCGCCTTGGCTGCCCTTGGCGAAGATTGGTGACGTCTCCGGCGCCATCTGCTTGACGACCACCACCTTGATGCCGGCCGCGGCTGCCGCGTCCATGGCGCGCGCCACGTTGACGACGCTGTCGCGGAACGGCGGATGCTGGATGGCGAGATTGCCGCCATCATAGTCATTCTGGACGTCCACGACGACGAGCGCGCGGCGCGGCGTCTTGCTGGCTGGTTCGGACATGATGCATTCCTTCAGG
Source organism: Mesorhizobium sp. B2-3-2 (assembly GCF_006442295.1). Classification (NCBI taxonomy): domain Bacteria; kingdom Pseudomonadati; phylum Pseudomonadota; class Alphaproteobacteria; order Hyphomicrobiales; family Phyllobacteriaceae; genus Mesorhizobium; species Mesorhizobium sp. B2-3-2. Next base: position 506,132 of record NZ_VFWA01000002.1, on the reverse strand, counting down.
CTTGATGTGATGCCCCGAGCATAGGTCCGCCACCATCGGACGAAAGTGGCCCGATTGACATCATTCGAAAGAATTGGGACAATCCGGCATAACCTCGCGCAGAAATCCCTGGCACAGACATGACCCACCCGATCGTCGCCGTGCTCGCCTTCGACGGCATCAGCCCGTTCCATCTCTCCGTGCCTTGCCTGGTGTTCGGCGAAGATCGCACATCGTTCGGCCTGCCGCGCTTCGACTTCCGCATCTGCGCGATCGAGGCCGGTCCGGTCCACACCGAGGCCGGGCTGAGCGTCGCCGCGCCGCATGGGCTTGAGGGCCTCGATGGCGCCGACATCGTCATCGTGCCGAGCTGGCGGGATCTCGAAGACCCGCTGCCGGAACCGCTGACGCAGGCACTGCGGCGGGCCCACCGCAATGGTGCCCTGATCGTCGGCCTTTGCCTGGGAACATTCGCAGTCGCTGCTGCCGGACTGCTTGGCGGTCGGCGTGCGGCCACGCATTGGGCCTATGCCGAGCGGCTTCAGAAGCTTCATCCCGACATCGTCGTGGATGCCGAGGTGCTCTATGTCGACAATGGCGACGTGGTGACGTCGGCCGGCGTCGCGGCCGGGCTCGACTGCTGTCTCCACATCATCCGCGCCCGCTACGGCGCCGAGGCAGCACTGCGGCTCGCGCGGCAGATCGTGCTCTCCCCGCACCGGCAAGGCGGGCAGGCGCAGTTCATCGAACGCCCGCTGGCGAGGAGCGCCGATACCGACAGGTTCACACTAGCACTGGACGACGTGCGTGCGACGCTCTGCGAATCGCACAGCCTGGGCCGCGTCGCCGAGGCCGCCGGCCTGACCCGGCGCACCTTCACCCGCCGCTTCCAGAAATCGATCGGCACCAGTTTCGGCGATTGGCTGATCGAGCAACGGCTTGAACTGGCGCAGCGCCTGCTCGAGGCTACGGAAAAATCGATGGACGTCGTGGCCTTCGAGGCCGGCTTCGGCAGCGCCGCCTCGCTGCGACAGCATTTTTCGGCGCGTCTCAGGACTTCACCGGCGCAATACCGGCGTGAATTTTCCAGGCGGGCCGACCTGGGCGAGCGGTCACCGCACGCGCTTTCGCACTGAGCGTCCGCCGGGTATTCAATCGCGCTTGACCGCCCGCGCCGGATTGCCGACCACCGTCATGTTCGCGGGCACGTCGCGCGTCACCACGGCGCCTGCACCGACGATGGCGCCCTCGCCGATGCTGACGCCACCGAGGATGACCGCACTGCCGCCGATCCAGGCATTGGCGCCGATCTCGACCGGCCGCGCGACTTCCAGTCCGGCTTGCCGCCCGGCGACCTCCCTGTGATGCTCGGCGCAATAGATCTGCACATTGGGGCCGAGCAGCGTTCCCTCGCCGATGCGCACGCTTGCCGTGTCGAGAATGATGCAGCCGGCATTGAGAAAGACGCCGCCGCCCAGAAAGATGTTGAAGCCATAGGCACAGTGGAACGGCGCCTCGATGCGGGCGCCCTCGCCCGCGCCACCGAGCAGATCCCGCAAGGCCGGCCCGATGTTGCCGCGCTGACGGGGCGCAAGCGAATTGTGCTCGAATACGGCGCCCGCTGCCACGCCGCGCAGCGCCTCCAGTTCGTCATCCATGCACGTATACCACTCGCCCGCCGCCATTTTTGCGCGTTCGGTCTCAGCCATGCGGTGTCTCCGTCATCATTGCCACGCACGGTTACGGCGCATGAAAACGCCGATGCAAGTGCTGGCCAAATACCGGACCTATGGTAGCCTGCCGTTTCAGGGCTGTCCCGGCCCGGGATCGAGGGGGATCGACATGCTTTACATTCTTGCACTTCTGATCGGGGTCATTGCCGGCTTGCGCGCCATGACGGCGCCGGCCGCCGTCGCCTGGGGCGCCTATCTCGGGTGGCTGCCGGTTGCCGGCACCTGGGCCAGCTTCATGAGCCACTGGGCCGCTGTCGGCATTTTCACGATCCTGGCCATCGTCGAGCTGGTCACCGACCAGTTGCCGTCGACGCCGAGCCGCAAGGTGCCGCAGCAATTCGGCGCCCGCATCCTGCTCGGCGCCTTCAGCGGCGCGGTCATCGGTGCGACCAGCGGCGCCACGGTCGTCTGCCTGATCGCCGGCGCCATTGGTGCCGTTCTCGGCACGCTAGGTGGCGCTGAAGCACGGGGCCGGCTGGCGGCCGCTTTCGGCAAGGACCAGCCAGCGGCCTTCATCGAGGACGCGGTCGCGATCGTCGGCGGCCTCTTGATCGTGGCGGCTGTGGCATGACGGCGAAGACCTTCGACGCCATCGTCATCGGCGCCGGCCAGGCCGGCCCTTCGCTGGCCGGCCGGCTGACCTCGGCCGGCATGAGCGTGGCGCTGATCGAGCGCAAGCTGGTCGGCGGCACCTGCGTCAACACCGGCTGCATGCCGACCAAGGCCATGGTCGCCAGTGCCTATGCCGCGCATCTGGCGCGGCGCGCCACAGACTATGGCGTGACCCTTTCCGGCCCGGTCGGCGTCGACTATGCCAGGGTCAAGGCGCGCAAGGACAAGGTGTCGAACGACGCCCGCGGCAATCTGGAGACCTGGATCGCCGGCATGGACAAATGCACGCTCTATCGCGGCCATGCGCGTTTCGAATCTGCCAACACGGTGCGCGTCGGCGATGAGCTCCTGACCGCCGGCAAGATCTTCCTCAACACCGGCGGCCGCGCCTCGGTGCCGGACCTGCCCGGCATCCACGACATCGACTATCTCACCAACTCCTCGATGATGGACCTCGACGTGCTGCCGCGCCACCTCGTGGTGGTCGGCGGCAGCTACATCTCGCTCGAATTCGCGCAGATGTTCCGGCGCTTCGGCGCGGAGGTCACGATTGTCGAAAAGGGTTCGCGCCTGATCGGCCGCGAGGACGAGGATGTGTCCGACGCCATCCTGTCGATCCTGGAAAACGAAGGCATCATGGTCCATCTCGGCGCCGACGCCATAAGCTTCGCCAGGCAGGGCGAGGATATTGCCGTGGCCTTCTCCGCCGGCAAGCCGCCGGCCGTCGGCTCACATGTGCTCTTGGCGCTGGGGCGAACGCCCAATACCGACGATCTCGGTCTCGACAAGGCCGGCATCGAGGTCGACAAACGCGGCTTCATCACCGTCGACGACCAGTTGCGCACCAGCGTGCCCGGCATCTGGGCGATGGGCGACTGCAATGGCAAGGGCGCCTTCACCCACACGTCCTACAACGATTACGAGATCGTCGCGGCCAATTTGCTCGACAATGACCCGCGCAAGGTCAGCGACCGCATCGAGGCCTATGCGCTCTACATCGATCCGCCGCTCGGCCGCTGCGGCATGACCGAGGCGGCGGTGAAGAGATCGGGACGCCGCGCGCTGGTCGGCCAGCGGCCGATGACCCGTGTCGGCCGCGCCGTCGAGAAAGGCGAGACGCAGGGCTTCATGAAGATCCTCGTCGACGCCGACACCAGGGAAATCCTCGGCTGCTGCGTGCTTGGCCCCGGCGGCGATGAAGCCGTGCATTGTGTGCTTGACCTGATGTACGCCAAGGCGCCTGTCGACACGCTGGCGCGCGCCATGCACATCCACCCCAATGTCTCGGAACTGCTGCCCACCATCGCCCAGGAGTTGAAGCCGCTGGTCTGAACTTCGGCTTCAGCCGATCGGTTCGGCCGCTCGGCTGGGGTTCGGTCAGGGTCGTTTAGGCGGCACGGCCTAAGCACCGCTGGCAGTGCTCTTTGCTCTCCGCTTTCTGCATTGCTGCATTGCGGCAATGGCGCTTGTGCGCCATGGAGCGCTCGCGCAGTTTCCATTTGAACCGATTCAGCCTGGACCTCCCATGCCTTTGCCGATCCTTGCGCTTGCCATTGCGTCCTTCTGCATCGGCACCACCGAATTCGTCATCATGGGCCTGCTGCCTGAGGTCGCCGCCGACCTCGGCGTGACCATTCCCGCTGCCGGGCTCCTGGTCACGGGCTATGCGCTGGGCGTGGTCTTCGGCGCGCCGATCGTGGCGATGGCCACCGCGCATCTGGCGCGCAAGCCGGTGCTGGTCGGACTGGCCGCGCTGTTCGTCGTCGGCAACCTGCTCTGCGCCATCGCGCCCACCTACTGGATGCTGATGGGCGCACGCGTCTTCACCGCCTTTGGCCACGGCGCCTTCTTCGGCATCGGCTCGGTCGTCGCCGCCAGTCTGGTGCCCCGCAACAAGCGCGCCAGCGCCATCGCGCTGATGTTCGCCGGCCTGACGCTGGCCAACATCCTCGGCGTTCCCGCCGGAACGGCGCTTGGCGAAGCGTTCGGCTGGCGCGCCACCTTCCTGGCGGTGGTCGGCATCGGGCTGATCTCGGTCGCTTCCATCGCGTGGCTGGTGCCGTCGGATGTCACCGAGCCAAGCGGCGGCGGCCTGCGTGGCGAATTGCGCGTGCTGGGCAAGCTGCAGGTGTGGCTGGCCATGCTGATCGCGGCGCTCGCCTCAGCCAGCCTGTTTGCCGTCTTCACCTACATCAAGCCCTATCTCACCGACGTGTCCGGCCTCTCGACTTCAGCGGTCACCTGGGTGCTCTTGCTGTTCGGCGCCGGCATGACCATCGGCAACATCATCGGCGGCCGGCTGGCCGACTGGAAGCTGATGCCGACGGTCATCGGCACGCTGCTGCTGCTGGCGATCCTGTTTGTCGGCTTCATGCAGTTCGGCGCCATCGCCAGTGTCGCCATCGGTATCGTCTTCCTCTGGGGCACGCTCGTCTTCGTCGTCGTGCCGCCGCTGCAGATCCGCGTCGTGGAGGCCGCTTCCGAGGGACCGAACCTTGCCGCCACGTTGAACCAGGGCGCCTTCAACGTCGGCAACGCCAGCGGCGCCTGGATCGGCGGCGTGGCGCTCTCCTGGGGCGTTTCCTATGCCAACCTGCCGCTGGTGGGCGCTGCACTCGCTCTGCTGGCGGTTGCCGTGGCCATAGCCTCGCGGGCACTGGACCGGCGTGCTCCGGCCGTCGCTTTTCAGCCTGCCGCGCAGTAGCTGCTTGCGCCCATAGCGCGACAGTCTGGACCAATCGACAAGCGCACCGTCGAAGAGGCATGTCCTTCTCGCCTCTCGACGGAGAAAGACCCATGCAGAAATCGATCGAACGCATAGCTGGCGACAGCGAAGGCGTTTCCTACGAATTCCCCCTGTTTCGCTTCGCTGGAACGGACGAATCCGCGCCCTCGGCCTATCTGCAGGCGGCACTCCATGCCGGCGAACTGCCTGGAGTCGTCGCCATTGACGCGCTGATGCCAATGCTGGCCAGGGCCGAGGCGGAGGGGCGCATCAAGGGCGACATCACCATCGTGCCTTGGGCCAATCCGATCGGCCGCGCCCAGTATCATTTCGGCGAACATCAAGGCCGTTTTCATCTGGGCACGCGCACCAACTTCAACCGCGGTTTTCCGCTGCTCGCCGCGCCCGACGCGGCACTCTTGCCCGACACCGCGCATGGCACGCCCGACCAAAGGCTGAAGACGAGACTGGTGCAGCTTTCGCTCGGCCACGATATCGTGCTCGACCTGCACTGCGACGACGAAGGCCTTGCCTATCTCTACATCCACAGCAGCCTGTGGCCGGCAATGGCCGACTGCGCCGCCGCCATGGGCGTCGAGGCGGTGGTGCTGTGGAGTGAAGACACGGACGGCACTTTCGAGGGGGCCTCGATCATGCCCTACCGGAACGTTCCCGCCGATGTGGCGAAGCTCGACCGGCGCGTCGTCACCACGGTCGAATATCGCGGCATCCTCGATGTCGATGGCGCGTTCGCTGCGTCCGACGCCGCGGGGCTCTACCGGCTGCTGGTGGCGCGCGGCGTGGTCGCCGACCCGGCCCTGCCCTCACCCGGTGCCTTCACCGGGGTTGTCGCACCGCTCGAAAACATCGACATGATGCCGGCGCCCCGGGCGGGTGCCGTGCTTTACGACGTGGAGCCCGGCGACCGCGTGGCCAAGGACACGCGGCTTGCCGTCATCGTCCACGCACCGGGCGAAGCTGATGGCCGCACCGAGGTGTTCGCACCGCAGGCCGGCATCGTCCTGACCCGGCGCTCGCGCCGCATCATCCGCGCCGGCGAGGATCTGTTGAAACTGGTGGGCGACAGGAAGAGCGCCGACGCAAGGTCCGGCACCCTGGAAGATTGAGCCTCCATCGAATCCAGTTGCGTGGTCGCTCAATCGCCGCTATGGGAATCGCCATGAACATGCGTTCGATCAAGACCGTTTGGTGGTGGGCCTGCTGACAGCGGCCTGTTCGAACGCGTGCGCGTGAAAAGAGAAGGTGGCCGCAGCGGAATGTCCGGGCGGCCATTTGTTTTTTCCAAAGCCATTCCCGGGTCCGTTGCCCAAGAAGCTGATGGAGACGGCAATGACGATGAAGGTTCTGGACAACGGCGCAGAGAGTTTTGTGACCGGGGGTGGCATCACCATCACCCGCGAGCGCCACGACCGGCCTTATGAAGGCGCCATCGACGCCTATGTCGACGGGCTGAATGCGCGCCGGGGCGCGGTGTTCTCTTCGAACTATGAATATCCCGGCCGCTATACGCGTTGGGACACCGCTATCATCGACCCGCCCCTGGTGATCTCGGCGCGTGGACGGTCCATGCGCATCGAGGCGCTGAACCGGCGGGGCGAGGTGCTTCTGCCGGTCATCGTCAAGACGCTCGGCGATATCGCCGAGATCGCGATCGCCGAGGCGTCGAAAAAGCTGATCCGCCTCGACGTCGCCAAGCCGGGCCGTGTCTTCACCGAGGAAGAGCGCAGCCGCGTTCCTTCCGTTTTCACGGTGCTGCGCGCCATCACCGCCTTGTTCAAGACCGCCGAAGACGCCAATCTCGGCCTTTACGGCGCCTTCGGCTACGATCTCGCCTTCCAGTTCGACCCAGTCGACTACAAGCTCGAACGCAAGCAAAGCCAGCGCGATCTCGTGCTGTTCCTGCCCGACGAGATCCTGGTCGTCGATCATTATTCGGCCAAGGCCTGGACCGATCGATATGACTACGCCGGCAAGGGTTTTTCGACCGAAGGCCTGCCGCGCGACGAGATCGCCGAGCCGTTCAAGACCGCCGACCGCATCCCGCCGCGCGGCGACCATGAACCCGGCGAATACGCCAATCTTGTGCGCCGCGCGATGGACAGCTTCAAGCGCGGTGACCTGTTCGAGGTCGTACCCGGGCAGATGTTCTACGAACGCTGCGAGACCCAACCCTCCGAAATTTCGCGCAAGCTGAAGTCGATCAACCCCTCGCCCTATTCCTTCTTCATCAATCTGGGCGAAGGCGAATACCTGATCGGCGCTTCGCCCGAAATGTTCGTGCGCGTCAACGGCCGTCGTGTCGAGACCTGCCCGATCTCGGGCACGATCAAGCGTGGCGACGACGCCATTTCGGATAGCGAGCAGATCCTGAAACTGCTCAATTCCAAGAAGGACGAATCCGAGCTGACCATGTGCTCGGATGTCGATCGCAACGACAAGTCGCGCGTCTGCGAACCAGGTTCGGTGCGCGTCATTGGCCGCCGCCAGATCGAGATGTATTCGCGGCTTATCCACACGGTGGACCATATCGAGGGCCGCCTGCGCGAAGGCATGGACGCCTTCGATGCGTTTCTTTCGCACGCCTGGGCGGTGACCGTTACCGGCGCGCCGAAACTATGGGCCATGCGCTTCATCGAGCAGAACGAGAAGAGCCCGCGCGCCTGGTATGGCGGCGCCATCGGCATGGTCAATTTCAACGGCGACATGAACACCGGCCTGACACTGCGCACCATCCGCATCAAGGACGGCATTGCCGAGGTGCGTGCCGGCGCCACATTATTGTTCGACAGCATTCCCGAGGAAGAAGAAGCCGAAACCGAACTGAAGGCATCCGCCATGCTCTCCGCCATCCGCGACGCCAAGACGGGCAATGCCGCCAGCACCGAGCGCACCACCGCGCGCGTCGGCGACGGCGTCAACATCCTGCTCGTCGACCATGAAGACAGCTTCGTCCACACGCTGGCCAATTACTTCCGCCAGACCGGCGCCAATGTCTCGACCGTGCGCACCCCGGTGCCGGAAGAAGTTTTCGACCGGCTGAAGCCGGATCTCGTCGTGCTGTCGCCCGGTCCCGGCACGCCAAAGGATTTCGACTGCGCCGCCACCATCGCACGAGCGCGCGCCCGCGAGCTGCCGATCTTCGGCGTCTGCCTCGGCCTGCAGGCGCTGGCCGAGGCCTATGGCGGCGAATTGCGCCAATTGCACATTCCCATGCACGGCAAGCCGTCGCGCATTCGCGTCTCCAAGCCCGGCATCATCTTCTCCGGCCTGCCCAAGGAAGTCACCGTCGGCCGTTACCATTCGATCTTCGCCGATCCGGTGCGGCTACCTGACGATTTCGTGGTCACCGCCGAGACCGAAGACGGCGTCATCATGGCCTTCGAGCACCGCAAGGAGCCGATCGCCGCGGTGCAATTTCATCCGGAATCGATCATGACGCTCGGCCACAATGCCGGCATGCGCATCATCGAGAACATCGTCGCCCACCTGCCGCGCAAGGCCAAGGACAAGGCCGCCTAGAGACGATGGTCGAAACGCGGGACACGATGGCGGTCGCGGCGAAGGCCGCGACCAGGCGCAAGGTCGCAAAACTTGCCTTCTGGTCGATCGTCGTCGCTTGTGTGGTGCTCGCACTCAAGCTTGCCGCCTGGTACATTACCGGTTCCGTCGCACTCTATTCGGACGCGCTGGAATCGATCGTCAACGTCATCGCCTCGGCCGCCGCGTTCTGGGCGATCCAGGTGAGCTACAAGCCAGCCGACCAGGACCATCCGTTCGGCCACCACAAGGCCGAGTATTTCTCGGCCGTCCTGGAGGGCGTGCTGATCGTGGTAGCGGCACTCTTGATCCTGAACGAGGTCTGGCAATCCTGGCTCAATCCCGTCCCGCTCCAGCAGCCGTGGAAAGGCCTCGCCGTCAACGGTGTGGCGACGGTCATAAACGCCTTCTGGGCCTGGGCGCTGATCCGTACAGGGCGCAACGCAAGATCGCCGGCACTGGTCGCCGACGGCCAGCACATCATGACCGACGTCGTGACCTCGGTCGGCGTCTTCGCCGGCCTGGTCGGCGCGGTGCTGACCGGATGGCAGATCCTCGATCCGGCGCTGGCCGTGATCGTCGCGCTAAACATTCTTTGGCAGGGCTGGCATGTTATCGGCTCGTCGATGAACGGGCTGATGGACCGCGCCGTCGATACCCAGGAGCACATGCGCATCCGCGACATCATTTCGGCCAATTGCAAAGGCGCGCTCGAGGTGCACGACCTCAAGACACGCATCGCCGGCCGCGCCACCTTCATCGAATTCCATCTGGTCGTCGATGCCGACATGTCGGTCGGCGCCAGCCATGTCATCTGCGACCGCATCGAGGATGCGCTGCAGGCGGAAATCCCTTCCGTGCGCGTCACCATCCATGTCGAGCCCGATGATGAAGCCAAGCTGCCAAAGGGCACGACGGCGGTGCCGTTCGCGTGAGGTGGTTTCCCGTCACGACCTTGGAAAATTAGCCGAAGCTTCTCGACTTCGGGGGCGCTTACGGCGCGCAGGCTGATTGCGGCATCGGCTGCAGCCGGTAGACCTTGTCGTCGGACGTCGTCTTGCCGTTGGCCGCGGTCGAACACAGGTCAAGGATGGGCAGGCTGTTATTGGGATTGGCCAGCATCATCGTGCCGTTGGCGCCGCGCTTGAGGAAGATTTCCTTCTGCGCGATGTCGCAGGCAAAATCGCTCACCTTCGAGCTCGCCGCGCAGCGCCACTGGTCGGCCTCGCCCTGGCAGGAATAGGCCTGCGTGACCTTGCCCGACTTTTGTCGCGTCGTGACCGAAACGGCGATTTCGGCGCCGTCAGGCCAATTGGGAAGGTCGCCGCCCGCCGCGAAGGAAGCCAGTTCGACCGGCCCACGGAACACGCGGATCGACTGCGTCACCTGGTCAGGATGCGAGCCGAAATGCGCGGCATCGTAGTCGCGGCCGTAGCAGAAAGCCTGGTCCGGCTTCAGCCGCTCGCGCAGCGGGGGCCCGAGCGCCGGATCGATCGGGTCGATGCGGGCGAATTCCGCCTTGCAGGTCGCGGCCGGCATGGGGTCGAGGCGGAACTTGTCGTCCTGCGAGCCGAGCGCCTGCCTGTTGTATTCAGTGGTGCCGAGTTCCTCTTCCGAACCGGCATCGAGATAGATATCGGGCTGCAGGTCCGACAGGATCAGCCGGCCTTCGTCGTCGACCTTCAGCGACGCCAGCGTGCGGTCGCATTCCATGCCGCAGTGGATCAGGCCTGGCGTGCCCTCCTCGGATTGGTGATTGCACCAGCCGCCGGCCCATTCCGGAGCCTGGGCGCCACGCACCGTGGTGGTGACGAAGCCATTGTAGGACGTGTCGGCATTCGCGGCCGGTTCCTCGTTCGGCCTGCTGACCGGATCATGGCCATAGTAGAAGAAGATCCGCGCCACCTTCTGCTCCGGATGCGCCTTGAGGTGCTTGGCATCGTAGATGCGGCCGAAACAGGCGTCCTGACCGTTGGGACTGAGTTCGGTGAGCTTGGCGGCCTCGTCGGCGAAAGCCGTCGCGCCCAGCAGAGTTAACAAAGCCGCTCCGGACAGGACGCTTGCCAGTCTCTGTTCGAACGCCATGTGACCCCTCCGCATCGGCAGGACGCAACGTCAATTCATGCTACACTCGGCGCCGCGGCCACGCAATTCGCGGCCATCTGTCAACCGGGAGACTATTGTCATGCGCCGACGCGACATGTTCCGCGCGATTCTCGCCGGAGCCGGCACGCTGATTGGGCTCCGGGCGGCGCAAGTCGCGACCACCGAGCCTACGAGATTGAAGGTCGCCTACCATCTCAGCGACCTCGACAAGGTCAATTTTGTGCTCGGCAACATCAAGAACCATTACGAAGGCACCGGCGGCAATGTCGATATCGCGCTGGTCGTCCATGGTCCGGCTCTTGCCGGTTTCAAGTCGAAGGGGGTATCGGCGGCGATCTCCGGTCGTTTCACCGGTCTCGTCCAGCAAGGGCTAGATCCGCATGCCTGCGCCAACACCATGCACGGCATGGACATTTCCCTCGCCGACCTGCTCGACGGGTTTCATGCGGCTGACAATGGCGGTGTCGTCAAGCTCGCCGAACTGCAAAGCCGGGGCTATGCCTATCTCAGGCCTTGAAGCTGCATGGACTTGAATGCAAGGGTGGCAAGACCCACGAAAAACCCGGAGGAACGACAGTGCCAGCGACGACCATTCCCCTTGGGCTTGTCATTCCCGATCTCGCCGGCAAGGCGGTGCTGGTCACCGGTGCCTCGACCGGCATTGGCGCGGCACTCGCCTTGGCCTATGCGGCGCAGAAATGTCTCGTCGCACTGCACTACAATTCCAGCCGTGACGCCGCCGAGAAACTTGGCAGGGCCATCCGCGACAATGGCGGCGAGGTGTTTCTCGTCCAGGGCGATTTTTCCCTGGCCGCCGACGTCGAGCGTGCCGTCGAGGACAGCGCGCAGCATTTCGGCCGTCTCGACGGGTTGGTCAACAATGCCGGCGGCATGCTCGGCCGCGTGCCCTACGCCGAACAGACAGAGGCGCATTACGACGCGGTGATGGATCTCAACGCGCGTTCGGTGCTGACCGCCTCACGCAAGGCGATGCCGTGGCTGAAGAGACAGGGCGGCTTCATCGTCAACACCTCCTCGATCGCAGCGCGCAACGGCGCCGGCGGCGGCGCCGGGCTCTACGGTTCGGCCAAGGCCTTCGTCTCCAACGTCACGCGCGGCATGGCCAAGGAACTGATCGGCTTCGGCATTCGCGTCAACGCGGTTGCACCCGGCACCATCCTCACGCCGTTCCACGAACGCTATTCCACCGAAGAGCAGATCAGGGGTATGGTTGCCACCATTCCGCAAGGACGCGCCGGCACGGCTGAAGATTGCGTCGGTGCTTATCTGTTCCTCTCTTCCGATTTGTTGAGCGGCTACATTACCGGCCAGGTGATCGAGGTGAATGGTGGCCAGTTGATGCCTTGAGCCGCGACCTGCATACTGGCGAACGGCATACTCTTGTCGAAAACGCTGAAGGGAGACGAAGGGATGTACGGTCTGATCGGCAAGATGCGAGCGGCCCGCGGCCAGCGCGACGCTGTCATGGACGTCCTGCGCGCCAGCACCGGCGCCCTGCCCGGCTGCCTGAGCTATATCGTTGCCACCGACCCGGCCGATGCCGATGCCATCTGGGTCACAGAAGTGTGGACTGACCAGGCAAGCCACAAAGCTTCACTGCAGCTTCCCGAAGTCCAGGCGGCTATCGCCAAGGCGCGGCCTTTCATCGCCGGCTTCGAGTTCCAGGTGGAAACCAATCCCGTCGGCGGCTTCGGATTGGCGGACACCACAACCGGCTGACCGGATGGGCGACCCGATAACGACAATCGGAGCCATGGCCCAAAGATTCCTTTGATCGAATCCTGATCGCCCAGGCAATGGTGGACGGCATTACCTTCCTGACGATGGACGATCTTGTCGCCAGCGGTCCAGGTCCTGTTCGAAGGCTTTGACTGGGACGCCCCAGTAAAACCAGCCACGAGTGTCACAGCTTTTGGCGTCGCAGGGTTGCATCGTGCCGCTTCGAGTCTAAGACCAGAACATGGATTCCTCGCCCAAGCAGCCATCTCCGGGCCAACCGGCCGTCGAACGCATGGCGCGCATGCGCAAACCCTGGCAGTGGCTGGCCCTCCTCGTCATCTCCGTTCTGTTTGCCGGCGCGCTCGAACTGGCCGCCCTGCCGGCGGCGCTGCTGATCGGGCCGATGCTGGCGGCCATCGTCGCCGGCACCAACGGCGCCACGGTGCGCGTGCCGCGGCTTCTGTTCGGCTCCGCCCAGGCAATCGTCGGCTGCCTTATCGCCGCTTCGATCTCGGCCGACATTTTTCGCGTCTTCTACGCCGAATGGCCGCTCTTCCTCGGCGCCGTGACAGCCACTGTCGCGGCGTCCAGCCTGCTCGGCTGGCTGATCAGCCGCTGGCGCATCCTGCCCGGCACGACCGCCGTCTGGGGATCCTCCCCAGGCGCGGCCACCGCAATGGTGCTGATGGCCGGCGCCTTCGGCGCCGACCAGCGCCTCGTCGCCTTCATGCAGTATCTGCGCGTCATCTTCGTCTCGATGACGGCGGCGCTCGTGGCCAAGATGTGGGTTGACACGTCGGGCATCGAGGTGCCGCCTATCGTCTGGTTTCCGCCGCTCGACGCCCAGGCCTTCGCCGCAACCATCGGCATCGCGCTGGTCGGCGGGCTGGCGGGAAAGCTTTGCCGGCTGCCTTCGCCCTTCTTTCTGGGCACCTTCATCTTCGGCGCGGTGATCCACCTTGGCCTCGGCGTACCGATGCAATTGCCGCCATGGCTGCTGGCTGTCAGTTACGCCATGGTCGGATGGTCGATCGGGCTGAACTTCACCAGGCCGATCCTGCGCCATGCGACACGGGCCCTGCCGCAGATCGTCGCTTCGATCGTGGCTCTGATCGCCTTTTGCGGCGGCCTCGCCTTCATGATCAGCCATCTGCTCGGCATCGATCCGCTGACCGCCTATCTCGCCACCAGTCCCGGCGGCATGGACAGCGTCGCCATCATCGCCGCCGCCGCCCAGAACGTCGACATCTCCTTCATCATGGCGCTCCAGTCGGCGCGTTTCCTGATCGTGCTGCTTGTCGGCCCGAGCATCGCGCGGCTGGTGGCGCGCACGGTGAAGGAATAGGTTGCTCCGCTCCGGCTGCCGGCACACTTATGGATTCCTAATCCTCGTCGCCCTCGGCCTGCGCGTCGCGACGCCAATAGGCCGTTACCAGGTGCCGATCGCGGCCCAGGCCCCACTCCTTGCGCACGATCTTGCGGATCTCCCGGAAGTCGGTGAACTCGCATCCGGCCCAGACGTAGAGGCTATCGGCAAGCGTCATGTGGCTGCGCTCGCGCAGGGCGGCCGTCAGCAGGCCGGCGGTGCCGGCCGGGCGGTCGTGCCGGTAAAGCCAGGTGATGTCGATGTTGTCGCCTTGCGCCAGCGCGATGCGGTCGTCCGGGCCGTCGACCTCTATGAGCGCCTCGACGCGGGTTGACGGCCGCAGTTCCTCCAGAATCCGGCCAATTGCCGGCAGCGCGGTGTCGTCGCCGACCAGCAGCAGGGTTTGCGCCGTCGGCGTCTCGCCGCCGCTTGGTCCGACCATGCCGATGACGTCTCCCGCCACCGCGTTCTGCGCGAATGTGGCGGCGGGCGTGTCATGGCCGGGGTGCAGCACGAAGTCGACATCGAGCCAACCGCTAGTCGGATCCACCGCCCGGATCGTGTAGATGCGCACGGTGAGCGCATCCTCACCGGCAGGCCACACAAGCAGGCCGTCGGCGCCCATCGAGGGCCAAACGGGCGGCCTGCCTCGCGGCGGCAGCAGCAGCCGGATGTGCAGGCCGCCATGGGTAAACCGCCCAAGATCATCGCCTGCAAAGCGCAAGCGCTGCATGTGCGGAGAAATCCGCGTTGAGGAGACCACCGTGATTTCGCGGAAGAAGATCGGAGTGCCGGTGTCGCGGCCATCGCCTTGCCAGCGCAGTCCGCTCGTCGTTCCGAGATGCTGCGCGACGTGGCCGGCGACCGTCATCTTCATGTAGGAGAGGCAGGTTTCGTCTATAGCCGAGACGCGGATCAGCATGGAGTCGCCCTCGAGTGCCGCGCTCAGCGAACCGTAGTACAGGCGAAGTTCCCATCGATCGGCAACACCGGTCTCGACCTCGAATTCGCTGTGCTCGGTGCGCAGCCGGTCCATCACCGACCTGATCGCCGCATTGCTGATCCGGGTTTGCGCTCGCAGTTGGTCCATCGTTCGCGTCCTTCGAAACGGTTTGAAGCAATAGGCCGCAAGACGGCCGCGCCGGCAGCGGCATGCCATAGACGTTCCGAAGTTTCCACAGAAACTTGAATACATAAGTCATATTATATACCGTCAGGCGGGACATGGTCCGGCACGCTCCCGGCTGTCGGCATGGCTCTCGGTACTGCTTGCCTCCGGCTGGCCGCTCCTGTATGAAACCGCCATGAACACGCGCGCCACCACCGCTTCCCGTCAGACCGGCTTTGCCGGCGAGACCGTGCGCGCGCTTGCCTCGACGCTGCTTCTTCTCGGCCTTATCGGCGATCGCCGGGTTCGCTGAAGGAGCGCCCGGCGGTCGAGCCGCCGCGCAAGCGCATGCTCCTTGGCAGTCACATCAAGCGAACGAAAAACTGGTAAAAGGCGCCACTCGCCACCCATCCGTCTGAAGGCGGATTCGAGGGTCGCCGGGAGAAACGACGATGAACGCACGAGAAGAAATCCGCGTAAGCGAGGCCCCGGCGGGCCAGCAGAACGGCGGCATGCCGGATGCCGCCCGCAAGTACCAACCCTACCCAATCGTCGGCCTCACCGACCGGACCTGGCCCTCGAAAGTGATCGACAAGGCGCCCATCTGGTGCTCGGTCGACCTGCGTGACGGCAACCAGGCGCTGATCGACCCGATGGGCCACGAACGCAAGGCGCGCATGTTCGCGCTGCTGCTCGACATGGGTTTCAAGGAGATCGAGATCGGCTTCCCTTCGGCCTCGCAGACCGATTTCGACTTCGCCCGCTGGTGTATCGAAGAGGGCAGCGTACCGGCCGACGTTTCGCTTCAGGTTCTGGTGCAGTGCCGGCCCGAACTGATCACCCGCACCTTCGAAGCGCTCAGAGGCGCCACCAACCCGATCGTGCATTTCTACAATTCGACCAGCGAGCTGCAGCGCCGCGTCGTCTTCGAGAAGGACGTCGCCGGCATCAAGCGGATCGCCACCGATGCCGCCAAGATGATCACCGACATGGCAGCCAATGCCGGCGGCGGCTACCGTTTCGAATATTCGCCCGAAAGCTTCACCGGCACCGAGCTCGAAGTGGCGCTGGAGATCTGCAACGCGGTCACCGAGATCGTGAAGCCGACGCCTGACAACAAGCTCATCATCAACCTGCCGTCGACCGTCGAGATGTCGACGCCCAATATCTATGCCGACCGCATCGAGTGGATGTGCCGCAATCTCGACAGACGCGAGAACCTGATCATTTCGCTGCACCCGCATAATGACCGTGGCACCGGCATCGCCACCACCGAGCTCGGCCTGATGGCCGGAGCCGATCGCGTCGAAGGCACGCTGTTCGGCAATGGCGAGCGCACCGGCAATGTCGACATCGTCACGCTGGCGCTCAACATGTACACGCAAGGCGTCGATCCGGAGCTGGACTGCTCCGATATCAACCGGATGAAGGATGTCTACGAATATTCGAACCAGCTGAAGATTCCCGAGCGCCATCCCTATGTGGGCGAACTCGTCTACACCGCCTTTTCCGGCTCGCACCAGGATGCCATCAACAAGGGTATGAAGGCGCTGAAGAAGGCCAACACGCCAGTGTGGGAGGTTCCCTATCTGCCGATCGACCCGGCCGACGTCGGCCGCAGCTACGAAGCCATCATCCGCATCAACTCGCAGTCCGGCAAGGGCGGCATCGCCTATGTGCTGCAGGCGGATTACGGGCTCAACCTGCCGCGCAACCTGCAGATCGAGTTCAGCCAGGCAATCCAGGCGATCACCGATGCCGAAGGCAAGGAAGTGCCGGCCAGGCGCATCTATGAGCGCTTCCTCGATACCTATGTCGACCAGCCGGGCGCCAGGCTGAAATTCCTCGATCACCACACCTATCCGGACACCGAGGTAAAGGGCCGACGCGTTGTCGAGGCGGTCATTCTCGACAACGGCAAGGAGATGACGATATCAGGCACAGGCACAGGCCCGATCGACGGCTTCGTCGATGCGCTGTCGCGCCATGTCGGCGTCGATATGTCGGTGCTCGACTATTCCGAGCACTCGATGCAGCGCGGTTCGAACGCCTCGGCAATTTCCTACGTCGAGATGGAATATCCCGACGGCAAGCTCTTCGGCGCCGGCATCAACACCAATATCGTCGCTGCCTCGCTGGAGGCCGTGGTGTCCGCCGCCAACCGGATTATCGGCAAAAGAGCCGGTTGATACAGGCCCGGAACGACATCGGGACCATCGTCATCTGGCGATTGGTCCCGACCTCTGTGTCATTAACCACCGGGAAATTATCCGGTGTGGTACGCGATCGCATAATATGTGTATGCTTGTACGGTGGTGCGGTAACGATATGATCGCGCCTCAACCTGTGCCGACTTCGAGAGGATCGACACTTGCAGCATGCCACGCCTGCCGCCCCCGCAGTGCGCGATACACTGGAGCGACTGCTTGCCAGCGAAACGTTCGGAAGATCCGAACGCGCGCGCAAACTGCTTCGCTATCTCGTCGAGCGCGAGCAGGCCGGGGAAGCCGACAGACTCAAGGGCTTTTCCATCGCCATGGATGTTTTCGGCAAGGACGGCGATTTCGATTCGTCCACCGATGCCGTCGTGCGGGTGCAGGCGGGCCGGCTGCGTGAGTTGCTGCA
The DNA here is from genome assembly GCF_006442295.1 of Mesorhizobium sp. B2-3-2. NCBI lineage: Bacteria > Pseudomonadati > Pseudomonadota > Alphaproteobacteria > Hyphomicrobiales > Phyllobacteriaceae > Mesorhizobium > Mesorhizobium sp. B2-3-2. The sequence goes on along the minus strand of NZ_VFWA01000002.1, from coordinate 488,580 downwards.
ACATTATTTCGCCAATGAAGGCATTGCCGAGCCGGTCCGCATAGCCATTCCGCGCGGCGGCTACGTCCCGGCCTACGAACTCAATGCGATCCGCTTGCCGCAAGCAGCGGAAACCGTCAGTCAGGCAGAGCCGACAGCCACCCTGCCCGAACAGTCCGGTGCCGCGGGTGACGCCGCACCCATGGCGGCCTTGCTCGGCCAGGTTCCTGCGGCGGGCCTCTCTGTGACACGCCATCTCAGGTTCTTCTGGATGGCGATCGCCGTGGTTATCGCCATGTTGGGCGTTCTGATCCTGCGCCAGGGCGGCGGTGCCTTGCTGGCGGGAGGCGACATCCCAGCAACGTTGGAGACCGCCGGCGAAACCGGCAGCATCACGCCGTCGCCCATGGTCGAAGCGCTGCCGCTCGTCTACATCGCCCTCAAGTCCAACACTCCCAACGCCAGTCGCGTCGCCGCATCGCTGCGTGCCGGCCTGAGCGGCTTTGATACGATCGACTTCATCGGTCGCAACACCGTCAACAAGGCCGATCCGGTCGCCGATGCGACGAGTTTCATTTTCGATATCCTGCCTGGACCAGACGCGGGCGACGTTACAATCGAACTGCAAAGCTTGGCGTCCGGACGGGTGCTGTTGTCGCGCAACCTGACCGCCGCCGACAGTGCGCCAACCGTGGTCGAGGATCGCATATCCGGCATTCTCAGCGCGGCACTTCCCGCTTCTGGCACCATCTACAATTACATTGAGCAGTCCGGCGCGGAGACCGGCCTGACGCAGTGCCTGCTGCTTAACGACAAATACTATCTCGACCAGAACGCCAGGACTCACGAGACGGCCTATCGTTGCCTCGAAGCCCTTGCCAACAGTGGCGCGAAATCGTCGCTGGTTTATTCGGAACTCGCCTCATTGCATTTGGAGGCCGTGACCGACCACTATGCCTACCCACCGGACGCAACGATCGAGAAGGCGATGACGTTTGCCCATCGCGCCGTGCAGATGGGGCCGACCAGCCCGTACGCACATCGCTCCTACGGCTACATCAATTCACGCCTCGGCAACGCCGACGAGGCCCTGCGATGGATGCGCAAGGCCCATGATCTCAACCCCTACGATCTCGCCATGGCCGCCGCCTATGGCTACGGGCTGGTTTTCGCCGGCCGGTACGCCGAAGGAACACCTCTTCTGGCGCACGCCGTGGATGCCTCGAGCGGCCACCCGACCTGGTGGGACTTTGGGCTTTTCGCCGGAGAATTAATGCTGGGCGATACCAGCAAGGCAGCGATAGCCAGCAGCGCTCTGAGAACCACTGCGGCGAAATCGCACTATCTCGCCGCCCGTCTGATCGGCGCCAAGATCAGTGGTCGAGACAAACAGGCACGCAGGCTGCTTGATGAGCTGATAACCGAGTTTCCGAAATTCGCCGCCAATCCGCGCGCAACCTTCATCGACAGAAAATATCCCGCCGATCTGACCGAGCGGCTCGTCGACGCCTTGCGTGCCGCCGGGCTCTTCAACGCGAGCTAGAGCCATTCCAGGGCAGCGAGTGCCGGTTTCCCTTCCGGAGTTGCGTAAAAGGCAAAGACTTCAAGCAGACGGCGATTCCATCGAATCCTGAAAGACCCCTAAAAGCGTTTCGCGTCGAAACGGATTCATGCGACACGCCTTAGGTCTCTTGTCTCGCGTGTCGTTCGCCCAAATCGAGGTCGCTTTTGGGAGCGGCATCCGCCAGCAGCCGGCTCGCTGTTCGGCCAATCGCCTAATCGCGAAAATTTTACTGGCGAATGCTCTGGACTAGGAGCAATTCAGCCACATTTCCATCGCGCCTTCTTGAATAAAGCCTCAACCTTTCATGACTTCATCACTTTATGCCGACGAACGAGGTGTTGGTTCGAAGACCATCGTCCTGCTGCATGGTTTTGGCGGCAGCCACGATGTCTGGCGCGAGGTGATCTCCTTGCTGCCACCTTCCGTACGCACATTGGCCTATGATCTGCCGGGACACGGCCTGTCGCTCGACTTTCCGTCGGCTGGACCGGCCAAGATCGCGGCAAACGCCATCCTTGCCGACCTCTCCGCACGCGCGATCAAGCGCGTCCACCTCGTCGGCCATTCGATGGGCGGAGCGGTTGCAGCGCTGATGGCGTTGGCGGAGCCGGCAAAAGTCGCCTCGCTGACGCTTCTGGCGCCGGGCGGTTTTGGCCCCGAAATCAATGGGCCCTTGTTGCGCCGCTTTGCCCGCGCACAGGACCTGGCCGAAGTCCAGGCCTGCCTCGCCGCAATGTCGGGCCCTCGAGCCGCGCCCTCGCGTCGCATGGCCGAATTGCTGTGCGAAATGCGCGACCGCCCCGGACAAACGGAAAAGCTCGTCGAGATCGCGGCCGCCATGACCAGGGGCGATCGACAGGGCGTCATCCCACGCGAGCGGCTCGATGCGCTGAACATGCCGGTGATGGTGGCGTGGGGATCGGACGACGCCGTTCTACCCTTTACCCAGGTGGATGACCCGCCGGAGCGCTTCCATGTGCACCATGTGCTGGAGGCCGGCCATATGCTGGCCGAGGAAGCGCCCGACCTGATCGCCGAAATCATTCGCCGCAACAGCAATCGCCGCGTCGGGCCGCATCGGGTGAAACTGTCCGCCGCGGCCAGCTGACTTCTTCGCGGTATGCGCCGCCTGCGCCGGTGCCCGGATGCCTTGATCTCGCCAGTGCATTTTGCCGGCGGCTGTGTTAACTCCATGTTAACCAAACCCGCGAGGCCACGCCCATGAAGGATGCAGGCGAAAAGATCATCGACCCGTCGAGAAAATTGTCCGATGCCATTCGCGATGTAAAGAATGCCTTTGCCGATCGCGACGACGTCGTCGTCGACATGCGCGAGGCACATCGCATGCGGCTCGACCTTCTTGCCGCAGAACTCGCGCCCGTTTTTGCCGACGTTCCCGCCGACATGGACAGTTTCGACTTCGTCGTCTCGTCCGGCCTGCAGCCGCGCCTGTGGATCGACGCCGTCAGCCATGTCGCCATGGGGCGCGACCGCCGCACCTACAGGTTTCTGAAGGACACCCGCATCGGTCGCGTGGTGCTGGCTGAATCGAGCGACATGAAGCCGGTTGCCGATTCCGTGACGCGCTATGTCGCCGAGCGGATCGTCGAACGCCAGAGAATGATGGAAGGTGGCGTCGAGGCTGCCGTTCCCGGCATGAAGCGGCACGTGGTGCCGGAAGCCGAGCCTCCTTTGCGATCGCCGCCGCGCAACAAGGGCTGGTCGGCCGTCCTGTCCGGTCTTGGCCTGATCGCCGCAGGCGCGCTGGTGGGACTGGCGGTTTCGATCGTGCTGTTCTGGGACCGTATCGTGGCGCTGGGGCTCAGCTTGCGGCCATAGCCGGTTGCGCCCCGAGCTCCAGCGTCTGCATATCCGAAGGCGGTATCGCCGGCCCGGTCAAGCCGCGCCGCGTCAGGCGGATGCGCCAATCGCCTTTTTCACCGTCTATGTCGAACAGATTGTACTGCGCCGCCGGAGCCTTGCCGCCGGGGGCCTGGCCGGCCGCGGCGACGCCGACCACCGGGACCTTGGCGTCGCGCGGGCCGATCTGAAACAGCGACGGCAGATGTGAATGGCCATGCAGGACGAGCTCGGCACCGTGCCGGCGAATGATTTTATGGAAGCGGGCGATGCCGAACAGCCGCTTGTGCTGCGGGACGGCGCCCCGCACCGGCGGATGATGGATCATGATCGCACGGAACAATCCTTGCTTCGCCGTCGCATCAAGCATTTTGCGCAGCCGCTCGGCCTGGCCTTCCATGAAGAAGCCATTGGCCATAAAGGGTGCCGTGGCGCGCGCCGTGGTGATGCCGATCAACGCGACATTGCCGCGCACGCGCAGATAGGGAAACGAATTGCGATCGACCGGACTGTTGACGCCGTCGCCCGTCATCCATGCCGCCCAGGACCGGCACACCTTGTCGAAGGCGCCAGGCACATAGGCGTCATGATTTCCCGGGACTACCGACACGTCATGCGGCGAGCCGAGCGTCTCCAGCCAGTGCTTGGCCATCTCGATCTCGCCGTCGAGTGCCAGGTTGACGAGGTCCCCGGTGACCGCGAGGTGATCGGGCGCGCTGGCCTTGATATCGGCCACGATGGTGTCGATGACGGCATCGTGCATGTGCCGGCGGCGGTTGCGCTGCCAGTTGACGTAGCCCAGCACCCGCTTGGAGGCGAGATCGCGATAGGTTACTTCAGGGAGTGGCCCCAAATGGATATCGGAAATATGCGCGAGCCTGAACATTTCTCCTTCATAGGCGACGCGCACGCGGCTTTCCACCCACGGTTTCGCGACTGATGACGACCGATCCCGAGAGCACTTTGCGCCAGACCGGCTGGCCGGGACTGCGAGCCAGGCTGTTCCATCTCTACTTCGTGCTGCGGCGGCCAATGACGCTTGGCGTGCGCGGGCTCATCCACGAAACGGCATCCAACTCCCTCTTCCTCATCCGCCACACCTATGTGCCGGGCTGGCAGCTTCCCGGTGGCGGAGTCGAGATCGGCGAGACGATGGCCGAAGCGCTGACGCGCGAACTGGCGGAAGAGGGCAATATCACGCTGACCGCTCCGCCGGTGCTGCGCTCGATGCATTTCAACCGCCGCGCCAGCCGCCGCGACCATGTCGGCTTGTATTTGATCGAAAAATTCAGCCAGACGGCCCCGAAACTGCCGGACCGCGAGATCGCCGAGGCCGGTTTCTTTCCCCTCGACCGTTTGCCGCAGGGCACGACGCCGGCAACGCTCCGGCGCATCGCCGAGGTTTTGGGCGGGAAGCCGCCGTCACCCTACTGGTAGTTCAGGCAGCCGCCTTGGCGAACCGTGCCCTGTCATGCCGCGCGCCGTAATCAAGTTCCGGTCCCACAGGCACGATGCGCGTCGGGTTGATCATTTCGTGGCTGCCGTAATAGTGCGACTTGATATGATTGAGGTTCACCGTGCCGGCTACGCCCGGCACCTGGTAAAGATCGCGTAGATAGTTCGATAGGTTCGGATAGTCGGCGATGCGGCGCCGATTGCATTTGAAATGGCCGACATAGACCGGATCGAAGCGCACCAGCGTGGTGAACAGCCGCCAGTCGGCTTCGGTGATCCGCCCGCCGACGAGATAGCGCTGGTTCGACAGCCGATGCTCCAGCGTGTCGAGCGCGGCGAACAACTCCCCGAACGCTTGCTCGTAGGCGGCCTGCGTGGTGGCGAAGCCAGCGCGATAGACACCGTTGTTGATGGCGGGATAAACCAGCGCATTGACCGCGTCGATCTCGCCGCGTAGCGCCTGCGGATAGAAGTCGAGATTGGGGTCACCCCAAGCATCGAAAGCTGAATTCAGCATCCGGATGATTTCAGAGGATTCGTTGGAGACGATGGTCTCATCCTTTTTATCCCATAGCACCGGTACTGTAACCCGGCCGGAATAGTTGGGGTCGGCTCTGGTGTAGATCTGGTGCAGGAAATCCAGGCCGTAGAGCGTGTCACCTGTGGCTCCGTCCTGCGCCAGGAACGTCCAGCCATCGGCGCCCATGAAATGATGGACGACGGACACGGAGATGATGCCTTCAAGCTTCTTCAGCGCTCGGAAGATCAGCGTTCGGTGCGCCCAGGGGCAGGCAAGCGAGACATAGAGGTGATAGCGACCGGGCTCCGCCTTGAAGCCGCGGCCGCGGCCTTCGGCAGGCGCCCCGTCACGAGTGATCCAGTCGCGCCATTGCGACTGCGCCCGCACGAATTTGCCGCCGCTGCCTTTGGTGTCGTACCAGCGGTCCTGCCATTTACCTTCGACCAGCAATCCCATCGCTTGTCCTTTCCTGTCTGAGACATGATGTAGGGCTTCAAGCCGTTGCGTGGAATCATCGGGCGCTGAACAGATCGTCAAGCACGTCGCGGCGCCCGTTGCTCTCTACTTGCAAACCGCCGATTGCAGCGGCGGGAAATTGATGCTAGCGGACACTCCGCATGTTCGATTTTGCTTTGATCCGGTTCGACCGACGACGAAAGGGCGCCCACGCTTGATAAAGCGCTGATTGGCGAATGCTGCCGTTTGCAGCAAACCTTTCCTCCTGTACCGGATGCAAAGACCATGAGCCTTGCCGACGTAGAATACCTGCCGGAAACTCCGGCGCATGACCCTCAGATCGAAGCCATCAATGACGAAGCCTTCGGGCCCGGCCGTTTTGTGCTGGCCGCCTACAAGATCCGCGAGGCCGGCGGGCATGAACGCGCGCTGTCCTTCGTGGCCGTGGACGGCGATCTCGTGGTAGCATCGGTTCGCATGACCCGCATCGCCGCAGGCGCCGGACGCGCGCTGATGCTCGGGCCGCTCGCGGTGCGGCCGGCCTTCAAGAATCTCGGCATCGGCCGCCGGCTGGTGGCGATCGCGCTGGAAGCTGCCGCCAAGGCCCGCGCGCCCGCCGTCATGCTGGTCGGCGACGAGCCTTATTATGGACCGCTCGGCTTCAAGCGGATCCCGCGCGGCCAGATATCGATGCCACGTCCCGTCGATCTCGACAGGCTGCTGTCGCACGAGATCATGCCGGGCGCGGTTGCAAGGCTCACGGGCGAGGTCTGCCATGCCGACCAGGCCAGGGTCGCCGAGCACTTCGCCGCGATGGCTTGACCATTCCCGCCGATTGCGCGCCTGATCCACGCCTGACTCTCATGTGAAAGGATGACGCCATGAATCCGAACGGCGAGGTCGCGGTTGTTACCGGCGGCGGCTCCGGCCTTGGCGAGGCGACGGCGCGCGCGCTGGCCGCCAGGGGCGCCCGCGTCGCCATCTTGGATGTCGGTTACGATCGGGCGGCCAAGGTGGCGGCGGAGATCGGCGGCATCGCTGTCCAATGCGATGTCGGCAGCGCCGACAGCGGTGTTGCCGCGCTTGCCGAGGTCACGGCCAGGCTTGGCGAACCGCGCATCCTGGTCAATTGCGCCGGCATTGCCATCGGGGTGAAGACGATCGGCAAGGATGGTCCCCATCCTCTCGATCAGTACCGCAAGGTGATCGAAGTCAATCTGATCGGCACTTTCAACATGATCCGCCTCGTCGCCGACCGCGCCGCAAAGCTCGAGCCGCTGCAGGGCGGCGAGCGCGGCGTCGTCGTCAACACCGCATCCGTCGCCGCCTATGACGGCCAGATCGGCCAGGCCGCCTATTCGGCATCAAAGGGCGGGGTCGTCGGCATGACGCTGCCGGTGGCGCGCGATCTTGCCCGTTCCGGCATCCGGGTCTGCACCATCGCACCCGGCATATTCAGGACGCCGATGATGGCCGGCATGCCGCAGGAGGTGCAGGATTCGCTGGGCGCCGCAGTGCCCTTCCCCTCGCGCCTCGGCGAGCCGTCGGAATATGCGGCCCTTGCCTTGCACATCATCGAGAACCAGATGCTCAACGGCGAGACCATTCGTCTCGATGGTGCCATTCGCATGGCTCCGAAGTAGCACTTGCCAGCCTGGCGCCATCGTCTGATAAGTGGAATGGATAAATCAACTTAGCAGGGCGAGCATTTGGCCGATCGAACGAAGGACGTGATCCGCGAGACCGACGCCGAGGCGATCCGGCTGGCCAAGACGCTCATGCGCTGTGCCCGCTTCGGCGCCCTAGCGGTGCTGGAGCCGCAAACGGGTTCGCCGCTGGCCAGCCGGGTCGGTGTCGCCACCGACATCGACGGCACGCCGCTGATCCTGGTGTCGGAGCTTTCGGCCCATACGCCCGCCATCCTTGCGGACCCGCGCTGTTCGCTGCTGCTCGGCGAGCCGGGCAAGGGCGACCCGCTCGCGCATCCCCGGTTGACGCTGATCTGCCGGGCAGCGCGGATCGAGCGCGGATCGGACGCGCATGCACGCGCCGAACGCCGCTATCTCAACCACAACCCGAAGGCCAGCCTCTATGCCGGCCTCGGCGACTTCTCGATCTTTCGTCTCGAACCGCAGCGCGCCAGCCTGAACGGCGGCTTCGGCAAGGCCTACCTGCTCGATCGCACCGATCTCATCACCGACGGGCCGATCGTCGAGGAACTGGCATCCAGCGAGCAATCCGCGATCGACCACATGAATGCGGACCATGTCGATGCCGTCGCCCTCTACGCGCGTCATTTTGCCAGGGCATCCGGTGACGGCTGGATCATCGCCGGATTCGACGCCGACGGCATGGATCTGGCGTCCGGCGACGATGCCAGCAGGGTCTTCTTTCCGCGGCCCTTGGTCACGGCGCACGAGTTGAGGCACCTCTTGGTCGATATGGCCAAGAGCGGCCGGGCGGCGACGTCGGCAAATAACCGCACTTAAATTACGTTTGATCAAAAGCAACGCTTGAGATTTGAACGAAATGTTCTACCCTTTGGCTGTGGCGCTGACTCGTGGCGACCATTCACAACTGAATTTATGGATTCAGGCACCATTGCCCCCATGGTGCCTCGATGAGCAAAGAGCATGGGGGATCGATGATCTCGACAAAGCTAATCGCCAACGCCGGATCGGCGGCCGAATTTCTGATGCTGATGGGCAACGAAAAACGGCTCTTGATCATGAGTTATCTCATCGACGGTGAAATGTCGGTCGGAGCCATCGCCGAGAAGGTGATGCTCAGCCAGTCCGCCCTGTCGCAGCATTTGGCAAAGTTGCGGGCGCTGGACCTTGTGGACACCCGCCGCGACCGCCAGATGATCTACTACTCCTGCAAATCCGACGCTGTGCGCGAACTGCTTGCCACGCTCGACGGCATTTTCGGCAGCGGCAAGGATGATCTGTCCCAGATGGCACAAAGGCTGCGCCGCGCCGGAACTTGAACGGCTGGTCGCGTAAACGTTTACGCCACCGGCGGCCTTCGGCAATGTGCGTCCATCCTGGGCGCGCAAAATACACTTTGACACTGCATCCGCGCATCGTGTTCTTGGCAACCGATTCCGATTGTCAGCCGAGGCTCAGATGATCCTTGTCCACATCGACGATCCGCGGGACCTGCGCGTCGCCGCCTATCTCGACATCCGCGAGCGTGACCTCGCCGGTCGACAGGGCCGCTTCATTGCCGAGGGCAAGGTCGTGCTCGACATGCTGCTGTCGGCCGCGCGCTTCCGCGCCGAATCGGTGCTGGTTCTGGAGAACCGGTTGGCCGGCCTCGAAGAAATCCTGCACAAGGCATCTCCTGACCTGCCGGTCTATGTCGCCGCCGGAGCTGTGATGGATGCCATTGCCGGGTTTCACATGCATCGCGGCATTCTTGCCATTGGTCGCAAGGAGGCGCCCCAGCCGGCCGAGGCCCTGCTGGACGGCTTGCCTGCCCAAGCATTGATCGTGGTGCTCGTGGGCATCGCCAACCATGACAACATGGGCTCGATTTTCCGCAACGCCGCCGCGTTCGGCGCCAACGCGATCCTTTTGGATGCGACCTGCTGCGATCCGCTCTATCGCAAGGCGATCCGCGTTTCGGTCGGCGCGGCCTTGAAGGTTCCGTTCGCCTCGTTCAGCGACACCGCGCGGTTCGCCGCGACGCTCGACCGGCGTGGCTTTACCCAATTTGCGCTGTCGCCACGCGGGACATCAGACATACGCGATGCAAAGCCGGCCGAACGCCTGGCACTCTACCTCGGGACTGAGGGCCAAGGTCTGCCCGAAAGCCTGCTCGCCCGTCTCAATACTGTTCGGATCAAGATGTCGGAAGGCTTCGACAGCCTGAACGTAGCGGCGGCGTCCGCCATCGCCCTGCATCATTTCTGCGCCGGCGGTGCCTGAATTCAATCTGCCGCAGCCGCCTTCTGTAACGCCCGCACGCGGTCGGCAAGGCTGCGGCCGCCGCTGTTCGGACGCGCATCCTGCGGCGCCTCTAGCGCCTTGGCGATCGGCGACCCCGGCCCTTCGAGCTTGGCTGTCAAGTTGACGACCTCCGCCGCCAGGTCATTCATCTGTTCGCGCAACATGGAACTTGCGTGGCGTGTATCGCCCTGCGGGCTGGCGGCCTCGGCGGCGGACAGATCCGCCTTCAGCCGCTTGTTCTCGCGTGCCAGTGCCGTAAGTCTGGCCTCCAGTCGCTCACGGTCGGCGTCGAGCCTGGCGATCGCCTTTTCGACGTCGTCGCGCCTGTCCGCCTGTACCTGCCCGCCGATCAACCGCAAGGCCGACGCGCCGTCCTCGGCCTTCGCTTTTTCGCGCTGCCGCGCCAGATCTTTCTCGCGGCGTTCGAGCTTCTCCTCTCGGTCGGCAAGCGTGGCGAGCAGCCGCTCGACTTTCTTGTCCAGTTCGGCGGTTTTTTTCCTCTCGGCCTTCAGCGCCTCACGCGCGGCCTTGCTTTCGGCCGCGATCTCCTGGTTGCGCCTGTCCGCCTCCTTGCGCTGGCCGCGCAGCAGCGCGATATCGCTGGCTAGCTTCTGCAACTCGGATTCGCGCGCCACGAGTTCGATCTGACGGCTGCTGGAGGAGAAGCTGGCGTCGTCATACATGCGTTCCAGCTTCTCAAGCTCAAGCGCGCGTTTCTCCAGTTTGCGTTCGGTCTCCTTGAGCCGCTCGGACAGCCGGTGCAGTTCATCCTCGCGCTCGTGCAGCGCCGCGTTCTTGGCGGCCAGTTCATCGAGCACCTGGTTCTTGTCCATGCGCTCCACCGCCAGCCCCTTCAGGGCCTCGCGGCCGCGATTGATCTCGATGAGCTGCTCGGTCGACTTCTCGCGCAGCGCCTTGACGTTCATCTCGAGGCGGCGCGTCGCCATGGCGAATTCCGCCCGGATCCGGTCCTTGTCGGCCCCGATTTCGGCTTGCGTCAGCGGGATCGAGGCTTCGATGCGTTTGCGCGTCAGGGCGACCGCCCGCCGCCAGATGGCCGGAGCCACCATCAGCGCCAGAAAGCCGGCGCAGAGAAAGCCGAGAGCAAAGAACAGGACCGACTGAACCAAGTGACTATCCGTTATCGCGCGCCGACATGCAACAATGCGAGGATCAAAAGCCGGTCGCGACCTTTGACCGTTACTCTGTTGGCATGACGGAAATCCGGCGCTGCGGCAAGGGCTCGCCGCGGCGCATGTGGGTCATCGGATCTGGATTCTCATCGAAAGCGTATGCAACATTCCGGTCGTGAGCTCGGGTCAGAACGGATTCCACGTCGCCCGTTCGGTAAGCTTCAGGTAGCCGAGATTGACGCCAAGCCGGGCGCCGACGCCGGTGCGGATCGGCACCAGCAGCACATTGTTGTTCTTCAGCACGTTGAATCCGACGCCCGCCACCACATAGGCCGAACCGGCGACGCCGCCATAACGGTTGTAGAGATTGCCGACGTCATCGAGATTATAGACGAGCATCATCACCCGCGACCCCTCGCCGCCGAAATCCCAGCCGAGCGACGGGCCTTGCCAGAACACTTTATGGTCGCCGGCATTCTTGGTGTAGAGCGTGCCTTCGCCATAGGTCAGGCCGCCGATGAGCGCGCCGGATCCCTCCTCGCCAAGCAGATAGCCATTGGGCAAGCCATAGGAAGCAAAAATCTTCTCCACGACTGTGGCAAGGCCGCCCGATGTCGCGCCGAAGAACTTGTGACCGGAATCGACAATCTCCTGAGCGGTATACTCCTGGGCCCGCAGGGCCGATGTCGAGAAGACGAGAACGCCCATGAGCGTGATCGCCATTGAGAGGACACGGAAAAAACTCCGGCCGTAGAATCGGGAAAACATGCTTCCAATCTCCGTCAGGGAGCACTTTCGCCGACGCCTCGCACCCGTACGGCTCTTTAGGCGGCCGTTAAGGATGGCTGTTAGGGGCAAACTATGCCGTAATCCTTTTTCAACCATTAAACTCGCACATGAAGATGGCGGTTCGAAGGCTGTTGGGGTCGTTCATACAGGCAAGCAGCCTGCGTGAACGCGCCATAGGCCCCAACGGCGATTTTGGGTTTGTTGCTGCACGCACGGGCGCTGTGTATTCAGAAAGCCAGGGAAGAGAGCGTGATTCGTGTGGGCAGGCGACGATCGATCGCGCGGCCATGATTTATGGGATTTTGCAGGGATTTTCGCCGATGTCCGATCTTTTCACCCTTTCCGCACCCGATCTGGCGGCACTTTTGTGCAGCCGGGTCTGCCACGACATCATCTCGCCTGTCGGCGCGATCAACAACGGGCTTGAACTGCTCGATGAAGGCGGAGCCGACGAGGACGCCATGAAGCTGATCCGTCAGAGCGCCCGCAACGCCTCGGCGCGCCTGCAGTTCGCCCGCATCGCCTTCGGCGCGGCTGGTTCCGCCGGCATGCTGATCGACACCGGCGATGCCGAAGCCGTCGCTATCGCCTTCCTCAAGAACGAGAAGCCGGAACTCACCTGGAATGGAACCCGTGCACTGTTGCCCAAGAACAAGGTCAAGCTGCTGCTTAACCTGATCCTGGTCGCCAACGCCGCCATTCCACGCGGCGGCAAGCTTTCGGTGACGCTGGAGAATCTCGAGACCGAGCCTCGCTTCGCGCTTTCGGCGAGCGGCCCCATGTTGCGGGTGCCGCCGAAATTCCTCGAACTGCATTCCGGCCACAAGCCGGACGAACCGATCGATGCGCATTCGGTGCAGCCTTACTATACGCTGCTTCTGGCGCGGGAGGCCAATATGACCATATCGATCCATGCGACCGCGGAAGAGATTGTGCTTTCGGCGGCCTGAGATTCGCACAAACCAGCAGCAAAGTATTTCAGCGCTGTAATATTGGTTGAATGGACCTGCGGGTGAAAGATGAACTTCGCCTGACAGCGCGAGCCAAAGCATCTGTAAGAAAAAGCTTGCAAACCGGCATCTTTGCAAAAATTTTACCTAATGGCTTTTCGGCTTCTTTACCAGATCGGCCTATGCTGTGCCGCAGATACCCGACGCGACCGGATTGCCACAAGGCAAAGAGGACCCGGAAATGAAGCGCTGCATGTTCGTCGACGATTCTAGCGTCATCAGGAAAGTTGCGAAGCGCATCCTGGGCGGTTCCGACATGATGGTCATCGAAGCCGCCAGCGGGCTTGACGCGCTGGAGATGTGCGCCGCCGATATGCCTGATATCATCGTCGTCGACGGTGCACTGCCGGATGTACAGGCGGTCGACCTGATCCGGCGCGTGCGCGCCATGGAAAGCCCGACCAAGCCGCAGATCCTGATCTCGCTGGTCGAACTGGACATCGCCTCGATCATGCGAGCCAAGCGCGCCGGCGCCCAAGGGTATCTGTTGAAGCCGTTCAACCGCCCGCAGCTACTCGAGCGCTTTCGCACCCTGAAGATCGCTGCCTGATCCATCGGATCACGGTTACCACTGGTCTGTGACGCAAAAACCCGGCTGTCGCCGGGTTTTTGTCTGGAATCTCGATCGGCCGTCGCTCAGGCGCTGACGCGGATGTCTTCCGGTTCGCGCAGCACATAGCCGCGGCCCCAGACCGTCTCGATATAATTCTGGCCGCCCGACGCAGCATCGAGCTTCTTGCGCAGCTTGCAGATGAAGACGTCGATGATCTTCAGTTCCGGCTCGTCCATGCCGCCATAGAGGTGGTTAAGGAACATTTCCTTGGTGAGCGTGGTGCCCTTGCGCAGCGAGAGCAGCTCCAGCATCTGGTATTCCTTGCCGGTAAGGTGCACGCGCTGGCCGCCGACTTCGACGGTCTTGGCATCGAGATTGACCACCAGGTCGCCGGTGGTGATGACCGATTGGGCATGTCCCTTCGAACGGCGCACGATGGCATGGATGCGCGCCACCAGCTCGTCCTTGTGGAACGGCTTGGTCATGTAATCGTCTGCGCCGAAGCCGAGGCCGCGCACCTTGTCCTCGATGCCGGCCATGCCGGAAAGGATGAGGATCGGCGTCTTGACCTTGGAAAGACGAAGCGTTCTCAAGACCTCGTAGCCGGACATATCGGGCAGGTTGAGGTCGAGAAGGATGATGTCGTAGTCGTAGAGCTTGCCCAGATCGACACCCTCTTCGCCGAGGTCGGTCGTATAGACATTGAAGCTTTCCGATTTCAGCATCAGCTCGATGCTTTGTGCGGTTGCACTGTCATCTTCTATCAGCAGAACACGCATTTCATTCCCCTTTTCTGCTGCCGGACCATCTTGCGACCCGTCCGGGACCGGAGCAGTGATTGCCTGGTGCAGAGGCTGCCATGGAATGGTTAACAAAACCTAATTCCGCGTCGATGACGGTACCAGATTTTTTAACCACTTTCTACACCCTCTTGAATTTAATAATGAATCACAGGACCAAACCGCTAATGCAACACATTAAAAACCTGGACTAAGTGACTCCAGGGACTCATCGACATCGCTTCCATGTCGCCCGCCGGATTTTTACCCGGCCTTAAGTCCTGACCCGTATGATTAACAATGCCCGTAAACGAATGGTTACCGCCGGCAAAAAACTTTAGGGTTTTGTTTCCCATAGGGCGGGGAAAGCCGGTGGACACGGGCAGCGCTTGGGCCTTTCCAAGTGGTTTGGACGATATGTGCAGGTGTGCGTTTCCGGGAGTACCGAATCATGAAGTCACGTGAAAACCTCGTTCGGCTGAAACAGTTTCAGGTGAATGAGAAGCGGCGGCAACTGCTGCAGCTCGACATGATGATCGCCGAATTCGAACGCATGGCCGCCGAGCTGGAGCTTCAGATCAGCGCCGAGGAAAAGAAGGCCGGTATCACCGACATCAATCATTTCGCCTATCCGACCTTCGCCAAGGCGGCCCGTTTGCGCCGCGACAACCTCAGAAATTCGCAAGGCGACCTCGCCCAGCAGCGAAGCGCCGCCGAATCATTACTCGGCGAAGCTGAAGCGGAGCTTTCCAAGGCGGAGATGCTCGAATCGCGCGACACCAAGATTCGCGAGGCCGAAACAGGCGGTCGCAGCGCGATGATCGGCTGAATCGCCCGATATACGCGTCTTTGAGCACGTCCAAGCGGGCGCGCAACGCATTGAACGAGCGCTAAGCGGCCCACTCCCCTTCATTCACGGCCGCAGCCCGCGCCCGGGCCTCCTTGATGTCGGGAACGTGTTGTTCCGACCAGGATCTGATCTGGTTGAGCAATCCCGCCAGACTCTGGCCAAGTTCGGTCAACTCATATTCCACCCGAGGCGGGACGACCGCAAACACCTCGCGCCGCACTAGGCCGTCGCGCTCGAGCACGCGCAACGTCTGCGTCAGCATCTTCGGCGTGACGCCTTCGAGCTTGCGGGCAAGCTCGCCATTACGCTGCCGGCCTTTGCGCAGCGCACAGACAACCAAGTAGACCCACTTGCTGGCCAGCGTCTCCAGCACCGTGTGCGAAGGACAGGTCCGCCGGAACGCATCATAGCCGAAGGGGGAGTCGAGATCGCTATCCATACGGAGAGTATATATCAAAAAGGTACATACTAGACAAGAGACTATTACTCTCCAAATGATAGTGGGGCCGGTCAATCAGGAGAAATCTTATGCGTGCCATTATCCAGAATTCCGTCGGCGGACCCGATGTCCTCGTCATCGCCGAGCGCCCGGCGCCCTCGCCCAACGCCGGCGAAGTGCTGGTCCGCATCAAGGCGGCCGGCATCAATCCGGTCGATGGCGCTGTGCGCGCCGGCTATTACCCGCTGCTCGGCGAACCACCCTTCATCCTCGGCTGGGACCTTTCGGGAACCGTCGAGGCGCTGGGGCCTGGTGTCAGCGGCCTCAATCCAGGTGACGCGGTGTTCGGCATGCCGCGTTTCCCAAAGCAGGCGGCAGCTTATGCTGAACTGGCCGCCGTGCCCGCCGATGAAATCGCGCGCAAGCCCGCGCACGCCGATTACATCCAGGCAGGCGCATTGCCGCTGGCCGGCCTCACCGCCTGGCAAGGCCTCGTGCGTCACGGCGCGCTGAAAGCCGGCCAACGCGTGCTGGTCCATGCCGGGGCCGGCGGCGTCGGCCATCTGGCGGTGCAGGTCGCCAAGGCGGGCGGCGCCTGGGTTGCCGCCACCGCCAGCACGGAAAAGTTGGATTTCGTCCGCAAGCTCGGCGCCGACGAAGTCATCGACTACACCAAGGATGATTTTACCGACAAGGCGAAGGACATCGACCTGGTGCTCGAGACGGTGGGCGGCGAGCACGCCCATCAATCGTTGAAGGTGCTCAGGGACGGCGGCGTGCTGGTGTCACTGCTCGACGTCAGCGACAAGACCAGGGCGGACGCCAAGGCTCGAAGCATCCGCGTCGAACGCATGTCCGTTGTTCCCGACCGCGAAGGCCTTCTGGAACTTGGCAGGCTCGTCGATGCGGGAAAGCTTACCGTGCACGTGGCAAAGACCTTCCCGCTCGAACAGGCCGGCGCCGCTCACGCTTTCCTCGCCAGCAAGCCGGTCGGCAAGGTGGTGCTGACGGTCTGAAACGGATGCAGATGCTGTTAAAAAACCAAAAGGGCGCGAACTTCGCGCCTTTTTGCAGATCCTCGACCGTCAGTGCCGGTATTGCTGGATGCGCGTCGTGCGCAGCCCGGCGAGGCCGTATTCGTCGATCGAGGCCTGCCAGGACAGGAACTCCTCGGTGGTCAGCTTGTAGCGCTGGCATGCCTCCTCGAGGCTCAAAAGCCCGCCGCGCACCGCCGCAACCACTTCCGCCTTGCGCCGGATAACCCAGCGACGTGTATTCGTCGGCGGCAGATCGGCAATTGTGAGAGGGCTGCCGTCCGGCCCGATAACATATTTGACTCGCGGTCTAACCAGATCGGTCATCGTACTCTCTACAAAAAACTCAAAGACCCAATCCCCGCCACGTTACCGCCACAGCTTTAAAAATTGCCTAAGCAGACCCTAACAGCTAGGTAATGATCATGAACGCCGCGTTAGCCTTTTCGCAAGCATTTGAAATATCTGCCGGGAAGCCCCGGATTCGGTCGAAAAATCTGCATGTGCACCGGGCCGGCAGCCGCCCGCCGATCGGTGCCCCAAGCTGGCGCAGCCGCCAAGCTTGACCTATATTCGCGTCATTGGCATGCAAGCGCCGCGCAGAACGAAAGAACCATGAACAGCCTCGATCTCCCCGGACGTCCCGAAAACACCCGTATCGTCGTCGCCATGTCGGGCGGCGTCGATTCGTCCGTCGTCGCGGGTCTCTTGAAGCGCGAAGGCTATGATGTCGTCGGCGTCACCTTGCAGCTTTACGATCATGGCGCCGCGACGCACCGGGCCGGCTCCTGCTGTGCCGGACAGGATATCGACGACGCCCGCCGCGTTTCCGAGACGCTCGGCATTCCGCATTATGTGCTCGACTACGAAGAGCGCTTCCGCAAGGCGGTCATCGATCCTTTCGCCGAGAGCTATGTCGCCGGCGAAACGCCGATCCCTTGCGTTTCCTGCAACCAGACGGTGAAGTTCGCCGACCTGCTGGCGACCGCCAAGGATCTCGGCGCCGATGCGCTGGCCACAGGCCACTACATCCGCTCCGGCGCCAATGGCGCCCATCGCGCGCTCTACAGGCCGGTTGACGCCGATCGCGACCAGAGCTATTTCCTCTTCGCCACCACGCAGGCGCAGATCGACTATCTACGCTTTCCGCTCGGCGGCCTGTCGAAGCCGCAGGTTCGCGCCATTGCCGAGGAGATGGGCCTGACGGTAGCCGCCAAGCAGGACAGCCAGGACATCTGCTTCGTGCCCCAGGGCAAATATTCCGACATCATTGCCAAGCTGAAGCCGACGGCCGCGAATCCGGGTGACATCGTTCATATCGACGGCCGGGTGCTCGGCCGCCACGAAGGCATTCTGCGCTACACGATCGGCCAGCGCCGCGGCATCGGCGTGGCCTCCGGCGAGCCGCTCTATGTCGTCCATCTCGACGCCGAGCGCGCCCGTGTCGTGGTCGGGCCGCGCGAGGCGCTGGAGACGCACAAGATCTACCTGCGCAACATGAACTGGCTTGGTGACGGCGCGCTGGCCGACATGCCCGCCGGCGGGCTGGAACTGTTCGCCAAGGTCCGCTCGACAAGGCCGCCACGCCCGGCGATGCTGCGTCACGAGGCGGGCGTCACATCGGTCGAATTGGCCGATGGCGAGTCCGGTATCGCGCCTGGACAGGCTTGCGTGCTCTATTCCGACGACGGCAACGAGGCCCGCGTGTTCGGCGGCGGCTTCATCGAACGCTCCGAGCGCGGCGCCGAGGCCGAGGCGATGTTGAGCCGGCTTGCCGCGTCACCGGCGCAGGTTCCCGCCGAGTAGGCAACGATCTCTCCGCCGCGACGCGGCCCGGCCTTCTTCAGGGATTGGATTTGGTGTGCGTGACCGTACCTGCGGTCAGGATGCGCAGCACCCGGATTGCCTCCTCGCCGCTGGTGCGCGGTTCGGCCCGCGTTTCGATGCAATGGATGAAGTGCTCGAGTTCGCGAGTCAGCGGCATGCCTTGGCCAACCGCGACATAGGAGGGCTCATTGGTGGTGAATGCCCATTGGCCGCTATCCTGCCAGACCGCGTGGCGATAGACGGCGAGCTTACGCTCCCATGGTTCGACATCGTCGAAGACAGCCATCGCCTTGGTGCCGACCACGGTCAGCCGCCGCTCCCGGTAAGGGTTTAGCCGCGAGGCAAAGAGATGGCTGCGCAAGCCGTTGGGAAAGCGCATGTGCAGATGGGCGAAGTCGCTGAGATTGTCGAGCAGCGCCGCTCCTTCGCCGCGCACCTCGATCGGCTCGGTGCCGGTGATGGCCAGGATCATCGACAGGTCATGCGGCGCCAGATCCCATAGAGCATCGTTCTCGGTGTGGAATTTGCCGAGGCCGAGCCGGTGCGAATGGATGTAGCGGACCTCGCCGAGCTCGCCCTTGTCGATCAGCCCCTTCAGCGTCTCGAACGCGGGATGGAAGCGCAAGACGTGGCCGACCATGAAGACGCGGCCCTTGTCCTTCGCCGCCTGCACCGAGCGCTCGGCATCGGCAACCGTCAACGCGATCGGCTTCTCCACCAGCACGTCCTTGCCGCTTTCGGTGGCGCGCACCGCCATCTCGGCATGAAATTGCGGCGGCAGCGCCATGACGATGGCGTCGATGTCATCGCGGACGAACAACTGGTCCGGTTCGATCGCGAGGCAGTCCTGTTCGCTGGCAAAGCCTTCGGCACGGGCACGGTTGGCATCGGAGACCGCGTGCAGCGCGCCGAGCGCCTTGAGGGTGCGGATGTGGTTGGAGCCCCAGTATCCGCAACCGAGGACTGCAATGCGCGGCTTCATCTGTTCTCAAACTCTAAAAACTCGTGGCCGAGACATAGCGACGTGCCTCTTCGAACTCAACCCCGGCGGCTGCAACCAATTATCGGCGCGGCAAAGCTTTTCAGCCGAGAGAATAAGCGCTCTGGCCGAGCGGTTCGAAGCTTGACAGGCTCACCCTCCCAACCTTATATCCGCGCGACCTTGGCGAACGCCTCGAAATGCCTTGCGATTTAAGGCGGATTTCGGGCCTTTCGCCGCCCTGGCGGGGTAGCTCAGTTGGTTAGAGCACGGGAATCATAATCCTGGGGTCGGGGGTTCAAGTCCCTCTCCCGCTACCACCTTTCCCCACACTCCTTTGACGCCGTTGGGAAAAGCGGCCTCACCGAGGAGTTTGGTGAGGCGTCCTGCGATTTCCACCTGAATTCCACCGAGCCTCGACGAATCTCGAGAAACGGTAACGGTGTCGACCAAGTTTCGCATCGCCTCTGCAGCTTCGGAATCATGATCTGCGGCGGGAAACGATGGCGCTTGTAGCTGATGTTCGCGGTGTTCATGCCATCGATCTAAGCCGCAAATCCCTGAACCCGAGTTAAGTTGATAACGCGGTTGAAACGCTCCAACAATAGCTGTGCGTAACGGATGGTCCAGCGGTGAATGGTCGTGTGATCGACGACAATACCCCGCTCGGCCGTCATCTCTTCCAGACCACGCAGGCTGAGACTGTAGGCCAGGTATCAGCGCACGCAAAGCAGGATCACCGATTGGTCAAACTGCCGGCCCTTGAACATTCAATCCCCCGAAAATGTCAGAGGCTCTCCTTGCCACAGTGCCGGTATTCAAAACGTTGCAACAGAACCAGATTTCGAACTGTTCGGCGATTGAGGGATGTGGATCAAAGCAAACCGCGCTTGCCGTTTGTGGCGACAGGGATCGCTTGTGCTCGCGCCCTTTCATCCATTGAAATTACCGGCAAGATTTATTGTCCGCTCAAGATAGCCGTGCAAGCATTCGCCCTGGCACTTCAAACAAGCTGGCCGTGCTTCAGGGCAGAAGCCCAACGCTGCGATCTTGGCGGTGGCATGGCTTGACTCCGCGAAGATCACGTAGCCGGCGGGATGAACGGTGCGACACCGGGAGGAAGGCATGGAACAGGAACAAGCCACGATGGCGCGTGTGACGTGGCGCCTGGTTCCGCTGCTGATCACAGCGTATCTCATCGCATATCTCGATCGCGTCAATGTCAGTTTCGCCGCGATAAGAATGAACGCTGACCTCGGCCTCTCGGCAGCCGCCTATGGTTTCGGCGCCGGGATATTCTTCATCACCTACACCCTGTTCGAGGTGCCTTCCAACATCATACTGGAAAAGGTGGGCGCGAGGCGCTGGATCGCGCGGATCATGCTGACCTGGGGCCTGGTCTCGGGCGCCATGGCATTCGTGACCGGCGAGACCAGTTTCTACATCTTGCGGGCTTTGCTCGGCATTGCCGAAGCCGGCTTTTTCCCGGGGGTCGTCTTCTATCTGTCTCTCTGGTTCCCTGCCGGGTATCGTGGGCGCATCTCCAGCTATTTCATGGTGGCCATTCCGCTCTCGACAGTGATTGGAGCTCCTCTCTCTGGGATAATTCTTGGAATGGACGGCATGCTCGGATTTACCGGCTGGCAATGGCTGTTCGTCATCGAAGCGGTGCCCGCGATCGTGCTGTCGGTGATTGTCTTCTGGTATCTGACCGACAGGCCCGCGGAAGCGGGATGGCTTGAGCCGGACCAGCGCAACTGGCTGCAGGCGCGCATGGACGCCGAGAACAAGGAGGACGCCGGCGGCCACCACAGCATCGCCGCGACTCTCAAAAGCCCCAGGGTCCTGGCCCTCGGTCTCGTGTGCTTCGGAGCAGTCATCACGAATTACGGCGTCAGCTTTTTTCTGCCGCAGATCATATCCGGCTTCGGCCTGTCCGCCCTTGCGACCGGCTTCGTCGCAGCCCTGCCCTATGTCGTGGGCGCCGTTGGCATGATCTGGTGGGGACGGCGTTCGGATACTCGTGGCGAGCGTAAGATACACACTGCGATCGCCATCGCGGTGGCCGTCATCAGCCTGATCGTTTCCACTATGCTGTCGGACCCCGTTCTAAAGATCATCGCCATATCGATCGCCGGCTTCGGCATGTTTGCCTATCTCGGCCCGTTCTGGGCCATACCGAACACCTTCCTGCGCGGACCGGCCCTGGCCGCGGGCATAGCGGCCATCAATTCCATCGCAAACGTGGCCGGGTTCACCGGGCCTTACATCGTCGGCTACGTCAAGACGCTGACCGGGAGTTTCGAAGGCGGGCTGCTGGCTTTGGCCGGGCTCGGCTGCGTCGCGATCGTCATCCTGCTCTGCCTTCCGATCGAGCGTACCGCGCCGCTCGCACGGACAAAGCCGCATCCCGCGGAATAGTGATTATGGGGCTTCACAGCCTGGGAGGACGGAAATGGACTATATCGAGGTCAACGGCACATCGCTGCGCTACGACCTGCATGGCGCGAGCGGCCCCATCCTGGTGATGATCCATGAGATGGGAGGCATGATCGAAAACTGGGATCTGGTCGCGCCACGGTTTGCGCAGAGGTTCAGGGTTCTCCGCTACGATACGCGTGGCTGCGGCCTGTCGGCGAAGGTAGGCGGCGAACTGTCGGTCGAATTGCTGAGCGACGATCTCCTGGCGCTCCTCGATGCGCTCGGCTTGAGGGAGCCGGTGGCGCTCGCGGCATGCGCCCTGGGCGCGGCGACGGCCTTCGCGTTCGCCGCGCGTTTTCCGGAACGGACGTCGGCAGTCGTCGTGATGAGTCCGGCGATCGACATGAAGCCGGAAGATCGGCCCAGCCGGCGTGCCATGCTCCAGAACGTATTGCGTGACGGGATGCAATCTATCGTCGACGGTGCGATGGCAAGCGGATACCCGCCAGTGTTGCGCGAGCGCGATCCCGAACGATTCCGCGCCTTCCGGGCGCGCTGGCTCGGCAACGACCCTCACAGCTTCGTCGCTCACTACGAATTGTTGATCGACATGGACATCGCCCACTACGTCGAGGCCGTGCGATGCCCGGCACTTGGTATCGGCGGCACGCTAGATGTGTTCCGCTCCCCCGAATATGTGCGCAACGTCATGCGTTCCATCCCGGACGTCGAGTTCGTCACCATCGAGACGAGCCATCACCAGACGGTCGAGACACCTGAGGAAATCGCCGAAGCGATCGACGGCTTCTTAAAGCGTCGCGTGTTGAGCCAAGCCTAGCCCGATCAAGGATGCGACCGATGAAACTCTATTATTCCCACCGCTCTCCATATGTACGTCTTGTCATGGTTGCGATCCATTGGGCGGGTCTGGCTCAGCGCATCGAATTGATGAACACGGTCGTCGACATCTACCGACCGTTGCCGGATCTGATGCGGGACAACCCACTGGCCAAGATTCCGACACTGGTTCTCGACGATGCCAGCGCGATCTATGATTCACGTGTCATCTGCGAATATCTGGACGGCTGCCATCAAGGGCCGCGTCTCTTTCCCGAGCGAGGAAAGGCGCGCGTGGAGGCGTTGCGCCGCTTGGCGCTGGGCCACGGCACGATCGACCTGCTTCTGGCCTGGTTCACGGAGCGGAACCGGCCGGGCGCCTTGAAGTCACCTGAATTCGTCGCCGCGCTGGAGACCAAACATCAAAACGTCCTGGACCGGATGAACGAAGAGGTGCCCGACCTGATCGCGACGCCGTTCTCGATCGGCCACGCAGCCATCGGCACGGCCCTGTCCTACTCGGATTTTCGTTTTGGCACGCTCGACTGGCGCACGGGGCGTCAGGCGCTGGCCGAATGGCACGATGACTTCCTGAAAATACCGGCGGTGGCGGCGGACCCGTTCTTCGACGATCTGGCGGCGGCGGCTGCCAGGTAACTGAAATTTACCGCAAGCCGTTGAGAAATCTTCCGAAAGCCTGGAAATGATTATATCCACCAGCTTAATCCGCCGCCGGGAGGACATTTCGCCCGCCGCGTTTAAAAGCCATTGGCTCGATCCTCATGGACCATTGACGGCGAAATTGCCCGGCGCGCGCAAATACGACCAGAACCATGTAGTTGCCGACGCGCCCGGAACGAATGAAGCGGCGCGCCGGCTCCGCGTCGATGGATTTCCCGTGCTTGCCTTCGACAGCCCGGAAAGCCGTCGCTTGTCGCATGGCTCGCCCGAAATGGCGGCTTGCAACAAGGATTCCCTTTTTTTCATCGGTGCCGTCGCGCGGGTGATCAGCGACGATGGTGGGGCGCAGGCGCCGGCCGGAACCGAAACCGCGATCAAGCAGCTTCTTCTGGTCCCGGGGGACAGGGGAGTCTTCGCCCTGCCGGACGTCATCGCCGAGCTCGATGGCGTCCTCGGCTCGATCTCGCATACTATCCTCGAGCAGGGAGCCGCCCCCAGCAGTGCCGTCCCATTCATCGGTTTCGGGGTGAGCGCCCTGGCGGAGCTATGGGTTCGCGACGATAGGTCAGTCGTCGCGAATGCGGCCCGGCTCGAACGGGAAGCTCCCGAAGTCGCGACCTTCGCCGTTCAGGTGCACAGGTTCTTCTGAATACAGTACCGGTTTCGTGGGGCGGAAACATCAGGGCGGGTAGCAGCCGCGCTCGTCGCGAACTGTCCATAGTTAGTCTTACCTTGCCGAAAAATTGTGCGACGGGCATTGCTCCTCGCACAATACGTGCCGGAGATCCCGGTCGATCACTCCAGCACCATCACGTCGCTTGGCTTGACGCTGAGCGTGATGGACCGGCCACGCTCCATCGCTCGGAAAGCCCTGGTCGTCAGTCGCCGCACATTAACCGTCTCGCCATCGCCCAGGCGAACCTGGATATCGACGACACCACCCGTAAGGGTAACATCTTCCACCGCGCCGGTAACGGTATTCGGCCCCTGTTCGCCATCCGTTGCGACGGCGAAGGATTCCGGGCGGATCATGATCTTGGCCGTGGGCGCGGACAAGGACGTCGCAACGCCCGCTATCTGGAAGCCGCTCCGGGTAGACAGCTTCGCCTCTGTTCCACTGGAGACGACAGACACGTCGAGAATGTTGGATTCTCCGAGGAAATCGGCGGCGAAGACGGTCCGCGGCCTGAAATACAGATCATCAGGGGTCCCGATCTGCTCCACCTCGCCCCCGTTCATCAGACAGATGCGGTCGGACAGGACCAACGCCTCGCTCTGGTCATGCGTGACATAGAGCAGAGTGACGCCCAGTGTCCGGTGGATGCGTTTGATTTCGAGCTGCAACTGATCGCGAAGCTTCTTGTCGAGCGCGCCGAGCGGCTCGTCCATCAGGATCAGATCCGGATTGTAGACGAGGCACCTGGCAATGGCGATGCGCTGCTGCTGACCGCCGGACAGTTCCTTCGGCTTGCGCGCCCCGTAGCCGCCCAACCCAATCACATCGAGAACTTCGTCCACCTTTTTCCTTATTTCCGTCTCGGAGCATCTCCTCACCCGGAGAGGAAAGGCGATATTCTCGAACACGGTCATATGCGGCATCAGCGCATAGTTCTGGAACACCATGCCAAGTTCGCGCTGGTTGGGCCGCAATCCGGTGACGTTGCGCCCTCCTATCCAGATCGTCCCCGCTGAAGCGGCGATCGATCCCGATATCAGGTTGAGGATTGTGGTCTTGCCGGAACCGCTCGGTCCGAGCAGCGTCAGGAATTCACCCTTGGCAATCTCCAGGGACGTGGGAGACAGCGCCCGCACGGCGCCATAGTCTTTCCCGACGGCGTCCAGCCGGACCATCGCTTCCGTCATCGGTCATTCCTTTGCAGCAAGGACATCGCGACGCACGCGCCGAACGACAGGACAGTCAGCAGACTCGAAATCGCTGCGAGAACCGGAGAAATCTCCCAATGGATGCTGCTGTACATCTTCACCGGCAGCGTTTCCGATTGAACGCTCGAGATGAAGTAGGAAATAACGACCTCATCGAACGACAGAAGGAAGGCGAACAGGCCTGCCACGACAAGCGAGGGCATGACCAGCGGCAGCACGACTTTCCAGATGATGCGCAGTCTGCCCGCTCCCATCGTTTGCGCGGCCAGTTCAAGGTTGCGGTCCACGTAGCGAAGGCCGGTGAAGGCGGTGACTATGACGAAGGGAACCGTAACCACGGTATGGGCCGCGACAAGTCCGAAAGTGGTGCCGACCAAGCCGAGCTGTGACAGGTAGAGATACATCGCGAGCGCAACGGCGATGTGCGGCATGAACATCGGGCTGAGCAGCAGGATCGTCAGCGGCCCCTTGCCTGTGAAATCGGCCCTGGTGATCCCGTACGCGGCGGAAAATCCCAATCCTAGCGACGCGGCCATGGTCGCCAGGCCGACCTTCACGCTTTGCGCGGTGACAGCCATCCAGGTCGATTCCTGGAAATACTGCCGGTAGAGTTCGAGCGAATACGAACGGGGCGGGAATACGAGTTCGCCTCCTGTGCCGAACGACATCGGAATGACGATCAGGCTCGGCAGGACGAGAAACACGTAGCCGAAAATGGCCGCCGCGATTCCAATACGTGGAAGGAGGCGTTCCGCGAGTGATGCGGCGCCGGGAAGTCGATCAGCCATGAGTTCCCAGCCCCCCGCCTCTGATACGCGAAATGAGAGCGCTCAATGCCGCCGTCATGACGATCAGCATCACGGTAAGGGCGGCAGCCAGGCCCCAGTCCAGCGTCTGCCGGATATGCATCTCCACCAGATTGGCCAGCATCATGTCTTTCGGCCCGCCAAGCAGCGCCGGCGTCACGAACATCCCCAGCGACAGGACGATACAGATGAGACAGCCGGCGCCGACGCCCGGCAGGCTGAGCGGCAGCGTGATGCTGCGAAATATCTTCAGCCGGCCCGCTCCCATCACTTCGGCCGCTCTTCGTAAGTCCGGATTCTGGGCCATCAGGCTGGTCAGTATGGCGAAGATCATGAAGGGCAGCAGGTAGTGCGCCATACCTATGATGACCCCCGGTCGGTTGAAGAGCAGCTTCAATCCAGTCTCGGGGCCGAACAGGGCGCGGGCAATGGTATTGATGACGCCGTCCTGCCCTAGCAGCACGGTGAAGGCGAAGCTCTTGACGAGGATGCTGGTCCAGAACGGCAGCAGAACCAACGTCATCAGCATTGTACGTCGCCGCGGCGGCTGCTTGTAGAGATGATAGGCCACCGGGTAGGCGATCAGAAGCGTCACGATCGTCGACAGGCCGCTGATCTCAAGGGTCGAACGCAGAACTCGCACGTAGAGCAGCGATGTGAACAGTTCCTGGTAGTTCGACCCGGTCACGACCGGATCGAACAGACTGGCCAGAACGACCATCCCGAGCGGCAGCAGGAAGAAAACGACAAAGAATGCCGCGATGGGAAGGACAAATATGATCATTCGGCCGCACTCACGCGAACGCCGTCACCGACCGGGTGGATGTGAACGTCACGTCAAGCGCCACTCGAGAAAGCGACGGCTCGTCTCGACGTAATTCTGGGCCCACCAGTCAACATCCACGAACATGACTTCTGGATCGTCGAATTTCGGCTGATTGGCTTGAACCTCCGCCTTCATGAGCGGAACCGCGCCCGGATTTATAGGAGTGGAACCGGTCTGATTGCAGAATTCGGCTTGCAGGTCGGGCCGCAGGAAATGCCCCATAAGCTGCATGGCGATGTCGCGCTTCTTTGTCCCCTTGGGGATTACGTGCGTTCCCGGCGTCAGGAAGTTCGGCCCGTAGGCAAAATCGACCGAAGACCCCTGCTTCTGCGCGGCCTCGATGCGTGAACTGTAGGTGAATACGAAATCCACCTCGTTGTTCTGCAGGAGTGACACGGTCTGGGGCGTTTCCGCGATCCAGTGCGCAACGCTCTGCTTGATCTTGTCGAGCGACGCGAACGCGCGATCGACATCGATGGGATAGACATCACGCGGAGCGACGCCATCCGCTATCAAGGCCATCTCCAAATTGTCTTCGGGCCGCGAGCGCAGTCCCCGCCTGCCGGGAAAACGTTCAATGTCCCAGAATTCCGCCCAACCGGTCGGATGCCTGCCGGCGGGGAATTTCTCGGGATTGAAGCCTATGCCGCCCCGGGAAAAATAATAGGTGTTGAAGAATTTGGACTGGCCCCGCTCAAGCGGCCCGTTCTTGTGGACAACCGCATAATCGATCTCCTCCAGCAGCCCGTCATTGCCGGCTGCCGACGCCTGCGGCCCGATAAGATTGACTAGGTCCCATTCGATATTTCCGGTCTGCACCTGCGCCTTCAACTTGGCCAGGTCTGCGCCGGGATTGGAGATGATTTCGATGCCGGTTTCCTTGGTGAACGATTCGATGAATACCTTGTTGATTACGTCCTGTGTCGAACCGCCATATCCGATATAGACAAGAGATTCAGCGGCCCGAGAGCGGGTCGTCAGTAGACTTGGCGCGGCCAAACCGATGCCCACCGCTGCCGAGTTTCTCAAAAACTGTCGGCGCGTCACGGTTTTGTGGATCGAATTCTTGGATATTATCGACATTCCACCCCTCCCGATGGTGAAAGTGCGCCAAGGCGCTCTTCAGTCTGATGTGAAAATCATATCAAGCAGCGGCCTTTGCCCGCGCGCTTGAATTCGCCGAATTCCGGACAATGAAATTGGCCTGCATTCAACCAGATTTGGAAATAGCCCACCGGCACCGGCGCGGCGTTCCTTGTCCCGGTTCTGAAAAGACCGCGCCGCTCACTTTGCTCGGATATGAATTCGGCCATCGCCTGGGGCCGGCCAGATGTCTAGGACCGAGTGAGGGAGTTTCGGATCTGGCGCGATTTGCACGGCGCCGATGCGCTCCAGCGCATCTTCGGGCACAAACGTGCTCGCCATTGCTCTATGCCTAGGACGGAAGGCGCAAGACAGGCACGGCTCAAATGGCTTCGCGACTTCTGTGCGTCCGGGCGACCGACCCAATTGAGGTCAGCGCTTGTTCAGCAGCCCCATGTCGCCTGCAATGTCGTGGATGAGGAATTTCCTGCTGAACAGCCATTGGCCGCCGACTTCCTTGAAACTGTCTTTGTAGGTGCCGCCCATCACCGGGATCAGTCCGGCTTCCGATTCCCTGACGATGAGATAATCGGAAACGGCGGATGCCTCCTTGCCCGCCACCTCGATCGCGGTGTTGCAGATGTAGTGCTTGCGCTGGGGGCCGTTTCCCTTCGTTGGAACGACCGTCGCCAGGAAGGCTTCGATCTCGCCTCGCCCCGTCGCGGCGCCATAATCGGTTTCCCATAAGCCATCCTCGGCGAACAGGGAGGCGACTCCAGCGAAATTGCAGGCATCGAGGTTATGGCAGTATTTCGCCATCGCTTCGCGGATGGCATCCTTTGCCAACAGGACGTCAAGTGTGCTCATTTTCAACTCCGGGATCGACCGTGCCACAAGAGGACGCGTCGCTGCTGTTGTCACTGAAATCTTCCGTCAGGGGGTTGGCCTTCGCCAGTTGCGATCGCAGGAGCGACAGCTTCTCGTCGATCCGCTCGATGGCATCCGCGCCGAGGATAAGGTGCAAGGGCGGATCCGCCTCGCTCGCCAGGTTCCATACGGCCGCTGCCACGGCGCGTACGTCGCTGCCCCTGCGGGCGGCATTGCGCCCAAGTTCGTCCGTGCGTGCGCCGGCGGTCGCCTGATAGGCCTCCATCCGGACATCCGCCTGCCAGATCGAAGGACCGTTGAAACCGGTGCGCATTCCGCCCGGCGCGACCATAGACACCCTGATGCCCATGCTGGCGACCTCCTTGCGGAGTGCTTCCGTTAAGCCTTCCAGCGCAAACTTGGTGGCGCAATACGCGCCAGTTCCGGGATTTGAGACAAATCCGGCCACAGAGCCAATGTTGATGATGAACCCACTGCCGCGCTCGCGCATCGAAGGCAGCACTTCGCGTATCAGCGTAGCGACTCCGAAGAAATTGACGTCGAACAGGGCGCGCAGGCTCGTGTCGGACGTCTCCTCGATCGCGCCGTGAATTCCCTGCCCCGCATTGTTCACCAATATGTCGATGCGGCCCGCCCATTGTTCCACCTTGCGAACGGCTGCACGAATGCTTTCGGAGTTGCTGACATCAAGCGCCACAGGCAATGCCGTGTCTGGAAATTCAGCAAATACCGGGTCTGCCGGGGACATTTTGCGTCCCGTTAGCGCCACCCGGTCTCCACGAGCGAGCGCGGCACGGGCGATAGCTGAGCCAAGCCCCTTGCTGGCCCCCGTTACGAGCCAAATACGCATGTTTCCTCCGCATACTCGAACCCGAGGGGAAAGAACAAGCTCACGCACATATCCGTCGCGACCTTACAAACGATATCGTTTGACAGCGGTGACATCGATGTCCAGACCGAGCCCGGGCGCTTCTCCCAGGTGCAGATATCCATCTCGCGGCCAGGGGACTTCCCGGAACATGGCGATGGACCATGGCATGTATTCCACCGTCCGGCCGTTTGGAATCGCAGCGACGAGATGAAGTTGCACCTCGGGCGCGAGGTGGCTCACGACCGGCTTGCCGTGAACCTGCGCCAGTTCCGCGATGGCGAGCCACGGCGTTATTCCCCCTGCGCGAAACGGATCGATCATCACGTAATCCGGCGGCGCGGTATTCAGAAGTTGGTCGAAGCCGTTGAGCCGATAGATGAATTCGCCGGTCGCGACCGGGACGGGCTGCCCGCCGTTCACCGCCACCTGCCCGCGCAGGTCGTCATGGGCAATCGGATCCTCGAGCCAGCAAAGGTTGAATTCAGCCATCGCATGGCCCATTTCGATCGCCTGCTGGATAGTCCAGCGCTGGTTGACGTCGCACATCAGTTCGACATCCTCGCCGAGCGCCTCTCGAACCCGACGAATTCGATCCACCTCCCTGTCCCGATCGTAAGCGCCAGGCAGGGCAAGCTGCATCTTGACCTGCCGGTGGCCGTCGTCGGTTAGGCGACGGCATGCCCGCAGGACTATGTCGAGATCGAAATCTCGCATCATGGCTCCGCTGGCATAGGCCGGCACCGGTGTGCCCTTCGCCCCAAGCAATCGCCATAGCGGCTGTCCCGCCACCTTGCCCTTGATATCCCACAAAGCGATATCGAGCGCCGCCTGAGCAAGCGTGAAAATACCCGCTGGGCCAGAGCCACCCGCCAGTGCGCTGATCTTTTCGAATAGTGGCGCAGGATCAAGCGGGTCATGCCCGAGGCACATTTCCGCCATGTCCTCCACGGCCACTTTCAATGCGCGAGAAAGGCCCGCGCCAAGGAAGGTGAAACCGATACCCTCCACGCCTTCGTCGGTACGCAGCAGAAGCAATACCGTGGGCCTGCTCGCGTTCGGCCTGGATGGTCCGCCCGCGAGAGGCTCATTGACCGGCAGGCCGAGCAGCAGAACCTCGAAGCCTGTGATCACCATCGGGTGGTCAGTCCGCCAAGGAGTGGGTAACGAATTTGGAAACCAGATACGGCTCCATCGCTTCCGAGCCGCCCTCGGAGCCGTAGCCGCTGTCCTTCACGCCGCCGAACGGCGTCTCCGGAAGACCGAGGCCATGATGGTTGATCGAAACCATCCCGCTCTCCATCGCATCGCTCACCATGGCTGCCGTGCGTGCGGAACGCGTGTAGGCATAGGCGGCCAGTCCATAGGGAAGCCTGTTCGCCTCTTCGACCATGCTGTCGAAATCGGCGAAGCGCTGCAGCGTCATGATCGGACCAAAGGGCTCCTCGTTCATGATCCTTGCCGGCTGCGGAACGTCCTCCAGGATCGTCGGCTCGAAGAAATTTCCCTGGTTGCCGATTCGGCGGCCGCCTGTGGCGACGGAAGCATTACGGTCCGTGGCGTCCTGCACGAAAGCCTCCATCGCCTGCACGCGCCGGGGATTGGCCAAAGGCCCCATGTCCGTGCCGGGGTCGGAGCCATTGCCGGTCTTCAGCCGGGCCGCGCGCTCGACGAGCTTGGACTTGAACTCACCGTATACCTTGTCCTGGATCAGGATGCGCGCGGGCGAGGTGCAGACCTGGCCGGCATTCCGGAACTTGAACGCCGTGAGCAGGTCGGCGGCACGCTCGAGATTGGCGTCCTCGAACACGAGCGTGGGCGAATGTCCGCCCAGTTCCATCGTGGCGCGTTTCATGTGCGCACCGGCCATGGCGGCGAGTTGCTTGCCGACGACGGTCGATCCCGTGAAGGAAATCTTACGGATGGCTGGATGGGGGATGAGAAACGACGATATTTCGCTCGGCACGCCATAGACCAGATTGAGGACGCCGGCGGGAATACCCGCGTCATGCAGGGCGCCGACGATCCGGGCAAGCGCTTCGGGGGCTTCTTCCGGTCCCTTCAGGATCACGGAACAGCCGCTGGCAAGCGCTGCGCCGATCTTGCGGGCAGCCTGCGCGAGAGGAAAGTTCCACGGGCTGAACGATGCCACCGGACCGACCGGCTCGCGCGTGACGGAGAGCCTTACATCCGGAGCCCGAGACGGAATGATCCTGCCATAGACCCTGCGCCCCTCCTCTGCGAACCATTCGAAGATGTCGGCGGAAGATTCCACCTCCTGCCTTGCCTGTGCGAGGGGCTTGCCCTGCTCTCGGGTCAGAAGAGGCGCTATGACGGCGCTTCGCTCACGGATCAGCGCCGATGCCTTTCGAAGAAGGGCGCTGCGTTCGACGGCCGATTTCGCCCGCCACAGCCGGAAGCCTTTGTCAGCGGCGCTGCAAGCTTCTTCGAGATCCTTGGAGGTCGCCACGGCCACCGCTCCCGCCGTGGCGCCGGTTGCCGGATCCCAGAAATCGGTAGTCTCGCGCGTCGCGCCGTCGCGCCACATGCCATCGATATAAAGTTGAACCGTTTCACCCATAATCTGTCAGTCCTTGGTTTGCGGCGCAGCGCTTCCCCAGCACTACTGGATCAGTTTGCTGAGGAGCTTGAATTGCGGCGCGGCGGCCGTCTTCATCATCTCGAACACGACCATTTCGGCCGTGACAATCGCTATACCCGCAGCATTCATCCTGTCGCGGGCGATCTCCTTGCTGGAATCGGCCCGCGAGCCGGTGGCGTCCACCGCAACGAACACCTCGAAGCCTCGACGTTTGAGTTCCAGCGCGGTCTGGAGAACGCAGATGTGAGCTTCCAGGCCGCACAGGATCGCCTGCTTCCGCCCCAAACCCTCGATATGCGCCATGAGGCCCGGGTCGCGGGCACAGGAGAATTCCACCTTGGCAAAGATGGCATCGTGACCGACAAGCTCCGCGAGAGCCGGAACCGTCTTTCCAAGCCCTCTGGGATACTGCTCCGAAACGACCGCGGGAACCTCCATTTCGCTTGCCGCCTTCAAGAGCACGGCGCAGTTGCGTTCCACCGCGACATTGTTTGCGACCGCCGGAAGCAGCCGCTCCTGGACGTCGATGACCAGCAGGAATGCGGTCGTGGCTTCCACAAGCATCATCGTTTTCCCATATCACGCGGCCGAAGCTTCGCTAGGAACCGTATTGGACGCGCGTTCCTTCTTGATCAGATCCGCCATGCGTTCGGCGACCATGATCGTCGGTATATTCGTGTTGGCGCGGGGGATGGACGGCATCACAGATGCATCGCATACGCGGAGCCTTCCAACGCCGTAGACACGGCCACTGTTGTCCGTCACCGCCAGCGGATCGTCCTGCCTGCCCATCCGGCAGGTGCCCACCGGATGCCAGACCCCCGTCACGCACTCGGTCAGATAGTTGTCGAGGACCGTGTCGTCGGAAAGGATTTCCGCAAGCGTCGCCCCCTCGGTCACGAATTTCCTGACAAGCCACGGCCGCATGGCCGGAAGGGCGTCAAGCATCGAGGCAAAGATCTGCATCACCGCCTGGTTGCGCATACCCGGCACGGAGAAATGCCGGACCCGGTCGGAATAATTGGCGGGGAAGGCTATGCTGGAAATGCCCGAGACGGTTTCGGATTGTGCCAGCGCCGCCACGAAGCGGAATGCCTCTCTCAACCTTTGCATGTCGCGATCGTCAGAAAGCATCCTGAAATCAACGATCGGCTCAGCCTCGACGCTGCCGCTGGCCAATCGCACGCTTCCCTGGGAATAGGATTTGTTGACCCACACATAGAGCGTGCCGATCCGATATCCCATCGCGTGCCAGCCGGAGCGGGCAATTATGGCGAGGCTCATATCGCCGTCGGGACAATCCTCCAGCCCGGACGAATATCTGAGATGGGCTTGGGTATGATGGCGAAAGGGATTGTGCATGCGGGCGGAGCGGTCGAGCAGACACGACACCGAGATGACCGGGTGCTCAATCAGGTTGCGCCCGACGCCACGACGATCGGCGATGCCCTTCAAGCCCAGCGCGGCAACTTCGCTCGCCGGCCCGATGCCGCTACGCAAAAGCATTGCGGGGCTGTGTATGGTTCCGCAACTCAACACGGTTTCGCGCGCGGCAACGGTGTGATGCCGGCCTTGGCCGTCCCGCAGGACGGCGCCCGTGGCTTCCTTGCCGTCGAACATGATCCGTTCGACCATCGTCTCCGTCAGCACCGACAAATTGGATCGCGCACGCACGCTCGGCGTCAGATACGCATAGGCGCAGGAAACGCGCTGCCCGTTTTCATCGACTGAAGTCGCCACCGGCATGTAGCCGTCGCGCCAGGCGCCGTTCTGGTCATCGACCAGCCCGTAGCCTTGCCGGCCGAGTTCGCCCGTCACAGCCCGGACGAAGCCTGTCCAGTCATCCGTGGGAAAGCGGCTGATCGCCACCGGGCCATCGGCACCGTGCAGGTCGTCGTGGAAATTCAGGTCGCGTTCGAGCTTGCGGAAATAGGGCAGAACGGACTCCCAATCCCATCCGCCCGCCCCGAGGCGCTCCCATTCATCATAGTCGGATGGCGCGCCCCTGTTGGCGCAGAGACCATTGATCGTCGAGCCGCCACCCAAAAGCCGCGACTGCTCGTAGCGGGCGATGCGCCCGGCTTCGGGATCGTTTCGCCGGCCGCCGCCCAGGCGCGCCTTCAATCCGGGCCATGTGTAGTCCGGATTGAAATATGCTTTGCCCGGATAGTTGGAAAGCACGTCGTCGGACGCGGTCTCACGGGTCACGTTCTTGCCGGCCTCCACCAGCACGAC
Source organism: Mesorhizobium sp. B2-3-2 (assembly GCF_006442295.1). Lineage (NCBI taxonomy): Bacteria > Pseudomonadati > Pseudomonadota > Alphaproteobacteria > Hyphomicrobiales > Phyllobacteriaceae > Mesorhizobium > Mesorhizobium sp. B2-3-2. The sequence continues at coordinate 454,269 of NZ_VFWA01000002.1, read as the reverse complement.
CGAGACGTTCGGATCCTCGGAGAGCCGGGAAGCCAAGGTACAACCGGCAGAACCGCCACCGATGATCAGGTAGTCGCAAGTTTCGCCGGGCGCGGCGGGATGGCTGCGAGGGGACATCAGCGCTTCTCCTGCCCGGCACCCAAGGCAAGTGGAGACGACGCGCCCTCGCGCACGAAAATCCAGGTTATAATGCGCTCCTTGAAACGCCAGCGCCCGTCGTCCCCGCATTCGTAAATGTCGTCGTAGTCGGCCACGACCATCGGGTCGGCGGGATGCGGCGGCAGGCCGTCTTTGGCAAAGAGTGTCAGGACGCATGATCCACCCACGCGGCCATCATCGAGAGGCGTCAAGCGCAGATTGCTAAAGATGTGTCTCGCCGTGCGCGGCCCATTGTCCTTGCGGAGACTGTAGCTGTTGCGGATTGCCTCTCTGCCGACGCTGCGGCCTCCCGTCGAACGGCCATAGACGCCATCGACGGTAAACAGGTCCGCGACCCTTTCGGACTGATCGTGGTCGATCAGGTAGGCGAACTCCGAGTTCAGGGCTTCGATTTCGAGCCGCAGCAAGAGCAGGTTGCGAAAGTCCATGGCAGTCATTCTAGCCGATCGCTATTACGGTGTTAGAGAGAGTCCCGATTTTTTCGATGGAGACGGAAACCGGCCCCCCCAGTGTGCGCAGATCGACATTCTGCACAGCCCTACCGGTTCCGTTCGCGCGCTGGAGCGCGGTTCCCATTGAGACGATGTCACCCGGCACCATCGTCATGTAGCCGGAGATGAACTCCAGGACTTCGGGGATTTTGTGGGTAAGGTTGCGGGTGCTGTCTTCCGTGACGAGCTCGCCCTTATGGTCGCATCTAACCGAAAGCGCGTGCGGATCAGGCACCTGGGTTCGCAAGACGATCCAAGGCCCCATGGGGGAGAACGTGTCGCTGCATTTGTAGCGTCCCGAATAGGATACGAAGGTGTCGACATATTCGATCACCGTATCGTCGTCCTTGCGCGGATGGATCGCACGATAGTGAAACGTATCCTCGGCCCGCATGGTGGGAGATGTGATGTCGTTGTGGATTGTATAGCCGAAGACGTAATCCATTGCCTCGGCGGCGCGAATGTCCTTTGCCGTCTTGCCGATAACCAGCGCCAGTTCCGGCTCGGGGTGGACACGTCCGTAATGCTCCTTGACCAGAATCGATTCGCCGTGCCCTACCAAAGCGTTCGCGCCTTTCACGAAGATCGCCGGATGGTTCGGCCCCGAGAGGATCCGATCCGAATTGGCGCTGTTGTTGAGCGCGAGGCAACAGATTTTTGACGGCCTGCGGACTGGCGGGTGCCACTGAATGGCCTCCGGAGCTATCGCCGGTATCGCATCGGGATTGGCCGAGAAGGCGTCGTGGACCTGTGCCAGGTCTTGCAGAGCAGCCGGGCCTGCCTCGATCAACGACACCATGTCGCCGCTCCAGGCCGGCGAAGCGCCCGTGAAAGCCTTCAGGGCGTCCGCGAGACTTGCAATCCGACCGTCAGGGCCCTCGGTAACCAGGATATCGGCTCCCGCTGCTTTCACACTTGCGATTTTCAAATCCCGCACCTTTCTCGTTATTGACGGCGCGGCACGAATATTGGCCGCGTTGAATCTGCCTGATGCCGCCAATGATTTGCCAGGCAAACGCCCGCTTGGAGCTTGTTGATGCCCGAATTCAGCAAAGAGACCCTCCAGACGCAAACGACTTGCGCTCCAATTTCGACCACTGAAACTCAAATCGGCAATCCGATCCGCCGCGCACGCCCGTGATAGAAGGAAGCGGAACCATGAGGAGGACGACTTGAAGATCGAAACCGTCGACAGTTTCATGCTTTCCCTGCCGTATCGGACGAGCGGAGGTTTTCATTATATTGCCGGCCGGCCGTCGAATGCGCTTGCGATGCTGCTGGTCCGAATCAGGACCACGGATGGGTTGACGGGATGGGGCGAAGCCTTTGGCCACGCCGGCGCGGTCGCGACAAAATCCATGATCGACAGTTTGGTGGCGCCGCTGCTGGTGGGCGAAGACGCGCGCGACATCGGCACACTGATGGAGAGCGTCCGCCGCAAGATCCATTTGTTTGGGCTCAGCGGACCGGCAGTCTACGCGATTTCCGGCATCGACATCGCCCTGTGGGACCTCCGCGGTAAACGAGAGGGCAAATCAGTGTCCGACCTTCTCGGGAAGAGGCGGCATGAATTGCCGGTCTATGCAAGTTTCCTGCGGTGTTCGTCGGACGAGGCCTTGGAGAAAACCTGTTCCAGCGCGCTGGGCGAAGGCTATGGAACCGTCAAGCTGCATGAGATCACCCTTGAACGGATACGGCTGGCGCGGCGCAGCCTCGGCGAACCGACCGCGTTGGCGGTCGATACGAACTGCCCGTGGAGCGTCGAACAGTCGAAGGAAGTGCTTGCGGCGGTCCGCGACCTGAACCTGCGATGGATAGAGGAACCCGTATGGCCGCCGGACGACTATGCCGGGCTTGCGCGCCTGCGCGGGGCCGGGACGCCGATTTCCGCCGGAGAGAACACGGCATCCGTCGACGATTTTGAACGGCTCCTCGCCGCCAAGGCGGTGGATGTCCTGCAACCCAGCGTCTGCAAGGTTGGCGGCATCACCGAAATGCTCAAAATACTGACGATGGCGGATAAGTATGGCGTCGAAGCGATCCCCCATTGCGGATATATGGGTTCCGGTTATCTCGCCAACCTGCACATCGTCGCATCGCTACAGCCGGAAATTCCGGTGGAACGCCTCTATATCGAGCTGGAAGAATCTCCCTTCCCCACGATGCCCGTGGCCGCTAACGGACATACGGTTGTTCCCGCCGGCCCAGGACTGGGTTGTGACCCGGATATGAGGATTGTTGAAAAATGGCAGGCCACATAAGCTGTTTTCCCATGCCGCTGGTAACCCCTCAGCCACAGGAAACCGACGAAGAGTCTCCCAGCTCTTCGAAGCGGCGCAGCTACGCGGATGTGAGCCTGGTGCAGCGAACGCTTGCGGTGCTGGAATGCGCCAACCGGCTTGAATTGATCACGGTGCAACGGATCAGCGACGAATGCGCGATCCCGCCCAGCAGCGTCGTACGCATCCTCGAAACGCTTTGCGCGGAAGGTTATTTTGAACATGTTTCGCGGCGGGGCGGATATTCGCTCACCTCCAAGGTCAAGGCGCTCAGCGCGGGCTATCACAGCAAATCACTGATCGTCGAGATCGTGAAGCCTGCCGTGGACGCCCTGACTAAGGAATATCTCTGGCCCTTTGCCGCGGCGACGCTCGAGCACAATGCGATGGTTGTCCAATACTCCTCGATTCCGCTTAGTCCGCTGGCACATGTGCGAAGCACGCTGCACAAGCGCGCCTCCCTGATCAGTCGGGCTCACGGGCTCGCTTACATGGCATTCTGCAGCAGCCGCGAAAGAACCCTGCTCCTGAGGCTCGCACTGGAGCGCGACTTCGAAGAAGACAAGATCGTCAGCACCAACTATCAGTGGCGCAAAGCGCTGCGAATGACGCGCAAGGCAGGATATGCAAGTCGACTTTCGAGGGCCGATCCTTTCACGAATTCATTGGCGGTGCCAATCGTGGTCGAGCCCGGGCACGTCGTTGCCACTATCGGTGTAACCTACTTTCGAAGGGTCGTTAAACGTTCGCAGATCACGGTCATGGCCGATGCGCTTCGTGCGGAAGCTTCATCCGCCGCCGACGCGATAAGGCGCAGAATGTAGCCTTTCCGAAGACCGATCGAACGCATCGCGTGTCTTACCTGCACGCTGGGGCTGAACCGCCGAATGCTCAACGCGGCCGGTGCTCCGGTGGATGACCGGAGCACCGGATGCTCCAGTTTCATTCGCTGAAAGTGACGATGGTGCTTATTGCCTCCATCGATATTTTCCGTCTGGCTCGAACGCCTTGTTCGATTCAAGTGCCGAGCCACGCGTCTTCCGGAAATACCGATGATCAAGAAATTGCTTCCTCCACGCTTCGCCACGGATACCGAGCACGCCGTCCTTTACCGGCGTGAAAACGAGTTCGCGAGCCACCCCTTTTCCCGCGGCTTCTGGGAAACCGCGGCGGGCCATCTCATCTGCAATTTTTCGGTTGCCGCCGCCGATTATTCCGGAGACCCCCGCGGCCTTGCCCACCACAATCTGATCAAGAATCCGGGCGGCAGGCGTGGCGTCACGATTCGATCGGAGGATCGGGGCCGGACATGGCATATTTGGAACGAGGACAGGAACCGCCCCGGGATGGACGTTAGAAGCCCGCAGCCGGGGATAGACGGAAAGCCCGGCGGCTTGGCGGAAATCGGGCCGATCGACTTCACCGACAGGGATGTCCTCGTCTCGAATTTTTATTACCAGTACACACAGGAAGATCCACAAATCAGGGATTTCGTGCCGACCCTGACCACCGCTTTCGGCCCCCCGGACAACCAAGTCTTTTTCCGCATTTCAAAAGACGCTGGCCAGACATGGTCGCGCTCGGCGATGCTGCCGCTCGACGGCCTCTATTCGCTAAGCGCCGTGGAATCCTCATTGGTCCGACCCGATGGACGATGTCTGCTCTTCCTGACGGGCGGCGAGACCAGCAAAGGACAGCACAACCGGTTCCCTGCCGGGCCCGAACACGGCGCGCCCAACCGGCCACTTGTCTACCGCAGCACTGAAGATGGCACCGAATTCCACTTTCTCTCCTTCATAACCCCGCGAGACGATCCCGATTTCAGCGGAATGCAGCGAATGTATCCGCGCGGCATCATGTTGCCGAGCGGCAGAATCGTCTGCACGTTGCGTGTCGATCGGAACTGGTCAGGCGACATGTGGACCGAAGCTTTCAAGAGCGACGATGGCGGGCAGACCTGGCAGTTCCTTTCGCGAGTCAACGATTTCGGGGCGCCAGGCTCCCCTGTGCTGCTGAACGACGGGCGCCTGGTGGTCGTCTACACCTATCGGCTGCCGCCCTATGGCATGCGCGCCATTGTCAGCGAGGACGAGGGAGAGACATGGGGTCCGGAAATCATCATCCGTGGCGACGGCGGCAGTTGGGATATCGGCTATCCGCGCGCTTGGGAGGTTGAGCCGGGCAGGGTTGGAACGGTTTACCACTACAACGATATTAACGATCCCATCCAGGTAAAGCCGGCCGACACTCTTTGGGGTGCGGGCGGCGTGCGCTACATAGCCCGCAGCATCTTCTCGGTGGATTGATCGTGAAAGGTCGGCCCGCCGCACTTTCGGCAGCCATTGACGATCAACAACCATGACGAGGCCACTGCGGCCTGGCCGCCAAAATCGTCGCCACCGATCGCCGGTATAATTTCACTTGATGAAATTATAGACAGTCCGCATTGCTATCCGGCCCTGCGAGGAAGTATTCGACCCTGCAAGCAGCGGCCGGGTACGCGGACAGGCGGGCTACTGGAACCCAGCCTCAAGCGGCTGATCTGCCTCGAGTTCGTTCGGCTGAGACTCGTCATTCCTTAATATTCTAATGCCTTGGGAGGGGTAATGAGGTCGAGCAACAATGCGTCCAACCCGGAAGAAGCAGGCACCGGCAAACCGGCGTTGGCCGGCATCAGGATCGTGGATCTGACGCAATTTGAGGCGGGAACGTCTTGCACCGAAACCCTGGCCTGGCTTGGCGCGGACGTCATCAAGGTCGAGCCGCCGAAGCGCGGAGAACAGGGTCGCGGCGCGACCACCGACAAGCTCGGCTCCGACTCCCCTTATTTCCTTCTGCTCAATGCAAACAAGCGCAGCGTGACATGCAATTTGAAGACGGAAGAAGGCCGTAAGCTGATTGAGAAGCTGATCGCGCAGGCCGACATCTTCATCGAGAATTTCGCGCCCGGCGCGATCGAGCGGCTTGGCTTCGACTATGAACACGTGCGCTCGATAAACCCGCGTATCATCTATGCGCAGATCAAGGGGTTTGCACCGACGGGTCGGTTCAGAAACTTCCTCGCATTCGATCCGATAGCCCAGGCCGCCGGTGGGGCATTGTCGATCACGGGTGAAGACGGCGGCCGCCCTTTGAAGCCAGGGCCGAACATCGGTGATACCGGAGCGGGGCTTCACTGCGCGATCGGCATTCTGGCCGCGCTGCATCAACGTCATACAACCAATAAGGGCCAGCGCATCGAAGTCACGATGCAGGACGCCGTCATCAATTTCGGCCGCATCGCCTATGCGGCGCAATATATGTTCGGCGCCCCCGCGCCACGCTGCGGCAACCAGAGCATCATCGCCGGTACGTCGCCAAGCGAGGTTTATCCCTGCAAGGGCGGCGGGCCCAACGATTACTGCTATGTCTACACGACTCGCGCCAGCAATGCCCATTGGCATCGCCTGCTGGAAGTCGTGGACCGCAATGATCTCCTGGACGATCCGCGTTTCATCGACGCCAAATCCCGTGCGGCCAATTTCCGCAGCGTGGACGAAGTCATATCGGCCTGGACCGTCCAGCATGACAAACACACCGTCATGCAGCTTATCGGCGACGCCGGAATCCCGGTCAGCGCCACCTTCGACACCGTCGAGCTTTCGCAGGATCCAGACCTGCGCGAGCGAGGCACGTTCGTTACTGTCGATCATCCAGTGCGTGGCGAATTTGTTCTCCCCGGAGCCATGATCAAGCTATCGGCCAGCCACGTGCCGGTGAAACCCGCACCTTTGCTCGGCGCCGACAATATCGAGATCTACCGGGATCTGCTTGGGGTTCCCGAAGATGAAATCGCGCGCCTGCAGGAAGCTGGCGCGATCTAGGCAGCTTGATCTAGCCACTCCCTGCCCCTGAACAGAAGAAGACGAAAATGGTCCGTGGATATACGTTGTTTGGCGAAGCTCTCGCGAGAGAGGGTGTGGAAACTGGCTTCTACATCATGGGAGGACCGATAAACGATGCGGTCAAGGCTGCCATCAGCGGCGGTGTGCGCATGGTGGATACCCGGCACGAGCAGGCGGCTGCAATGGCCGCGCAGGCCTACGCGCGAGTAAAATGCAAGCCTGGCTTATGCATGGGCGCATCCGGGCCGGGGACGATCAATCTTACCCTGGGCCTCGCCAATGCACTGGTCGACTGTGCGCCCGTCGTCGCCTTCGGAGGAGCAAGCCCAGTTGGGCAGTATCTGCAGGGCTCGTTTCAGGAGGTAGATCAGTTGGCAATCATGCGGCCGGTCACGAAATGGGCCGAACGTGTCTATGACGCTCGACGTATTCCGGAGTACGTCAACATTGCCCTCCGGCGGGCCATGGCCGGCAAGCCAGGCCCGGTTTATATCGATCTACCCGGAGACGTGCTTTATGCCGAAGTGGACGAGGCCGAAGTCGTATGGCCCAAGACGCCGGCAAGTGCGGCACGCAGCAGACCGGCTGCCGACGCGGCTACGTTGTCCAAGGTCGCCGACGCGCTTGCAAAGGCAAAACGCCCTGTCATCGTGACAGGCAGCGGCATCCTGTGGTCGCAGGCTTCCAAGCAGCTTGGCGCCTTCGTCGATGCGACCGGCATTCCATTCTACACCACGCCTCAGGGCCGCGGCGTGATTCCTGAAGACCATCCTTATTTCTACGCTCATGCGCGTTCCACGGCCTTCAAAGAAGCCGACCTCGTGCTGATTGTCGGTACTCGCCTCAACTACGTCATTTCTCACGCCCGCCCGCCACGTTTCTCGGAAACCGCGACGATCGTTCAGATCGACACGGACGCCGATGCCGTCGGAGCAAGCGACCGGGTCGATATCGGCATCGTGGCGGATGCCGCCGCGGTGCTGGAACAACTCCGCGACGCCGTGAAGTCATCGCTCACGCCGGACGGGTTCGCAGAATGGCGGGAGCAACTTGCCACGGTGGAGCGCAAGCGGGCGCCAAAGCACGAGGACGCCATCGCTACCGACCAGATGCCTGTTCATCCCCTCCGGCTTTGCAAGGAGGTTCGCGATTTCATCGACCGGGACGCCATACTGGTTGTGGACGGCCAGGAGATTCTCAATTTCGGCCGTCAGACAATTCCAACCTACCGGCCAGGCCACAGGCTGAACTCGGGGCCGTTCGGCACCATGGGCGTGGGCATGCCCTTCGGCGTGGGCGCCAAGGCCGCGCGACCCGACGCTCAAGTCGTGGTGCTGCATGGCGACGGCTCGTTTGGCCTCAATGCGATGGAACTCGATACAGCGGCCCGGCATGGCCTGCCGCTCCTCGTCGTCATCAGCCTGAACGGAGGGTGGACAGCCGATCCTACAAAGGTCAAGCCTGGCCGGGATCTCGGTTACACGCGTTTCGACAAGATGGCCGAATCCCTTGGTTGCTATGGCGAATATGTGGAGCGCCCAGAAGACATCAGGCCGGCTCTCGAACGTGGCGCCGCGGCAGTCTCGAAGGGGCAAACCGCCGTCATCAACGTCGTGACTGACTGGCGTGCGCAGTCCACCACCGCGAGTTTCACCGCTTATCGAACCTGAGGGGGTTCAGGTGGACCAGGCGCGCCCGCGCTGCTCGTCGGACCACAGCGAAATGGCGCGCCGTCGCCATCACCGACACATCGACCACGGAAGTAAAGTGCAGAAACGTGGGAGGGGCTGTCCAGTTCGGAAGCAGAAAACGTTCAAAAGTGGAGGAGACTATGGGCACGAACGACAAGACTGAAATCGACGCGATCAACCGCAGCCGGCCAACCCGGCGTAGCGTGATACTTGGATCGGCGGCGGCGCTGGCGCTCTTTTCCTCGGCAGGCGCGCTTGCCGAGGAATGGCCGTCCCGGCCGATCGAACTGATCGTTCCGTTTGCGCCGGGAGGCGGCACCGATCTTCTGGCGCGGGCGCTGGCGGATGAACTTTCAAAGCAGTTTGACGTGCCCGTGCAAGTCGTCAATCGCGCGGGCGGTGGCGGCGTTGTCGGCTTCGAGGACATCAAGGCGGCAAAACCCGATGGCTATACGCTCGGCATTCTCACGGCGCAGTTGATCACGGCGAACCTGCGTGGCGTGATGAAAACGTCCTACAAGGACTTCGCGCCCGTGGCGATGCTGACGATTGACTATGCCGGCCTGAGCGTCCAGGCCAATTCCAAGTGGAAGACGCTGCCCGAGTTTCTGGACGCCGCAAAGGCCGATCCAGGTTCGATAACGGTTGGCAACGGCAGCCAGGGCGGCAGCTTCCATATGCTTGCCCGCAATCTGGAGGAAGCCGCGGGCGTGAAGTTCAAGCACGTGCCGTTCGATGGAGGACCGGCGGCCATCGTTCAGTTGCTTGGCGGACATATCGACAGCACCGTCAACGGTGTCACCGAGACGTTGCCCTACATCCAATCGGGACAGCTACGCATGCTCGCCGTGGCGGGAACGAAGCGATACCCTGAGCTGCCCGAAGTGGCGACGTCGGCCGAACTGGGCTATCCGCTCGATATCGCCACCTGGCGAGGTGTGGGAATGCCGAAGGACACGCCTGCCGAAATTGTTTCCAAGGTCTCCGACGCGGTTGCAAGCGCCGTGAAAAGCGAAAACTTCCTTGATTCAATGAAAAAGATCGGTGCCAACGTCGAATATATGAACTCCCCCGATCTGACAGCGTATCTCGCGAAGCAGGAAGAAGTTTACAAGAAAATATTCTGACATCCAAAAATCGCACGACATCGTCGATGATTCCAGAGAGTTTCGAAAATGAAACTGAATAAACCGGAATGCGCCGTAGCTGCCTCCATTGTTATTTTTGGCATAGTCATGGCATGTTTCGGGAGTTTCTATGGCGTTGGCTCTCTTGAAAATATGGGGGCCGGGTATTTCCCGGTCCTCCTTGGCATTATCACTGCGGCTGCCGGCATCGCGGTCTTGCTTGAGGTCCGGCACTCGGACACTCCAGCGCCCGAAATTCCCTGGCGGGCCTTCATCTGTGTTTTCTCGGCGCTCCTGATCTGGGCTCTCCTGGTCGAGCACATCGGGCTGTTTCCAAGTTCAATGCTGCTCGTGATTCTCGGGTCGCTAGGGCGCAACAAGGTCAGGATGCGAGCCATGATCCTCACCGCGCTCATCGCCTCGGCTGCCTCCGTGGTGATTTTCATCGAGGGGTTCGAGCTTCCCCTGCGCGCTATTGCCTGGTGACGCGATGACGAATTCCCTTGTAAATCTCATGCATGGCTTCGGGCACGCCCTGACGCCTGAGGCTCTTCTATTCTGCCTGATCGGTGTAACGATCGGCACGCTTGTGGGCGTTCTGCCCGGCATCGGCGCGCTAGCCGCAATTTCGCTGAGTCTGCCGTTGACGTATTATGTCGATCCGCTGCTTGCGCTGATCATGTTGTCCGGCATTTTCTATGGAACCCAGTATGGCGGGTCGATCACGGCGATCCTGCTCAACCTCCCCGGTGAGCCGTCAACCGCGATCACTTGCCTTGATGCGCATCCGATGGCCAAGAAAGGTCGAGCGGGAGCCGCCCTGTTCATTACGGCTGGCGCTTCTTTCGTGGGTGGGACGCTTGCGCTCGTCCTGCTGGTTTGCTTCACGCCGTTTCTGGCGAGCATCGCGCTGCGCTTTTCCTCGGCCGACTACTTTGCGCTCATTCTCTTCTGCCTGATTGGGGCCTCGATGCTCGGGCTTGGGTCGCCGGTGAAAGGCTTCTCCATGGTCGCTGTGGGACTGCTGCTCGGCATGGTCGGGACGGATGTCACCACAGGGCAGGCACGCTTCACGCTGGGCGTCCCATCCTTGATCGACGGTGTCGATCTCGTAGCAATGATGATGGGGCTGTTCGGGGTGTCGGAGATCATTTCTACCTACCTGCACGAGGACGGCGCTTCAAAGCCCGAGCGGGTAACGCTCCGCTCACTCATCCCGACACGCCAGGAGGTACGGGAGGCGACGATGCCAACCCTGCGGGGTTCGGTTCTGGGTTCCGTGATCGGACTGCTGCCCGGCATGGGCGCCACTTTGGGAACCTTCATCGCCTACTCGATCGAGAAGCGCATTTCCCGCGATCCATCTAAATTCGGCACCGGCGCGATCGAAGGGATCGCTTCGCCCGAGGCCTGCAACAATGCGACGGTCCAGGCCTCGTTCATCCCCATGCTCGGCATCGGAATCCCCAGCGGCGCGGTCATGGCGGTGCTGATGGGCGCGATGATGATTCATGGAATCCAGCCCGGACCGCTGATGATGGTGCAGCATGCGGATATTTTCTGGGGGGTGGTCGCGAGCATGTGGGTTGGAAACGTGATGCTGCTGGTTCTGAACATTCCGCTCATCGGCATATGGGTCAGACTGCTTTCGGTGCCTTCGCACATCCTGAGCCCCATCGTTCTGCTGGTGATGTGTATCGGTGTCTACAGCGTCAACAACAACGTCTTCGACATCTACACGATGATGATATTCGGAATCCTGGGCTACATATGCTCTTCCTTCGGGTATTCGCCGGCGCTTCTCATACTGGGGGTCATATTGTCCCCCATCCTGGAGGAGCATTTCCGACGCGCCCTGCTGATTTCGGATGGAGATTATTTCGTCTTCCTGCAGGAGCCGATCAGCGGCACGTTCATCGTTCTGGGCCTTATGATCGTTGCGCTGTCGCTGCGCGGCGGCGCATCGGCGCTGATCCTGAAGAGGCGCAATGCCCGGATCATCGATGAGTAGTCGCACCTTTTGCGACGCCTACTGGATCGAAAGGCAGGAGACGAGCGATTGTCGGGAGTCAGATATTGGTAAAGCCGTTGTTCGTGATGGTGGCGCCGAACGGTGCGCGCCGGACCAAGGCCGACCACCCGATGCTCCCGATTTCAGCCAATGAACTGGCAAGCACTGCCGTCGAATGCCGTGCGGCAGGCGCCGCAGCCATGCACCTTCATATACGAGACCCGTTCGGCAGGCATAGTCTCGACGTCTCCGGATACGCCGAGGCCGTGCGCGTGGTTTCGACGGCGGTCCCCCGCCTTACGGTACAGGTCACGACAGAAGCGGCGTCCATTTGCACGGTGTGCGATCAAGAGCGGGTCCTTTCGGAGCTCAAACCGCATTATGCATCGGTTTCGATAGCGGAGATCTTGCGTGACGGTGAAGAAAGGGCGATCGAAATCGTCCAGCGCGCCATCGCTTCCGAAATCTCCATCCAGTACATTCTCTATTCGGCCGAAGACATTCGCACCCTCTCCGGCCTGCGCGGGCGGCTCTTCGATGACGATCGGCAGCCCAGTACCCTGCTTGTCGCCGGTCGGTACGGTGTCATCGACGACGCCACCGTGGATATGGTCGACGACCTCTACCGCGTTTTGAGCGCGGAAGGTCTCGCAGGCCAGGGCAAATGGATGGCTTGTGCTTTCGGTCGCGGGGAAATGGCTTGCTTGGAAGCCGTGATCGAACTGGGAGGGCATGTCCGTGTGGGATTCGAGAATGCGATAGTCGACGCCCATGGCAAGCTGGCTGTCAGCAATGCGGAGCGTGTCGCGAAAGTAGCGGAAATGGCCGCAACCGCCGGCCGGCCTTTGGCCGATGAACACCTGGCGCCGTCGGTTCTCGGATAAAGACCGCATATAGCGTTGCACCGGCCGTATGACCGTCTTGCATATTCGACGGCGTCATCAGGCGCACCCTAGAGTTGTCGTAACAACGTGTCGACCGTCCGAGACCGATAACCCGGCGAAAAAGGGAATAAGCCTTGCCTCATGATTCACGATCGCGCCACAGCGGCCGGGACCGGCGAAACGCAGTCGTCAATGAACCGATAATACCGATGATGCCTTCGCGGAAGCTCATGACACAGACCACGAAGATCATCCCTTGGATGATCGTCACCCAGGCGCCGAACGGGGCGAGGTAGTATTCCATAGTCGTCACGACCGTCGCACCGATGATCGGACCGAACATTGTTCCGATGCCGCCGACCAGCGTCATCATGACAACTTCGGCCGAGGTGGTGCCGACAACATCGACCAGGGACACCACCTGAAAGACCACCGATTTGAGACTGCCCGCCAAGCCCGAAAGCGCGGCCGACAGGGTAAAGAGAAGGATCTTGTAATGATTGACGCGATAGCCGAGCGACACCGCACGATCCTCGTTCTCTCGTATTGCCTTGACTACTTGACCGAACGGCGAATGCACGATCCGGTAGGTGGCGAAAATGGCCGTCGTGACAACGGCCAGGACGATAAAGTAGAGAAGAAGGTCGTTCTCAAGCGGGACCAAACCGAATAGCTTGTTGCGCGGCAGGCCCTGCAAGCCGTCTTCGCCACCTGTAGCTTTAAGCTGGTTGCAGATGAAATACACAAGCTCGGACAATGCCAGCGTGATCATTGCAAAATAGACGCCGAGACGCCGGACTGCCAAGGCTCCGAACGCAAGCCCAAGCAGCGCCGCGGATGCAGTCGCCGCCAGAACTGCCAGTTCGGGCGTAAGCCCCCATTCTTTCAGAAGGTAACCGGCAACATAGGCCGCAGCCCCGAAATAGGCCGCATGACCAAATGAAAGAAGTCCTCCATAACCGAGCAGCAGGTTATAGGCGCACGCAAATAGCGCGAAGCAAAGAATCTTCATCGCGAATATGGGATAGACAAAGAATGGAGCAATCACGGCGATTATGGCAAGACCATACCAGAACAATCTCTTGGTCGAGGCTGAAAGTTCGCGCCACCAGCGCTCGCCATCTGGGCGCTCCAGATGCGCATCGATCTTCATGCCCCCCATCTTGCCGAACAGTCCTTCCGGACGCGCCACCAGCACCACGATCATCACGACGAAAATGACGACATATGCCGCCTGCGGGTAGAGGTACTTGGTAAGTCCCTCGATGAGACCAAGCGACAGGCCGGTTATCGCCGCGCCGCCGATCGAGCCCATGCCGCCGATGACTACGACGGCAAACACGACCAAGATGATCTCAACGCCCATATTCGGGCTAACCGAGAAAATGGGCGCTGCCAAAACGCCTGCAAGTGCCGCAAGCGCCACTCCTCCGCCATATGTCAGTGTGATCAGCAGCGGCACATTCACACCGAACGTGCCAACAAGAACCGGATTTTCTGTCGCCGCTCGCAAATAGGAACCGAGCTTGGTTTTCTCGATCGCAAGCCACACCAGAAAGCAGACCGCCAGAGAAAACGCGATGACCCAGCCGCGATAGATGGGCAGAATCATGAAACCGAAATCCCAGATACCGGAAAATTCCGCGGGAATTTCGTACCGAAGGCCCGCGCTGCCAAAATAAACGCGGGCCAGGCCCTGAATGATGAACGCCAGGCCGAAGGTCAGCAAAAGCCCGTAGAGATGGGCCTTGTCGTAGAGGTGTCGGATAAGCATCCTTTCAAGCGCGATGCCGAAGGCACCGGCCAGCAGCGGCGCAAGAAGCAGCGACCACCAGTAACCGAGCCCAAGATAGTTCAGCAGCATCCAGGAAATATACGCGCCCAGCATGTACTGCGCCCCGTGGGCGAAGTTAACGATGTTGAGCATACCGAAGATGATCGCGAGCCCAAGGCTCAGCATAGCATAGAATGCTCCGTTGATCAGACCGACGGTCAATTGAGCGAGGAGGGCATCCATTTGCTTTGTCCTTACGGGCACAGGGCCATCGAGGCATGGAACACCTCGATGGCCGTCGCCGGGATCGGTTTCAATAAAAGGGCTACTTGATCACACAGCCAGCGTCGGTGGCGCTACGAAAAGCCTTGTCGGCGGGAATGCGCGACACCACCTTGAGGAAGTCCCAATCGTATTTCGACTCATCCTCGGTCTTCACCTGGACGAGATAGCGATCAAAGGCCGCCCTGCCGTTTTCAAGGATGTGACCGTTTTTAGAGATCAGGCCGTCAATCGGCGCTTCCTTCATCTGCTTCAGGACCGCCTGGGTTTCGTCGGTGCCCGCAGCCTTCACCGCCTCTAGATAATGAGTAACCGCCGCGTAAAGCGCCGCGTGGCTTTCGTTCGGCATCTTCTTCATGCGGTCGAAATATCGATGAGCCCAAGCACGGCTGGACTCGTCCTGGTCCCAGTACCAAGTCTGGATAAACTGCAGTCCGGCCAGATTTTTCAGCCCGATAGCCTTGATATCGGTCAGGAACAGGATTGGCGCCGCGATTTTCTGCTTGGCGGCGATGCCGAACTCCGTCGCCTGTTTCATCGACGTGACGAGGTCTGTCCCCGATTGAGCCAGTACGATGACATCGGCGCCAGAGGCCCGCGCCGAGAGCAGATAAGACGACATGTCCATGGTATTAAGTGGCACCAACACGCTGCCGACGACTTCGCCACCCGCCGCCTTGATCGCCGCGCGCGACACGTCTTCAAGCTGATGCCCGAAATTGTAGTCCACCGTGATGAAGAAGAAGGTGGTTCCCGGCTTGCCGGATGCAAGGGCGGTCATCAGCGACGCGCTGTTCGACCAGTTTTCGGCGCCCCACTGCTGGCCGTTCGGAGAACAGGCCTTGCCGATGATATCGGACGAGCTTGCCGTTGTATAAAGCGCTATCTTGTCGAGTTCACGCGCGATATCCTGGACGCCGAGAGCGATTGCGGAGGAGGCGAAATCGACGATGACGTTGACGCCCTCTTTCTCATACCATTCGCGTGCGATGGCGACACCGACATCGACCTTGTTCTGGTGATCGGCCACGAGCACCTCGATCGGGCGGCCGAGAACACTTCCTCCGAAATCCTCTACCGCCATGCGCGTGGCGGTTACCGAACCGGGCCCACCGGAGTCAGCGAAGTTGCTGGACTGGTCTCCCAGAACTCCAATCCGAATAGGACCGTCGGCCGCGATCGCTGGCGAAGCGGCTAAAGCGCTTCCCACGATAAATGATGCGGCGATCAACGATCGTAACATGAGTTTCATTATCTTCCCTCCCGTTTGCTGTCAGTCTTCCGCTGGCCCTGGACCACCCATACGGCCTCCAGCCATGCTAAACTCCAAGATAGGAATGGAGCTTGGCCAGATTGTCCTCTATTTCATCATTGACGAGCATCTCGACGATCGACCCCTCGTGCACGATGTAGTGCCGGTCGGCGACCGTCTGCGCGAACCTAAAATTCTGCTCGACTAAAAGGATGGTGAAGCCGTCCTGCTTCAACCACTCGATGGTCTTGCCGATCTGTTGCACGATGACCGGAGCTAGCCCTTCGGTCGGCTCATCCAGAAGAAGCAGCTTTGCGCCGGTGCGCAGAATGCGCCCAAGTGCAAGCATCTGCTGTTCGCCCCCAGACAGCTTCGTCCCGCGGCTCTTTTTTCTCTCCTCAAGATTGGGAAACAACTCGTAGATCTGCTCGACGGTCAGGCCGCCACGTTTCACTTGCGGTGGCAGAAGGAGGTTTTCCTCGGTAGAAAGGCTTGAGAATATTCCCCTTTCCTCGGGCACATATCCGATGCCCAAACAGGCAATCTTGCGCGAGGGAAGCCCAATCATCTCCACCCCGCCAAACATGACCGACCCTTTAGAATGGGCAAGAATACCCATCAGCGCGCGCATGATCGTGGATTTGCCGGCGCCGTTGCGTCCAAGTAGGGTAACGACTTCACCTGCATGAACATCGAAGTTCACACCATGCAGGACTGAGCCATCGCCATAGCCCCCCTCAAGGCCCCTTACCTGCAAAAGAGCAGGTGGCAGGGAAGCTGAGTCTGCTGCCATATCAAACATGACCGGCCCCGATATATGCCTCGATCACACGCGGATCGGCCGACACCGTGGCATAGTCGCCATGCGACAGGATTGCGCCGCGCGCCAGAACCGTGATGGTGTCCGACAGCGCAGCAACCACCGAGAGATTGTGCTCGACCATCAGAATTGTCCGATTTGCCGAAGATGTCCTGATCAGGTCCTCGATTAGTTTGATGTCCCCTTGGCTGACCCCGGCCATCGGTTCGTCCAGCAGCATCAATTCGGGATCGAGCGCCAGCGTGGTCGCAATCTCCAGCGCGCGCTTTCGCCCATAGGGCAGTTCGGCCGCCGCCCTGTCTGCGACGTCGGCCAGATTGACCGCCTCCAGCAGTTCCACGGCTCTTGCGTCAAGCGCATGGAGCGCCTTCTGCGGCCGCCAGAAATCGAAGTTATCGCCACGTTTGCGTTGCAGCGCGACTCGGACATTCTCGAGGACCGTCATATGGCCAAAAACAGCCGAGATTTGAAATGAACGAACCAGGCCCAAACGCGCGACATCTGCGGGGCGCATCCGGGTGATATCGCGCCCGCGGTAGGAAATCGTGCCACGGGAAGGTTGCAGGAATTTTGTAAGAAGATTGAAAAGGGTTGTCTTGCCCGCGCCATTCGGCCCGATCAATGCGTGAACAGAGCCGCGGCGGATATCGAGATCCACCTGATCGACAGCGCGGAAACCAGCAAAGTCTTTTCCAAGTCCGCGGGCCGAAAGTATTATGTCATTATGCATTCAGCGCTCATCACCGGAGATTTATGGGACGCTTTTCAAGCGCGTTGCAGCACCGTCGGATTTGCGTCTTTCCGGGACAAGCACTGCGCTCCTAGAACGCCGCGTAACGCTAGCAGCAGCGATCGGCCGATCAATCGACGTTTCCAACAATTTCGCCAAATGAAATTCGCCCTGCGCATCCGTGAAGGATTCATTTCCTACTCGCCACGATGAGGGCCGCACCGGCTTGATCGAGCTGATCCGATAATGGGACGGTCTGCTTCCTCCTCAGGAAGAAGGAAGCCGGTGCAGTCGTAGAAACTGTGTCCGTGATAGTAGCTGTAACGACCGACGACGATGTTCGGGTTCGTGGCCTGCTTGTCGAGCGTGATGCCCCTGAAAGGAACAGCGGATGCGAACACGTTGGGTCTTGTCCATACCCTTTGACGACATACCCGCTCCAGAAGCACCGCACTGGTCTTGTCAAGCGGTTGGCCGGGCTCTAGGCCAGGGGCCGACCGCCGTCGACCGGAATGATAACACCGGTCACGAAACGAAGGTGGGTTGCGGCCGCCAATACGGCCTCGGCGACATCGTCGGGCGTGCCCAGTCGCCCCAGCGGCGTCCGGTTTGCCTGTTCGTCCCGCCAGGATTCGTCACGGCCCTTGATGAAGTCGGTGTCGACGACGCCGGGCGAGACCGACACGACCCTGATTCTCGGGGCCAGGGCACGCGCCAGCGACTTGGTCAAATTGTCGACAGCGGCTTTCGACGCACAATAGGCGACGTTGCTTCCCATGGCGGTGACCCCTGCGATCGACGAGATGTTGACGACAACCCCGCTGCCGGTGCGGTCGAGCAGCGGCCGCATGGCCCGCGTAGCAGCGATCACACCGCGCACGTTGACGCTGAAGATGCGGTCGATCAGTTCGTCGTCCAGGCTGTCGAGGTCCGGGTGTGGCACGAAGCGGGTTGTCCCGGCGCAATTGACCAGGACATCCAGCTGGCCAACGCTTTTCTCGATCCGACCGGCAAGGCGCGCGAGGCAATCGCTGTCCGTCACGGTCGCCTCGGCGACAAAGTGACCGCCGGGCGCCAGTGACGAAACCAGATCGTCGGCCACCTGCCGCGAACGGTTGTAGCCGATGACAACCGAAGCCCCTTCCGCAGCAAGCCGCGATACGATCCGCGCGCCGATACCGCCGGTTGCTCCGGTGACCAGGGCGACCTTGCCCGTGAGTGTGCCTGTCATGGCCGTCTCCTGAGTGTCAAACTCCGGTGCTTCGCTTATGGGCGGCCAGCGCCATGAGATTGCGGTCGCGCCAGGCGCTGCGTTCGGCGAGTTGGGATGCGGACAACTTTTCGCGGCGCGCTTCCTCGGCCTTGGCAATCAGCCCTTCCGACCAGGGGGCCGGATCGCGCCTGGCGAGGGCGATCGAATGGTAGAGCGGTCCCAGACGTCTCGCATAGTCCGCGATCCCGCCGGGCGCATTCAGGTCGATCGTCTCGAAAGGCCCCATGAAGGACCACCGGTAGCCGAGCCCATGCGACACCGTAAGGTCAATATCGGCGGCACTTGCCACGCCCTCCTCGAGCAGGGCCCAGGCTTCGTTCAGCAATGCCCCCTGAAGCCGGTTGAGGACGAACCCTTCGACTTCCTTGCGCACGATGATGGCAGCCTGCCCCATGGCCTGCATCTGCACCCGCAGCCACGCAACGGCCTCCGCGTCGGTCCAGGACGCCGGGACCAGTTCCACCAACGGGATCAAATGCGGTGGATTGACGGGATGAGCGACAAGAAAACGCCGGCGGTTGGCACAGGACCCGGTGAAGGCCGAGGCCGGAATGCCGGAGCTGGAGCTGCCTACGACCGCGTCGGGCCGCATCGCCCGGTCAATCTCCAGACAGACCGCCTCCTTGATGTTGCGCACTTCCAGCACCGACTCCTGGATGTAGTCGGCGTCCGCTACCGCACCCTTCAGCGTATCGACAACGTGCAGCCGCCGCATGACTGCATCGACGGCATCGACCAGCCCGGCCTCTTGCATATCGGCAAGACTAGCCCGGATCTTGTCGAGCACCGCGGCGCGGATGTCGGCGCTGCCGTCATAGATGATCACATCATGGCCGGCCCTGGCGAAGACGATCGCCCAGCCACGGCCGACCAGTCCGGCACCGACAATGGCGATCTTGCGGATTGCATCCATCATTGCACCCGCGACGTCTCGCCGTCCGCGAGGCAAATTTCGGTGATCCGCAGGCCATCCTGAGTGATGCGGGACGGGAACCGGTCCTTCAGCCGCTCTTCGTGGATGGGAATGACCCGCCGCGCTTCATGGCCCACCTGCGTCATCATCTCCTCGGTGGCGAGAACGAGATTGGTCTGGCTGCCGACCGCAAGCCCCACCGGAACGTAGAGCGTCTCGATGTCGACGGCAGCTCCCGAGCCCTCGATGTTGTCGAAGACGTAGACCAGATCGCCAGCCAGCACCCAAGTGTCGTCCTTGCCGTTGCGTATGGTGACCCACATCGATCCGTAGGTATGGCTGTCAAAGGCGGCATGGAGATCGATGTCGGGCAGGACGTCCTGTTTCGCTCCGTCGATCGTCACCAACCGCTTCTGACGGGCCAGGTCGACGCCGCGCACGATGTCGCCGGGGTCGACGGCTACGTTCATCCAGCGCATGCGATCCGGCAGCGACATCGCCCAGACCCACTTCGCGATCTCCCTCTCCTGGATGTAGAAGGTCGCATTCGGGAAGTCCTCGACATTGCCGAAATGGTCGAAATGCGCGTGCGTGACGAAAACCGTGTCGACGTTCTTGGGCGAGAGGCCGATTTCGCCAAGAACGGCCTCTGGCGAGTGCCAGTTCTCGACGCCAAATTTGTCCGCGAGATGCTTGCCGTAATCCTTGTTGTTGTAACCGACATCGACCATCGCGACGCGACCGTTGCCCTTGATCAGCGCGTAGCAGTAGGGAAGCTTGACGTAACCCTGGTTGTGGGCGCCGTAGAGCACGCCACTCTTGTGGTAGTTGCTGACATAGCTATACTCAAGCACCCAGATCGAATATTGGCCCATTGCTTCCTCCCTGTTGTCGCCAACGCTGCGCACAGCTGCAGCAGGCGTGATTGAAATCGATTGGCGTCATACCGGCCCGCGGTTCCGACGCCGCCTGCAGCCCGGCGTAGGCGCGTTTGATCCTCTGCCCAGCCCGGTCGAGCTCCTGCTGCCAGTCGCGCCGCAGCCGGGCTGAACCGAAATCGTCCAGGACCTCGCCCAGCGTTGCATGAGCGGCCCGCAGACGCGCGCAATGGCTTTCGAGCCCATGCGGCGCCTGCAAGGCGCCCAGCCGCTGCTCCATCTCCGTCCACCGTTCGCGGGCCACCGGGATGTCAGGCAGGTCGAGCACGTCGCGGCGTCCGCCGGCCTGAACCAGGACCAGCAGGCCGGCGAGTTGGCCGATCAGCCGGCGCAGGCCTTCGTAGACCGGGCGGGTTGCCACCACGTAGCGGACGATGGCTTCGTCGGCCAACGCGGCATCGTTGATGGCCGCGACGGGTTCCTCGCTTCCGGTGACGGAGACATGGGGCGCCGCGACGACCTCGCAGTCATAACGGTGGACGCTTACCGCCCGCTCGAAGAAGCGCTTTCCGGAGATATCAGCCATGGTGCCTTTTTCGCGTCGTCGCGCGCTCGATCACCGCGCCGGGCGGGATTAGTTGGACGATCGGCTCCCGGCCGGAATTCGTGCTCAATTCCTTCGCCAGGCTGACCGTGGCCTCGAGCATCTGGTCGATGGGCTGCCGGACGGTCGTCAGCCCGTGTGAGGGCCAGTGGGCCATCTCGATATCGTCGAAGCCGACGATCGAAATGTCGTCCGGCACGCCGAGGGCCAGCTCTCGCCGCACGCCGTCGAGAAAGCCGATGGCGAGAATATCGTTGGCGCAGAAAACACCGTCGGGAACCTCTTTCAGGTCACGTAGCTTGCGCGCCGCTTCGTAGCCGGCATGATAGCTGAACTGGCCTGCCTCGATAACCGCCGGCGCGGCGAGGCCGCGCTCGACGGCGCGTTCGCTGAAGCCCCTGTGGCGCGCGACATTGGTGGAGGCATCGGGCAAGGCGGCGATGTAGGCCAGGCGCCGGTGGCCGGTGTCGACGAGATAGTCGGCGATGCTGCGGCCGCCGCGTATGTTGTCGCAGGAAATGCCGAACGCGTGGTCGTCGGCCGAGAGCCGGTTGAAAAAGATCACCGGAGTGCCGGCCCTACGGCATTCCTGCGCGGCCGCCGAAGACAAGGTGGCCGCCAGGATGATGGCAAGATCTGGCTGGTAGTTGAGCAGCAGGCGTAGCGCCTGGTCGACGTCTCCCGACTGGTCGGCGGCGACGAGCATCACGTTCATGTCGATGGCGCGAAGGGCGGTGGTCAGCCGCGTCAGCACTTCCGGATAGAACGGGTTCTTGATGTCCGCGACGACGATACCCACGATACGCGTCTTCTTGGTGATGAGGCTGCGCGCGAAAGGATTCGGCGAATAGCCGATCTCCCTCGCACGGTTCAGCACCAGATCCCGCGTATCCTTGGCGATCACGGCATCGGCGTGAAAGGCCCTGGATACGGTCGAAACAGACATGCCGAGATCGCGCGCCAGATCCTTCACGGTCAGGCGGGGCTTGCTGTTCTTGTTGCGGGCAATGATCGACATGAAAACTCCGTTGGCGCGCTGGCTTAGGCCTGGTTGCGACCTCCATAGCGGCGGACCCGGATGTTTGCCTGCTCGGCATGCCCATAGAACCCCTCGAGGACACACAGGCGCGAACAGTACTCGCCTATCATGGCGCTCGCTTCGTCGGTCAGGACGCGCTGATAGGTGCAGGTCTTGATAAACTTGCCAACCCACAAACCGCCTGTGTAGCGGGCCGCCTTCTTGGTGGGCAGCGTATGGTTGGTGCCGATGACCTTGTCGCCATAGGCAACATTCGTGCGCGGTCCCAAAAACAGAGCGCCGTAATTGCGCATGTTGTCGAGGAAGTAGTCGGGATCGCGCGTCATGACCTGGACGTGCTCGGATGCGATCCGGTCGGCCTCCGCGACCATCTCCTCATAGGAAGCGCAGACAATCACTTCGCCATAATCCGCCCATGCCTTGGCGGCGATCTCGGCGGTCGGCAGGATCTTCAGCTGCCGCTCGATCTCGGCCAGGGTGTCGCGCGCGAGCTTCTCCGAGTTTGTCAAAAGCACGGCGGGACTGGTTGGCCCGTGCTCGGCCTGGCCGAGCAGATCGGTCGCGCAGATCTCACCGTCGACACTGTCGTCGGCTATGACCAGCGTCTCGGTCGGGCCGGCGAACAGGTCGATGCCGATGCGGCCGTACAATTGCCGCTTGGCTTCAGCGACGAAGGCATTGCCAGGACCGACGAGCATGTCGACGCGGCCGATGGTTTCGGTTCCGAGCGCCATGGCGCCGACGGCCTGCACACCGCCCAGAACGTAGATCTCGTCCGCGCCGGCCATGTGCATTGCGGCCACGATAGCCGGATGCGGACCGCCCTGGAACGGCGGCGCGCAGGCGATGATCTTCTTCACCCCGGCGACCTTGGCCGTCACCACGCTCATATGCGCGGAGGCGACCATCGGGTATTTCCCGCCAGGCACGTAGCAGCCGACCGTTTCCACGGGGATGTTCTTGTGGCCGAGGACAACGCCGGGAAGCGTTTCCACTTCGAGGTCCTGGAGGCAGGCGCGCTGCTTCTCGGCGAAATTGCGAACCTGGGCCTGGGCGAAGCGAATATCCTCGATGTCGGTTGCCGACACCTTGGACATCGCCTGCTCGATCTCGCTGTCGCTGAGCCGGAAGCTTGGCGGCGACCATTTGTCGAAACGCTCCGACAACTCCCGGACAGCGGTATCGCCTCGCTTTTCTATGTCGGCAAGGATCGTTTCGACGGTCGTCCGGACGGCCGCATCGCTCTGGGCGACAGCTTCGGGATCCCTGCCCCGCTTCAGAAAAGTCGGCATATTCTCATCCTTATGTTGAGTCAGGTGGGCGGCAGGATGCCGTCCACCTGTTGCATTGCTGATCGTCAGGGTTTTACCGTCGGCTCGATCTTGGTGAGCTTGTATTCGTCGGCCGGAGCCTTGCACGACGAGCAGTTGATGCCGGGCGCATCGGGCGCCTGCTTCACGTCCGCGGGCAACGCCTGAATGGTCGCTCCTGGCGTTGGCTTGCCCTCGAGCGCCGACTGCAGCGACAGCTCCGGCAGCAAATCGGGATTGAAGACCTCGGTGACGAAGGAACTCGGGACCTTGTCGGACGGGAAAACATTGCACCCGTCGGCGAACGTATCGCCCTTGCAAGGTTTGACTTGATCCGCTGGCACCCATGGCAGCGGATACTCGATGTTCATCGGCTTCAGGTCGCGCTTCTTGGTCAGGATCTCCATCATCAGCTTGAAGGCATAGCCTGACGTAGCAGGCGGCGAACCGGCGGATACCCCCTTGAGACCCATGCCTTGCATCTTCGGGTCTGCCAGTCCGAGACGAAAACCATCCGAGTTCTCGCCGGTCATCGGAACCAGTTTGTTGCCCTTGTCGAGCAGCGCTTGTACGGCGCCGTATTCGCCCGCCTGAGCCCAGATGCCGTCGACGTCGGGATGCGCGGCGAGAGCCTTGGCTGTCTCCTGCTGTGTGGTGCGGTCATCCCAGTAGGAGTAGTATTCCGCGACGACCTTGATGCCGGGATACTGGTTGAAAATGTGCATCGCGCCGTCGGTGTGGCGCTTGTCCACCGAGTTGCCCGGGACGCCACGGCTCAGGAAGATCTTGCCCTTGCCTCCCAGGATATTGACCAAGGCCTGAGCGGTGTTCTCGCCGAAGCCTGCGGTGATATAGCTGACATTGTATGCGCAAGGCTCGGTCACCGTGGCGTCGTACATGAAGAAGAGCACGCCCTTCTGGCAGCCGCGATGGACCGTGCGGTTCAGCGCCGTCGAGGAGATCGGGAAGCTGATGATGCCGTCGGCGCCAGCCTGTATCATGCTTTCATAGGCCGAGATCTGAGCCTGGGGGTCGGTTCCCGAGATGACTTCCTTCAGCTCCACCGTCTTGTCGTAGGGCGGCGTCTGTGCCAACGCCTTGACGATGTTCGCAGCCTCCGACTGCCACGAATTGCCGCTGTAGCTCAGCGACAGATATATCTTGAACTTCTTGTCCTGCGCTTGGGCATGGTCGACAACCGTCCCAACGCCCATGGCGGTGGCAAGCGTCAGCGACGCGGCCAGTCCCAGTCTTTTTAACAGCCTCATTTCGATCAACCTCCCGTTGGAATTTGGCCCCTGCAGGTGCCGGACCAGAGCTTGTGAGAACGTTCTCACAATTGGACAAAACACATTTCACGCGCAGGCATGGTCACCTCCTCCGCGTCAGCATTCGATTTCCGAGATCGGCCAGAAATTCACCGCGCAGCACCAGCAGGGCGGCGACAATGATTGCGCCCTCTATGACGGTGCGCCATCCCTCGTTGAGGCCGATAGCGGAGATAACGGTGCCAAGTGTCGTCAGAAGAATTGCGCCGCCGACCGTCCCGATGAAAGTTCCGCTGCCGCCGAGGATCGAGGAGCCGCCGACGACGACGGCAGCGATGGAAGGCAGCATGTAACTGTCGCCCATCCTCAGCGTCGCCCCGTTCGAATAGCCCACCAGCATCATGCCGACGAACCCTGCGCAGGTGGCACTGATCGCATAGGGGACGAACTCGAGCCGATTGACAGCGATGCCGGCGATGAGGGCGGCGTTCCTGTTGGTGCCAAGGGCGTAGAGCCGGCGGCCGAGCGCAGTGAAGTTCTGCAAGAACCAGCCCAACAGGATGAAAGCGACGGTGAAGTAGATGACCAGCGGCACGCCGAGGAACCATTCCTTCATCAGCCACAGCAAGACGGACGGGGAACCCCCGCGCGGCGTCCCGCTGGTATAGCCGAGCGCCACCGACGCCACGACGATCGAGGTCGCCATGGTCATGATGAAGGGAGGAACTTTCAGCCAGACAATTCCCAGTCCGCTGATCGTGCCGACCAGCGCGCAAATGACCAGGATGGCCGGCAGCATGTACCAGATGCCGGCGTTGCCGTTACCAATCCAGGTCGTCGTCAACACGCCGCCGAGCGTGATGAGGGCGGGGACCGATAGGTCAAGCCCGCCGATCAGGATGACGAGCCCTTGCCCGAACGACAAGACGATCAAGAAGGACGCGAGGATAAGAACCGTCAGCACCTGATCCCAGGAACCCAGCGCCGGACTGATGAAGCGCGAGCACACCACAAGCACGATGCTCAGCCCAAACACCACAAGCGTATTGACCACCTCCCGATCGAGCCTTTGCCTGCCGCGCCGGTCGGAATTGGCCTCGAAACGCGTCGCGACGTCCTTATGCGCGTTCACCGGATCTCTTCCTTCTTGAGCAGGCGCGCCACGGCGCTGCCGAACACGATCGCAAGCACCAGCACGAAACCTTGGAATATGCCGGTGTAGAAGGACGAGACCCCACCCGAGAAAAGCACCTTCTGCAAAAGCATCAGCGTGCCGGCGCCCAGGATCGAGCCAACCAGGCTGCCCCGGCCGCCGCTCAACGGCGTGCCGCCGAGCGCCACCGCGGCAAAGGTGAGCATCAGGAATGGCGTGCCGGCTGTCGGATTTCCTGTCGCCGTCTGGGCGCTCAGCATGAAGCCGGCGACGCCATAGAGGATGCCGGCGCCGACAAAGGCCGTGATGCGTACCCCTGCCACGGGCACGCCGGAGAAGCGAGCCGACTGCTCGTCGGCTCCGATCGCATAGAGGCCGATTCCGGTATTGGTCCGCCTGAAGGCAAGCCAAAGCGAGATGGCGGCAACCAGAAACAGCCCGGCGATCGGGATGATGCCGAACAGGGTGTCGGTCAGCGTGTAGGTGACGAAGTCGGCAACCATACCGCCAGGCGCGTCCAGGATAACCAGCGCAAGCCCCTGGCAGACGATCATCGTGCCGAGTGTCGCCGCGATGGTCTGAAGCCCAAGCCTGGCCACGAGAATGCCGTTGATTGCACCGACGGCAGCACCGATCGCGCAGCACATCAGGAGGCTGGCTAGTGCACCGCCCGGACCGTCCAACGGATAGACCGCCATAAGCACATTGGTCAGCGAGACGACGCCCGCGACGGACAGGTCGAAGCCGCGGCTGATGACGACCAGCGTCTCGCCCGCTGCCGCGAGCGCCAATGGCGTCGAGTTGTTGACGAGGTCGGTGAAGGTGTAGACCGAAAGCGCATCCGGTTGCCAGAACGCGTAGAGCGCATAAAGCAGGACATAGATCATCGCCACGATGCCGGTGCCGCTGATGACAGCCCTCCATAACGCGGAGCGGCGGGGCGCGGGATTTGCCTGGACCGCGGTCATGCGGCCACTCCATTCACCGCGCCCGCAGCGTGGCCGATCAGCGCGCCGACGATAGTCGGCTCATCGATGGCATCGCCTTGATATTCGGCGAAGACGCGGCCGCCATAGAGCACCATGCAGCGATGCGCGAGATGGACGAGTTCCGGCAGTTCGGACGAGTAAAAGAGCACCGAGCCGCCCTCGGCGGCGAACTTCCGGATCGCCTCATAGATCGACTGCTTGGTTCCGACGTCAACTCCACGCGTCGGATCGAAAAGCAGTAGAGTGCGCGCGCCCGTCATCATGACGCGCGCCAGGAGCGCCTTCTGCTGGTTGCCACCGGAAAGCTCGTCGATCTTGAACTGTAGATAGCGCTCCTGCAGTTCGACCGCCTCAGCGGTTTTTTTCGCAATGCGACGCTCGCTGGCCGGCCAGACGACGCCGCCCTGCGCGATACGCGAAATGATAGGCAACACCATGTTGCTGGCGGTGCTGAGGCCGGCGAAAATCCCTTCTGACTTGCGGTCCTCCGGCAGGTAGGCAAGGCCGTTGCCGAAATGGAGCGCGGCGCCCGGGCTGGTGATCTGGGCGGGCACGCCGTCGATCTCGATGCCGCCGCTTTTCGCTTTGGAGAGGCCGATCATCGTCCTGAACAGGTCGCGCTGCCCCTGCCCCTCGAGCGCGGCGATGCCGACGATCTCACCTCGCCTGACATCAAACGACACGTCGCGCAAGATGCCGCCGGAGAGGCCCCGAACACTGAGCGCGACGGGCGCGGTGTCGGGGATGGAGGGCTGCGAGGCGGTCGTCTCACGCGCGCTGCGGCCGACCATCATCTCGAAAATGTTCTCATCCGAAGCGCCGGACAACTCGACCGTGCCGATGCTGCGGCCATTGCGCAGGATGGTGGCGCGCGAACATAGGGTGCGCACCTCGCCGAGGCGGTGGGAAATGTAGAGGATGGCGGTCTGCAGGTTCTTCTGCCGGCGCACGAGCTCAAACAGCCATTCGACGTCCGCCAGCGCGGCCGTCGGCTCATCGAGGATCAGCAGCTTCGAGGCATGGGTGAAGGCGCGCACGATCTCAAGCCGCTGACGATCCGAAAGCGAAAGCACGCCGACCGGCGTGTCGGGATGAAAGTGGGAGAGACCGTAGTCGTTAAGAATCTTGCCAGCTGATGCCGTGGCGGTGCGGCGCGAGACGAGACCTAGCTTGCCCTTGGGCATTTTCGGCAGCACGAGATTCTCGGCGATGCTGAGATTCGGCAGCAGGCTGAGTTCCTGAAAGGCCGTCGCCACGCCCTGCGCCCGCGCATCGACGATGCCATGCGGCGCATAAGGCTTGCCGAAGATCGACATGGATCCGCCGTCAGGCGTCACGACGCCGCTGAGGATTTTCACGAGCGTCGACTTGCCGGCGCCGTTCTCGCCCAACAGCGCATGGACTTCGCCTGGCCGCAGATCAATGGAGACGGAATCGAGTGCGACTGTCGGTCCGTAGGATTTTGCAATGTTCGCGATGCGAACAGCCAGCCGGATCTCGTCGGTACCCATACCTCCTCCCGAAAGGTAAGTCCGCCACAGCGGTGAGAACGTTCTCTGAGAACGTTCTCACTAATCCACAGGCACCGCCTGTTTGTCAATTGTGAATCGTTCATTCTTTACCCTACGGACCAGGCTCCCGATCTCCGGGCGGCACTTTGTCGTCTTGGGAAGTGGCCGAGCCGGCGCCTTTTTTCCGGGGTTGGTCTGGGGTCGCACGCCGGGATGGATTCTGCCCATCGGACTGATGCGTTTTCTCATTCACCTCGCCTGAAGGGCGCGTCAGGCCTTGCCCGGACGCCGGCGGCTTGTTGCCTGCGGCGTCCTGGGAGAATGAATCGGCGGGATCGACGTCGCTCCTGGCAGGATATTTGGTGGCACCAGTTTCGCGGCGATTTTCGTGTCCAGTCATGGGCCGATCCTCCTTTGGCACAGTCATAACCTGGTTTCGACCGGCAGGTTCCAGCGGCTAAGCCGGAAGCGCGGATTTGAATCCGCCGCCGCCCCTATGGCCGGAAACCAATTTGGTGGCGTTGCGTTGACCCGCGGGATCAGATCCCCCAACAGCTTCGGAGAAAATCCATGCTCGACCGCAGCGGAAGCGCCGTCCTGACGACCGACAGTCTCTGATAACGAGCAGCAACATGGCTCGCATCGAGCGCGGACATTGTTTCTGCGGTGCCGTCACGGCGGTGATGGAAGGAGAGCCCTTCTGGATCTGCTTCGACCATGACGACGATTGCCGGCGGGCGATCGGCGGACCTATGACCATCTGGATCGGCTATCGTCCGCACCAGGTCGAACTGACCGCCGGGAAGCCGAAGACCTTTTCGAAGACGAAGGGGGTCGTTCGCTCCTTCTGCGCCGATTGCGGTACCTCGATCTTCTATGCCGACGAAGGCCTGCCTGACGAACTCTATGTCTCGATCGGCTTCATGGACGCGCCGGAGCGGTTTCCGCCACAGGCACAGGCCTATTGGGATATGCGCCTGCCATTCATCGAAATGGCCGACGGCTTGCCCCGCGTCGACGGCTACACGAGGCGCCGCGATCCAGCCCTGGGCAATCCGCGCGACCGTTGATGGCCCTTCAAACACAGAACCGCTCTACTAAGCCCAGGCTATTGCCCGATCAGGGTCAGGCCGAAGAGAATGGCCAGCCACAGGCCCACCGCAGCGACCGCAAGCCTGGGGAGGATGCCCTCGCCCGCAAGATGCATGAACAGCAGCGCGATCACCACTGTCTTGGCAGCCGCCGCGGCGAGGTTGATCGCGGAATTGAATCCGCCGAGGTCGACAAACGAAGAGCCGACGGTAAGCGCCAGCAAGGCGAGCAGCGCGAGATAGGCGAATGTGAGCTTGGCGAGGTCGCTCATCGTCGTCAGGTCCGGTTGATCAGATAGAGGACCGGGAACAGGAACACCCAGACGATGTCGACGAAATGCCAGTAGAGTCCGATCGCCTGCACGCGGCGCGCCCGGCTGGCCTGCGCGGTCCCCGGCCAGAGCAACAGCATGCCGGCGATCACCGCGATGCCGCCTATCAGATGCAGCGCGTGCAGCGATGTCATGGCGAAATAGAGCGCGAAGAAGAACTCGGCATGGGCCGGATCGGGGCCTGCGAAGCTGAATGGCGCGCCAAGCACCGCCGCCAGGCCCTCGCTGAATTCCTTGCCGTATTCGATCGCCTTGATCACCAGGAACATGCAGCCAAGCAGGCTCGTGGACATCAGGGCCCAGAAGGCGGGCCGCCAACGCCGCGCCACGGTGAACATATGGGCAAGTGCCATCGCGAAACTGCTGGTGATCAGAACCGCCGTATTCAGCGTGCCGAGTGGCAATGACAGATGTTGCGACGCCGCGGCGAATGCCGCACCATAGCTTAATCGGGCGTAGAGGAACACCAGCACGATCGCGCCAAACAGCATCGCCTCGGAGCCGATGAAAATCCACATGCCGAACGCATCGGCCGCCTTCTCGCGGGCCCGCGTGTCGAAGGCAATGCTTTCGGTCGGCCCGCTCATGAGGCTTCGTCCCTGTGCGGGCTGAACGTCTCGTGCCTCAGCCCTTTCATGGCATAGTCATAGGCCGGCCGCCTGACCACGGGCATGGTGTCGAAATTATGTGGGGGCGGCGGCGAAGCCGTCTGCCATTCAAGGCCGGTCGCGCCCCACGGGTTGGCCGGCGCCCGCGCGCCGCGAAACAGCGACCAGCCGAGATAGAGCAGTGGCATGAGGTAGCCGACGGCCAGCACGACGGCACCGGCGGAGGACAATACGTGCCAGAACTGAAACTCTGGCGGATAGGTGTGATAGCGCCGCGGCATGCCGAGAAAACCGAGCACGAATTGCGGAAAGAAAGTCAGGTTGAAGCCGAGGAAGGTCACGGTGGCGGCGATGCGGCCCCAGGTTTCGGAATAGACGCGGCCGGTGATCTTCGGCCACCAGAAATGCAACCCCGCCATATAGGCCGTCACCATGCCGCCGACCATGATGTAATGGAAATGCGCCACGACGAAATAGGTGTCATGAACGTGGACGTCGACGGCGAGAGCGGCCAGGAACAGGCCGGCCAGCCCCCCGAAAGTGAACAGCGCCAGGAAAAACAGCGCATAAAGCATGGGCGTCTCGAAAGTGATCTCGCCCTTGCGCAGCGTCAGGGTCCAGTTGAACACCTTTATCGCCGAGGGGATGGCGACGCAGAACGACAGGAACGAGAACACGATGCCGGCATAGGCCGACTGGCCTGATACGAACATATGGTGCCCCCAGACCAGGAAGCCGAACACGGCAATCGCCATCGACGACATTGCCACCGCCTTGTAGCCGAACAGCGGGCGCTTGCTGAAGCAGGGCAGCACTTCGGAAACAACGCCCATGCCGGGCAGGATCATGATGTAGACCGCGGGGTGCGAGTAGAACCAGAACAGATGCTGGAACAGCAGCGGGTCGCCGCCCAGAGCGGGATTGAAGATGCCGATACCGAAGGCACGCTCCAGCACGATCAGGATCAGCGAGGCGGCCAGCACCGG
The DNA here is from genome assembly GCF_006442295.1 of Mesorhizobium sp. B2-3-2. Lineage (NCBI taxonomy): Bacteria > Pseudomonadati > Pseudomonadota > Alphaproteobacteria > Hyphomicrobiales > Phyllobacteriaceae > Mesorhizobium > Mesorhizobium sp. B2-3-2. Next base: position 422,930 of record NZ_VFWA01000002.1, on the reverse strand, counting down.
CGTCGCCAGCACCATGACCAGCGCGGTGGCATACATCGTCCAGACGAAGATCGGCAGCCTGAACCAGGTCAGCCCCGGCGCCCGCAGCGTGTGGACGGTGACGATGAAATTGATGCCGGTCATGATAGTCGAGAAGCCGACGATGAAGACGCCCAGCGCGGCCATCGATACGAAGCCGTTGGCATAGAGCGTCGAGAGCGGCGTGTAGAAGGTCCACCCCGTGTCGACCCCGCCGGCGAGCACCGCGGCCAGGGCAAAGGCGCTGCCGAAGATGAACACGTACCAGCTGGCGAGATTGAGCCGCGGAAAAGCGAGATCGCGCGCGCCGATCATCAGCGGCAGCAGGAAATTGCCGAGCGTCGCGGGGATCGACGGCACCAGGAAGAACCACACCATGATGATGCCATGCAGGGAAAACAGCCTGTTATAGACATCGTCCGACACCAGATCGCCCGCAGGCGACGCGAGTTCGATCCGCATCATCACGGCGAAGGCGCCGCCAAGAAAGAAGAATGCCGTCAGCGACATCAGGTAGAGCCAGGCGACGCGCTTGTGGTCGGTGGTCAGGAGCCAGGCGGCAGGTCCGGCCTCCCCATGCAGATAGCTCGAAGGCGCCAAGGCTTGCCTGCTCATTGGGTCGCCCCGCTTTCCCTGGTTGCTCGCGGTGACAGGGATTTCAGGTAAGCCAACAGCATCTGCAACTCCTGCTCGTCGACAAGACCGTCGAAACTCGGCATCACGGGCTCATATCCTGCGGCGATCTCCTTCTTCGGATTGAGGATGGAATCGCGCAGATAGCGTTCGTCGGCAATGACGGTCTGTTGATTGTCCAGGGCTACCGGCCGTCCGAAGACCCCGGCCAGATCCGGCGCCCTCACCTTGCTGGAATTGCCATGACAGCCGGAGCAGCCGAGCGCGCGGAAGAGTTTTTCGCCGTCAGCGGCAAGCGTTTCGCCCTGGCCCTGGTTGCCCAGCCACGCCGCATACTCTTGCGGCGGCATCACGGTCACCCAGCCGCCCATCTCCGAATGCTGGGTGCCGCAATATTGCGCGCAGAACAAATGATACCGTCCAGGCTCGCTGGCGATGAACCAGACATGCGTGGTGCGTCCCGGCACCGCGTCCTGCTTGACCCGGAAGGCAGGTACGAAGAATGAGTGGATCACGTCCTGTGATGCCAGCGACACGATCACCGCCTTGCCGACCGGCACATGCAGTTCGTTGATTTCACGCTGACCGCCGGGATGACGGAACTCCCACATCCATTGCTTGCCGAGGCCGGCGATCTCGAGCGCGTCGAGCGGTGGGTGCTCGCGGCGCAGGAACAGCACGGCTCCCCATCCGAAGATGGTGAAAGCGATCAGCAGGCTGGCGACTGTCCAGGTGACCTCGAGCGGCGTGCTGCGCGCACGCTCCCCCGTTCGCTCCACCTTGGAGCCGGCGCGATATTTGACGGCGTAGAAAACGACCAGGCTGGTCAGGAAGACGCCCAGCGCGACGGTGAAGGCAAGCAGCACGTAGAACAGCGCGTCGACACTGCTGGCAATCGAGGAGGCCTGCGGCGGCGTAAAGGGGATGCCGAACGTCAAATCGGCCTCCTTCGCGAAAGTACGAGGATGGTGACGCCAAGGCCAAGCAGCGTCGCCATGCCTGTCACTTTCACGACTGCCCAGATCGCTGGCGTGTACTGGCCCTTTGACGCGTCGAAGCCGGCACACAGCAGAAAGACGTGATCGGCGATGGAGCCAAGCCGCCCGGCCGACGCCTCGACCAGGGCAAGCCTGAGGTCCCTCGGCTCGAAACTCAGCGCCGGAAGGACTTGCGCGATCCGGCCCTGCGGCGTCAGCGCGATGACCGCGATCGGGTGGACATATTGCGAGATCCGGTCGCGCCGATCGAATGTGATCCCGGCCTCCGCGGCAAGGGCCGCGCCAGCGCCATCCTCGCTGGTCAGGAAGCGCCACGCGGACAACCCTGCCTGACCGGCGGAACGCCCGACCTCGGTTCGCACCGACGCCGCATCCGCGCTGGTCTCGGAAGCATCTATCGAGACGAAGAGAGCATGGTAGGTCGCAGGATCGAGGCCGGTCTTGTTCAGATCCGAGGCAACCGCCTGCTGGGTCACGCCGCAGAGGTTGGGGCATTTGTCGTAACCGAAGATGAGCAGCGCCGGCCGCCCGCCGAGGATGCCGGAAAGCGTCTGCCGACCGCCCGAAGCCTCGCGGAAGACCGTGTCGAGGCTGAGCTGCGCGCCGATCTGCGGGTCGAAAGCCGGCCGCGCGCACACGCCGGCGGTCATTGCAGCCAGGAGCACGAGCGGCAGGACCGAACGCCTCATGGCCTCGCCCCCGTGGCCGGTGCGGCCTGGTGCTGCGGCGTCGTGGCGTTTGGCTGCGCCGCGTCCGCATTGGCGCGGCAAATGCCGGCCTGCGGCGCACGCGGAACCTGGCCTTCGAGCAAGGCGCAGTCCTTACCGGCCGCAGCGGGCGCTCCCGCCCAGTCCGGCAGCCCCTGCGCGGCGACCAGCTTCATGGCGTCGTCGATCGGAATGCGCGCGATGCCGCCATTGCGGTCGACCCAGCCAAGCGTGTCGAGTTCACGGTCTTCCTGCTGACGGAACGCGGCAAGATCGGCCCCGGGAAAATGCTGCAAGGCGGGACCTGCGGCGCTGCCCTTCATCTGCGTGCCCGCAAGTGGCCAGAACGGGGCCGTATCGAAAATCAGTCTCAGCCCAAGCGCGGCGAGCGCCAGGAAGACAACCAGGCCGAGGCCAATGAGCACGAGCGCCCTCGGCCAGACATCGCGTGTTTCGGGATGACGCACGACCTTAGCCACGGGCCAGCCTCCCGCGCCAGACAGCGATGCGATCCGGCCTGGTCCAGACATAGACGAAGCATCCGCACCAGATGCCGCCTGCGCCGGCAATTGCCGCGAGATCCGGCCACGACACTCCTGCACCGAAGACGGACAAAGGCGGGCGGATGCGCCAGGCGACATCGGCGAAATGTCCGGTCAGCAGGAGCACGCCGAGCCCTATCAGGCCAACGCGGCTGCGCTTGACGGAGCGGTTCAGGAAACCGGCGAAGGGCAAGGCAAATTGCAGCGCGATCAGCAGCCAAAGCAGATACTGCCAGCCATTTCGACCACGAATGACATACCAATGGATTTCGTCGGGCAGGTCGCCGCCCCAGACGACCAGCCACTGCATGAATGCCATATAGGCCCAGATGAGCATGAAGCCGAACATCATGTTGGCGAGGTCTTCGCCGAGCGCCACGTCCTCCTCGCCACCCGGCGCCGACTTGATCGCGCGGCCCGCCGAAAGCACCGCCAGCGCCAGCCCGCACACGCCGACGACCTCGGCCGCCGCTTCGAGCATCGCATAGATGGTGGAGTAGAAATCCGGCTCTATCGACATCATCCAGTCGATGGCAAACACCGTCACAGCAAAGCCGTGCGCGACGAGCCCGATGGCGTAGCCGCCGCCAGGCCTGCTTGCAACCCTTTCCGAACCGGGCGCCGTCCAGCCAAGTACAAGCCAGGCCAGCGCCAGCCAGACGAGAGCACAGGCGATGAAACGAACGACGAAGAATGGCACGTTGAGATAGGTCAGTTTCTGGCGCGCCACTTCCGTCAGCGCCGGGTCGGCTCCTGCCCAGGGAAAGACCAGATCGGACCGCGCAAGCACCGGCAGCATCAACAGCAGCGCGACAGGCAAGGTCGCGACGGCCGCCCGCAGCGGCGGCCGCAACGCGTCGCCCCAGCGCCCGCCGGTCAGCCCGTGCACCATGAGCAGGGTCATTGCACCGAGCGGCAATCCGAGCAGGAATACCGCCGTCATCAGCCAGCCGGCCAGTGTCGCGCGCGGGGCGACGAACAGCCCGGCCGCGCACAGAGAGAGCCCCGCGGCAGCCGCTGCGAGCAGCAGGACGAGGTGGCCGTCGGGCCGGGCGGCGCGCTTCATCGTGCCGCCTCCGCATCGAGTTTCGCGCGAAGGGATTCGGGCAGCCTGCCGGCCGCAGCATGACGCGAATATTGCAGCGCCCGGATGTAGGCCACGATCGCCCAGCGGTCCCGCGGCTCGACACGCGCGGCATAGGGATACATCGCACCGTAGCCGTTTGTGATGACGTCGTAGAAATGCCGGTCCGGCGCCTTGCGAAGGGCATCCTGATGATAGGTCGGAGGCGGCGGGAAACCGCGCCTGACCACCATCCCGTGCCCGTCGCCGGTGCGGCCGTGGCAGGGAGAGCAGAATATATCGAAGCGTTGCTGCCCACGCTGAAGCAGCGCCATGGTGATCGGGTACGGGAATTTGTCCGGCGTCGCCGCCAGGTCGGCGTCGCGCGTCACCGTGCCTTCGACCGGTGTCCTCGCCGACATGCCATCGGCGAACTCTCTGCTGTTTTCGAGCGGATCGTAGCGAGGCTGGTCGGCCATGTCCTGCTTGCAGGCGCCGAGGAGCAGGCAAACCGGCAAAAGCAGCCGCGGGTTCATGTCGCCACCTCCTCGACCGTCTCGGCGCCAAGCCGTGTCAACTGCCCCTTAGTGACGCCCTTGCGGTATTTCGGGTCGGTGGCCTCGATCAGCAGGTAGAACTTGCCGCCGCGCGCGTAGGTAAAGCTCTGGGCGTTGAAGACGGGGTGATAGTATTGCGGCAGCCGGTTCGCGGCCAGCATGCCGAAGAAGCCGGCAAACACGCTGGCCAGGATCGCAACTTCAAAGGCGATGACCGTGAACGGCGGCCAGGAATGCAGCGGCCGGCCGCCGACATTGACCGGATAGTCGATCTCGACGGAATAAAAGATCAATGCATAGGCCAGCACGCCGCCGGCGACGCCACCGGCCAACATGACCCACGGCAACCGTGTCTTTCGCATGCCCAATATGTCTATCAGGCCATGCACCTCGAACGGCGAGAACGCATCCATATGCCGGTAGCCCTTGTCGCGCATCGTTTGCGCCGCCCTGGTCAGCGCATCCGGATCGGCGAAAGCCGCGATGACGCCATGGACGCTCATGCCGCGCGGCCTTTCTGCTCGGCCAGTTCCTCGACCTCGAAGATGGTGATCGCCGGCAGGATGCGGATGAACAGGAAGACAAGCGCGAAGAAGGTGCCGATCGATCCGAACAGGATGCCGAAATCGAGCCAGGTCAGCGACTGCTCGCCCCAGGACGACGGCAGGTAGTCGCGGCTCGGGCCGGTCACCACGATGATGTAGCGCTCAAGCCACATGCCGATGTTGATGACCAGCGCGATCGAAAACAGCAGCGGCATATTGGATCGCACGCGGCGAAACCAAAGCAGTTGCAGCACCGCGCAATTGCAGAAGAGCATGGTCCAGAACAGCGGTGCATAAGGGCCGACGGCGCGCTGGACCATCATCGCGCGCTCGTAAGGCTCACCCGAATACCAGGAGAAGAACGCTTCCGACGCATAGCCGTAGATGACGATCATGCCAGCCGCGATCATCAGTTTGGCGGCGTTGTCCATGTGGCGCGGCGTGATCAGGTCCTCCACAGCGAATGCCCAGCGCAAGGGAATGGCGATGGTCAGCACCATGGCGAAGCCGGAGAGGAGCGCGCCGGCGACGAAATAGGGCGGGAAGATCGTCGAATGGAAGCCCGGCGTGATGGCGAAGGTGAAATCGAGAGCGACGATCGAATGCACCGAGACGACCAGCGGTGTCGCGAGCGCCGCCATCAGGAAATAGACCGTCCGATAGCGCGCCCAATGATAGGCCGAGCCGCGCCAGCCAAGCGCCAGTATGCCGTAGAAAAGTTGCCCGGCGCGCGACTTCGCCCGGTCGCGCAGCACGCCGAGATCGGGCAGCAGTCCCGTGTACCAGAACAGCAGCGAGACGGTGGCGTAGGTGGAAATCGCGGCGAAGTCCCAGACCAGCGGGCTGCGCCATTGCGGCCAATGCATGTGGGTGTTGGGCAGGGGCAGCAGCCAATAGAAGAACCACGGCCGGCCAAGATGCAGGATCGGGTAAAGGCCGGCCATCGCCACGGCAAACAGCGTCATCGCTTCGGCGAAGCGGTTGATCGAGGCGCGCCAGGGCTGGCGCAGCAGCAGCAGCACCGCCGAGATCAGCGTGCCGGCATGGCCAATGCCGATCCACCACACGAAACTCGAGATCATCGTGCCCCAGACCACGGGAACGTTGACCCCATAGGCGCCGACGCCGACCGAGACCAGGTAGGTGATGGAGTAGAGGAACAGCAATACGAAGGCGAAGCAGACGAAGAACGCCGACCAGAAGAAACGCGGCAGCTTCCCTTGCAGGACCACCGCGCTGATACGGCCGCTGATCTCTGGAAAATCGTGACGCCCGCGCAGCACAGGTGTCACGCCTTTGCTCGTCCTGCGGGCGGCCACGTCAGCCATCGCCGCCCTCCGCGCCGGATGCCGCGGCGAGCCGGTCGTTCGGGTTGCTGACCTTGCCCAGATAGGTGGTGCGCGGCCTTGTGTTCAGTTCTTCCAGCAGCGCGTAATTGTGCGGCGAGGCCTTTTCCTGGACGACCTGCGAATCCTTCCTGTTGAGATCGCCGAAGGTGATGGCTTGTGTCGGGCACGCCTGCTGGCAGGCGGTGACGATTTCACCGTCCTCGATCTCCCGGTTCTCGATCTGGGCGCGGATCCGTTTTTGCGAAATGCGCTGTACGCAGTAGCTGCATTTTTCCATGACGCCGCGCGAACGCACGGTGACATCGGGATTGTGGACGGCCTGCTCCGGCCCCGCGCTGTCCTTGTCGAACTCCTGGTACTCCAGGAAATTGAACCGCCGAACCTTGTAGGGACAGTTCTGCGAGCAGTAGCGCGTGCCGATGCAGCGGTTATAAACCTGCGCGTTCAGCCCGTCATGCGTATGGATGGTCGCATTGACCGGACAGACCACCTCGCACGGCGCCTTCTCGCAATGCATGCACGGCACCGGCTGGAAGAAGGTGTCCGGATCGTCGACCCCGCCCGCATAGTAGCGGTCGATGCGCAGCCAGTGCATTTCGTGGCCGAGTGCCGCCTCGTCCGGCCCCACCGTCGCGATGTTGTTCTCAGCCTGACAGGCCGAAACGCAGGCCATGCAGCCGATGCAAGCCGACAGGTCGATCGACATGCCCCAGGCTTCCTGGTCGTAGTTCCAGTCGGGGTAGAGCGATTCCATGGGCGCTGGCGGCACGCCGTCGCGCACGAAATGGGGATTTGCCCTGAACGCATCGAGGGAGGCATGGCGGATGATCGCCCTGCCCTCCATCGCCTGATGATGCTGGGTCGTCACCACGCGCGCCGAACCGCCGCGTGGGGTCAGGACGACATTGTCGGCAAACCATGGCGCATCGCTGGTCCGGATCGCGAAGGCATCGTAGCCGCCAGCGAGTGCCGCCACCGAGCCGGCCTTGCGTCCAAAACCGAGCGACAGCGTCACCGTGTCGTCAGGCTGCCCCGGCGTGATCCAGACCGGTGCGTCCAGATCCTTGCCGCCTCGTGCCAGGTTGACCACCTGCCCGCTTTCGAGCCCCAGGCGCTGCGCGGTGGCTGGCGACACCAGCGCCGCATTGCCCCAGACGAGCTTGCTTAGCGGCCTGGGCAATTCCTGAAGCCAGGATGAATTGGCGTGGCGGCCGTCGCGAAGCCAGGGATCGGCGACGAAGCGAACCTCCAACCCTTTGGCGGCGGCATTGGGTGCCGAGCCATCGCTATCCGGCGGTGCCGAAACGACAGCGGGACCAGCAGCAGTGTTCGGCACGATGCCGTCGCGCAGCGCCTTGCGCCAGGCCACCTCGTCCATGGCGGCCCACGTCCGGCGCACCGCTGCCTGCGCATCGGCGCCGAATTCACCGCCCAGCGCGGCAAGCAACTGATGCAGGCTCTTGCCGCCGAACAGAGGCTCAATGAGCGGCTGCACGATCGAGACCGTACCGTCATAGGCCCGGATATCACTCCAGCTCTCCAACTCATGCGCGGCCGGAATATGCCATTGAGCCAGAAACGCGGTCTCATCGCGATAGAGCCCCCAATGAACAAGAAGCTTCAGGCTCGAAAAAGTTTTCCGCGCATCGATGTCCGATGGCGCCGTGTGCAAGGGATTGGCGCCAAGCACGACGGCCTTGTCGACTGAACCGTCCATGATGGCCCGGCAGAGCGCGGCAAGATCGCCATCGATCGGCATGGCATCAGGCGGCTCGATCAATTGCAGCGTGTTGCCAAGGGCGCCAAGCCTGGCATTCATCGCGAGGGCCAAGGCATGCACGGACGGTGCCTGGTGCGCCCCGGGCACCACGAGCGCGTTGCGGCCGGCGCCGCGCAGATCGTCGGCAAGCGCATTTGTCCATTCCGGACCGAGCGGCGATAAGCCGGCCGCCGCATTGTTGCCCTCGAGAGCGGCCTTGATTGCCGCCGCGACGCTTGCGACGGCGCTTGGCCTGACGGCGCGGCGATGGTCGGCGGCGGCACCCGTGATGGTCGGAGTCGCCTCGACGACATAGAGGCGGCTCATCGTGTCCGTCGATTTGCGCACCCGCCGCCGCTGCGCGAAATCACGAGCATAGGCCAGGCGCCCCGGGCCATCGCCCAGGAAATCGGCATCCAGGCTGACGATCACATCGGCGCGGTCGAAACGGTAGATCGCCGTCAACGGCCTGCCGAACAATGTACCCGTTGCCTGTTCACCGGAATTGGCGGCAAGCGGATCGTGGCGGAAGACACGAACTCTGGGATAGTGCGCCCTCAGCGCCGCGATCTGCACCTTCGTCGTCGGCGAGGTCGTCGCTTCGAGCAGCAGTGCCAGCCCTTGCCCGCCTGAAGCGAGGAATCCACCAGCCAATTCGGCGATCTCTTTCAGGAACTCGTCGTAACTCGCCGGCTCGCCCTTCCTGAGCGGCGTGCGAGACCGCTCGGGATCGAACAGCGACAACACCGCCGCCTGCATGACGGCATCGGTGGCGCCGCGCGATGCCGGATGATCCGGGTTGCCCTCGACCTTTGTCGGCCGGCCTTCATGGCTCTCGATCACGGCTCCGATGCCGTAGCCATCGCTGGAGAGGGCTGTCGCGTAGTAGAGCGGCCGGCCGGGGATGATATTCTCCGGCTGGCGGACATAAGGCACGATGCGCTCGGCCTCGCTGCAGGCGGTCAGCCCGGCCAGCGACAGCGATGCCCCCATCAGTTTCAAGACGGTACGCCGGTCGAAGCCAGGCTGAAGGCGATCGGCCATCGCGGGGAATTCCGCCTCCACAAAGCGCTGGAATTCCACCGTGTCAGCCAGTTCGTCCAGGCTTCGCCATGGCTCGCGCCCCGCCGCGGCGAGCCGCAATGCCGCAAGATCGAAAGCCGGGTTTCGGTCAACGGTGGCAGACATAGCAATCCGTCATCGTCTCGGGATGAATGTCGAGCACGCCGATCAGGGAACGCCGGATCTGCTCGATGTCGTCAGGCGGCTTCCAGTGCATCAGGAAAACGTCTTGCGGCGGGCGAAGGTTGGGACCTGGGTCGCGGTGGCAGCCAAGGCACCACTCCATCGACAACGAATGCGCCCGTCGCGTCAGCGGCATCTCGTCAACCGCGCCATGGCAGGTCTCGCAGGCGACGCCCTTGGCGATATGGATGGAGTGGTTGAAGTAAACGAAATCCGGCACCGCATTGACCCGCTGCCATTGCAGCGGCTGTCCCGAAGCGAGACTTGCGCGCACCGGCGCCAACATCTCGGCAGCGGTGAAGAGCTGCGAATGACAGGTCATGCACACTTCCGTTGCCGGCAGTCCCGCCGAGGCTGACGTCTCGACCCCGTTGTGGCAATAACGACAGTCCAGTCCGATATCGCCGACATGATGCTTGTGGCTGAAGGGAACGGCCTGGGCCACGGGTTGCCCCACGCCGGTAACGAACCCTGAACGCAAAAACGCCGTGCCGCCGACGGCCGCCAGAAGCGCGAAACAGCAAACACCCCACAGAAAAAAGCGGGCAATCCCATTGGCGTTGCTGGAAAAGACCTGCGGCATCCTCGCCGATTTTTCGCTTGGAACAAGCTTTTGGATCGAGCGCCTAACGGCGGCAAAGCGACAAAGGTTCCGTCAACGCGGAACGCTCACAAAATGGTGAGTTGGGAGCGCCCTCGAAAACCGCGACCGATCGCAACCATGCGAGACGGCCAGCGTTCGAAACAATCATGAGCCTGTCGTAATGGAAATGCTGTCATGACTTCTGCCAATCCGAATCTCGCCGGCAGGCGTCGCTCCGGCGTCGCCTTCTGGTGGACCATGTTCGTGGGTGTGCTGCTGGCAACACTTGGTTTGCTGATTGGCGCAGGCGGCGCCTGGCTCGTCGCGCTGGGCGGCTCCTGGTACTATTTGCCCACCGGGGTGGCTCTCCTGGCGGCGGGGGTTTTGCTTTTGAGCGGCAATGCCGCCGGAGTCTGGCTCTACGTCCTGACCTGGATCGCGACGCTCGCCTGGGCTTATTGGGAAGTCGGCATGGACGGCTGGGGGTTGATGCCCCGTGTACTCGCGCCCACGGTCATCCTGATCTTCGTTCTTTTGACCTTGCCCGCCTTCCGCGCCGGGCGCGCGAAACGGGTTCGCGACCGCGGCTGCGCGACCGCATCCGTTGCCCTTTTCATTGTTGGCTGCGCGATCGGGCTTCAGCATTTCACGCCCTCGGCACAATCCCAGGAGGCATCCCCGGTTGCCCCGGTCACGCCACCGGCCGCAGGAAGCGCATCTGGTCAGGTTCCGGTCAGCCCTCAGCCCGATGTCGCGATACACCAGGCTGGACCGAATTGGCCCGTCTATGGCGGCTCGGAACTTGCCACCCGCTATTCGCCTCTCAAACAGATCACCGCCGACAACGTCGCGAAGCTGACCAAAGTTTGGGATTTCCACACGGGCGATATGCCTAGCAAGGCGGCGACCGACAAATACTCCGCGGAAAACACCCCCCTCGAAGTGGACGGGCACCTGTTTGCATGTTCGGCCAAGGGCATCGTCATCTCGGCCAATGCGGCAACCGGCAGGGAGGAGTGGCGCTATGATCCGAAGGTGTCCGACGCCGCCATCCCATACGGCGCCAGTTGCCGGGGCGTCGCCTACTACGCCGTTCCGGGCGCAAGCGCCGATCGACCATGCGCAACACGCATCCTGTGGGGCACGCTCGATGCGAGGCTGATTGCCATCGACGCCAGGACCGGGAAGGCATGTGGCGATTTCGGCCAGCAGGGCGTCGTCGATCTCACCCAGGGGCTCGGCAAAACCGTGCCCGGCTGGTATTCGGTGACGGCGCCTCCGACCATCGTGCGCGGCATTGCCGTGCTTGGCGCTCAGGTGCAGGACGGCCAGGCCGAGGATGCCCCGTCAGGCGTCGTGCGCGGCTATGACGTGATGTCGGGGAGACTAGTCTGGGCTTGGGACATGGGCCATCCGGACCGCACCGGCGCACCGCCCCAGGGCGATACCTACACGCGCGGCACGCCCAACATGTGGACCGTAGCCGCCGCCGATCCGCAGCTCGGCTATGTCTTCCTGCCGCTCGGCAACGCCGCCGTCGACTATTATGGTGTCGATCGCAAGGACTTCGAAAACCAATACAACTCCTCAATCGTCGCCGTCGATGTCACGACGGGCAAGCCGGTCTGGCATTTTCAGACCGTCCATCACGACCTTTGGGACTACGACCTCGGTTCGCAGCCGACGCTCGTCGATTTTCCGTCAGCCAATGGAAAGGTTCCCGCAATCATCGTGCCCAGCAAGCAGGGCCAGATCTACGTGCTCGACCGCAAGACCGGAAAATCGCTGTTCCCCGTCGAGGAACGGCCGGTGCCGTCGGGCGGCGTCGAACCAGAGAAATTGTCCAGGACGCAGCCCTATTCCGGCTATGCGCATCTCGACCAGCCTGTGCTGACCGAGAAGGACATGTGGGGCATGAGTCCGCTCGACCAGCTCTACTGCCGCATCCAGTTCCGGCAGGCTTCCTACCAAGGCGAATATACGCCCCCGACGGTGGACAAGCCGTTCATCGAATATCCCGGCTACAATGGTGGCTCCGACTGGGGAAGTGTCGCCGTCGATACCGATGCCGGCATCCTGGTCGCCAATTACAACGACATGCCCAACTACAATCAGTTGATACCGCGCCAGAAGGCGGACCAGATCGGCTTCAGGTCGATCGAACAGGGTGGCGCTTCGAAAAGAGCCAAGGACATGGGTGACCCGCAGATGGGATCGCCCTACGCCATTGCCGTCAACGCGGGCTGGCGCCTCTCGACGGGGCTGCTTTGTTCCGAGCCGCCTTATGGCCATATCCGGGCCATCGAGCTGAAGACGGGCAAGACGCTCTGGGACAAGCCGCTTGGCGAGGCGGTCGAGAATGGCCCCTGGCGCATCCCATCCATGTTGCCGTTGGATATTGGCACGCCCAACAATGGCGGGCCGCTCGTGACCGCCGGCGGCCTGATCTTCATCGCGGCGGCGACGGACGACAAGCTGCGCGCCATCGATATCAGGACCGGCAAGGTGGTCTGGCAGACGGACCTGCCGGCCGGCGGTCAGACCACCCCGATGACCTATGAGGTCGGCGGGCGGCAATATGTCGTCATCGCGCCCGGCGGTCATCATTTCATGGAGACGAAGGTCGGCGACGACGTGATCGCTTATGCGTTGCCGGCGGACTGATCGCGCCTGAACCGGACTGGCTTGCGCTTTTCGGCTGGTAAAGCGTGATCCCGGCCGCCGGCCCGGCGATTTGTGGGGAACCTTGCCGGGATGAGCAGGTTTTAGCTGCCTGAGACACTCCAAATTCGTCGGAAGGAGCAACTCATGAGCAACGATCCCGACAAGGAGGGGCCTGTCTTTTCCGCAGAGGATGCGCGGCAAGGCGAGATTATCCTGCGAACGCGAACGCGCCGTATCATCTTCATTGCGGGACTTGTCGGCATCGTCCTGGTGATGGTGCTGCTGCGCTTCGCTTAGCGCGGGCGGCCACAAACACTCGATCTGAAACAGGAACTTTCTCGGACGCGGATCCGTTGATTTACGTCCTTCCAGTACGCGGCTTTTGCCGCACCAACCCTACCGCGGACCGCTAACGTGGACACGAACTCTCCAGACGTCGCACCAGTCGACGAAAGACCTCAAACAAAGCGGCGCCCCGATTCACGACCGAAGGGCGCCTCGTCGCGCCCACAAGCAAAACAGGACTCCGATGCTTCCTCCGGGAAAAAAGAGGGCCTGTTCGGCTCACTCAGGCGGCACCCCTACGTCACCGCGGCGGTCATCCTTGTTCTGCTGCTGGCGGCGGCCGCAGTGATCATCTGGTGGCTCCAGGCGCGACAGTATGAATGGACCGATGACGCCTTCATCGACGCCCGCACCGTAACCATAGGCGCCGAAATCGCCGGCCGCATCACCGATGTGGCGGTAACCGACAACCAGAGCGTAAAGGCCGGCGACGTCCTGCTGCGCATCGACGACAGGGATTATCAGGCATCCCTCAAGCAGGCTCAGGCGCAGGTGGCGCAGGCCGACGCCGAAACCGCCGACATTGCAGCCCAGATCGAAGCGCAGCAGGCCAAGGTGGACCAGGCCGAAAAGCAGGTGTCGCAAGGCCGGGCAGCGCTTGATTTCGCCAAGGCCGAAAATCAGCGCAACAGCGAATTGCTCGCCAAGGGAACCGGAACGCTGCAGCAGGCGCAACAGGCTGCCTCGACGCTTCGCCAGGCCCAGGCGACGCTCGACAGTTCGCAGGCGAACGTCGTGGCCGCCCGGAGACAAGTCGCCGTCCTTGAGGCTCAGCGCAAGAGCGCCGCGGCAAAACTCGACCAGGCCCATGCCAGCGAAGAGCAGGCCCGCACCGCGCTTTCCCGTACCGCGATCACCGCTCCGGTGGCCGGACGGGCGACGAACATATCCGCCGCCGTGGGCGCATATGCCCAACCGGGGCAAGTGCTGATGATGTTCGTGCCCGAAGACGTGTGGGTGAAGGCCAACTTCAAGGAAACACAACTCGACCTAATGCGGCCTGGCCAGCCCGTCGAGATCAATATCGACGCCTATCCGGAGCAGACCTTCAGGGGCCACGTCGACAGCATCCAGGCCGGCAGTGGAACCGCCTTCAGCCTGTTGCCCGCGGAGAACGCGACCGGCAATTTCGTCAAGGTGGTGCAGCGCGTGCCCGTGAAGATCGTCTTCGACAAGAAGACCGGCCTGCTGCTCGGGCCCGGCATGTCCGTGGTGCCGACGGTCAAGGTGCGATGACCGGCCAGGCGACCGCGCAAGCCGGCGAAAGCCGGTCCGCCGCCGGCGGGCGCAATCCCTGGCTTATCGCCGTCGTCGTCTCCATCGCCACCTTCATGCTGGTGCTCGATACCTCCATTGCCAATGTGGCGCTGCGCAACATAGCGGGCAGCCTCGCGGCCGGAATGGACGAAAGCACCTGGATCATCACCACCTATCTGGTCGCCAATTCCGTCGTCATCCCGATCAGCGGCTGGCTCGCCGGCGTGATCGGTCGCAAACGCTATTACATGATCTGCGTCGCCACCTTCACGCTCGCCTCGCTGCTCTGCGGCCTGGCGCCGAACCTGGAAATGCTGATCCTGTTTCGCATCCTCCAGGGACTGGGCGGCGGTGGGATGGCGCCCAGCGAGCAGTCGATCCTCGCCGACACCTTCCCGCCCGAAAAACGCTCGCAGGCCTTTGCCCTCTACGGCATCGCCGTGATTGTGGCACCGACGGTCGGGCCGACCATCGGCGGCTGGCTGACCGATCATTTCTCCTGGCACTGGATCTTCTTCATCAACGTGCCGTTCGGCATCATGTCGTTGGCCCTTGTGCAATGGCTGCTGGTCGAACCCGACGTGCTGGAGCGCGAGCGGCAGGAGAGGCTGAAGGGTGGCCTGAAGATCGACTGGGTCGGCTTCATTTTCGTCGTGCTGGCGCTCGGATCCCTTGAGATCTTCCTTGACGAGGGCCAGCGCAATGACTGGTTTGCGTCGGGCTTCATCACGACATTCGCCGTGATCTCGGCCGTCTCTTTCCTTTTCCTGATCCCCTGGGAGTTTCGCCATCGCGATCCGATCGTCGACATGCGGCTGGTTTTCACCCGCCAGTTCGGCACATCCTTCCTGGTGATGTTGGCGGTCGGCGCGGTGCTGTTCAGCACCACGCAGATATTGCCGCAGCTCCAGCAGACCACCTTCGACTATACCGCGACGCTTTCGGGGCTTTCGATGATGCCCGGCGGCATCGCCATGCTGATGCTGATGCCGATTTCCGGCTTCGCCTCCGGCTTCGTGCAGCCGAAATACCTGATCATGATCGGCATGTCGGCGGTTGCCGTCGGGTTGTGGCATCTGACCTCACTGTCGCCGGATGCCGGTTTCAGCTATTTCACCTATGCCCGCATTTTCATCACGGTAGGGCTTCCCTTCCTGTTCATCCCCATTTCGACGGCCGCGTATGTCGGCCTACCGCCGCAAAAGACCAATCAGGCCTCGGCGCTGATCAATGTCGCACGCAATATCGGCGGCAGCGTCGGCGTATCGCTCTCCAACACCGTCGTGGCGCAGAACGCGCAGCTGCACCAATCCCATCTGATCGGAAACACGGCGCAGTCCTCGCCTGTCTATCAGCAGATGCTTCGGCGCATGACGGACTATTTCGTCGCTCAGGGCTCGCCCGCGGTCGAGGCGAAAGTCCAGGCGGTCGGCTGGATTGGCCAGACGATAGGCCGGCAGGCGACGCTTCTGGCTTACGTGGACTTGTTTCGCTACTCGGCGATCGCGACCGCCCTTCTCGTGCCGCTCGCACTTTTGCTGCGCTCCCCGAAGTCGAGTTCCTCCGCGAAATAGCTTCTGCCGAGGCAGGCGCTCCCTCGAGCAGGGCAGTTTCATGGAACCGGGCGGCCCTTGTCTGGTTACGTCCCATGACACGGAAAAAAGGAGACAGACCGATGGCCAAGGAAAAGATCCGGCCACAGGACGAAGATCGCGAAGCCGTGCATCTGGCCGAAACGACCGACGTTTCGCCCAAGCAGGCGAAAGATCTCATCCGCAAGCACAACAACGACAGGAAAGAGGTGAAAAAGGAAGCCAAGAACTTCAAGGCTGAGGGGTAGGCGTTCGGATATTAGCCGGTCGCTTCGACGTCACAAGCCTGCCGCAATATGGAACAAGGACGCGAACGGTTCGTTCAAATAAGTGGGCCGGCCTGAAAATTCACCGCCAAGGTTTCTGCGCCTTGGCTACAGGACAACGGCAATGAAATCGAAACTGGTTTCGAAAGTCGCGGGACAGAGGACCTTCGTGGTGGTGCTGGAGCCTGGCGAGGAGGCGATTGGCGCGCTCACTGCCTTTGCCAGCGAAGAACAGATCGACGGCGCATCGCTGACGGCACTCGGCGCGTTCGAGCGAGCAGCCGTCGGCTGGTTCGACTTCGAGGCAAAGGACTATCGCAAGATACCGGTCAACGAACAGTGCGAGGTTCTCAGCGCGATCGGCGATATTGCCGTGGGCGATGAGGGCAAGCCCAGCCTTCACTTGCATGCCGTGCTCGGACTGAGCGACGGAGCGACGCGGGGCGGACATCTGCTGGGCGGCGTCGTGCGACCGACGCTGGAGGTCACACTGGTCGAGTCCCCCACTCATCTGCGCCGCAGGAGACACGCCGATCTCGGCATCGCCTTGATCGACCTGAGCGCCTGACCTGGACATTGCTTCGAGATCAGGTCCAGTTGGAAAGAACCGTCTCCATCTCGACCGTTTCGACCTGCTGCGCGAACCGCTGATGATAGACGGTCATCAGCGCGTCGTGTGTTGCATCCGAAGAGCTGCACAAGGCATCCGTCACCAGAACCACGCGGTAGCCGATATCGATCGCGCCAAGCACCGTCGCCAGAACGCAGACGTCGGTCTCGCCGCCCGTGATAACCAGAGTGTCGATCCGGCGAGATGAAAGCAGCGCGTGCAAACGGCCTTCGGGCCACGGTGAATAGATGTGCTTGTCGACGACGATCGCCGGCGGGCAGCATGCCGACAGCGGCGGCAGGAGTTCGATCATCTCCTCGCCGATCCTGTCGATGGTCATCGATGCCCAGCGTTCATAGTACCGCTTCCAGGTGCCGGCGCCCTGCCCCGGGCTTCGCGCCGGAAGGAAGCGCGTAAAGATCGTTTGTGAAGGATATCTTTCGGCAAGGCTGACGATCCGGGGAAGGACACGGGTGATCCAGGGTGTCGCCCATTCCGACGGCTCGGCGAACAGCCGCTGCATGTCGACACACAGATGAGCGCAATGATCCCCCAAGGGCCCATATGCCAGGCCCGGAGCCGACATCAACAGCGGCCCGCTTTATCGTGTCCGGCGTCGAGCCGGCAGAAGGCGGCCCGGGACGGATACCCGAACGCACATGCCAGCCGGATACGGGTTCCGTTCAAGTCGACATCCTTACGCTGGTCCCCGGTTTCTGGAGTACCGACCAAACGCGAGGCAACGAAACTCGTTCCCTCGGGCTTTCGGAAACCACATCATCGGTGGAACGTTGACCAGCATCGAGGTTCGAGAGATCGGCAATGGTCGCGCTGCAAGAAATGAGAGAACGAACCGGGGGATGCCTGTGCGGCAATGTCCGCTATCGCACCATCTCCAAGCCGCGCGCTCACTATTGCCACTGCGACATGTGCCGACGCTCGACTGGCAGCGCGTTTGCAGTCCTGGCCTGGGTCCCTTCAGCCAGCTTGCAATGGCTTTCCAACCAGCCTTTCTGCCGCCGGTCATCGCCCATCGCACAAAGAAGTTTCTGCCGCGACTGCGGATCGCCCATCGCGTTGGCCTATGATGCATCGCCGGATGAAATCGCCCTGCATGTCGGAACCTTCGATCATCCCGCCGATCTTGAGCCACAATACAACTACGGATCCGCGCAACGGCTCGGATGGACATGCTGCGGTGTGGACCTGCCGCACCACGACGCCGAAGAGCGGTGGTAGAGGCCGTGGCCGCTGCTTTTCCGCTGCCTTTGGATACCCGCCCCATGGAGGCCAAGGCGGCCGACGCGCTGCCGGGCGACGGTCTCTGGCAGTATGAGCCGAAGTGGGACGGATTCCGCTGCCTGGCCTTCAAAGGCGCCGCAAGCGTCGATCTCAGGGCCAAGTCCGGCAAGCCGCTTGGCCGGTATTTTCCGGAAATAACGACACTGTTGCGCGATCTCGATACAAAGTCTTTCGTTGTCGACGGCGAGATCGTCATCGAAGTGAATGGCGATCCCTCCTTCGAGGCCTTGCAGATGCGGCTTCACCCTGCTGAAAGCAGGATTCGCATGCTGAGCGCGCAGACCCCGGCCCATCTCGTCCTGTTCGACATTCTCGCCGATCCGGATGGCGGGATCATGCTCGACAAGAGCTTGACGGAACGACGGGCCGCGATCGAGCGCTTCGTCACGGGGTCGGGCGTTTCCTCGTTGCGGTTGTCGCCGCGCACCACCGACGTGACCACCGCCAGACGCTGGCTGGGCGAGGCCGGCCACGGCTCCACCGATGGAGTTGTCGCCAAACTGCTGACGGACCCCTATCGGCCGGGCGAGCGCGCCATGATCAAGGTCAAGCGGCTGCGCACGGCGGACTGTGTCGTCGGCGGGTTCCGCTATCTTACGGGCAGCAGCCAGGTCGGATCCCTGCTGCTTGGACTCTATGACGACCACGGCAAGCTCGACCATGTCGGGTTTACGTCGACGATCGGCAAGGACGACAGGACGGAAATTACCGCGAAGCTCGAGAAACTGCGAGGCGGACCCGGCTTCACCGGCAAGGCTCCCGGTGGGCCGAGCCGCTGGAGCACCGAACGCAGCGGGGAATGGGAGCCCGTGCTGCCGGAGTTGGTTGTCGAAGTCCGTTTCGATCATGTCACCGGCAATCGGTTTCGCCATGGAACCAAACTGTTGCGATGGCGGCCGGATAAGGCGCCGCGGCAATGCCGCTTCGAACAGATCGAATGAAGGGAGGCTGGCAATGAGCATGCTCTACCGGGCGGCCAAGATTGCCGAGGACGCGCATCGATCGCAGACCGACAAGACCGGGCAACCCTATATCGAGCACTGCAGGCGCGTGGTCGACGCCGTCGAAACCCTTGACCAGAAGATCGTGGCTTATCTGCATGACGTCCTCGAAAAAGGGGAGGGCTGGACAAGGACGAGGCTGAAATCCGCAGGCTTTGGTCCCTCGATTGTCGCCGCGGTCGATGCACTGACGAAGAGGCGTGGCGAGAATGAAATCGCTTTCGTGCGCAGGGCTGCGTCAAATCTCCTGGCGCGACCGGTCAAGCGTGCCGATCTGGCCGACAACCTGTGGCAAGCGCGGCAGGCCGGGATTCCCATCGCGAAATTTGAAGAGGGCCTGCGCGTTCTCGACGAAGACGGCGCAGCGTGAAGGCGACCTGGGCCGCGGCGCCCTGCTATTCCACGATGTGAGGCGTATGGCGCTCGTCTTCAGCGGGATCGGCGTCTATGCGAGCCTTGCCGGGATCGAAGGCGGCGTGGCGAGCAAGCATCCGGACAGGCGCCTCCGGCTCTTCATACGCCCACATGAAATCATCCGCCGATCCGCCAACGGCATGCACGCGCCAATAGCTCGCAGTGCCTTTTGGCGATATCGAGGTGGTATCGGTTTTCTCGAGCAGGTCGAAATAGATATCCTGGAACGGGATGTAGAACACAGGATCCCTCCCCCTTTCCTGGACCTGCAGTGCATGTTCGGTGGAGGCGATGATGGCGTCGGAGAATCTGACGGTCACCGTTCCATGGAAAGGCTGAATATGGAGATTGTTTCCCGACGGTGATCGGGGCTCGGCTGAGGGGTTCATCTGAGTGTCTCTGAGGTTTCCAATCGGTACAGTTCGATCAAGGGCGGTCTCAAAGGCAAAACGAGGTAATACGGGATTGGTTGCGCGAATGCGGCGGCTGCCCCGCGATGCGGCATCCCAGGCCCGCGGCGAAACACCAACCTCTCCCACTGAGAGGAACAACGGGCCGGGTCGGCGGTTATCCGTTAGCCTTTCCGATTCCACGACCCATCAGGATAGCCGACGGCGGAAAGCGACGCACTGGCGACAAAGGGGCCACATGAGGCACCCCGTTCACATCGGAGACATGAGATGGAACCGCGCAAGAAGCAACGATCCGAACAACGGGACGAAACTGAAGCCCCGGCAATCCAGCAGGCGGACTGGGATGCAATCAAGGGCGGCAGGGTTCTTCCAGACAAGGTGTCCGACAATGTCGACGCCGTCGTCGACGTCGAGAAGGAAGGGGACCTGCCGGAAGAGGACGATGACAACGCCTACCAGAACAGCGACGAGGCGTTGCCCGACGACGAAGAGGAAGGTGCCATATCGCGCGATCTGGCCAGGCGAGGCGGGCCTTTTGACGAGACGTGACACAAGAGGACGCCAACCGGCAACCATCGAGTGGACGATGGTGTCAGGGCAACGGGCACTCCGTGCCGCCACGAAAATCTCTTCACTTTCTCACGCCGGGATACTGCCTTTCCTTCAGCACGGTAGCCAGATGGGCCGCATTCGAAGCCGTCATTTCGATCATCTCGACCACGGCTTCCGGCGTTCCGGGCAGGTCGACATAGTTGACGTCGCCCATAGCCTGCCCAACCCAATACACGCCGCCATTGGCAGGAATCGTGAAGCCGACGTCGTTTAGCGCCTGAAAGCACGCTGCATGGCAGGCATGGGCGCCGTCTTCATTGCCGACGATCGCCACGATCGCGATCTTGCCGGCGGCCGGCATCCGGCCTTGTTTGTCGGTCTCCGATAGAAACGCATCCATTCGTTCCAGGACGCGCTTGGCGACACTCGAAGGCTGGCCGAGCCAGATGGGCAAGCCCAGCACGAAGATGTCGGCCTCGAGGATCTTCCTGCGGAGCTGTGGCCATCCGTCTCCCTCGCCCATGTCCGACAGCACGCCGGGTTTGATCTCATGGTCAAGCGCGCGAACGATTTCGCCCCGAACCCCATGCGGCACCATCGCCGCCAGCAGATCCGCCAGCAGGCGGTCCGTGGACGATCTCTCGGCGTCGTCGGAGGCCTTCAAGGTGCAATTGAGCGCAAAGGCGGTGAGCGGCATGGAAAGATCTCCCGAGTGCGTTCTGTGCCAAACGCACCCGGTCGCCGTGGGTTGCCTGAAACCCGACAAGAAGCTTCGCCTTCCACCGTGGGAACCATCGAACGCTTCGCGGTGTTGGAGAACGAGCCCATTGCGTGAGTCGTCCCCGCTGTGACCATGCCGCTTCATCCAACCTTGACCGACCTCGCCCTGCGCCTGGCTCTTGCTTTTGTTGCCGGCGTGATCATCGGAATGAACAGGGAAGCCCGCGGCCACACCGCCGGGCTAAGAACCACCATCCTCGTCGGCCTGGCGGCCGCGATCGCGATGATGCAGGCCAATATCCTGCTCGAGGTGGGCGGCAAGGATGCGGATTCGTTCAGTGTGATGGACGTGCTGCGTTTTCCGCTGGGCGTGCTGACGGGCGTTGGCTTCATTGGCGGCGGAGCCATTCTCCGCCGCGGCGATTTCGTGACAGGTGTCACCACGGCCGCCACCTTGTGGGTCCTGACCGCAATCGGCCTCGCCTTCGGCGGCGGCCAACTGGCACTTGGCACAGCGGGGACGGTTTTGACGTTGATAACGCTTCAGGTGCTGAAGCAGGTCGATCTGTGGATCCCACGCACCCATCATGCGATCCTGGCGATCTCGTCGGCGAACGGCGTTCCGCCTGACCTCGATCCATTGGTTCAACCGCTGGGCTATCGCTGGCGCTTTCTCGGAATGCAGCACGACATCGAGCGCGGCCGTTTCATATTCTCCTTCGAGCTGAGCTGGAAACAGCCCGATGCGGCCAAGCCGTCCGTCGAGATACTGGCGCGGATCAGTCCGCGCTACGACATCGAACGGTTTGAGGCGACCAGCGACAAAGGCCCCTGACCATAGGCAGGCAGCGGAACCGGTTGCGTCTTGTCCCTGGCTCCGGATTCGACTGGAGCCGGAACAAATCCGGGCTTCGCGCTTTGAACACGCAACGCTGTTCGAGGCGATGGCTGCATTCGGCAGTTCCTGTCGCGCGGCATCCCGATCGATCCTCCTCGAACAAGGAAGGAAACATCATGAACAAGACGATCATCATCCTGGCGGCGTTCGCTTTGGCTTTGCCTGCCCATGCACAGTCCCAAAACGCGCCTCTTCCCCCAGCCGCACCGGCACCGGAAGCCGTGCCTGATCAGACCGGTCCCGACCAGGGCATCGCCGGACAGACATTCACCAACGTAGCCATCGTCGCATTGGCGGACTTACCCCCCGACCTCAAGGCCAAGGTCGAGACCGTGGTTGCCCAGACCAGCCAGGAAGACCTTCACGTCCTGCAGAGCTCGGTCAGCGCATCGCCGGAAGCCTCGTCGGTGCTGGCCGCGAATGGGCTTGATGCCTCCGAAGTCGTGGCGGCCAACATTGACGGCGACGGCACGCTGACGCTGATCATCCAGACCACGACCTGACGGCATGGGTCAGCACCCGATGCCGGGGCGGATATCCCAGCTCCGCAGCCAGGCGGCAAAGGTCGAAGGAGGGCGTCATGGCTGACGCGACGGTCCGCAATTTCACGATAAACTTCGGACCGCAGCACCCTGCGGCGCATGGCGTCCTGCGGCTGGTGCTCGAACTCGATGGTGAAGTCGTCGAACGCGTCGATCCGCATATCGGGCTACTCCACCGAGGCACGGAGAAGTTGATCGAGTACAAGAACTACCTGCAGGCCCTGCCCTATTTCGACAGGCTTGACTATGTGGCGCCCATGAATCAGGAGCACGCCTTCTGCCTGGCGGCGGAGAAACTGCTCCAGATCTCGGTTCCACAGCGCGGCCAGCTCATCCGCGTGCTGTATTGCGAGATCGGCCGGCTGCTGTCCCATCTGCTCAATGTCACCACGCAGGCGATGGATATCGGCGCCCTCACGCCGCCGCTGTGGGGTTTCGCCGAACGCGAGAAACTGATGGTGTTCTATGAACGCGCGTCGGGCGCCCGCATGCATGCCAACTATTTCAGGATCGGCGGCGTACATCAGGATCTTCCACCGGACCTGTTGGACGACATCTGGGATTTCTGCGATCCGTTCCTCAAGGTCTGCGACAATCTCGAAGAGCTGCTCACCGAAAACCGCATCTTCAAGCAACGCAATGTCGACGTCGGCGTCATCGGTCTCGACGATGCCTGGGCTTGGGGATTTTCCGGCGTAATGGTGCGGGGGTCGGGCGCGGCATGGGATTTGCGCAAGGCGCAGCCTTACGAATGCTACCCGCAGATGGATTTCGATATTCCCATCGGCAAGAACGGCGACTGCTATGACCGCTATCTCGTGCGAATGGAGGAGATGCGCCAGTCGGTCCGGATCATGAGGCAATGTCTTGACAAGCTGCGGTCGCCGCAAGGCCAGGGACCGGTGGCAATTCCCAACCGGAAGATCACGCCCCCGCGCCGCGCGGAGATGAAACGCTCCATGGAAGCGACCATTCACCATTTCAAACTTTACACGGAAGGCCATCACGTGCCCGAAGGCGAGGTCTATGCCGCCGTCGAGGCGCCGAAAGGCGAATTCGGCGTCTATCTGATTTCGAACGGGGGCAATGTTCCTTACCGGTGCAAGATTCGCGCGCCGTCCTTCGCGCACCTGCAGGCGATGGACTATCTGTCCCGGGGGCACATGATCGCCGACGTCTCCGCGATCATCGGCTCCCTCGACATCGTCTTTGGAGAGATCGATCGCTGAACATCCACCGCCGCCCGCGTTCCGCGGGCGGCGAACCTCGCCATGTCGGCGATAGTCAGTGCGCCGTCTGCGAATGCGCGCCGCCTGCCTGCGAGATGCCGTTCAGCGCTTCGCCGGCTCGGGCGGCCTCGCCATTCTTCGTGAGATCGCCAAGCGAGATGATGCCAACCAGCCGTTTTTCACGGTTGATCACCGGCAGCCGCCTAACCTGAAGGTCCCCCATCTGCTGGAGCACGTCTTCGATCTCCTCGTCGTCGTAACAGTACCTGATCTCGGCACTCATCACTTCGCGCACCCGGGTATCAGGCCCCCTGCCCTGGGCGACGCCACGGACGGCGATGTCGCGATCGGTAATCATTCCGACCAGTCGGTCGTCCTCGCCTACGGGCAGAGCCCCGGCATCGAGGCTGGCCATGGCGGCGGCGGCCTCCCGTAGGGTCTGGTCCGGACTGGCGACCTGAACGCCTTGCGTCATGCAGTTGCCAACTTTCATGATGTTCTCCTTTGCTTGATGCGCCCCTTGCCATAGTTGCAATGGAAACACGATGAAGGGACGATGGAGCTGGCACGAGACGTTCCATTGCCACCCGGGATCAGGATCTCACGCGTCGCACGGTCAGACGACGCGGCTCCCGGCATGCATCGGCGACTCTTCGTTCTCGTCGGGATTGGGCAAAGGCGTCTCGTCCGGAAGTTGCTCCGGATCCGGCTCCTCGATCGGTTCCGGCTTCCAGGTCGGCGCCGGCATCGGCACGTCGCGATTGGGATCTGGTTTTCCTGGGTTTGGCACGGGATCACCTCCCTTCATTCGGGACGCAACTCCTGGCCGGCGTCATTTGTTCCATGGAGGTGACGCGCTGTCGATCGCATCCGCGATCGACTTCAGCCGTGTCTTTCGGAACCGGACGGTTTTCCAATCCGTTCTCTCGACAATCGATCGAGGAGAAAGACGATGGCTGGTGACGAGAGAATTTCCGGCAGCAACTTGCCGCAGGTCGCGGTCGACAGTGAACAGGTCCGGCAACTGGCGGCAACAGCCGATCTGCCGTCGAATCAGGCACGCGAGCTCGTGCGCCGTCACGGCAACGATCCGCACAAGCTCGAAGAATTGGCCAAATCGATCAAAGCGGTAAGCTGATCGTCGGGACGGCGTCCCACTCCGTCAGATTTCAAGCAAGGCATATGGTCGGCCGGTCGGTTTGGAGACGTGCATGGCGACGTTGTAGACCCTCGCCCCGCCCGGCGTGCGGCCCTCATAGCTTCCCCGATGCGCATGGCCGTGGACGACAGCACTGACCTGGAACCGGTCGATCGTTTCCGCCAGCCGCGACGAGCCCAGAAACGGAAATATCTCCAAGGGCTCGCCGGCGATGGTCTCGACGATCGGAGCGTAGTGCAGAATGACAAGTGTGCGTTTTGCGCGAACCTGGCGCATCGCGTTCTCAAGCCGCATCGCCTCGCTGACGCTCTCGGCGACCATTGACTTGATGGCCGGCTCGCCGAAGGAGCCGAGCATGCGTGACCCAAACCCTCCGACGAACCCCTTCACGCCGACGAAGCCGACCTCCTCTATTTCCGTCGTCTGCCCGTCGAGGAGATGGACGCCCGCTTGACGTAGGATTTCCGCGACGTCCTCGACCGCTCCGGATTCATAATCGTGGTTGCCGAGCACGCCGACCACCGGGATGGAACAGGCGCGCAGGTCTTCGGCGAGGATCTCGGCCTCGCGGGGTTTGCCCAGATTGGTCAGATCGCCTGGAAGGACGAGGATATCGGCCTCGCGTGACATCTCGCTGAAGAGATCGCGATACGACGTCTGGACGTCCTCCTTCACATGCAGGTCGCCAACGGCTGCCACCTTGAGTGTAGTGTTGCTATCCATCGCCGCAGCGTTTTCGGCCCGTTCAGCCATCGCGAAATTCTCCTGTACCGCCGACGCCGGCAAAACCCCATTCCTTGACGTCGATTTCGTAGTCGGTTTGCGAAAGCAGGCGGCCGCGGCAGATCTTCATTCTGGGGGAAGGCAATTGACGTTGCTTGGCAAGACGGTCGAGCAGTTCGTCAAGCAGCCACGCGGGGATGCGGTCGCGCTCGCTCGGATAGATCCATCTGAAACTGAGAAGCTGCATCAGCAGCACTTCCCAGTGGACTTCCAGGTAGGACAGAAGCCTGTGCCAGTCGATCTGGTCCTGCGCCTTGAGGATCGTATGGGCGATGTCCGCGCCATCATGGCGCCCTCTGTCCTGGATGAAGCATTTGGACCATATGAGCTCGGTCGGGCTGATGATCCTCACCCGGCTTCCCAACAGTTCGGTTTGGCGGGCATGCTCCAGCCACTGGTCGCTTACCGGCACCGTTCCGTTCGCGGAGGCGAATATGATGTCGAAGAAATGCGTACCCTTGAAGACCTTTCCAAGCCATCGGTCGTCCTCGATCTCGACCGCGTAGCCGAGTTGTTTGAAATGAGCCAGGATGCGCGCGTAGTCGCCTGCCTTGCAGAAGATGTCGAGATCCTTCGTCTGACGAATGACGCCGGTGTAGGCGCTTACCGCATAGGTTCCGGCGACAAGGAAAGGAATGTCGGTGGCGGCGAGTTCGCGAATGGCCTCGGTATAGAACACCTCGGCCTCGGCGTTCTTGAGCGTCGGCGCGGCCTTTGCATCGATCGTGGGAAGGGATGCCGGAACAGTTCCCGGCAACGGATCGTTGGTCATGACACGCATGGCTCCCACACATCGGCAACCGATTGATCGCCCGCGTTGTTAACAGCGGGGACCTTGCCTGGTTCCGCCATCGTCGCGTCACGGCTGGGGAAAATCCGGTGGCGGCGGGCAAAATCACCCGCAGGACCTCGGGTTTCCGCATGTTGCGGGGACCGTTTCCTGCATTGGAACCAACGCCATCCGGCGCCGTTAGCCCGGACCAGCCGAAGCTGCCTTCGGGCGATCGGGGTGTCTGGTTTCAAGCGCAGACGATATCCAGGATGTATGTTCTTGCCCTAGCGACAGACTATGACGGCACGCTCGCCGAAGACGGGGCCGTCTCCGATGCGACCTATGCCGCGCTCGAACGGCTGAAGCAGACGGGCCGCAAGCTGATCATGGTGACCGGCCGCGAGCTTGCCGATCTCGAGCGGGTCTTTCCGGCACTCGATATCTTCGACAGGGTGGTCGCCGAAAACGGCGCGCTGCTCTATACGCCCGCTTCGAAGAAGGAACGGCTTTTGGCGCCGGCGCCCCCGGCTGAATTTGTCGACCGGCTGAAACGTCGCGGGGTCGCGCCGCTGTCGGTCGGACGCTGCGTCGTGGCCACCTGGGAACCACAGGAAGCCGCCGTGCTGGCGGAGATCAAGGAGCTTGGACTTGAGCTCGAGATCATCTTCAACAAGGGCGCGGTGATGGTGTTGCCAAGCGGGGTCAACAAGGCCACCGGCCTTGCCTGCGCGCTCGAGGAATTGGGGTTTTCCGCCCATAACGTCGTCGGCGTCGGCGATGCCGAGAACGACCATGCATTCCTGCGCGCCGTCGGCTTCGGCGTCGCCGTAGCCAACGCATTGCCGACCGTTAAGGAGACGGCGGATTTCGTCACAGCCAGCCCTCGAGGTGCCGGCGTGGTGGAACTGATCGAACAGCTCATATCGGGCGATGCCGGCTTCGTGGAGACGGCTCGCCAACACGTGGAGGTGGGAACCGACAGAGCGGGCGCGCAGGTGCACCTTTCACCGCATGGCGGCGGCGTGCTGCTGGCCGGCACGTCCGGTATCGGCAAATCCACGCTTGCCACCGCGTTGACCGAGCGCTTTGTCGAGAAGGGGTTTCAGTTTTGCGTTCTCGACCCCGAAGGCGACTACCAGGAACTCGAGAATGTGGTGGTGGTTGGCGACGCCAAGACCCCGCCGATCTCGCGTGAGGTCTTCGATCTTCTGTCCAAGCCAACCAACAATGTCGCTGTCAACATGCTGGGGCTGAAGACCGCCGAACGGCCTGGCAATTTTGCCAAGCTGCTGCCGGACATGGCCAGCATTCGCGCGCGCACCGGCCGACCGCATTGGCTGATCATCGATGAGGCGCATCATCTTTTGCCCCGGGCCCGCGACGGCGCGTCTTTCGCGCTGCCCAAGACCCTCCCCGCGACCATCCTGATCACCGTGCACCCCGATCTGGTTTCGCGCGACGTACTGGCTGGCGTCGAAACCGTTCTGGCGCTTGGACCGGAAGCCGACAAGATCGTCGGAAGCTTTTGTGCCACGCTCGGCATCGACGTTCCCGACGGCGCCGTGCCGCCTCCTAAGGACGAAGTCCTGTTCTGGAAACGATCGTCGGGCGAGCCGATCAGGACGGTCAAGGTCGAACGGCCCCGCCAGGTTCGCAAGCGGCACATGCGCAAATATGCCGAGGGCGACCTTGGCGACAACAGCTTCTATTTCCGGGGGCCGGACGG
Source organism: Mesorhizobium sp. B2-3-2 (assembly GCF_006442295.1). Taxonomy (NCBI): domain Bacteria; kingdom Pseudomonadati; phylum Pseudomonadota; class Alphaproteobacteria; order Hyphomicrobiales; family Phyllobacteriaceae; genus Mesorhizobium; species Mesorhizobium sp. B2-3-2. The sequence goes on along the minus strand of NZ_VFWA01000002.1, from coordinate 394,686 downwards.
AGCGCTTAACCTGAAAGCGCAGAACCTGATGATGTTCCTTCACATCGCCGAAGGCATCGACGATCGCACCTGGGAACATCACCTGCGCGCCGGCGATTATTCGGAATGGTTCCGCAACAAGATCAAGGACGAGAACCTCGCCGACGAGGTGGCGGACATAGAAGCGGATACCGGCACGGATATGCAGGAGAGCCGCGCCGCCATCGCCGAAGCCATTGGCCGCCGTTACACTGCTCCCGCGGACTGATCTTGAACCTGGGCAGACATAGGCCCATCCCGATTCCTCGGGATGGGCCTTCTCACGTCATGAGAGGTCAGCGTCTGGCCGAAATCCTCTAGCGATTTTTGTGGCTCTGTTGGCCCGCTCTTACATGTTGTTCGTGCGAGCCGCCCCGCATGTTGGAGCCGTCGCCCTGTTGCCGCTCATTGTTGCCCGCGGCCTGTTGCTGCTGGCGGTTCTTGTTTTCCGTGTTCTTGTGGCTCTGCTGGCCCGCCTTCACATGTTGCTCGTGGCTACCACCTTGATTGGGCATGCTAATTCTCCTTCAGTCCAACTTCGAGACGACAGTTGTCTCCCCGGAAAATGCAGATTTCAGCACCGACGTTCCCTCACGTAATATTTCGTGACCATCCTGCCAAAGGGACGAAGGCGGACCGAGCTTGATGGCCGACCGGCGGGAGAGCGACATGCCTGACGCGGCAATCATTACCCCGAAGGTGTGACGCGCCACACTGTGTTTCCGACATCGTCCGCGATCAGCAGCGCTCCGGTTTTGTCGATGGCAACGCCGACCGGCCGACCACGCGCCTCCTCCTGGTCGTTAAGGAAACCTGTGACGACGTCTTGAGCCATGCCGCTCGGTCGGCCACCGCTGAATGGCACGAAGACGACTTTATAGCCATTCAACCCGGGACGGTCCCAACTGCCGTGCTCGCCGACAAAGGCGCCGCCCCGATATGTCTGCGGCAGGCTGGTTCCCGTGTAGAAAGCCATGCCCAACGGTGCCACATGCGAACTCAGCGCATAATCGGGAACGATCGCCTTGGCGACCAGATCCGGGCGCTGCGGCATTACTCGGGGATCGACATGCTGGCCGTAGTAGCTGTACGGCCAGCCGTAGAAGCCGCCGTCCTTCACCGATGTCATGTAGTCTGGAACCAGATTTGGCCCAAGTTCGTCGCGCTCGTTGACGACGGTCCAGAGTGCTCCCGTCTGCGGCTCGAAACTCAAGCCGTTCGGATTGCGCAATCCGCTGGCAAAAATGCGTGATCGCCCAGTGGCCCTGTCCACCTGCCAGATTGCGGCGCGGTCCTTTTCCGCGCCGATGCCGTTTTCGGTGATGTTGCTGTTCGAACCGACGCCGACATAGAGCAACGAACCGTCCGGACTGGCGACGAGGCTTTTGGTCCAATGATGATCGATCGGGCCGCCCGGCAATTCCGTCAACCTGACGCCGGGCGCGGTGATCTTGGTGTCGCCTGGCTTGTAGGGGTAGCGCATGATCGCGTCGGTGTTGGCAACGTAGAGGTCGTTTCCCACCAGGGCGACGCCGAAGGGCGAATTCAGGTGATCAAGGAACACATCCCGGACGTCAGGCACGCCGTCGCCATTGCTGTCACGCAGCAAGGTGATGCGGTTGCTTGGTCCCGTATCGCCGCCCGAGGTGACAAGCGATTCGATCAGGCCCATCACGATATCCTTCGGCCGGTTGGCTGGCGGTTCCGGCGGGGCCTTCGATTCGACGACCAGCACATCGCCGTTCGGCAGGATGTAGAGCGAGCGCGGATGCTGAAGCCCGGTGGCCAGCGCATGGATCTGAAGGCCCTGCGCTACCGTTGGCGTTTCATCCTTCTTCCAGCCGACCACGGATGCAAGATGCATCGGCGGGAACAGATATTGCTTTATCTCCGGCAAATTCGGGTTAGGGCCTATCTGAGTGCTTGGGTCGGCGGCATCGTCGCTGCAGCCCGCGGCGCCGAGCGTCGCAAAGCAAAGCAACACAAGCCCTGTACCATAAGCGCGTCGCTTGCCGGATCGATCAAACGGTTTCATCGGCCACTCCTACGTGGTGGCGGTAGACAAGGGCCCAGCCCAGCCAGCCGGTAAATATCAGGATGAGTACCACCAGCGCCGACAGGATCAGGCCTGTCGGCAGGACTGAGGTCCAGGCATCACGGGTATGTATGAGCATGTTGAAGAAGGAGAGTATGAGCGCCAGCGCATTGCCCAGCATGTGCAGCCACGCGGTTTTATGTGCGCGCACCCGGCGATCGCCCAGGAAGTCGGTGAGGCCGGCAATGGCGGCCAGCACGCCAACGATCACGCCGACCGTCAGCAGCCAGGCGGAGAAATTCGCCCACATCATCTCCGCCGTCCGCCAGTAGTTCAGGTCTGTCAGCAATGCGCCGACGAAGCAGGCGATGGGGATGGGCACGAGCATCGGATGGATGGGATGGCCGGCGATGCTGGCCGTGGAAGCCGGATTCTCCCTTGCCATGAGGAAGTCCTTCCATATCAACTCTTGGTTGGTCCATAAACAATCCCCAAGGCCGGAGGTTCCTGCCTGATGGTCCCGGCGGGTCGCCGCGGACCGAGTTCAGCGGTCAGATCGGCACGGTCGCCAGCACCTGGCGGGCGATGATCAATTCTTCGTTAGTGGCGATTGCGTAAACCTCGACCGCGCTGCCCTCGCCGGTGATCCGCCCTTTTCCCGACCGGTTCGCATGCGGGTCGAGCAACACGTCCAGCCATCGCAGGCGCTCGCAAACCGCTTCACGGATCTGCCAGGAATGCTCTCCGATCCCTCCCGTGAACACCAGCGCCTCGAAGCCCTGGAGCGTGGCTCCCACCGCCGCGATCTCGCGGGCGATCCGAAACGTGAAGAGATCGATTGCCTCTGCCGCACGAGGATCCTTGCTGCCAAGCAAGGTCCGCACATCTGCCGACACTCCCGAAACGCCGAGCAGGCCGGACTTGTGGTAGAGCAAGGTCTCCAACTCATTCACGGACATGCCGCGCGCCTGCTGAAGGTAGAGAAGCACGCCGGGGTCGATGGCGCCCGGCCGCGTGGCCATCATCAAGCCGTCAAGCGCGGTGAACCCCATGGTGGTGTCGAGACTTCTGCCTTCGCGCATGGCGCACAGGCTGCATCCGCTGCCGAGATGCGCGACCACGCAACGCTTGCCGAGGAGTCCGGGCGAAAGCGCCTGCAGCTGGCCGGCGACGAATTCGTAGGAAAGGCCGTGGAAGCCGTAACGGCGGATCCCGCTTTCCTCGAACTCGCGCGGAAGCGCATAGCGGTTGACGGGCGGCTCCAGCGTGCGGTGAAAGGCGGTGTCAAAGCAACCGATCTGGGGCAGGCCGGGCAGCAGTTTGGAGATCGCGCGAACCGGCGCTAGGCCGGCCGGCTGGTGGAGCGGCGCCATCGGTGTCAGCGCGTCGAGCGCCTCGACGATTTCGCCGGTCAGCACGACCGGAGCCGAAAACCGTTCGCCGCCATGGACGATGCGATGCCCGACCGCGCTCAGCGGAGCCTGCGCGAGATGCGGATCGAGGACATCGAACAAGTCCCGCAGGAGAACCTCTACGGCCGGGCGTGGGGGCTTGACGGAGGGTTTGACAATGGATTTGCCCGACGCGTCCTTGGCGGTGAGGCTTGGCCCGTCGTCCAGGTCTTCGAACGCGCCGCTCAGCCTGAGCACTGGCCCCTCTCTTGATCCGGCTTCGAACAGGCCGAACTTCAGGCTGGACGAGCCCGCATTGAGGGCGAGTATTGCGCCGGTCACGAGCGGCGCTCCCAGGCGGGCGCGGCCTCAATCATCCGCCGCGCCCGCACTGTCGCGCCAGACCCAGTTCCGGATCTCGGGCATGTCCTCGCCATGTTCGCGGACATAACGCGTGTGTTCGCTCAGGCCGTCGGCAAATCGGGCCCTCGCATCCGCTGCCCTGGCGCTCAGCCCCGGAACCCGCTCGATCGCCTCGATGGCAAGGTGGAAGCGGTCCAGTTCGTTTAGCACCGCCATGTCGAACGGGGTGGTCGTCGTGCCCTCCTCCTTGAAACCGCGCACGTGAAAATTCTCATGATTGGCCCGTTTATAGGTCAACCGGTGAATGAGATAGGGATAGCCGTGATAGGCAAAAACCACCGGCCTGCCGGTCGTGAACAGCCTGTCGAATTCCGCGTCCGCCAGGCCGTGTGGATGCTGCTCCTTGGGCTGCAGCGCCATCAGGTCCATCACATTGACGACCCGTATCGCGAGATCCGGTATCGCGCGGCGAAGAAGGTCGACAGCCGCGAGCGTCTCCAGCGTCGGCACGTCTCCCGCGCAGGCCATCACCACGTCGGGATCCTCTCCTCCACGCTCGGTCCCCGCCCAACCCCAGATCCCGATGCCGGCCTCGCAATGACGTATGGCGTCCTCCATCGGCAGCCACTGGGGAGCCGGCTGCTTGCCGGCAACGATCACGTTGACCCGATTGTAGGTTCGCAGGCAATGATCCGTGACCCAGAGCAGCGTATTGGCGTCCGGCGGGAAGTAGATGCGCACGATATCCGCCTTCTTGTTGGCGACGAGATCGACGAAGCCGGGATCCTGGTGGCTGAAGCCATTGTGGTCCTGCCTCCACACATGGGAGGTCAACAGATAGTTGAGCGACGCGATCGGCCGCCGCCAGGCAAGTTCACGCGAGACCTTCAGCCATTTGGCGTGCTGGTTGAACATGGAATCGACTATGTGAATAAACGCCTCATAGCATGAGAAGAGGCCGTGCCGGCCGGTCAGCAGGTATCCTTCCAGCCAGCCCTGGCAAAGATGTTCGCTCAGCACCTCCATGACGCGGCCGTCACGCGCCAGATGCTCGTCATAAGGCTCGATCCTTTCCATCCAGACGCGCTCGGTCGCGTCGAACACCGCATCCAGCCTGTTGGACGATGTTTCGTCCGGCCCCATGAGCCTGAAATTGCGGGCATCGGCATTCAGCCGTACGACCTCCTCGATGAATGCTCCCATGAGCTTCGTCGCCTCGGCCCTTGCGCCGCCGGGTTTCGGTACCGGCACCGCGAAGCGGCGGAAGTCCGGCAATCGCAATTCCTGCTTGAGCATCCCTCCATTGGCGTGCGGATTGCTGCCCATGCGCCGCTCGCCGGCCGGCGCCAGAGCCTGGAGCTCGTTCCGAAACCTGCCCGCTTCATCGAAAAGCGTCTCGGGCCGATAGCCGCGCATCCAACTTTCCAGAGCTGCGAGATGGCCTGCATCGTTTCGCGGATCGGTGATCGGCACCTGGTGCGCGCGCCAGAAACCTTCGACCATCTTGCCGTCCAGCTCCTTCGGGCCGGTCCAGCCCTTCGGGCTTCCCAGCACGATCATCGGCCAGCGAGGACGATGATCCACTCTGCCGGTCTCGCGCGCTCCCCTCTGGATTTCGCCAATGCGATCGAAGACCGTATCGAGTGTTTCGGCCATCAGCCGGTGCATCGCGGGCGGATCGTCGCCCTCGACGAAAAAAGGTTCATAGCCGTACCCGGCCAGAAGGCTTCGCAACTCCTGTGGGTCGATCCGCGCGAGCACCGTCGGGTTCGCGATCTTGTAGCCGTTGAGGTGAAGGATCGGCAGGACAGCGCCGTCATGGATTGGATTGAGGAACTTGTTCGAATGCCAGGAGGCTGCCAGCGCCCCCGTTTCCGCCTCGCCGTCGCCGATCACGCAAGCGACGACGAGCCCGGGATTGTCGAAAGCGGCGCCATAGGCATGAGCCAACGCATAGCCGAGTTCGCCGCCCTCGTGGATCGACCCCGGTGTTTCCGCGGCCGCATGGCTCGGGATGCCGCCCGGAAAGGAGAATTGGCGAAAGAGCTTGCGCAGCCCATCCTCGTCGCGACTGACCTCGGGATAGATTTCGGTGTAGGTCCCTTCGAGATAGGTATTGGCGACCATCCCCGGTCCGCCATGGCCTGGGCCACAGATGTAGATCACGTCGGCATCCCGCTGCCGGATGATGCGGTTGAGATGGGCGTAGATGAAGTTCAGGCCGGGCGTGGTGCCCCAGTGGCCAAGCAGGCGAGGCTTGATATGCTCCGGCCGCAACGGCTCTCTCAGCAGCGGATTGTCGATCAGGTAGATCTGTCCGACCGACAGAAAATTCGCCGCCCGCCAGTAACGGTCGATAAAATCGAGCTCTCCTTGTTCAGGCTGGCTACGCATTGCCCCCACGAGTTTCTCCTTGGCAAAGCTAGTGAAATACGATGCGTCCCGCCCGCATTGAATAATCCGACAGCGAGGTCGAGGTTCCCATGAAATGCGAGCCGCCCGCGGCCGGCCGGGGAAATCTTGTCTCAGCCGCGGATTTCACCATCTAAAGGCGATGCCATCGCCCGGATCCAGCAATCCCACGGACCCTCGCCAGGACGACCTCTTTGGTGCGCCCGACAGCTCGCCGGAAGGATTTCGTTACCGGCCCGAACTGATCACGCCAGCGCAGGAAGCTGAACTGGTGCGGGAGCTCGGGAGCCTGTCCTTCCAGCCATTCGATTTCCACGGCTATCTCGCCAATAGACGCGTGGCAGGCTTCGGCCTGCGCTACGACTATGAGCGGCGCCAGGTAATGGAGGCGCCGCCCATACCAGGTTTCTTGCTGCCCTTGAGGGACAAGGTAGCCGGCTTTGCCGGCCGGCCTGCCACCGATTTCGTGCAGGTCCTCATCAACGAATATCGGCCGGGCGCCGGCATCGGATGGCATTGCGACAAGCCGCACTTCGGCATTGTCGCCGGCGTGTCGCTGTTGGCTGCTTGCAGTTTCCGCCTGCGCCGCAGGAACGGTGCGAAATGGGACCGCGAAACCGTTATCGTCGAGCCGAGATCCGCATATCTGATGACCGGCGCCTCCCGAACCGAGTGGGAGCACAGCATACCGCCTCTGACGGAGCATCGCTATTCGATCACGCTGCGGACACTCCGGCCGTCGTGATCGTGGGGTAGCAAATGCGGGCCGGCCGGTACACCGCCTCGCGGAGAGCTGCTGGGGCCAGGAAATTTCACCCGGGCATGAAACTTTCCCCGCCACCGATGGTTTTGCCGACAGGTTTTATGGGCGCTGCCCGAGGACGTGCGGCAGCTCTGTTTCGATTCCGACACGAACTCCTGAAGCTCCCCTCAAGCGGACGGTTTTAGAAACCGTCGCGCTTAATGAAGGAAATCCGCCATGCCCAACGCTGCCGAAATTCTCGTCGATACCCTGATCAACTGGAAAGTGGAGGTCGTCTTCGGCCTGCCGGGCGACGGCATAAACGGCATCATGGAGGCGTTGCGCACCCGTCAGGACCGCATCCGGTTCGTCCAGGTCAGGCACGAGGAATCTGCCGCCTTCATGGCGTGCGCCTATGCCAAATGGACCGGCAGGTTGGGCGTCTGCCTGGCCACCTCGGGACCGGGGGGCACACACCTCCTGACCGGGCTCTATGACGCCAAGCTCGACCAGGCTCCCGTGCTTGCCATCACCGGCATGCAGTTCCACGACCTCATCGAGACCTTCACGCAGCAGGACGTCGACCTGACCCGCGCCTTCAACGACGTCGCGATCTTCAACGCACAGGTCTCCGATGCCGCCCATATGGAAAACCTGGCCGGCCTCGCCTGCCGCTCGGCCCTTGCCCGGCGCGGCGTCGCCCATCTCTCGATTGCCAGCGATGTCCAGGAAAACGAGTTGCCCGAGGCGGACCGTTCGAAGCGAAACCGGCCCTCGCACACCCCCGATCGCTGGTTCGAAGGCAGCCGGCTTCCGGCCGCCGACCAGCTCGACCAGGCGGTTGAGATTCTCAACGCGGCAAAAAAGGTCGCCATCCTGGCCGGGCGCGGCGCACTCGGCGCACGCGAAGAACTCGAACGCGCGTCGGACCTGCTGGCGGCACCCGTCGCGAAGGCGCTGCTCGGCAAAGCCGTGCTGCCCGACGACCATCCGAATACGACCGGCGGCATCGGCATTCTCGGCACCCGCGCCTCGCAGGATGCGCTGAACGAATGCGACGCCCTGCTGATTGTCGGATCGACGTTTCCCTACATCGAATACTATCCCGAACCCGGCAAGGCGCGCGGCGTCCAGATCGACCGTGACGCGCAGAGGATCGGCCTGCGCTATCCAGTCGAGGCGGGACTTGTCGGCGATGCCGCCGAAACCTTGCGCCTCCTCAACGAACGCCTCGAGCGCAAGAGCGACCGCTCGTTCCTGGAAAAGGCACGGCGGGAAATGGCCCGCTGGCGCGACGCGATGGCGTTATCCGAAGCCAAGCCGGATGTGCCGCTGAAGCCGCAACTCGTGGTCAAGGCATTCGGCAGGCGTATGCCCGAGAACGCGATCCTGGCAGCCGATTCAGGACAGAATACCGAGATGGCTGCTAGGCACATCGACATGAAGGCCGGACAGGCGTTCGGGGTTTCTGGAGCGCTCGCCTCTATGGCCTGCGGCCTTCCCTATGCGATTGCCGCCGGCATTGCCTTTCCGGGGCGCCCTATCTTCGCGGTGGTTGGCGATGGCGGGCTTGCCATGCAACTCGGCGAATTCTCGACCGCGGTACGGCACGGCATTCCGCTCAAGGTCCTCGTGCTCAAGAACGGCATGCTGAACCAGATCGCCTGGGAGCAGATGATGTTCCTTGGCAATCCGCAATTCGGCTGCGAGCTGCAGCCGATCGATTTCGCCATGGCCGCCGAGGCCATGGGCGGCATCGGCTACAGCGTCTCGCGGCCGGAAGAGGTCGAGGGTGTGCTGGAGGCGGCCTTCGCCACGCAGGGACCGGTGATTATCGAGGCGGTGGTGGACGCCTATGAGCCGATGATGCCGCCCAGGATGCCGCCCGATTATGCAAGGAATTTCCGCAAGGCGCTGCCGGACACGCCTGGACACGACCAGATCGAGGACAATGTCGGCGAGGAACCGCTGAAGTCCATGATGAGCGAAGTTTCCGAGGAGGCGTAGGCACAGCCGGTCTCGCCCCACGTCTGCGGTCAGATGGCGACCGCACGGCGACACTGCATAGGGATACTTCTACCGAGTCCGCGCGATCGCTATCGGCGCCCGACCATCGCGGGAGTCCCGGGCATGTACCGCTTCGGGGCAGATCCTGCTGTTGCGAGAGTGAAGTGCTGTGCGGCCGAAACTACCGCAAGCCACTGTTTTTGCACGGAAACCCAGCATCAAAAATTTTTTGGGACGCCTCTTGAAGAGATTTTTGGCCATTCCCAAATCGTTTCGCGTCGAGGCTTCGGCTCGGCGAAAAACGTCGCGGCATGCGCGGCGTTCCATGTTGCTTTTCGGAGGATATGGCTATGAGAAGCGTGGATTATACACCCCTTTACCGCACGACGGTCGGCTTCGACCGTCTCTTCGACATGCTCGACAGCAGCGTTCGCTCGGACTGGCCCCCCTACAATATCGAAAAGAAGAGTGAGAACGACTACCGCATCACCATGGCGGTAGCAGGCTATGACCTGGACGAGATCGAACTCGTGCAGAACGGCGCCGAACTGTATGTCACTGGACGCAAGAAGCCCGATACTGAGCAGCGGCAAGTTCTCCACCAAGGCCTTGCGATAGGCAATTTCAGACAGGCCTTCAAGCTGGCCGACCACGTGAGAGTGGAGGCTGCGACGCTGAACTGCGGTTTGCTCGCCATCGACCTCGTGCGTGAGGTTCCCGACGAACTCAAGCCGCGTCGCATCGAGATTGGCGTCCGCGACCCCAAAAATACAACGAACTCGATACGCCAGGATATGCCGCGCAAGGCGGCGTAGGACGTGGCAACAACCTGCGGTCCGCCTCCCGGCAACATCGGGAAGCCAAGATTGCGGAGAACGGAGATGACAAGCGAAGCTGATATCTTTCTTCAAACCGGCGCAAGAAGACCGACCCGCATCGACGTCTCGTCGTTGCCGAAAAACCCCGGCGACGTCCTCAACTGCTCAACCATGAGCCTTGCGGCGAAGCGTGCCTTGCTTGCCTCATGGGCCTCGGACAGGCATGCGGTTGACGACGCTCCGTCGCTGCGCAGGCTGGATGATGGCTCGGTCATGAATGTGGATGAGATCCTTCGCGCGCTGAAGGCACTGGATGAGCGTGAGCAAAGAAATCCGCCGCATAGGGCTGCGTCTCCATCGCAGCGGCGTTCTTTCGGCCGCTTCCGTCGAGGGAGTTGGTCCCGCTGGATCGCGGGCGTCCGAGGTGAAGACGATGATGACGATCCACCTCCGAGCCCGGTCTGCACTGCCATCCCGCCGAAGGCAGGCGGTGGCGGGGCATTTTCCCTGCCGGAACCTGAAGCAGCCTAGAGCAATCCAGGGAAAAGCGCATACCGCTTTCCCTGGAAATTACGTGGAAACAAACAGTTAGAGCAGTTCGGCGTCTCGTGAAACGATGAACTGCTCTAATGAAGGGGTTGGCACCAACCCTTAAAAAAGCATCCAGCCAATGGAGGAGGTTCATGAACGACAAGATGTTCGAGCAGCCCGTTCTGGTGAAGAACGGGGACTTCACGATCGAGGAAGTAGCGTGCCTCGAAGATGCATTCGACTTTCTGCAGAATTGGCCTCGGAACCGCAGAGGTCCGATTTTCGAAACCGCCCTGCGCGCGTGCCAACGCGCCTATGACGGCCATGTCCCCGTCTCGCTGGCGCGCGATGCCTTTGCCGGCTTTGCCCGCTCGGCCAGGATCCTTGAAGACGTCTCGACCTCCATACCCTGGATGGCGGGGGTCAAGACGGGCAGAGGCGGCGTTTCCGCCTGAGGAGAACCTTCGCGGGACCTTCGGTTTTCAAGGCAAGTGAAGTTCTGAGAGCGCTTGGGACAGTTCACCCTTTCACAGGCGCGGTGACCGGTGGCCAACGCCGGTCGCCATAGCTCGGTGCCGGTCAACGGAACATCGAGCCGCCATCAACGTCGAGGGCCGCGCCATAGACGAAGCTCGCGGCGTCTGAGCAGAGGAACAGGATCGCGGCGGCCATATCGTCGGGCCGGCCCATGCGGCGCATCGGCAAATTGGCCGCGATGCGGTCCTTGAGAGCCTGGTCGATATGGGAATGCATCGGCGAATCGGTCGGCCCCGGATTGAGGGCGTTGATGCGCACCTTCTTTCCCGCCAACTCGCGCGCAACCGACTTCACCAGCGACAGCGTGCCAGCCTTGGACGCCGCATAGGCTGTGTCGGCGATGAGCCCGCCGCCGCCCTGCACGCCGGCGTCTGAGGCCACGCACACGATATTCCCCCCGCCGGCATTGCCTTGCATGCGCTGCACCGCCCCCTGGACGGTGAAGAAGGTGCCCAGCAGATTGACCCCGAGGACGCGCTGCCAGTGCGCCCAATCCTGCTCCGCGATTCTCTTGGCCGTGATGATCGCCGCGCAGGTGACGACATTGTCGAGCCGCGCCAGCCTGGCGTCGCAATAGTCGAACATGCGCCCGATGCTGTCGGGGTCACCCATGTCGGCCACCACCTTGTGCGGTGTCCCGGCCATTCCGCTCAGTTCGTCATGGCGCTTGGCCAGCCCCTCCGCGTCGCGGTCGCACATCACCACCTCGGCGCCCTTGGAGAGAAAGGCACGGGCGGTCTCGAAACCCATGCCGCTCGCGGCGCCGGTCACCAGCACGGTCTTGCCGGCGAAGCTGTCCTGGGAAAATGTGGCGTATGGGTCGATCATGATGTCTCCGTGAACCGATAAGAGGTGGCCGGCGGCAAGGTTTCCCGCGCGGCGTGTTCAGGCCTTCAGGTGCAGCGTCACGAGCACGCTGCACTCCGCGCCGCTGTCGAAACGCGCCGCGACGCGCAGCCAGTTGCCGAAATGGCTAAGCCGCGCCATTGCCACGCCATCGCGCTCGGCCGGCATGGCAAACTCGGTGCCTTCGCGCAGCCAGTGCATTCCATCCGGCGAGATCTCGACCCACGCCGTTGCCGCAGGGCCGACAGGTTGCTTCAACGCGCGCACGAAGAAGATCGCCTCGCGCGCCCATCCTGCCTCATAAGGCTCGCTGGCGGCCTCGCCGCGCCAGCGCTCGTTGCGCGAGACGACCGCGGTGATGTTCTCGGGCAGCATCAGAAGTCTCCGGAAATGCAGATGGAGTCGACATAGAGAAAGGCCCGTTTGGCAACGTCGGTTTCAGCGAAGAGGCCGAAATTGAGCATGCACCACAGGTTCTTCATCGCCGGAATGCGGATCGAATCAAATCCCGAGAGGTCGAAGCTGCGATCGTTGCAGCGCAGCCCGAGCGCCGTCATCGATTCCAGATCGAAATCGAAGCACAGATAAGTCCAGTTCACCTTGGTGGGGATCTCGTTGTAGCACAGGCGCTGCGATCCGCCGGGAAGATCGAGCCAGCCCTCCGGCGACAGATGATAGTGGCTGATCGTTTTGTCGTCGGTGCCAATAGGGACGATCCTTTCGGTCTCGCGCTTGTACTGCCATTTCTGCAGATGCTGGCCGTCGAGCGCGTTAAGAAAGCGCAGATGCGGCATGACGCGATCGTTGCCGCTGTTGCCGTCCTGGTCTCCGCCTTGCAGGTCGAACAGGAAGCCGACGGAGCGCACATCGGTTTCGGACAGCTTCAACGTGTTGGCTTCGGGCTTGAAGGTGAAGTACATTTCGAAACGGACCGGCCCGCGCTTCCTGAATGTGTGGCGTTTGATGGCGACGTTGCGGGCCCCCGCCACCGGGCGTGTCGCGATCTTCAGGGCATAGGATGAATCCATCCCGCCATGCGAGCCGGCGTCCCAGTGCGCCAGCGTCGAGAGCATGGCGCTGGTGTGCTGCGCGTAGCCCGGCAGCATCGTGTCGAGATCGTCCTCGTAGTTGCCGACAAGCTGCGACCAGCCGCAATGACCGCGCGCGAAATTGTCGAACGACAATATCCGCGGCAGCGGGTCGAAGCGGCTGAGCGCGGGGTCCGCGCGCAACAACGCCAGCCGCATCGCCTCGGCGAGGTCAGCGCCCTGGTTTGGAGCCTGGTTCTTCATCTCGGCCTCATCCGGCTTTCAGTTTCTTGACGGCGTCCCAGTCGATCTCGATGCCCAGCCCCGGTTTCTGCGGGACGTCGAGCGTGCCGTTCTTCTGCCTGACGCAACCGGGCGCGAGATCGGCCAGACTGGTCTTGAACGGGCTGGCGTCGCACTCGCACTCCATGACGCCGAAGTTCGGCATCGCGGCTGCCAGATGGACGCTTGCGGTCTCGCAGACAATGCCCGACATGCCGATATGCGGCGCATAGCGGACGTCATGCGCGGCGGCGTAGTCGGCCATGCGACGCGTCTCGGAGACGCCGCCCGCGCGCGCCACGTCGGGCTGCAGCACGGACAGCGTCCGGTTGGCGATCAGGCGCTGCGCCTGGTCCAATGTGAAATTGCTCTCGCCCGCAGCCAGCGGCACGTCGCAGCGCCGGCGCAGTTCCTCATAGCCCTGCTCGTTTTCCGGTTGCAGCGGCTCCTCGAACCAGAAATAGCCGTTTGCCGAAAGCACACGGCCCACCTCGACCGCCTCGTCCAGATTGTAGGCCCAGTTCGCATCGACGCAGAGCCCGATCGCATCGCCGGCGCGCTTGCGGATGCGCTCGATCCGTTTGCAGGCGTCGCGCACGGGCCGCGCCATCTTCACCTTGATGCGCGTAAAGCCCTCGCCGACATAACGATCGAGTTCAGCATCGGCGGCATCGTCATCGACCCAGTTGACCGCGGCGGCGTAGACGTCGATGCGGTCGCGTCCGACACCGCCGAGAAGCTTCGCGACCGGCTGTCCAGTCGCCTTGCCCAGTATGTCCCAGAGCGCGATGTCCACGCCGGCGATGGCCTCGATCAGCATGCCGCCTGCCCTGCCCGACAGCGCGCGGCGCATGGACTGCCACAGGGCGCCGATGTTGCGCGCGTCCTGGCCGAGCAAGCGCGGCTTGAGCGAGCTTTCGATCAGCTCGACATAAGCCTTGGGCGAGAACCGCGCCAAGGTTTCGCCGACGCCGACAATGCCCTCGCTCGTGCGCACTTCGACCAGGACCAGCGAGACCTTTTCATAGACGCCCCAGGACGTGACCGTGGGCCGGGGCAATGTCTGGCTGAGGGGATGGGCAATCACCTCGGCAATCTTCAGCGGCCCCGCCGCGATTGGATCGCTCACGTGCATCGGCTCCAGATTTCTCCCTTGTCCTCTCGCACCGCCCTCATAGCTCTCACTTGTAAACTTAGCAACCAAAAAACTTAGTTGCTATGTTTGAGGAAACCGTGCTAGTGATCCGCGGAAAGGATCCCGAATGCCCCTGGACGCAGCACGAAAGCCGATTTTCGCCGCGAAGCTCGCGAGCCCTTCCCGCCTCGCGGACGGCGTTTCGGACGCGATCGCCGCGGCGTTGTTCGACGGACGCATCGCGCCTGGTGAAGCGCTGCCGCCGGAAGGCGAGATCGCCAGGGAATTCGGCGTCTCCAAGCCCATCGCCCGCGAGGCGTTGCGCCAGTTGACCAGCGCGGGCCTCGTTTCGACGCAGCAAGGAAAGGTGGCCCGCGCCAAGGCGCTCAGCGGCGAGCCGATGGAGCGCATCTACGCCTATGCGGTCCGTTCGAGCCTGACGCGGCTTCAGGAAGCCAACGAGATGCGCCGCGTCATCGAGGTTGGCATAGCCAGGCTGGCTGCCGAGCGCCGCGATCCGCGCGGCCTGGAAATGATGCGCCAGGCCGTGCTCGACATGCATGCCGGCATCGGCAGGCCCGGCGATTTCACGCAAGCCGACATTCTGTTCCACCTCGGCCTCGCGACGGCCACGGGCAACTCCATGATCCGCATCCAGATGGAAGGGATGCGGTCGGTCCAACGCGAGGTTTCGGAACTGTTCTCCCAGCGCTCCAACCGCACGGAAGCGGATTGGCGGGCCACCGTCGAACGGCACCAGGCGATCTACGACGCGATCGTGGCGGGCGACACCGATCTCGCGGACCGGCGCATTCACGAGCATTTCGACGCGGCCGACATCGCCTCGTTCGAGGTGGCCGGCAAGCTCGGGGAGCCGTCGCCGTGAGCAAGGACCGTTTTTCCCTTGCCGGACGGCGGGCGCTGGTGACCGGCGCCAACTCCGGCATCGGGCGCGCGGTTGCGATTGCCCTGGCGCAGCATGGCGCCAGCGTCGCGCTGCATCACTTCGGCGACGCCGTCGGCGCGCGCGACACGGCGGCGGTCATCGGCCCGGGCACCGTGGTTCTCGAGGCCGATTTCACCGATAGCAAGTCAATGTCGGCTTTTACCGATGAAGCCGCCGGCGCCGGCCCCATCGACATTCTCGTCGCGAACGCGGCGATCGAGCGGCGCCGTGCATGGAACGAGGTCGACGAGGCCCATATCCAGGCCCATGTGGCGGCAAACTTCACGGCCCTGCTCACCTTGGCCACGCGGCTCGTTCCCGCCATGGCCAAGCGCGGATGGGGACGCGTGGTCGCGACCGGCAGCGTGATGGCGAGGCGTCCGCGCGCCGAGACGATCGTCTATGCCTCGCTGAAGGCGGCGCAACTGACGGCGATGCGCGCCATGGCGCGCGATGTCGCGTCGCATGGCGTCACCATGAATGTGGTATCGCCCGGCGCCATTGAGACGGAGGCAACGGCCGAGCGCTACCGGGACGTCGCCTTTCGCCAGGCGGTCGCGGCGAAGATTCCCGCCGGCCGCCACGGCCAGGCCGACGACCTCGTCGGCGCCTTCGTTTTTCTGTGCAGCGACGCCGCCCGCTACATCACCGGGGCCGACCTGCCCGTCGACGGCGGCTGGACGATCGGCGACGCGCCCGGCGCGCTGCCGGGGACAACAGCATGACAAGCCGCCTGTCGGGCCGTTCGTAGCGCACCGCAGTTGTTGATTGGACCATCAGCGTTTCGGGAGGAAACCATGAAGACCGCAATGAAGCTTGCAATATCGGCCCTGGCGCTGTGCACCCTGTCGGCGCAGTCACTGGCCCAGGAACTGCGGGTGACCGTGTGGACCGGCAGTGAAGCCCATCTCAAGATGCTGAACGGCATCGCCGGGGGCTTCATCGCCAAGCATCCGGGTGTGACGGTGAAATTCGAGACCGTTCCGGTCGCCGACTACACGCAGAAGCTCACCTTTCAGGTCGCCGGCGGCAACGCCCCCGACGTCGCCTGGATGATGGAGGATGCCGCACCCGCCTTCGAGAACGCCGGGCTGCTGATGGACATCGGCCCGACGCTCAAGGCGACGCAGGGATACAACTTCGACGATTTCTCCGAGCCCGCCATGGCGCTCTGGCAGAAGGACGGCAAGGTCTACGGCGTGCCCTTCTCCACCTCGCCGTTCCTGATCTACTACAACAAGGACATGTTCGACAAAGCGGGTGTCGAAGATCCCAACCAGCTCGCCGCGAAGGGCGAGTGGAACATGCAGAAATTCCAGGAGGTCGCCAAGAAGATCACCGAGGCCAATCCCGGCAAATGGGGCTTCGAATTCAAGGATGGCGAAGGCTACGCATCGCGCATGACGCATGCCTTGCTGCCGCCCGTTCGCGCTTACGGCGGCGATCTGTGGGCCGACGGCCAGTGCGGCCTCGACAAGCCGGAGGCGGTAGCCGCCATCAAGCAGCTTCACGACATGGTGTTCAAGGACAAGTCGATCGTGCCGCCGGGAGAGCAGGGCGACTATTTCTCCGGCAATTCGGCGATGACCGTGAACCAGATCTCGCGAGCCTCGAAGATGCCCGAGGCGGGTTTCAAATGGGGCATCGCCCCCTTGCCTTCGGGACCCGCCGGCGAGGCTCCGGTCATCGGCCAGGCCGCGTTGACCGTCTTTGCGTCCGGCAAGAACAAGGAGCTTGCCGCGCAACTGGTGGCCGACATGACCAGCAAGGACAATGTGGCTGTCATGGCCCAATTCTTTCCGCCGGCCCGCAAGAGCGTCCTGGAGAGCGACGCCTTCGTCAACTCCAACAAGCTGATCCCGCCGCAGCAGATGAAAAGCGTCGCCGCAGCGATCGTCAACGGCCGCGTTCACCCTTCGCATGAGCATGTGCCGCAGATATTCGCCGCGATGGCGCCGCGCGTCGACGCGCTGTGGCGGGCCGATGCCAATGTCGAGGAAGCGCTGAAGGGCGTCTGCGCCGCCATTCAGCCATTGCTCTGACAGGTTTTCGGTTCATGGCCGGCATGGCATCCCGAGACAATGCGGCGCGCCCTGCCAGCGCGCCGTGGCTGAGCTTGAAGGCCAGGGAGATGCTGGAGGCGTGGCTGTTCGTCAGCCCGACCTTGATCGGCTTCCTGGTCTTCTTCCTTGGGCCGCTGGTCGCTATCTTCTATTATTCCACGACCGAGTGGAACCTGCTCAGCCAGCAGGCGACCTTCGTCGGGCTTCGCAATTTCCAGAATGCGCTGCTGGAAAACCCCGACTTCTGGCATGTCGTGCGCAATTCCGTGATCTTCGCGCTGGGGCTCGTTCCCCTGAACATGGCGCTGGCGCTCTTGCTTGCGCTGGCGCTTTCGCGGCCGTTCTTCGGCGTCGTCTTTTTCCGCACGGTTTTCTTCGCGCCGGTGGTCACATCGGCGATCGCCTGGGCCATCGTGTGGAAATTCATGCTGCAGGGCGAAGGCGGCGCCGTGAACCAGATGCTCGCCTGGATCGGCATCGATGGCCCGAACTGGTTGCGCGAGCCCAACTGGGCGATGGCGGCCGTCATCGTCACCCGCGTCATCAAGATGGTCGGCCTCAACATGATCCTCTACATCGCCGCGCTCCAGTCGATACCGCGCGACTACGAGGAGGCAGCCGCGCTGGAAGGTGCCTCGCGCTGGCAGATCTTTCGCATGATCACCTGGCCGCTGCTCGCGCCGACGACGCTGGTCATCATGGTGCTGACGACGATCGGCTCGTTCAAGGTGTTCGACCACATCTACCAGATGACCGGCGGCGGCCCGGAAAACGGCACCCTGGTGCTGGCCTTCTACATCTATCAGCAAGGCTTCAAATTCTTCAACGTCGGCTACGCGGCCGCGCTCGCTCTGATCATGTTCGCCATCGTGATGGCGCTCACCCTCGTGCAGGTGATGTTGCGGCGGAAGGAGATGGAGTGACCCCGCGTCGGATCGAGATTCTCTATCGCATCTGCTGGACCATGGCGCTGCTGCTTTTGGCCGTGCCCTTCGTGTTCCCGTTCCTGTGGATGATTTCCGGCGGCTTCAAGAGCACCACCGAGATATTCGGCGCGCCGACCCTCATTCCCCGCGTCTGGCGCTTCGAGAACTTCGCGGAAGTGTTCACCTATCAGCCCTTCGCGCGGCAGTATTTCAACTCGCTCTATATCGCCGCAACGGTGACGGTGCTGACCCTGTTCATTGCCTCGCTCGCGGGCTACGCGCTGGCGCGCATCCGCTTTGCCGGCGCCGGGCTGTTGATGCTGTTCCTGGTGATGGCGCTGATGGTGCCGGAAGAGGTCACCATCATCCCTAACTTCTTCCTGATCCGCGCCATGGGCCTGATCGACACGCACTGGCCGCTCATCCTTTTGCCGGTCTTCGGCCCGCAGGGCGTGGTGGCGACGTTCCTGATGCGTCAGTTCTTTCTGGCGCTGCCCAGGGAACTCGAAGAAGCCGGCAAGATGGATGGCCTTTCGCGGTTCGGCGTCTGGTTGAAGATCGCCCTGCCCATGGCGCGGCCGGCGCTTGCCGCGGTTGCGATCATCACCTTCCTACATTCGTGGAACCTCTTCCTCGAGCCGCTGATCTTCCTCAGTTCGCTCGAAAAATTTACGCTGCCGCTGGCGCTGTCCAACTTCAACGACAGCTACGGCCTGCCCTTGTGGAACCTGCAGTTGGCGGCGACCAGCCTGGCCGTGGTTCCCATCCTCATCATCTATCTGATCGCCCAGCGCCAGATCATCGAGAGCTTCGCCCTCTCCGGCGTCAAGGGATAAGGGGAGTCATGACAAAGCTTCTGCTCAAGGACATCCGCAAGCGGTTCGGAACGGTCGAGGTCATCCGTGGCGTCGATCTCGAGATCGAAGATGGCGAGTTCGTGGTCTTCGTCGGCCCGTCGGGGTGCGGGAAGTCAACGCTGTTGCGGCTGATCTCCGGCCTGGAGCACATCAGCGAGGGCGAACTCCACATTGGCGGGCGGCTGGTCAACGAGGTTCCGGCGGCCAGGCGCGGCGTGGCGATGGTGTTCCAGTCCTATGCGCTCTACCCCCACCTGACTGTCCGCGACAATATGGGTTTTGGCCTCAAGGTCCGCAAAGTGCCGGCCGGCGAGCGCGCCCGGCGCGTCTCGGAAGCCGCCGCGACGCTGAAGCTCGAGCCGTTGCTCGACCGTTTCCCGCGTCAGTTGTCGGGCGGACAGCGCCAGCGCGTCGCCATCGGCCGCGCCATCGTCGGCAACCCCGACGTCTTCCTCTTCGACGAGCCGCTTTCGAACCTCGACGCCGAATTGCGCGTGCACATGCGCTCCGAGATCGCAGCACTCCACCAGCGCCTGTCGACGACAATGATCTACGTGACCCACGATCAGATCGAGGCCATGACCCTTGCCGACAAGATCGTGGTGTTGCGCGACGGAAGGATCGAGCAGGTCGGCTCGCCGCGCGAACTCTACGACAGCCCCCGAACCATTTTCGTCGCCCAGTTCATCGGCAGCCCGAAGATGAACATCCTGCCGCTCGCCGATGGGCGGCCAATCACCCACGGGGCGTCCGTGCCCCCGACGGCCGTCTCGGTCGGCATTCGGCCCGAGCACCTGTCGCTGGCCCAGCCTTCGTCCGCCACGCTGCGCGGCAAGGTAAAGCTTGCCGAATACACCGGCGCCGTCACGCTCATCCACGTGGAATTGGAGGCAGGCCAGACTTGCCTTGTCATCCACAATCAAGGGACGGCGCCCGAGATCGGCGTCGAGATCGGCCTGAACGCAGCCCCCGCGCACCTGCACTTCTTCGACGGCGAGGGCCGCGCGGTCTGACGCGATCATGAATGGCCGCAGCGCGTGGCGCATGGGAACGCGGCGAATGATCGTCCGCATTGCCTTCTGTATCCGCTCGCTGGATAGTTCCGGCCATGCTGCAGAGCCTGGCGACTCACTGGCCTCAAATCCTGGCGATCATCTCCGTGGTGATCGCGAGCGTTGGCATTGCCCATGCCGTCATGACCAAGGAGGACGTCCGGGCCGCTACTGGCTGGGTGGGCGTGATGGTGCTGTCGCCGATCCTCGGCGTGCTGATCTATGCCGTGGCCGGTATCAACCGCATCCGTCGCGCCTCGATCAGCGCGCAGCGCTCGCTTGCCGGCGATCTGGCGTCCGCCAGGCACGACCGCGACATTGCCGCCGAGGAGGCCCTGATCGTCGAACGGTACGGGCTGCGCTTCATCGGCCTCAGGACGCTGGGCGACAGGGTGGCGCGGCGCGCGCTCCATCCGGGAAACGCGATCACTGTCCTGGAAACAGGTGACGAAGCCTATACCGCTATGTGCGCGGCCATCGACGGCGCCGAACGCAGCGTCCTCCTCGAAACCTATATTTTCGACAATGACCCAGTCGGCCTGCTCTTCGTGGAATCCCTTGCCCGGGCCGTCCGGCGCGGCGTCAGCGTGCGCGTGTTGATCGACGCTGTGGGCGCCCGCTATTCCGTGCCAAGCATATTGGGCCACCTGCGCGGCGCCGACATCACCGCCGGGCTCTTCAACGGCAACATCGTCATGGGCCTGCACCTGCCCTATGCCAATCTGAGGACCCATCGGAAGATCCTGGTGGTCGACGGCACGGTTGCCTTTACCGGCGGCATGAACATTCGCAAGGGCTTTTCCGCCGAGTTTGCCGGCTCCAACAGTTCCAGGGACACGCATTTTCGCGTGACCGGTCCAGTGGTAGCCGACCTCTTTTCGGTTGCCGCCGAAGATTGGCGTTTCGCCAGCAACGAGGCGCTGAAGGGCGATGCCTGGCGAATTGCCCCGCTGTCGCCGGCGCCCGCCACGCCCATGCTGGTGCGGGCGGTCGCGTCCGGCCCGGACGCCAGCGTCGAGACCAATCACAAGCTGCTGATTGGCGCCTTCTCCGTCGCGCGCAAATCGATCCGCCTCATGTCGCCCTATTTCCTGCCGGACCGCGAACTGATCAGCGCCCTGACGACCGCCGCAAGACGCGGTGTCGAAATCGACATCGTGGTACCGGCGGTGAACAATCTTTTCCTCGTCGACCGTGCGATGACGGCGCAGTTCGACCAGGTTCTGAAGCACTATTGCCGCCTCTGGCGCACGGAAGGACCTTTCGATCATTCGAAGCTGCTTTCGATCGATGGCGCATGGGCCTATGTCGGGTCTTCCAACCTGGACGCCAGGTCGCTGCGGCTCAATTTCGAGATCGACCTGGAGGTACTCGACGCCGGCTTCGCCAGCGAGGTCGAAAAGCGGATCGCGGCGGCGATCGAGACGGCCGTCCCCGTCACGCTGGAAGCATTACGGGCGCGGCCATTCGTCATCCGTCTGTTCGATCGCATCCTGTGGCTGGGCTCGCCCTATCTTTAACAAAAGGACGTGTTTGCCAGATAGCTTGACGTGAACGGTGGAACAGATGCCGAAAGGTTCTATCTTTTGAGGTGCACGGTGACAGCAGCAGGAATGGCGGGCAAACGATGCGGGTGAACGGGCGCAGCCTGCCGGCAAGCATGCTTTTGTCCATTCGCGACAAGCGGATGCGCAAGGCCAATGCCACGTCGACGAACAAGGCGGACGCCACCGGAACGCTGGTCGCCTCCTACAATGTCCACAAATGCATCGGCGTCGACCGCAAGTTCGATCCCGAGCGCACCAGCCGCGTCATCCGCGAGATCGACCCGGATGTCATCGCCCTGCAGGAAGCGGACAATCGTTTCGGCGACCGGACCGGACTTCTCGACCTGTCCCGGCTCGAACTGGAAACCGGCCTGGTGCCGGTGCCGATTTCGGCGACCGGCAAGGGCCATGGCTGGCACGGCAACGTCCTGCTTTTCAAGAAGGGCGTCGTGCGCGACGTGCATCAGATCAGGCTTCCCGGGCTGGAACCGCGTGGCGCACTGGTGGCGGAAATCGATCTCGACGGAAGCCAGTCCCTGCGCGTCATCGCGGCGCATTTGGGCCTGCTGCGCCGTTCGCGGTCGCAGCAGGCACAGGTCGTGCTGGATATCATGAACAGCCCCGACGAGAAGCCGACGCTGCTGCTCGGCGACCTCAACGAATGGCGCCTCGGAAACCGCTCGGCGCTGAACACGCTGCATCTGACGTTTGGACCGCTGCCGCCGGCTGTTCCTACCTTCCCCTCGAACCTGCCCCTGCTGGCGCTCGACCGCATCATGGCCAACCGGCACGGAATGATCGCGGCCGTCGAAGCGCATGACACGCCGCTGTCGCGGGTCGCCTCCGACCATCTGCCGCTGACCGCCTTTGTCCGCCTGTAGCCGCACACCGATAACGCCTTGATGTCGACCGCGTTGGAAAGCGTGTAGGGCCGCGTCGGAACGGCGGCTGTTCTTGCGAGTTGATATGGCTTGAACAACAGGAGGACGAGACATGAAAAGCTTTTTCCTGGCCTCGATGATGGCGCTGGCCGCTTCGGCTTCCGTCATTGCGCCGACGCAGGCTGCGAGCGTCACCATCCAGTCCGGCGACGAGCCCCAGTATTCGCCTGACGACGACTATGACAATGGCGAGGTCGTCGTGCGCCGCCATCACGATCGCCAGCGTTATATTGACAATCGCTATAACGACGACAGCGATGTTCGTTACAGCGACCGCGAATACCGCCGCTATCACAGGCATCACCGCTGCCACATCGAGCTGGTCAAACATTGGCGACACCACCACAGGGTGGTCGAAGAGGTTCGTGTCTGCACCTGACCCGCGGATCGCGCTGAGGCGCATCTGCGTGGCCTGATTGCAATGCGGTAAGCTGCGGCCACGCCCTTTCCGCTGCACTGGGTATGCCGCATTGCACAATTCCGCGACCTTGCCCACAATGCGGGGCATGGTCAGATCTTCCCTAGCCGTCCTGGTGATCGACGAAAACCGCATCCGCGCCTCGATCATCGAGGCGGGACTGCGCGAGGGCGGCCATCAGCGGGTGACCGTCGTCCACGACGTGGCGGGCATTGCGCGCCGCATCGCCGAGATCGAACCCGACGTCATCGTCATCGACCTCGAGAACCCCAACCGCGACATGCTGGAGAACATGTTCCAGCTGTCGCGCGCGGTGAAGCGGCCGATTGCGATGTTCGTCGACCGCTCCGACCAGGCCTCGATCGAGGCCGCCGTCGATGCCGGCGTGTCCGCCTATGTCGTCGACGGTCTCAGGCAGGAACGCGTCAAGCCGATCCTCGATATGGCCGTCAGCCGCTTCAACGCCTTTTCGCGCATGGCGCGCGAACTGGAAGAAGCGCGCAGCGAACTCGAGAACCGCAAGGTCATCGACCGCGCCAAAGGCATATTGATGAAATCGCGGGGTCTGAGCGAAGACGCGGCCTACACGCTGCTGCGCAAGACAGCGATGAACCAGAACCGCAAGATCAGCGACATTGCCCACAGCCTGGTGACGACAGCCGGGCTGCTCGGACCGCTGGAGGACGAATGAGCATGACTGCTGCGCATCAGATTATCGCCGGCTTCATGCCCCTGTTCGACAGCGCCGTGCTGGTCGCGGCCGGCGAAATGGGCTTTGCCGCGCGCGAAGGCGTCGATCTCGTCCTGCACCGCGAGACCTCCTGGGCCAACATTCGCGACCGCATCGCCATTGGCCATTTCGACCTTGCCCACATGCTTGGGCCGATGCCGCTCGCCTGCAACCTCGGGCTCACGCCCCTGGCGTCCGAGACGATCGTGCCCTTTTCGCTAGGCCTCGGCGGCAATTGCGTCACCGTCTCCAACGCCGTCTGGGAAGGCATGGCGGCGCATGGCGCCGTATCGGATCTCGATCCGGCCCGCGCCGGCGCGGCGCTTGGCGCGTTTATCCGCGAACGCGCGGCGGCCGGCCGTGACCCGCTGCGCTTCGCCGTCGTGCATCCGCATTCCGGGCACAATTTCGAACTGCGCTACTGGCTCGCCGCCTGCGGCATCCACCCCGACGGTGAGATCGAGATCGTCATCGTACCGCCGCCCTTCATGGCCGACGCGCTGGCCGCCGGCCGCATCGACGGCTATTGCGTCGGCGAGCCCTGGAACAGCGCCTCCGTCGCGGCCGGCACCGGCCACATCGTCACCGTCAAGGCGCTTTTGTGGCGCAACAGCCCCGAAAAGGTCATCGGCGCGCGCAAGGCCTGGGCCGAAGAGCACCCGGAGGCGCTGGCGGCGCTGCTCAGGGCACTGCACCACTCCGCCCGCTGGTGCCAGGATCCGGCCAATCGAGGCGAACTGGCGGCGCTGATGGCGCAGCCCGGCTTCCTTGGCCAGTCAGCCGAAATCCAGATGCCGGTCCTGACCGGACATCTCCGCCTCGGCAGCGGCACCGAGCGGAACGTCGAGGACTTCTTCGTTCCCTTCGACAAGGCGGCGAACTTTCCCTGGAAAAGCCATGCGCTGTGGTTCTACACCCAGATGGTGCGCTGGAGCGACATCACGCACACGCCTGAAAACCTCACCATCGCCCGAGACTGCTACCGGCCCGACCTGTATCGGGCGGCGCTGAAGCCGCTCGGCGTAGCGCTGCCTGGCGCCAATGCCAAGGTCGAGGGGGCGTTGAAGATCGCAACGCCGGTCGGCTCGGCGGGGGCAAGCCTGGTGCTCGGCCCCGACGGCTTCTTCGACGGGCGCATCTTCGACCCGGACCAGATCGACGCCTATATCGGCGCGCAAAAGCAGGCGTGATCATTTACGCGCCATTCTTGTGCATTGCACAAAATTTATGCGCACCGATCGCATAGCTGACCAATGTTTGACCTTGTTAACAGTCGGCCGGATCTACCCATGATTCGGTTATTCAGCTGATTTCATTCGAAATTCTTTTCTGAAGCGAGACTGGCACGGTTCCTGCTTTGAAATAACCAGGCCCTTCGCGGGTCACGCAAATAGGCGTCCAATGGCGGGCGCCACAGGCAAAGCTGCCGCTCAGGTCACGACACGATCCCGGATGTACGGGTCGCGCGGACTTGGCCGGCGGCTTTTTTGTTTTGGCCGAACACGCAATCGACGGCGCTGGTCCCAGGCAGCGCCCAACCGGAGACGACGATGAGGAAACGGATCGGAACTGGAACAAACCTGAAGGATTTCACGCGCCGCGATTTTGTCGCGAGCAGCGCGCTGACGGCGGCGCTGTTCATCGCTGCAAAGATGCTGTTCCCCGCCGGCGCCATGGCCGAAGGCAAAGGGCCCGAAGTGAACGCGCCAGGCTCGCCGCGCTGATACCGGACCGCCAAACATCGATCAAGAAACACGCGCGGTGCCTCCTACCGCAAACCGGAGCCTGACATGACCGCAAATCTCCAAGCCGCGCCCAGCCAGGATTGTGCTCCCCGGCAGGCGCTCGTGATGTCCACCATCGCCTTCACCGTCTGCTTTGCGGTGTGGACGATCTTTTCCATCATCGGCGTGCGCATAAAGCAGGAACTTGGGCTGAACGAGACGGAATTCGGCCTGCTCGTCGGCACGCCGATCCTCACCGGCTCCCTCGTGCGCATGGTACTCGGCGTCTGGACCGATCGCTATGGCGGACGGCTGGTCTACACCGCCACCATGCTCGCCGCGGCAGTCGCGACCTTCCTGCTCGCCTTTGCGCACACTTACGCGCAGATGCTGATCGCTGCGCTCGGCGTCGGGCTTGCCGGCGGCTCCTTCGCCGTTGGCGTCGCCTATGTCTCACGCTTCTTCCCGGCCGGCCGGCAGGGCACGGCGCTCGGCATCTTCGGCGTCGGCAATGTCGGCGCCGCCGTCACCAAATTCCTGGCGCCTTTCGTGCTTCTCGCCTGGGGCTGGCAGTCGGTCGCGCTGATCTGGGCGGCGGCACTTGTCATCATGGCCGCCATCTTCTGGTTCACGACCGGCGACGATCCGGTCATCCGCGAGCGCCGCGCCGGCAAGACCGCGCCCGCGAGGAGCTTCTGGCAGGAATTCGCGCCGCTGAAGAACCCGCAGGTCTGGCGCTTCGCCTTCTATTACTTCTTCTCCTTCGGTGCGTTCGTGGCGCTGTCGTTGTGGCTGCCGCGCTACCTGATCGGCGTCTACGGCTTCGGGCTGGCGACCGCCGGCATGATCGGCGCGGCCTATTCAATTCCCGCGAGCATCTTCCGCGCCTATGGCGGCGTGCTGTCCGACCGCGTCGGCGCCCGCGCCGTACTCTATTGGACCTTCTCGGTTTGTGCCGTCGCGACCTTGGTGCTGTCTCTCCCCTCGGCAGACTATGTCGTGCGCGGCATCAGCGGGCCGATCTCCTTCCATTTCGAGATCGGCCCGCTCGCCTTTATCGCCGTCGCCAGCGTGCTCGGCTTCTTCATGAGCCTCGGCAAGGCCGCCGTCTACAAGCACATCCCCGCCTACTATCCGCGGAGCGTCGGTGCCGTTGGCGGCGTCGTGGGCATGATCGGCGGCCTCGGCGGCTTCATCCTGCCGATCGCCTTTGGAGCGCTGAACGACCTCACCGGCATCTGGTCGAGTTGCTTCATGCTGCTCTTCGTCATCGTCGCCGCCTGCTTTGTCTGGATGCATGTCAGCGTCAGGCGGATGGGGCGCGCCGCATCAACCAAGGCGTCGACCCTTTCCTATGCTGCAGAATGACACCGGAGCGGATCAGGACATGACCGAGAAACTCGTCATCATCGGCAACGGCATGGCTCCCGGGCGCATGCTGGAACACCTGCTGGAGAAGGCGCCCGGCCGTTTCCAGGTCACCATCTTCAACGCCGAGCCAAGGGTCAATTACGACCGCATCATGCTGTCGCCGGTTCTCTCGGGCGAGAAGGCCTACGAAGAAATCATCATCCATGGCGACGGCTGGTACATCAAGCACGGCATCACCCTCTACAAGGGCCACAGGATCGTCGCCATCGACCGGCAGGCGAAGACCGTCACCTCCGACCACGGCGTCACCGAGCCCTACGACAAGCTGATCATTGCCACCGGCTCGGTGCCGTTCATCATTCCGGTCCCCGGCCACAACCTGCCCGGCGTTCTCACCTATCGCGACCTCGACGACGTCCAGGCGATGATGCTCGCCGCCCAGTCGCGCGCCAAGGCGGTGGTGATCGGCGGCGGCCTGCTCGGGCTGGAGGCGGCGGCGGGCCTCAACGCGCAAGGCATGGACGTCACCGTGCTGCATGTCATGCCGACTTTGATGGAGCGGCAGCTCGATCCGGCCGCCGGCTACCTGCTGCAGCGCGCCGTCGAGCAGCGCGGCATCAAGGTCATCACCAAGGCCAACACCCAGGCGATCACGGGCAACGGCAAGGTCGAGCGGGTGGAACTCGCCGACGGCACAATCATCCCCGCGACGCTGGTCGTGATGGCGGTCGGCATCCGGCCGAACGCGGCGCTGGCCAAAGATGCCGGCATCGCCGTCAACAGAGGCATCGTCGTCGACCCGGGCATGCGCAGCAACGATCCGGACATCTATGCGCTCGGCGAATGCGCCGAGGTGAACGGCCAGGTCTACGGGCTGGTCGCCCCCCTCTACGAGATGGCGCGCGTCACTGCCAGCCAGCTTGCCGGCGACGAGACTGCCGCCTTCGTGCATTCGGATACGCCCACCAAGCTCAAGGTCACCGGCATCGACCTCTTCTCGCTCGGCGACTTCGCCGATGGCGAGGACCGCCAGGAGATCGTGCTGCGCGATGCCGCCGCCGGCGTCTACAAGCGCCTGGTGCTGAAGGACGACCGCATCATCGGCACCGTGCTCTACGGCGAGACATCGGACGGCGCCTGGTTCAACGACCTCAAGAAGAAGCAGACCGATGTCTCGCAGATGCGCGATACGTTGATCTTCGGCCAGTCCTACCAGGGGGGTGCCCCGCTGGACCCTATGGCGGCCGTTGCAGCCTTGCCGGATGATGCGGAAATCTGCGGCTGCAACGGCGTCTGCAAGGGCAAGATCACGGGCGCGATCACGGCCGGGGGCCTGACCTCGCTCGACGACGTGCGCGCCCACACCAAGGCATCCGCCTCCTGCGGTTCCTGCACCGGCCTGGTCGAAAAGCTGATGGTGCTGACCATCGGCGACAAGTACAACCCCGCCGCCGTGCAGCCCATGTGCTCCTGCACCACGCTCGGCCATGACGAGGTGCGCCGGCTGATCAAGGCCAAGGCGCTGAAGACCATTCCCGCGATCATGCAGGAACTGGAATGGAAGACCTCCTGCGGCTGCGCCAAATGCCGGCCGGCGCTGAACTACTATCTCGTCTGCGACTGGCCGGACGAGTACGCCGACGACTACCAGTCGCGTTTCATCAACGAGCGCGTGCATGCCAACATCCAGAAGGACGGCACCTATTCGGTGGTGCCGCGCATGTGGGGCGGCGTGACCAATGCCGCCGAGCTGCGCGCCATCGCCGACGTCGTCGACAAGTTCGAGATCCCGATGGTCAAGGTCACCGGCGGCCAGCGCATCGATATGCTCGGCATCCGCAAGGAGGACCTGCCCGCGGTGTGGGCCGATCTCGGCCAGGCCGGCTTCGTCTCCGGCCATGCCTATGCCAAGGGCCTGCGCACGGTGAAGACCTGCGTCGGCTCCGACTGGTGCCGCTTCGGCACGCAGGATTCCACCGGCCTCGGTGTCCGCATTGAAAAATTCATGTGGGGCTCGTGGACGCCGGCCAAGGTCAAGATGGCGGTGTCGGGCTGCCCGCGAAACTGCGCCGAGGCGACCTGCAAGGATGTCGGCGTGATCTGCGTCGACAGTGGCTACGAGATCCATTTCGCCGGTGCGGCCGGCCTCGACATCAAGGGTACCGAAGTGCTCGGCCTGGTCAGGACCGAGGACGAAGCGCTGGAGCATATCGTGGCGTTGACGCAGATGTACCGCGAACAGGCCCGCTATCTCGAGCGTATCTACAAATGGGCCAAGCGCGTCGGCATCGCCGAGATCAAGCGCCAGATCATGGACGACGCGGACAAGCGCAAGGCCTTCTACGAGCGCTTCGTCTTCTCCCAGAAATTCGCCCAGGTCGACCCGTGGTCGGAACGCGTGTCGGGCACGGACAAGCACGAGTTCCGGCCAATGGCCTCGGTCGGGTTCGCGCAGGCGGCGGAGTGAGACAATGACTTGGACACCCATCGGCACCCTCTCCGACATCCCCCGCCGCGGCGCACGTTGCGTCGCCACGCCGCAAGGCAAGATCGCCGTCTTCCGCACCGCTGACGACCAGGTCTTCGCCATCGACGACCATTGCCCGCACAAGGGCGGCCCGCTGAGCCAGGGCATCGTGCATGGTGCGGCGGTCACCTGTCCCCTGCACAATTGGGTGATCTCGCTCGAAACCGGCAAGGCGCTCGGCGCCGACGAGGGCGCGGTGCGCACCATTCCGGTCAAGATAGAGGGCGAGCGTCTGTTCATCGCGCTCGAAGCGCTGGCCAGCCGCGCGGCCTGACCCATGCAGATTGGCGAAGCACGCGAGGTGAGGACCACTTGCCCCTATTGCGGGGTGGGTTGCGGCGTGCTGGCGAAGGTCGCCGCGGACGGGCAGGTGTCGGTCCGCGGCGACCCCGATCATCCCGCCAATTTCGGCCGGCTCTGCTCCAAGGGATCGGCGCTGGCCGAGACCATCGAGCTCGACGGCCGGCTGCTCCATCCCGAGATCCACGGCCGCCGCGCCTCCTGGGACGAGGCACTCGATCTCGTCGCGTCGACCTTGACACAGACCGTCGCCGAGCACGGGCCGGATGCCGTCGCCTTCTATGTCTCGGGCCAATTGCTGACCGAGGATTATTACCTCGCCAACAAGCTGATGAAGGGGTTTCTCGGCTCGGCCAACATCGACACCAATTCGCGCCTCTGCATGGCGTCCTCCGTCGCCGGCCACCGCCGCGCCTTCGGCTCCGACACGGTGCCCGGAACCTACGAGGATCTGGAGCTTGCCGACTTGATCGTGCTGGTCGGCTCCAACCTCGCCTGGTGCCATCCCGTGCTCTACCAGCGCATAGCTGCCGCACGTGAGAAGCGCCCGGAGATGAAAATCGTGCTGGTGGACCCGCGCCGCACCATGACATCCGACATCGCCGACATGCATCTGGCGATCGCACCGGATGGCGACGCCGCCCTGTTTACCGGCCTGCTCGCTTACTTGGGTGAACACAATGCGCTCGACCGCGCCTACATCACGGCGCACACGACCGGCTTCGGACAAGCCCTCTTCGCCGCCTCGGCGCTCGACCTTGCCGGCATCGCTGCCGCCACGGGCCTGAGCGAGGACGAGCTCGGCCGCTTCTACAGCCTGTTTGCCAGGACCGAAAAGACCGTGACCGTCTACAGTCAGGGCGTCAACCAGTCGTCCTCGGGCACCGACAAGGTCAACGCCATCATCAACTGCTATCTTGCCACCGGTCGTATCGGCAGGCCCGGCGCCGGGCCGTTCTCGGTCACCGGCCAGCCCAACGCCATGGGCGGACGCGAGGTCGGCGGCATGGCCAACATGCTGGCCGCCCATATGGAGATCGAAAACCCCGGGCATCGCGAACGCGTGAAGCGCTTCTGGAATGCACCTGACATCGCGCAAAAGCCCGGCCTGAAAGCGGTCGATATGTTCCAGGCGGTCGCCGACGGGCGCATCAAGGCGTTGTGGATCATGGCCACCAATCCGGTCGATTCGATGCCGGATGCCGATGGCGTCGAAGCGGCGATCAAGGCCTGTCCGTTTGTGGTGGTGTCGGACGTGCTGGCCGAGACCGATACTGTCCGCCATGCCCATGTCCGGCTGCCGGCCGCCGCCTGGGGTGAGAAGAACGGCACCGTCACCAATTCCGAGCGCCGCGTCTCGCGCCAGCGCCCGTTCCTGGCAGCACCCGGCGAGGCGCGGCCCGACTGGTGGATCGTCGCCGAGGTGGCGCGGCGGATGGGTTTTGGCGAGGCGTTTTCCTATGACGCGCCGGCGGAGGTTTTCGCCGAGCATGCCGCGCTGTCGGGTTTCGAGAATGACGGGGAACGGGATTTCGATATTGGAGCGTATGCCGATATCGATGCCGAGCGATATGAGGCGTTGAGGCCATTCCAATGGCCAGCGCCGAGCCCAGGCGTCCCCCTCTGGCCTGCCGGCGCCGGCAGGCCAGAGGGGGGCGCTCAAGCTCGACGCCGGTCAGAGGGGGACAGCACGGCTGGAAGCCAAACCACCCGCTTCTTCGCCGACGGCAACTTCTACACCCCCCACCGCAAGGCGCGCTTCATCGCCGTCCGTCCCGCAATCGTATCCCGCACCTCGCCCGACTTCCCGCTCATCCTCAACACCGGTCGTGTCCGCGACCATTGGCACACCATGACGCGCACCGGCAAAAGCCCCCGTCTGTCGCAGCACATCGCCGAACCCTTCGTCGAAATCCACCCCGACGACGCCGCGCGATACGGCATTGGCGACGCCGACATCGTGCGCGTTTCCAGCCCGCGCGGCGCCGTGCTCGTGCGCGCGCTGGTCACGTCCCGCCAGCGCCGGGGCAGCATCTTCGCGCCGATGCACTGGACGGACCAGTTCACCGCCAAGGGCCGGCTCGACACGCTGACCGCGCCGCTCACCGACCCGGTTTCCGGCCAGCCGGCACTGAAGCACGTCGCGGCCCGCATCGAGAAATTCGCCGCCAGGGCGTTCGGTTTTGCCGTGATGCGCCGGAAGCCCGCGACGATTGCCGCCGACTACTGGGCGGTTGCCCGGTGCCGGGGCGGCTGGCGGGTCGAGCTTGCCTTTGCCAATGACGAGATCGACTGGGCTGCCTTCGCCGTCTCACTCTTCGGCACCGCGGATGCCGAAGTACTTGCCTATCACGATCGCGACTACGGCCAGCACCGTATCGGCGCCTTCGACGGCGAGCGCCTTGCCGGTGCCCTGTTCGTCGCGCCCGGCCCGGTGGCCGTGTCGCGCGGCTGGGCGACGCAGCAGCTCGAAGAGGCCCACGCCAGCCAACGTGAACGCTTCCGCATCGTCGCCGGCCGCGCCGGTGCCGAACGGCCCGATGCCGGCGCGACCGTCTGCTCCTGTTTCAACATCGGGGTCAACCAGATCACGGCGGCGGTGGCTTCCGGCTGCACGAATCTGGAAGCCATCGGTGCCGCGCTGAAGGCCGGCACCAATTGCGGCTCCTGCCGCTCCGAGATCCGCGCCATCATCCAGGCACATCGCGTTCAGGCGGCCGAGTAGGCGGCGACCCCGCTTCAGCCCGTCATAGCCGAGCGGCACGACGCTCGTAGCTGCGATTGCCCGGATTGCCGCTGACCGGACCGTGCTTACCGCCGCCAGCATAGCCGCCAGCGTCTCGCCACCGTCTTCGCCCCTATGGAACTGGACTATAGTTCGAGCCGTCTCGTCTGGACACAGATGCGTCAGGCTGAAAATGTCTCGGAGCGCAGGACTGTTGGCGAACCAGAAGGAGGCGGATGCTGGACATCGAGGACATAGCGGCTCATCCGGATCTGCACCGCCACGTCAGGGAACAGTCGCTGGCGCTGATCCACATCTACGAAGCCAGCCCGCGGCTTGCTTCCATATTCGCCACGCAGCAGCGCTGGCTGATGGGCCATGTCGGCCTTGCCATGCACTTCAGGCGCGACCCGGACGACCGCCGCAGCGCGTTGACGGTGTCGCGCTTCATCGAATTCGTGCATCAGCACAAGGTCGCCAGCCGCAACACCGCCGACGCTTTCATCAAGGAGATGCTGCACTACCGCATCGCCGAATACGTAGCGGGCGGAGACGGGCGCACCCACCCGTTGCAGCCGAGAGCGGACACGGTGCGGACATTTACCGGATGGGTGCACGCACATCTACGGACCCTTGACCGACTCGACGGCGCGGACCGGCTGACGAGATACCTGGAGCGGCCCGATATGCTCGCCGCCCTGCAGCCCCTCGTGGCCGACGGCCTGCTTTCGTCCAAACCGGTGCGCGAACCCAACCAGACCTTTTCCCTGTTCATCTGGCTCAACAATGGCGGCATCGTCATGGATCGGCTCATGTCCGGCATCGACCCCGACCATGCCGGCCTAGATCGGATTCCGACCAGCGTGGTCTCGGTGGCGGAATTCGCCAGTTGGCTCAAACTGTCGCGCACCCACCTCGCCCGAAAACTACGCGATGCCGAGGCGCTCGGCAGCATCGGCTGGTTGGGCCAGCGCGGCAATTCCGTGATGTGGGTCTCGCACCGCTTCTTTCAGGAATACATGACCGTCCAGGCCGCCAAGCTGGCGATCGTGGATGCCGCCTTCGAAGCGTGTTTTTCCACCGACCAGTGAGAGAGAGACTCGCCGCTGCCCCGGGCAATGAAGGCGGTCCGAGCCGCTGCGTATCCTTCGAAACAAAAAGCCGCCTCGGCGGCGGGTCGTCAGCACCATACGAAGAATGACAGCATAACTGCCTTCAGCAGTGAACCTCAGGTCGCAGGCCCGGGTGCGCAACGTCACCCGAGCCGGACCCGCAGTCTCACTCGATGTCGAAGGAGACGCCCTGGGCGAGCGGCAGCGCCGTGGAATAGTTCACCGTGTTGGTGGCGCGGCGCATGTAGGCCTTCCACGCATCGGAACCGCTCTCGCGGCCGCCGCCGGTTTCCTTTTCACCACCGAAGGCGCCGCCGATTTCTGCGCCCGACGTGCCGATATTGACATTGGCAATGCCGCAGTCCGATCCGTCGACGCCGAGGAAGCGCTCGGATTCCTGCAGGTCGCGGGTGAAGATCGACGACGACAGCCCCGCTCCCACCGCATTGTGCTCGTCGAGCACGGCGTCGAAATCGGAATACTTCATCACATAGAGGATCGGCGCGAAGGTCTCTTCGGTCACTGGCGAGACTTGGCTGGGCATTTCGACCAGCGCCGGATGCACGTAATAGGCGTCCGGATGGCCATTCTCGACCCGCGTGCCGCCGGTCACTTTGCCGCCGTGGGCGGTCGCTTCCTGCAGCGCCTTCTGCATGGCCTCGTAGGCTGCCTTGTCGATCAGCGGCCCAACGAGGGCCGACGTCTCCAGCGGATTGCCGACAGAGACGCTCTGATAGGCCTTCTTCAGCCGCGGTATCAAGGCGTCGTAGACGCTGTCATGCACGAACAGGCGCCGCAGCGTCGTGCAGCGCTGGCCCGCCGTGCCCATCGCACCAAAGGCAATTGCGCGCAACGCCATGTCGAGATCGGCGGTCGGGCAGACGATGCCGGCATTGTTGCCGCCGAGCTCCAGCACCGCGCGTGCAAAACGCTTGGCCAGGCGCGGCCCGACGTCGCGGCCCATGCGGGTCGAGCCGGTGGCGGAGACCAGCGGCACCTTCGGATGATCGACCAGGATCTCGCCGACGGCGCGGTCGCCGATCAGCACCGACGCGAGCCCTTCCGGCGCATCAGTGCCGAAGCGCTTGACGGCGCGCTTGAAGATCGCCTCGCAGGCAAGCGCCGTCAGCGGGGTTTTTTCGGAAGGCTTCCATACCACCGCGTCGCCGCAGACCAGCGCCAGCGCCGCATTCCACGACCACACCGCGACCGGGAAGTTGAAGGCGGAGATGACGCCGACCACGCCGAGCGGATGCCAGGTTTCCATCATGCGGTGTCCCGGACGCTCGGTGGCGATGGTCAGCCCGTACAATTGCCTGGAAAGACCGACCGCGAAGTCGCAAATGTCGATCATCTCCTGCACTTCGCCGAGCCCTTCCGAGGGGATCTTGCCGACCTCGATCGACACCAGCCGGCCAAGTTCGGCCTTGTGCGCGCGCAATTCCTCGCCGAGCAGCCGCACCAACTCGCCACGCTTCGGGCCCGGTACCAGGCGCCAGACCTGGAACGCCTTGTGCGCGGCATCGATGGTCCTGGCCGCGTCGGCCGGCGAGATCATGCTCAACGCCGCGATCTGCTCGCCCGTCACCGGGCTGCGCACGATCAGGTCGCCGCCGGCAAGCGCCTCCTTGGCAACACCCAGTTTCGCCAGAAGCTCGGCGGTTTCCTTCGCTATCGTCATGTCTGTCCCTTTCAGATCCCGCCATTCATGTGGCGTGGTCAAAGCATTGCGCCATGCGTTCCCTATGCCATCAGGCGCAAGGAGGCGCTGTCTGGCGTGCCAATAGCGGTTCCAGGGAAAAATCGCCACCCCGGCATGGTCCAAGCCCGGGCCAGACCATTGAACCAGGGTCAGCTTGCCGTCCGCGCGGCGCCGTCCTTCATCAGCCGGTCGATATGCATGCGTATATGGGCCGCTTCCGCCGCCGTGTTGGCAAGCGCGATGGCGCGGTCGAAGGCGACCCGCGCCTCCTCGCCCCGGTCAAGCTGCATCAAAAGCCCGCCCTTGAGGCCGAAGAAATGAAAATAGCCGGAAAGCCTCTGCTCCAGCGGCTCGATCATGGCAAGTGCCGCCTCCGGGCCACGCACCTTGGAGACCGCGACGGCACGGTTGAGGGTGACGACTGGCGACGGCTGCATCTGTTCGAGCAGGCCGTAGAGCAGGTCGATCTCGACCCAGTCCGTGTCCTCGGCCTTCTCGGCCCGCGCATGCAGCGCGGCAATCGCCGCCTGCACCTGGTAAGGGCCTGGCTTACGGTGGCGCAGCGCCTTGTCGACCAGCGCCAGCCCCTCGTCGATCATCTTGCGGCTCCATAGGCTGCGGTCCTGATCCTCGAGCAGAACGATCTCGCCGTCCCCATCGAAGCGGGCCGGTGCGCGCGCATGCTGGAGCAGCAACAGCGCCGTCAGCCCCATGATCTCCGGCTCGGTCTGGAAGAGCCTGAGCAGCAGCCGGGCCAGCCGGATCGCCTCTTCGCACAGCGGCGCGCGGGCCGGCGCCTCGCCGCTGTTGGTCGAATAGCCCTCGTTGAAGATCAGGTAGACCATGGCCGCGACCGCGGCGAGCCGCTCCGAGCGCTCCACCGCGCCCGGCGTCTCGAACGGCACGCCGGCGTCGGCGATACGTGCCTTGGCGCGGGTGATGCGCTGCTCCATGGCGCTTTCGCCGACCAGGAAGGCGCGTGCGATCTGCTTGACCGTGAGGCCCGAGACGATGCGCAGCGCCACCGCGATCTGCTGCGTTGCCGGCAGGTCGGGATGGCAGCAGATGAATAGCAGCCGCAATATGTCGTCGCGGTAGTGCGCGCCATCGAGCCGCTCGGCGATGTCGCTCTCTGCGTCCTCGAGATCGGAGATCTGGTCCTCTTCCGGCATCGGCGCCTGCTTGGCACGCTTGCGCACCGCGTCGATGCCGCTGTTGCGTCCGACGAAGATCAGCCAAGCCGCCGGATCGCGCGGCGGACCGTTCTGCGGCCAGTTCTTCAGCGCCCTGAGGCAAGCGTCCTGGAAAGCTTCCTCCGTCGTGTCGAGGTCGCGGAAATAGCGCAGCAGCGCACCCATCGCCTGCGGGCGGGCGGCGCTGATCGCGGAGCTGATCCAGGCAAGTTCGGTCATACGGCTACCCTGGTGGGATTGAAGATGGATACCGGCCGGATTTCGTAGGAGCCGCCGCTCGGATTGACCTCGGAAAGTTCGCGCGCGAACTCCACCGCCTCGTCGAGATCGGCGCATTCGAGCGTGTAGAAGCCGAGGAACTGTTCCTTGGTCTCGGCGAACGGCCCGTCGATGACGATCGATTCGCCCTTGACCTTCCTCAGCGTCGTCGCCGCCGTCGTCGGCAAAAGCCGCGCCACCGGGCCAAGCCGGCCGGCGTCCGCGTATTTCTGCTGGACATCGAGAATGTTGGCCATGACCTTGTCGTCCTGCTCCTTGCTCCAGGAGCAGACGACGTCTTCGGAAGCATAGCACAAGATCGCGTAGAGCATGGTTTGTCCTCTTCTGTGTCAAAGGACGAAACACTAGGACCGATCCCGACACGACGTCGATAAAAAAATCGAGGCGCCGCGGATTCAGCGGCCGGTGGTTGCCGCGGGTCCGCTTTCGTGCGTCTTCAGCCATCGCAGCACGAGCGCTTCCTCATCATCGAGACCGTCTATCGATCGTTTGCGTTTGTTGGCTTCTGCCATTTCGGCAAGCAGCCGTCCCTGCAGCCAGGCTTCGAAGACTTGCGGATGGATGTAGCATTGGCGGCAGACGGCGCGCGTGTTGCCCAGCCGCTCGGCGACCCTGTCGATGACGCTGTTCATCGCCCGTTTCTGCTGTGCCTGGCTGTCAGGCAGCACCGTTTGCGCAAACAGCGACGCGGCGTGGATGGTGCCGCCCCATGTACGGAAATGTTTCGAGCTGAATGCATCGCCGATGGCCTCCCTGATGTAGCGGTTGACGTCCTCGGAGCGCACCGGGTGTCTGGTGCCGTCCTCGTCGAGATACTGGAACAGCTTTTGGCCCGGCAGGTCCTGCGCGCCTCGCACGATTCGCGCGATGCGGCGATCGACCAGCTTCAATTTCCATTCCTTGCCCGATTTGCCCTTGAAGGCGAACCGCAGACTCGATCCCTTGATGTCGACATGGCGGTCCCGCAATGTCGTCAGGCCGAAGCTCTTGTTGTCGCGGGCGTAAGCGGCGTTGCCGACGCGGATCATGGTGTTGTCGAGCAGCCAGACGATCGCGGCGACGACGCGTTCGAGCGGCAGGCCGTGGCGGCGCAGGTCGCTGTCGATCCTGTGCCGAAGCTCCGGCAGGCTTTCGGCGAAGGCGACAAGGCTCGAATATTTGGCGCTGTCGCGTTCCTCGGCCCAATGCGGATGATAGCGATATTGCTTGCGCCCCCGCTGGTCCCTGCCGGTCGCCTGGATATGTCCGTCCGCCTCGGGCGAGATCCAAACATCCGTCCAGGCCGGCGGGATCACGATCGCCTCGATGCGCGCTCGCGTGGCATCCGAGACCGGCCCGCCATGAGGTCCCCTGTAGGAAAATCCCTTGCCCGATTTCAGCCGGCGGATACCGGGCTCGGTATCGCTGACATAGATCAGTGCGGCGTGCTCGGCAGAAATCTGAGCACCGTTCTTTGGTGCGGCGTCGCCGTCGATAGTCAATCCGGATTTCTGCAGCATGCTGGCCCCACGGAAACACCCGTAGATAAGCCTCTAGGCCGAGCACTGGTTCCACTCCTGTCCGAAAAGTCGGCGGCCACCCACGCCGGCGGCGGAACCCTGCACTGCGCGTTGCGCAAAGCAGGCCTAACGTCAGGCCTTCTCGAGCACCACCGGGATGACGTCGACGGCTTGCTCGCCGACCTGTCCGCCGGTGGTCTTGAGAACGCCGACGATCGGCGCGACATCCGAATAGTCGCGGCCATAGCCAACGGTGATGTGATCGTTGGAGGCCCGCATGCCGTTGGTCGGGTCGAACTCCTGCCAGCCGGCATCGCGCCCGCACCACACCTTAACCCATGCATGCATGGCGTCGGCACCCTCCAACCTGGGCTTGCCCTTGGGCGGAATGGTGCGCAGGAAGCCGCTGACGTAGCCGGCCGGTATGCCGAGCCCGCGCAGGCCGGCGATCATGATATGCGAGAAATCCTGACACACGCCGCGCTTCAGCCGGAAGGCATCGCCTGCCCTGGTGCGGACGGTGGTCGCCTCGTTGTCATAGGTGAAATCGCGGTGGATGCGATTGCAGAGGTTCATCGCCGTACCGGCGGCCGAGCCGCCGACGCTGTCGCGCGCATAGGCGGTAATCGCCGCATCGATGCCGGCGTGACCGCTGGCGGCCAGGAAATGATGCGGTGTATCGGGCGCCAGCGAGCGCACGGCGGCGAGCTCCTGACGCAGCCGGCTAAGGTCGGGCGACACGTCGAGCCCGGGCTCGGGCCGCGACACCGCCACGCGCGCGCTCATCCTGATGTCGAGTGCGTCATGCGCATCGCGGAAGGCGATCGAGGTGACGTTGTTGCCGAAGAAATCGGAAAAATCCGAGCGTTCGTTTGGCGCAGGCGCGAAGGACAGCGACGCGGCGACGACGCGCTGCACGCCGTCGATGGTCGGCGGCAGCACGCGCACCTGGTGACGGCCGCCGCCGGCGACGGCGGCGTAATCGTAGTGAAGGTGAAGCCTGATGTCGTAGAGCATGCCGGAGCGCCGCCTTAACCGAAATAGGCCTTGGCGAGGCTGCTGTAGAGCCCGCCTATCTCGCCGGCGAGATCGTTCAGCGCCTTCACAGTCATGTCCGCTGGCTCCTTGATGGCGATGGCCGTGTTGAGCTGCAGGATCTCCTTGGCCGCAGGCGACATGTGCCCTTCGCCGCCGATCGCCGGCAGCAGCCCGATCTCGGCCTTCAGCCGTTCGAGCTGGAACAGGATGGAACGCGGATTGAGCGGATCGAGCGCCAGAAGGTCGATCACCGTGCGGCGGCCGGCTTGCACAGGGTACTGCCGCCGGTGCGTCATGACGCTGTCGCCGATCTCCAGCATCATGTCGAGCGAGCCGTCCGGCGCCTTGTCGTTGGTCAGCCGGGCGAGCGTGCTGGCGATCTGTATGCCGCGCTCCAGCCGCCGGCCGATCTCAAGGAAGCGCCAGCCCGCGAAGCGGTACATGTTCTCGTGCAGCAGGCCGGAAAAACCGGCGAGCTTGCGCAGGATGACGGTCATGGCCCGTGTCGCATCATCCCCCGGCGCCACCGTCGTCGCGAACTGATGAATGGTCTTCGACAGGTCCTTGAGCGCCAGCCAGCCATCCGGCGAGAAACGGTCGCGGATCTGGCCGGCGCTGTAGACGGCGCTGTCCAGCGTGCCGATCAGCCCCGATGGGATCGCTGTTTCGACATCGATGCCGAACGGTTCGAGATGATCCCTGATGTCGGCCAGCAACGGCATATCGGGATCGGAGGTCTCAGCCAGCCGCACATGATAGGCGCGGAGGATGCGCACCGTGTCTTCCGAGCGTTCGATGTAGCGGCCGAGCCAGGTCAGGTTTTCCGCCGCGCGGCTGGGCAGGCTGCCCGGCCTGGTGCGGCTGAAGCTGTCGCCCTCTTGCGGCAGCAGCGTCTCGCGCTCCACCGGCCGCTCGCTGACCACCCAGACGTCGGCCGCCTGGCCGCCGCGCTGCATGGCGATCGCCGTCGGATCGAGCGACAGGCCGACGCGGGCGAACCCGCCCGGCATCACCGTCCAGCCCTCGGGCGTGCGCGCCAGATAGACGCGCAGGCTCGCCGGCCGCGGCTCCAGTCGACCGTCGACATAGACGGGCGTCGTCGAAAGCGTCACCGCTTCCTGGCCGACGAAAGCGTCGCCGTCGCGTTCGATGCGCGCCACCAGTTCCGCCCGCTCCCCGGCCGACAGCGCCGAGCCAAGCCTGGTCTGGTCATCGTCCTCGAATGCCAGCCTCGTCGACAAGGCCGGACCGATCATCATACGGTCGATATTGGCCAGCACATGGGCGCGTTCACTCGCTTGCCCGCACCACCATGTCGCGACCGTGGGCAGCTTCAATTCCTCGCCCCGCAATTCGCGCGCGATCCTGGGCAGGAAGGCAAGAAGTGCGCGCGTCTCCATCAGGCCCGAACCGAGCGCGTTGACCGTGGAGACGCTGCCTTGCCGGATCGCCTCGACCAGCCCCGGCGTGCCGATCTGCGAATCCGAGCGCAGTTCGAGCGGATCGGCGAAAGCGGCATCGAGCCGCCGCCATAGCACACTGACCGGCATCAGGCCCGAAACCGTGCGCACCATCAGCCGTCCCCCGGAAACGGTCAGGTCCTCGCCTTCGAGCAGCATGATGCCGAGATAACGGGCAATGTAGGCGTGTTCGTAATAGGTTTCGTTGAGCGGCCCCGGCGTCAATATGGCGACGCGGCCGTCGGCTTCCTTGGCCATGCCGATCAGCGCGTCCCTGAAACGGCGAAAGAAGCCGGCGAGCCGGTGCACATGCATTTCGCCATAGATATCGGAAAGGGCGCGTGTGGTGGCGACGCGGTTCTCCAGCGCGAAGCCGGCGCCGGATGGTGCCTGAGTGCGGTCGCCCAGCACCCACCAGCGCCCGTCGGGCCCGCGACCGAGCTCGAAGGCGCAGAAATGCAGGAAGTGGCCGCCGGCCGGCCTGGTGCCGATCACGGGCCGCAAATATTCCGGGCTCGCTGCGATCAGACCCGCCGGCAGGACGCCCCTTTCGACCAACCGGTTTGGCCCATGAATATCGGCGATGATGTCCTCGAACAGTTCGGCGCGTTGCACGAGACCGGCGCTGATCGTCTCCCACTCGCCGTCCTCGATGAGCATTGGCACATGCGCCAGCGGCCATTCTCGCTCGTTGGCGCCGGCCTTGTCGTAGACGCGGTAATAGACGCCGGCGTCGCGCAGATACTGGTCGGCGCGGGCAAAGCGCTGGGTGAGCTCTTCGGCGCCGAGATCGTCGAGCGCCTCGATGAAATGCTTCCAGGCCGGACGGGGATTGCCCGACGCGTCGACCATTTCGTCGACGACGCCGTCGATCGGCTGGTAGTGCTCCAGCAGGCGATGGATCTGCGCCTTGCCGCGTACCCGCTTGTGAGTCCCCTTTGCCATTGCTGATCAGAATCTTGGCGGACGCCGAAGGTCAAGCGTCATCGGGAAATCTTCCGCAGCTTGTTCCTCGCGCGGCACATAGCTGGATGGCGTATGGCCACGCGGCTCGAAGCGGGCGAGCCGCCGCGCCTCCGCCTCGTTGCCGTTGACGGGGAACGTGTCGTAGCTGCGTCCGCCTGGATGCGCGACATGGTAGACGCAGCCGCCGGCCGCCCTGCCCGACCAGCGGTCATAGATATCGAACACCAGCGGCGTGTTGACCGGCAGCGCCGGATGCAGGCCCGAAGCCGGCTGCCAGGCCTTGAAGCGCACACCCGCCACGGCGATCTCCCTGTTGTCGGTCACCTTCATCGGCACGACGCGGCCGTTGCAGACGATGGCATGGCGCTCAGGGTTCAGCCCTTCGGTCTTGACTTGCAACCTTTCGACCGAGGAATCGACGAAGCGCACGGTGCCGCCGATAGCCCCCTGCTCGCCCATGACATGCCACGGCTCCAGCGCCTGCCGCAGTTCCAACTTGACGCCCGCATATCGGACTTCGCCGTAGAGGGGAAAGCGGAACTCGAGCTGGGCGTCGAACCATTCGGGTCGGAACGCGAAACCGTTGAGCTTGAGGTCGTCGAGCACGTCGAGAAAATCCGCCCAGACATGATGCGGCAGCATGAAGCGGTCGTGCAGCGAGGTGCCCCAGCGCACGAAGCGGCCGTCGAGCGGGTTCTTCCAGGCGCGCGCGATGATCGCCCTGACCAGCAGTTGCTGCGCCAGGCTCATGCGCGCATTGGGCGGCATCTCGAAGCCGCGGAATTCCACCAGCCCCAGCCGTCCCGTCGGTCCGTCAGGCGAAAACAGCTTGTCGATGCAGATTTCCGAGCGATGTGTATTCCCGGTGACATCGGTCAACAAATTGCGAAACAGCCGGTCGACCAGCCACGGCAAGGGCGCTTCGCCCTTGTCGGGATGTGGCACCTGCGCCATGGCAATTTCGAGCTCGTAGAGCGTATCGTGGCGCGCCTCGTCGAAGCGCGGCGCCTGGCTGGTCGGACCGATGAACAGGCCGGAGAACAGATAGGACAGCGAGGGATGCCGCTGCCATTGCAGCACCAGGCTCTTCAACAGGTCGGGACGGCGCAGGAACGGGCTGTCATTGGGCGTCGCGCCGCCGACCACCACATGGTTGCCGCCGCCGGTGCCGGTGTGGCGGCCGTCGATCATGAATTTATCCGCGCCAAGCCGCGTTTGCCGCGCCTCCTCGTAGATCGCCGTGGTCGTGGCCACGCAATCCTGCCAGTTGGAAGCCGGGTGGATGTTGACCTCTATGACGCCGGGGTCCGGCGCGACGCGGATGACGTTGAGGCGCGGATCGTGCGGCGGGCCGTAGCCCTCGATATGCACTGGCAACCCGATCGCCTTGGCCGCGTTCTCGGCTGCCGCCACCAGCTCAAGATAATCCTCCAGCGCCTCGACCGGCGGCATGAACACGCAAAGCCGTCCGTCGCGCGGCTCGACCGAAAGTGCGGTGCGCACCGCGCCGCCGATCTCGGTGAGCTCCTGCTCGACCCGGTCCTGCTGGGCGGTCGCGGCCGTGAACGAGGCCGCCTGCTGGCGGCGAGCCATTTCATCGGCGCCCTCGCGTTCGGCCGGGGCCGGGCCAGGCAAGATCGCCTCTCGCGCGGGCAACTCACCGCGCGGCTGCGACGGATCGACCGGCACGACATAGGGATACTGCTCCGGCGGCACGTAAGGCAGCGTTCCCAGCGGCAAGCGATAGCCGACCGGTGAATCGCCCGGCACCAGGAACAGCCGCCCGCGCCGTGTCGTCCATTTTTCCGAGCGCCAACGCTGGCCCGACGCCTGGCTGTTCCAGCGCTGCACCGGCAGCACATAGCCCGACGGCTTGGTCAGCCCGCGTTCGAACACTTTCGCCATGCGGCTGCGTTCTTCGGGATCCTCCAGCTTCGAATTGGTCGGATCGACATTCTCCGGCAGCTTGCCTTCCTTGAGTAGCCATTCGGCCGGATCCTCATAGGCTTCGCTGACCATGGAGCTATCGATGCCGAGCTCGCCGGCGATCGCGGTCAGCAGGCTCTCGGCCTGCCTGGCATCGATATCGGCCTCGCTCTTTTCGCGCGCGATCAGGGACGGATCGCTCCACACCGGCTGGCCGTCGGTGCGCCAGTAGAGCGAAAACGTCCAGCGCGGCAGGCTCTCGCCGGGGTACCATTTGCCCTGGCCATAGTGGAGGAAGCCGCCGGGCGCGAAGCGCTCGCGCAATCTCCGGATCAGCGCATCTGCCTTCTCGCGTTTGGTCGGGCCGACGGCGGCGGTGTTCCACTCGGCGGACTCGAAATCGTCGATCGACACGAATGTCGGTTCGCCGCCCATGGTCAGCCGTACGTCGCCGGCATCGAGCGCGGCGTCGACGTTTTTGCCCAGCGCATCGAGCGCCTGCCAGCTTTCATCCGAGAACGGCTTGGTGATGCGCGGATGCTCCGCGATGCGGTCGACCCGCATCTCGAAG
The DNA here is from genome assembly GCF_006442295.1 of Mesorhizobium sp. B2-3-2. Classification (NCBI taxonomy): domain Bacteria; kingdom Pseudomonadati; phylum Pseudomonadota; class Alphaproteobacteria; order Hyphomicrobiales; family Phyllobacteriaceae; genus Mesorhizobium; species Mesorhizobium sp. B2-3-2. The sequence goes on along the minus strand of NZ_VFWA01000002.1, from coordinate 350,668 downwards.
CCGAACTCGACATTGGCGAAGCTCGCCATGCCGGAAATGGGCGCCGCGTTGCGGAAATGCGGCGTGGCGGCAAGCGGCACATGGCTCTCGCCGGTGAGCAGGCCCGAAGTCGGGTCGAAACCGACCCAGCCTGCGCCGGGAAGATAGACCTCGCACCACGCATGCAGGTCGGTGAAGTCCACTGATGTGCCGGCCGGCCCATCGAGCGCGACGAGGTCGGGCTTAAGCTGGATCAGATAGCCCGAGACGAAGCGTGCGGCGATGCCGAGATGCCTCAGGATCTGCACCAAGAGCCAGCTCGAATCGCGGCACGAGCCCTTGGCCGCTGCCAGCGTTTCCTCCGGCGAGAACACGCCGGTCTCCATGCGCACGATATACGTGATCTCGCGCTGCAGCCGGGCATTGAGGTCGACGAGAAAATTGACCGTGTTTTTCGGGCTGGTATCGATGGTTTTCAGGAACGCCGAGAGCAGTGGGCCCGCCGCTTCCGGTGTGCGATAGATGGCGAGGTCGTCACGTGTCTCTTCCGGATATTCGAACGGGAAATTTTCCGCCGTCTCCTCGACGAAGAAATCGAACGGATTATAGACCGTCATGTCGGCGACGAGGTCGACCTCGATCTTCAGTTCACTCACCGGCTCGGGAAAAACGAAACGGGCAAGGAAATTGCCGTAAGGGTCCTGCTGGAGATTGACGAAGTGGTTCGCCGGCTCGACCTTCAACGAATGGCTGAGCACCTTGGTGCGCGAATGCGGCGCCGGCTGCAACCTGATCACCTGCGGACCAAGCACCACCGGCCGGTCGTATTTGTAATGGGTCAGGTGATAGACGGCGGCCAGAATTGCCATGGAGCCCCGGAGATCGGCGTTTAGCTGGCCGAACCCTGACACATCTGGCCGTCATTCTCCAAGCGGATGTTGCGCTGCACCTAACTTAAACGGCTATCCAACCCTCAGAAAAACGCCTGGATCCCCGTCTGCGCCCGTCCCAGGATCAGCGCGTGCACGTCATGCGTGCCCTCATAGGTGTTGACCGTCTCCAGATTCTGCGCGTGGCGCATCACGTGATAGCCGATCTGGATGCCGTTGCCGCCATGCATGTCGCGCGCCTGGCGCGCGATGTCGAGCGCCTTGCCGCAATTGTTGCGCTTGACGATCGAGATCATCTCCGGCGCCATCTTGCCTTCGTCGAGCAGCCGCCCGACGCGCAACGAAGCCTGCAGCCCGAGTGCGATCTCGGTCTGCATGTCGGCGAGCTTCTTCTGGTAGAGCTGCGTGCCGGCCAGCGGCTTGCCGAACTGCTTGCGGTCGAGGCCATATTGGCGGGCGCGGTGCCAGCAATCTTCGGCCGCGCCCATCGAACCCCAGGAAATGCCGTAGCGGGCCCGGTTGAGGCAGCCGAACGGCCCCTTCAGTCCCGACACGTTGGGCAGCAGCGCATCCTCGCCGACCTCGACGCCTTCCATAACCACCTCGCCGGTGATCGACGCTCGCAGCGACAGCTTGCCCGCGATCTTCGGCGCCGACAGCCCCTTCATGCCCTTTTCCAGAACGAAGCCACGAATCTCGTCCTTGCCGCTCTCGCCTTTCAGCTTCGCCCACACGACGAAGACGTCGGCGACGGGCGCATTGGAGATCCACATCTTGGAGCCCGTGAGCTTGTAGCCGTTGGCGGTCTTCTCGGCGCGCGTCTTCATGCCGCCTGGGTCAGAGCCGGCATCCGGCTCGGTCAGGCCGAAACAGCCGATCCACTCGCCGCTGGCGAGCTTGGGCAGGTATTTCCTGCGCTGTTCGTTCGAGCCGTAGGCATGGATCGGATACATGACCAGCGACGACTGCACCGACATCATCGAACGATAGCCGGAATCGACGCGCTCCACTTCGCGGGCGACCAGGCCGTAGGTGACATAGTTGGCGCCGAGGCCGCCGAATTCTTCCGGAATGTTGATGCCGAGCAGGCCGGCCTCGCCCATCTCACGAAAAATCGCCGTGTCGAAGGTTTCGTTGAGATAGGCCTCCTCGATGCGCGGCGCGAGCTTGTCGGCGGCGAAGGCCGCCGCCCCGTCCCGCACCATGCGCTCGTCTTCCGAAAGCTGGTCCTCGATCAGGAACGGGTCTTCCCAGACGAATGCATTCTTGTCGGCGGCCATGGCTCTCGATCCTCAAAAACGGGTGAAGCCCGGCTTATCGGCCCGCGGCTTGGAAAAATCAAACGAAATTGCTTCACCGATCAATGAGCGTTAGGAATGGATCATGAGTGTCCAACGCCGCCTTTTGCCCAACATCAGCGCGCTTGCCGCCTTCGAGGCGGTGGCCCGGCTTGGCAGTTTCACCGCCGCAGCCCAGGAGCTGGATTTGACCCAAGGCGCCGTCAGTCGGCAGATCAGGCTGCTTGAGGACCAGTTCGGCCGCCGCCTGTTCGAGCGCGACAGCCGCAATGTCCGGTTGTCGGCGGCGGGCGAAACATACGCCGAAGCGGTGCGTTCGGCGCTTGGCCAATTGCGCGACGCAGCGCTTGGATTGATGAGCAATCGGCATAGCGGCATCCTGAATCTCGCAATCCTGCCGACCTTCGGCACGCGCTGGCTGATGCCGATGATCCCAAATTTCGTCGACAACAATCCCGACATCACCATCAACTTCGTCACCCGCATCGGCCGCTTCGACTTCGCGAGGGAGCGGCTGGACGCGGCTATTCATTATGGCCTGCCGGACTGGCCCGAGGCAGACTCGACGCTGCTGGTGCGCGAGGTGGTGGCGCCGGTGGTGTCGCCCGAATTCCTCGCCGAGCGCGCCATCGCGACGCCCGCCGACATCGGCCGTCTGCCGCTGCTGCACATGGCAACGCGGCCTGGCGCCTGGACAGCATGGTTTGAGCATCAGGGCCTGAGCGCGCCGACCGGACCGGGTATGCAGTTCGAACAGTTCGGCACCGCCGCCCAGGCCTGCATGGCGGGTCTGGGCGTGGCTCTGCTGCCGCAAGTCCTCATCTCAGGCGAGTTGCAGCGCGGCCAACTGGTGCCTGCGCCCGGCCAGCCTATGCACAGCCGCAGCGCCTATTATCTCGTCGTCCCGCACGACAAGCGCGGCCATCCGCCAGTCGCGAGTTTTCGAGATTGGCTGATGGGCCAGGTTGAAAAGGACCCGGCTGTTCTGGCGTGGTAGCTACTTCCGCTTAAACGCATCCGCGAGTGCCGCGCCGAACGCGCCTTGCTGCGCCGGCCGCTCGGGCTGGCGCTGCGGCGCGGGCGAGCGTGGCGTCGGCCTGCCGCCGCCATTGTCGCGCGGGCCTCTCGATGCGCCGCCCTCGCCGCCATCCCTGCGCATGGAAAGCGCGATTCGCTTGCGCTTGATGTCGACATCGACGACCCGCACCTTGACCACGTCGCCGGCCTTGACCACCTCATGCGCGTCCTTGATGAAACGGTCGGCCAGTTGCGAAACGTGCACCAGCCCGTCCTGGTGGACGCCGATGTCGACGAAGGCGCCGAAGGCGGCGACATTGGTGACGGTGCCTTCCAGCAGCATGCCGGGCTTCAGATCCTTGATGTCGTCGATGCCATCGGCGAAGGTTGCCGTCTTGAAGCCGGGGCGCGGATCGCGGCCGGGCTTTTCCAGCTCGGCCAGAATGTCGCGCACCGTCGGCAGGCCGAACCGCTCGTCGACGAAAACGCGCGGATCGAGCGCCTTCAGCGCCGCACTGTCGCCCATCAGCGAACGCACGTCGCGCCCGCAGGCGGCGACGATCTTTTTGGCCACGCCATAGGCTTCCGGATGCACCGCCGAGGCGTCGAGCGGCTCGGAGCCGTTCGGGATGCGCAGGAAGCCGGCGCATTGCTCGAACGCACGCGGCCCGAGGCGGGAGACCTTGAGCAAATCCTTGCGGCTGGCGAACGGGCCTGCGGCATCACGATGCGCGACGATGGCGTCTGCGAGCGACGCCCCGAGCCCTGAAACCCGCGCCAGGAGCGGCGCCGAAGCCGTGTTGAGATCGACGCCAACCGCGTTGACGGCGTCCTCGACCACCGCCTCCAGCGAGCGGCCAAGCCGGTACTGGTCGACATCGTGCTGGTACTGGCCGACGCCGATCGATTTCGGTTCGATCTTGACCAGTTCGGCCAGCGGATCCTGCAGGCGGCGCGCGATCGACACGGCACCGCGCAACGACACGTCGAGGCCGGGGAATTCCGCCGCCGCTGTCGCCGAAGCCGAATAGACCGAGGCGCCGGCCTCGCTGACGATCACCTTGAGCGGCTTCGGCCCGCCGTCGGAAGGCATGTCGGACAGCATGTCGGCCACCAGCTTCTCGGTTTCGCGGCTGCCGGTGCCATTGCCGATCGAGATCAGCTCGACCTTGTGCAGGCGAACGAGCTTGGCGAGCTCCGCCTGCGTGCCGCGCACATCGTTCCTGGGCGGGAACGGATAGACCGTTGTCGTCGCCACCAGCTTGCCGGTGCCGTCGACCACCGCGACCTTGACGCCGGTGCGGATGCCGGGGTCGAGCCCCATCGTCGGCCGCGACCCGGCGGGGGCGGCGAGCAGCAGATCCTTCAAATTGCGGGCGAAGACGTGGATCGCCTCTTCCTCGGCCCGTTCGCGCAGATCGCGCATCAGATCGAGTGTCAGGTGCAGCGACAGTTTTATGCGCCAGGTCCAGCCCGCAACCTCCATCAGCCAGCGGTCGCCCGGCAGGCTGCCGCCGATCGCGTAGGCATTGGCGATCATCCGCTCGACCGGCTTCACCGGCGACGAGTCGTCGGCATCGACCTCGATATCGAGCGACAGCACCTCCTCGTTGCGGCCGCGCAGCATCGCCAGCGCGCGGTGGCTCGGCACGGTGGCCCAGCGCTCGACATGGTCGAAATAGTCGGAGAATTTCGCACCCGCCTCCTGTTTGCCGTCGACCACCCTGGCGCGCATGAAGGCGCGTTCCTTCATGTAGCTTCGCAGCTTGCCGACCAGGTCGGCATTCTCGGCGAACTGTTCCGACAGTATGTCGCGCGCGCCCTCAAGTGCCGCCTTGGCGTCGGGCACGTCCTCGGTCAGATAGGCCAGTGCGAGTTCCGCCGGCACCAGCGAGCGGTCGGCCAGGATGGCTTCCGCCAGCGGTCCCAGCCCACGCTCCCGGGCGATCTCCGCCTTGGTGCGGCGCTTGGGCTTGTAGGGCAGGTAGATGTCTTCGAGCTCGGCCTTGGTGACGGCAGCGGCGAGCTTGGATTCAAGCTCGTGGGTCAGCTTGCCCTGCTCCCGGATCGAGCCAAGGATGGTGTCACGCCGCGCATCTAGCTCGCGCAGATAGGCAAGGCGCTCCGACAGCAGGCGCAGTTGCGTGTCGTCGAGCCCGCCCGTCACCTCCTTGCGGTAGCGCGCCACGAACGGCACGGTCGCGCCTTCATCGAGCAGCCCGATGGCAGCGGCGGCCTGTTCGGGCCGCGCCGTGATCTCGGTCGCGATAATGGCTGCGATGCGCTTGATGTCGGATGCCATGCCGTTCCTGCTCTTCTCGAAAAGAGCGGCGACCATAGGCGCAGATATCCTGCCCGCCAACCTTCCCGGTTTCACCGGCGACAGAGGTCCACAGGAAAGCGCGCACTAATGTTGCCGCCGCTCAGACCATCCGGCTCAGCGCTTCGAAGAACGCGACGATCTCGAGATCGAGCGGATCGTCGACCGGCTCGGGCTGCGACGACATCTTGGCGATCACCACTTCCGTCCGAGGATCGACATAGAGCCACTGGCCATGGATCCCGATGCCGCAATAGGCGCCGTTCTCATATCCTGTCTGGTACCATTTGTTGCGGTAACGGCCCTTGGGAAACAGCGGCACCATGGCGCCGCGCTGCCAGGCTTCAGCACTGCCGCCGGTTACCGTGGTGTCGCGCACCCAGGCCTCGGGCACGATGCGGCGGCCATTCGCAGTGCCTCCTTGCCGCATCATCTCGCCGACGCGCGCCAGGTCGCGCGGCGTCACCGAGATGCCGCCGGCGGTGCGCGCCGTGCCCTCCATGTCGACCGCCACCGAAGCTTCGCCGGCAGCACCCAGCGGCAGCCACAGTTTCTCGCGCATCAGGTCGGCGAAGCGCTGGCCGGACGCCCGTTCGAGCAGCAGGCCAAGCAGGTCGGAATTGGGCGACCGGTAGCGGAAGGTCTGGCCGTGCGGCTCGGCGAGGCGTTGCAAGGTCAGGAGGAATTCACGCAGGCTTTCCGTGCCGCCGCCGGGGTTCCACAAGGTGGCCCGACGGTAACGAGCAAAGGCGCTTTCGGGATCGAGATAGGCTTCTTCGAAATCGAGGCTGACACTCATATCGAGCACATGCCGCACGGTAGCCTCGCCATAGGCCGAATCGCCGGCTTCCGGCATGTAGGCCGTCACCGGCGCTTCCGGATCGAACACGCCCTCGCCTTCCAATATGCCGGCGACGATCGCCGTCACCGACTTGCTGATCGAAAAGATGATGTGGCGGGCGCCGAAATCCATCTCCGGCGCGAACCAGTCGCCGACGATCCTGCCGCCTTTCATGACGGTCAGCGCGTCCGTGTGCGAGCGGCTGAGAAAAGCCGCGACGGTTTCCGGCGTGCTCGCCAGCGCGACCTTTTCGTCGAGCAATCCGCCGAAATCCTCCGCCGGCGCCTCGTTGACCCGCAGGGCGGCGACGCGCGCGCTCGGCACCAGCTCGCCGACGTTCTGGAACGACCATCGGTTGAACGGATTTTCGCGCCAGTTGGCGAGCAGCACCTCGTCGCGGCGGAAGCCGTAACGGGTCTCGAACGCGGTTTTGCCGGCCATGGCATTTCCTTTCAGGTCGTTTCTTGCGGGGTTTCAGCTCAGCGCGGCGGCGATGGCATGTACGGTCTTCAGCGTCGCCATGGAGTAGGCGACATTGCTGAAATCCGGCCAGCTCGAAAGTTTGACCACGACCATCCGAGTATTCCAATCGATGTGGATCATCTGCCCGAACACGCCCCGGCACATCAGCGCCCGTGAATGCGGATTCTCGATCCAGAACTGGTTGCGGTAGCTGCCCTCCGGCAGGCTCGGACTGAAGCCCGGCCCGTGGCTGCCGCTGCGCGTCGCCTCGATCCAGTCGGCCGGTATCACGCCGCCGCCATCGTCGAGGATCAACTGGCCGAAGCGGGCATAATCGCGCAGCGTCGCGTTGAAGCCGCCATCGGCCAGCGCGTAGCCGGCGCTGTCGACGGTGAAGCAGGCGCTTTCATCGGCGCCGAGCTTTTGCCAGAGTTCTTCCGAAACCAACTGCGCCAGCCGCTTGCCGGTGACGCGCTCCATGATGAAGGCCAGCACATCGGTCTCGACCGAGCGGTACTCGAATGCCGCCCCATGTGGCCGGACAATGTCCTTCAAGCCCAGGATCAGCTCGAACATGTGCGCGGGCCAGCGAAAGTCCGGATCGCTGCCTGGCGGCACCGGCTTCCAGCCGGTGGCGACATCGACCTGGCCGATATCGGAATAGCGATCGGTGTACTCTTCGGAAAAACGCACCCCGCTCGTCATGTCGAGCACGTGCTGGACGTTGGCGCCGGCCCATCCGGTTGCCTTCAGCTCCGGCAGGTAGTCGGTAACCGGCTTTGCCGGATCGACCAGCCCGCGCCCGGCCAGTATGCCGAACACCGAGCCGGTGACCGACTTGGCCATGGACTGCGACAGATGCAGCGTGCGCTCGTCCATGCCGTTGAAGTAGCGCTCATAGGCGATCTTGCCGTCCTTGAGCACCAGGAAGCCATCCGTGTAGGTCTCGTCGAGCAGGCCCGCGAGCGTCGTCTTCCGTCCCGTGCTGTCCTCGACCGGCAGACCGTCGAGATCGACCTCGGCGCGTTCGAGGCGGCGACGATGGCCGTTGCCGCGCCAGACTTCGACGGTCGGCAGAATTTGCCTGATGTGCTGGAAGGCCCAGCGGTTCCAGGGCGGCCTGTCCCAGTCGAGCCTTGGTGGCACCATGGCGGGCGGCGAGCCCTGCATGATCGGCGGCCGCGGATCGCTGTTGCGATAGGAGTCCATGAAAGCCATTCCCGGAAACGGAAAAGACCCGGCGGCATGTGCCGCCGGGTCCGTCATGCAGCGATTACTTCTGCAGTTCGGTCCAGATCTTGGTGTAAAGTTCCTGCGTCTCTGGTGCACACATCTGCTGCAGTTCGCCAAGCGGCTTGGCGTCGGCCGGAATGACGACTTCCGGCGCGTCCTTCATGTCGGCAGGCATATACTTGTCCGAACCGGCGATGGCATTGGCGTAACGGTGGAAGGCCGAGAGGCCGGCCGCGTTTTCCGGATCCATGATGAAGTTCTGGAACAGCTTGGCGTTCTCGACGTTCTTGGCCTCTTTCAGGACGACGACGTTGTCGCTCCACAGGCCAAAGCCTTCCTTCGGATAATTGTAGTGAATGGCCGGGTTGGCGAGCCGCTGGCGCAAAGCCGAGCCGTTCCAGTCGCTGGTTGCCTTGAAGTCGCCGGCGCCCATCTTCTCGATGGTGTTGTATTCCATCGCGATCCAGTTCGGCTTGGCCGCCACCAGGAGGTCGCGCACCTTCTTCAGGACCGCCTTGTCGTCGGTGCACTGCTGGCCCCCGACATATTTGATCGCGGCGAACATCACGTCGCCCATCTCCGGAACGACGTTGACCTTGCCCTTCAACTCGTCCGGGGTGTTGAAGATGATGCCCCACGTGTTGGCCGGGCCCTTGTAGGCGTCGGTATTGACGACGACGCCGATCGTGCCCCAGGCCCACGGAACCGTGTATTTGCGGCCCGGATCGAAGTCGGGATTGGCCCATTCCGGCGCCACGTTCTTGAAATTCTCCATCTTGCCCGGATCGGTTTCCTGAACGAGGCCTTCCTTGATCCAGATCGGTACATAGGTCTGCGAAGGCACGGCAATGTCGAAACCGGTCCCGCCCTGGCGCACCTTGGCAAGCGCGGTATCGTTGGAATCGTAGTCGGTGATGGTCACCTTGACGTTGTAGTTGGCTTCGAACTTCTTGATCACGTCGGGGCTGGTGTAGTTGCCCCAATTGTAGATGTTGAGCACGCCGTCGGCGCGGGCAAGGCCCGTCGAAGCGAGCAACGCCAACCCCATGGCGGACGCTGTTGTCTTCCAGTTCATCGTTTTAGCTCCCATTATCGGTTTCAGTCTCGTTTCCTGCTGACAAAGAAAAACAACGTGACGATCGCGACCGAAAGCAGCAGGAAGGCGGTCGATATCGCGTTGATCTCGGGTGTGATGCCGCGGCGGATCTGGCCGAGCATGTAGGTAGGCAGCGTGTCCTGGCCGCCCGACTTGACGAATTCGGTGATGACGACGTCATCGAGCGAGATGACGAAAGCCAGCATCAGGCCGGCGAGGATGCCAGGCCACAAAAGCGGCAGCGTGATGCGGCGGAAGGTCTTCCACGGCGTCGCATAGAGGTCGGCGGCGGCGCGTTCCAGCGTCAGGTCCATATTCTCCAGCCGCGCCCGGATCGGCAGGTAGGCAAACGGAATGCAGAACGCCGTATGCGCGGCGATCAGGTAGCCAAGGCCGGAATAGCCGGTGAAGATCTTGATGCGCGAGAAGAAGATCAGCAGCGCCACGCCGGTGACGATTTCGGGCACCATCAGCGGCTGGTTGATGGCCGCGTATTTGAAAGTCAGCCCGGGATAGGGCGGAGTGCGCGTGGTGGCGAGCGCGGCCATTGTGGCGAAGATGGTGGCAAGGGCCGCCGCTATGGCGGCGATCTGGAAGGAACGCAGCGTCGCATCGATGACCTGCGTGTTCTGCCAGGCCGACTGGAACCATTTGAGCGAAAACCCGCCCCATTCCGAGGTCGAGCTCGCCGCGTTGAAGGCGTAGACGACCAGCACGATGATCGGCAAATAGAGCACGACGAAACAGGTTGCCGCGATCGCGGTGAAGCCAGGCTGGTGCTTGATGGAGAAGTTGCTAGCCATGACGCACCCCCGACTTGCCGGCGTTGCGCACATAGGCCAGCAGCGCCACCATGACGATGATCATGACCGTGATCGACAGCGCCGAGCCAAGCGGCCAGTTGCGGCCCTGTCCGAACTGCAATTCGATCAGGTTGGACAGCATCATGTTCTTGCCGCCGCCAAGCACGCTCGGTGTCACATAGGCGCCAAGGGCGGGAATGAAGACCAGGATGGAGCCGGCGATGACCCCGGGTTTGACCAGCGGAAAAATGATCTTGCGCAGCACCTTGAAGCGTGTCGCGTAGAGATCGTAGCCGGCCTCGACCAGCCGGAAGTCGAGTTTTTCCATGCTGGCATAGATCGGCAGCACCATCAGCGGCAGGTAGACATAGGCCATGCCGATCAGGATCGCCGTGTCGGTGTAGAGGATCTGGACTGGCGCCGAGACGATGCCGAGCTTCAGAAGGATGGTGTTGACGATGCCTTCGTTGCGGATGATCTGCAGCACCGCGAAGGTGCGGATCAGGAGGTTGGTCCAGAATGGAATGGTGATCAGGAATAGCCAGAGATCCCTGGTCTTTTCGCTGCGCGTCGCCATGAAATAGGCGGTCGGGAAGCCGAGCGCCAAAGTCGCCAGCGTCGTCACCACCGCGAGCTTGATCGAGCGCAGGAAGATGGTGACGTGGGCGGCCGCGAGCGACAGCGTGTCGTCGAAAATATCGCGTTCCATGAACACCGACACCCAGGCTTCCGGCGAAAATTGCCACTTCACGTCGCCATAGGCGCCGGGCGTCAGGAACGAATAGACGAGCACGATCAGCAACGGGCCGGTCGCGGCGAGAAAAATGACCAGCAAGGCCGGCGCTGACAGCAGCCAGCGGTCGCGGACGTCGCGCCGCTCCGCTGCCTTGGCGACTTCTTCGGCGGTGGCCATCAGTCCCTCAGCACTTGCGCGGCGTCGTTGCCGATCAGGATGCCGACCTTGTCTCCGCGCTCGAAACCGCAGCCTGCGCTGCGCGTGTTCTGCTGGCGCACGGTGAAGGCTTCGCCGCTGTCGAGCTGGACATGGATATGCGTGTCGGTGCCGAAATAGACGATGTTGTCGACCGTGCCCGACAGGTCGCCCTTGCTCTTGGTCAGCTTGGCATGCTCCGGCCTCACCACCACGGTGGCATTGTCCTTCGGTTGGAAGCCTTCGGCGACGGTCGCCTCGATGGTCGTGCCGGATTTGAGCGTCGCGCGCGCCTTGCCGTTGCCGGTGCCCGATATGGCCGCGGTGAGAAAGTTGGTCTCGCCGATGAAGTCGGCGACGAAGCGTTCGGCAGGCTTGTCGTAGATATCCCAGGGTGAGCCGACTTGCAGAATCTTGCCCGACGACATCACCGCGATGCGGTCCGACATCGTCAGCGCCTCTTCCTGGTCATGAGTGACGAAGATGAAGGTGATGCCCGTCTCGTGCTGCAGCCGTTTCAACTCGATCTGCATCTCCTTGCGCAGCTTGTAGTCGAGCGCCGAGAGCGGCTCGTCGAGCAGCAGCACCTTCGGCTGCGGCGCGAGCGCCCGGGCCAGCGCCACGCGCTGCTGCTGGCCGCCGGAAATCTGGCCGGTGCGCCGGCCCGCCAGCGCCTCCATCTTGACCAGCTTCAGCATCTCGGCGACGCGCGCCTTGATCTGCGCCTTGGGCTTGCCCAGCATCTCCAGGCCGAAGCCGATATTGTCTGCCACCGTCATGTGCGGGAACAGCGCATAGGACTGGAAGACGGTGTTGACCGGCCGCTTGAAGGGCGGCAATGGCGCGATGTCCTGGCCGTAAAGCAGGATTTCGCCGGCGGTTGGGAAGTCGAAGCCGGCGATCAGCCGCAGCAAGGTGGTCTTGCCGCAGCCGGATGGTCCCAGCAGTGTGAAGAATTCGTTCTCGCGGATGGATACCGAGACTGTGTCGAGAGCAGCGACCTGCCCCTCACCCGATCCGAAAATTTTGCTGACGTTTACTACTTCAATCGCATTCCGATCCGGTTTGTCCGGCACGATTACGCCTCACTGTTGACCCCGCTCTTGCTGGCGGAGCTTTTCCCCTGTTGGATGTGACCACACGGCCGGTGGGTTGGCAAGTCCGGCAGTGAATCACAGTTCAGTCGGTCATTTCAGTCCGCCATTTCAGCAGGCAAGCCGCATGCCATGTCAGGCCTGGTAGGTGACTTTGCCGCCGCAGATCGTTGTTACCGGGCGCACCTTGTGCAGGTCAGCCGGCGCCGTCTTTTCGATGTCGGCCGACAAAACCACCAGATCGGCCATATAGCCCGGCTTCAGCGTGCCCTTGCGGTGCTCGGCGAATTCGGCATAGGCGCCCTCGACCGTGTAGGCGGCAAGCGATTCACGCAGCGAGAAGCTCTGGTCCGGATCGCTTGATGCCCATGGTTTGCGCATCACTGCCGCCTGGATGCCCAAGATCGGATCGATCGGCGACACCGGCCAGTCAGACGCGAACACGACATGCGCGCCGGCGCTCTTCAAGGTGCGCCAGGCGTAGCTCAGCGGCCAGCGGGCCGATCCGATGCGCGACACGGTCGGCTCCAGCGGAAAATCCATGGCGCCCGGCGGATGCGGCGGCTGCATGGAGGCGATGACGCCGAGTTCGGCGAAACGCGGCACATCAGATGCGGCGATGACCTCGATATGTTCGACACGATGCCGGCTATCGCGCTTGCCATTGGCCTTTTGCGCCGCCTCGTAGCCGTCGAGCACGGCGCGCACAGCGCCGTCGCCGATCGAGTGCACCGCGATCTGCAGCCCACGCCTGTCGACGGCGACGGCGAGATCGATGAATTGCCGAGGCGTGAACAGGGGTTCGCCCAGCCAGTCGGGACGATCGGCGTAGGGCTCGATCATGACAGCCGTCCAGGAATCTAGCACGCCGTCGTAGAACACCTTGACCATGCCTGACGACAGCCATTCGCTGTTGTAGCGTTCAGCCATCGCGGACGCCTTGTCGAGCATGTCGAGCGTCATGAAATTCTTGTAGTGGAAGGGTATCTGCACACGGCAGGGTAGCCCCTCCTCGGCCTCGATCTCGGCCAGCAGTTCGAGCTGGTAAAGATTGCCGTCCATGTTCTGGATCGAGGTGATGCCGTGGCGCGCGCACCAGGCGAGCCCGCGCCGCATGATGTCGCGGTCGGCGGCGCGTTCTTCCGCTGACGGCATCGGGTCTGGCTCGCCGCCTGTCGCCAGCCCGAGCCGCACCCGGCCCTCCCCGGCAAGATCGAGCACCGGGCCGAAAGCCTCGCCCTCGCGCAGTTCGCCATTGGCCAGGCCGTCGTCACCCATGACGATCTCGTTGCCCGGGCCAAGCGTGCGCCCACTTAGGATGCCTGCCATGTCCAGCGCCCTGGTGTTGGCCCACATCGTATGGTGATCGGGCGCGGCCATGACGAAGGGCCGGTCCGGCAGGATCGCATCGAGATGATGGCGCGTCACTCGCTCGTCATCGAGCACGGTGTAGTCGACGCCCTGTCCCACCAGCATCTTGGCATCGGGGTGCGTCGATGCGTAGTCGCGGATCGCCCTTTGCAGCGCCTCAAAACCGTGGACGCCCGACAATTGGAGATGGGCAAGCTCGGCCGCGCCTGAAAACAGATGCATGTGGGCTTCGATGAAACCCGGGAGCACCGAACCGCCCCTGGCGTCGATGACCCTGGTGGCCGGGCCCTTGAACTCTTCGATGGAGGCACGGCTGCCGAGGGCGAAGATGGCGCCGTTCTTGACGGCAACGGCGTCGGTGGCCGGATTGTCATCGTCCATGGTCAACACACGACCGTTGATGACGATCAGATCCGCCTTGTGACCCGCACCCGTTACAGACATCGCGACTCCGCGCCTTTGACTGGCTGAGACCGACACCCCTGTGCCCACGACCGCCGCTCCGCGGGAGCGGCACTGGGAAAAAAATGATGTCGCAGCGCTGTCTTGGAAATTCCCCTTGTTATCCCCAAGGCAGCGTGGATAAAAGAATGCGACTAATCATTCGCGTTTGTCAACATGCGGAATTTGCAATGTATTGTGGACAACCCCGCCCCGATGTTGGGACCGGGCGGGGAACGAGGACATCAAGCCGTGAAGCGCAGTCTTGATCGCAAAACCAGGATAGCGCTCGAACCGCGCAAGCAGCCGCGGCAGCAACGGTCGAGCAAGGTGGTGGACCGGATCCTCGACGCGGCGCTGACCTTGACACGCGAACAAGGAACCAGGACGCCGACGACGCTCGCCATAGCGCAGCGCGCGGGCCTGTCCGTCGGTTCGGTCTACCAATACTTCCCCAACAAGGAAGCCATTCTCCTGGACCTCGCCCGGCGCTGGTTGTCATCCTTTCCCGAAGTGATCGCGAGGCGCATCAGGGTCGACCCGCCCACCAACCGCGAGGAGTTTCGGCGGGAGGTACGCAAGCTCTTCACGGACACTTCCAGGCTTTATCTCGACAATGCCAGCCTGATGCCGGTGATCGAAGCGATTTCAGGTAACGCCGACCTGAGACCGATCCAGAACGAGTATGACGACCAGATCGTCGCCCTCTACGCGGCATGGCTGCGGCATGTGAACCCGGCTCTCGAAGACAAGGTCGCCAGCCGGCTCGGCCTGCTGATGATGGAGGTCGGGCACGCTTGCCGTCTTGTCGGCCTGAAAAAGGATCGCCGGACATACGACCTTATCGAGGACGATGTCGAAAGCATGTGGCTCGCTCTGGTCACCCCTTATCTCAACCTTGACTGATTTCGCATTCGAGAGGAATTTCATGAAGACTGTCTATTCGCCGCTTCATGCCGGCCATGCCGGCCAGATGGAACTGGTCACATCGGCGATCGTGCCGGGGTTCGAAAAGCCCTCGCGAGCCGAATTCATCAAGGCGCGGGTCGAGAGCGAGAATCTCGGGCCGATCATCGCACCGGCCGAGCATGATCTTGCCGCCGCCAAGCGCATCCACAGGGCCGACTACGTCGATTTCCTGCCGACGGTCTGGCCGCAATGGATCGCCGAAGGCCACACAGGCACAGCCATGCCCTTCACCTGGCCGACGCGCGGCCTGCGCGGCGACGTGCCGCCCAAGCGCGTCGATGCCCTGCTCGGCTATTATTCCTTCGACGGCGGCGCCACCTTCGTCGAAGGCACATGGGCCGCGATCAAATCGTCCTACGACGTCGCGCTGACGGCAGCCGGCCTGGTCAAGGCCGGCGAAAGGTCTGCCTTCGCGCTCTGCCGTCCGCCGGGCCACCATGCCGGGGCCGGCTTCATGGGCGGCTATTGCTACATCAACAACGCGGCCGTTGCAGCGCAGTGGTTCCGCGACCAGGGCGCAAAGCGCATCTCGATCCTCGATGTAGACTATCATCACGGCAACGGCACGCAGGAGATCTTCTACGACCGCGCCGACGTGCAGGTCCTCAACCTGCACGGCGACCCGATGGTCGAATATCCGTTCTTCCTCGGCCATGCCGACGAGCGCGGCGCGGGCGCGGGCGAAGGTTTCAACATCAATTACCCGATGCCGTTCGGTACCGGCTGGGACGCGTGGAGCGCCTCGCTGGAAGACGCCTGCGCCAGGCTCGCCGCCTACGCGCCAGACATCGTCATCGTCTCGCTCGGCGTCGACACGTTCGAGAAGGATCCGATCAGCCAGTTCAAGCTCAAGTCGTCGGACTATCCCATGATCGGCCGCCGCATCGCCAGGCTCGGCCTGCCGACGCTGTTCGTCATGGAAGGCGGCTACGCCGTCGAGGAAATCGGCATCAACGCCGTCGGCGTGCTGACCGGTTTCGAGGACCGGTAAAACAGGCTGCCCGAAGCGCGGCAGCTCTCAGGAAACCACGAAAAAGGGCGGCGTCAGCCGCTCTTTGGCATTCTCCAGCGACATCTTCCGGCCCTTGGCAGGCGCGACCGAAACAGCCCCGGCCGAGATGGCCGGCTTGCACGGCTCGAACATTTTCACGCACCGAAACGCACGAAAATCGGCGCCTGAGTCGCGGCCTGAGTCCGCTCGATTCGATTTTGTCAAATCGCGTTTGATGTCAGATTCATCTACGGGTAGATTAGACCCGAATCAGCCGGTCCTCGGGGGGCGCGGCGACCACCCAAAGTCTCAAGTGCCGGAATTTTCCGGCGCCAGACGCGGACGGCTTCGCGTTCCCTGAATGGATTCCGTCTGATCGGGCGCGACCCGCGCTTGTGTGTGTCTCGTAAATGTAACGCGTTTTCAGGTTCGGCGGCTGGCTCTCCAGCATCCGGACATCAGCATCGATTCCGGCCAAAAACAGCAAAATGAGCAGTCCCGCCGCGCTTCTTCAATCCGACACATTGGGCTCGCGCCTGACGTCGCGCGGCGATCTCACCAACTTTTTCATGGAGTTGACCGCCGAGATCGGTGCCGACAGCTATATGCTGGTCGCCATCGTCCACGATCAGGACCGCAATGACGCGCGCATCGTCTCGTCCAACTGGATTTTCGACGCCATCGAACTGATCGGCAAGCGGCTGATCGCTGGCCTCGCCCAGGGCGCGCTCACCGTTGCGCCGGGCATGCGTCCAAGGCCGCTGGTGTCGGCGCAGGCACCACAGGCCGAGGGGCTGGTCTCCGGCGAAGAGGCACGTCTGCTCGACGTGCTCGGCCATGCCGAGATCTATTCGCTCAGGCTGAATGTCGGCCGCCAACGCCTGTTCGCGCTGTTCTCGGCGGGGGCCGCCGGCCGGATCGACCAGCCGGCGCTGATGAAGGCGCAGTTGAAGTGCTGCTACGCGCTCTCGCATATTCCGCAACTGATCGCCGCCGCCGCCATGCAGGATCCGCTGTCGGACCGCGAGCGCGAATGCCTGTTCTGGGTCTCGGAAGGCAAGACCACGGACGAGGTTGCCGTCATCCTTGGCGTGTCCTCCAACACCGTCAACAGCTACATCACCCACGCCATCCAGAAATTCGCGGCCAGCAACCGCGCGATGGCCATCGCCACGGCGATCAGGAGCGGCATCATTTGAAACAGGCCGACGTCAAGCAGGCCGCCGAGGCCCTATTCAACGACCAGCGCAGTCCGTTCGGCGCCTTCTCGCTCGGCTCCGAAACGCATCACGCCGTGACCATTCCCGATGCTGTGCGGCGCTGCCGTTGGATCGCCGTCGACATCAATGCCTCGGCCTTCGGCCTGTTCTTCGTCAGCCCGTCGCTCGAGCGGGCGCGGCTGGTGCCGTGCTTCGATTCCGACTATCCCGGCATATCGGTGGCGACCAAGTTCATCTCGGGCGCCAATGGCGAGGAGATCGTGCGCCATAGCAGGATCTCGACCGAACCGCGCTGGTGGACGGATGACGGTGTGGCGACCATGGGCGAGATGTTCGGCGGCCTTGCCTGGACCGAGCAGATGGCGCCGCTGGCGCCCGGCAGCAGCGGCATCGCCTTTCCCGTCCACGCCGACCGCGGCCAGTGCGGCCTCGTCGTCTTCCTGGGCTCGGAGATCGCCCTGCCGCAGGACGCGCTCTATGAAATCCACGCCCGTTGCTTTTCGCTGTTCGCCGCCGTCGCCCGCATGCGTCCGGGCGATGTCGGCAAGACGCGCGCGATCTCCAAGCGCGAGCTCGAATGCCTGAAACTGACCGCCAACGGCAACACCAGCGAGGAGATCGCGCGGCTCCTGAAACTGTCAGTGCATACCGCCAACCAGTATCTCACCCAGTCGACCCAGAAGCTCAATGCCGTCAACCGCAACCAGGCGGTCGCCAAGGCGCTGCGGCTCGGCCTGATCGAATAGTTAGAACGCCAGCGGCTCGACCTTGCGGATCCGCGCCTGTTCGACCACCGCCTCGAGCAGCGCCGTGTTGTGCTCGGGGTCCTCGCCGGGCTTTTCGAACGACACGTAGTTGACCGCGACCGAGGCGCCTTTTTCGCTCAGCGTCAGCTGGAAATAGACCGTGACGCCCGGCGGCCGAAGCTCGAGATCGAGCACGATGCGCGGGCTGCCGCTCCAGTCGACATGGGCCTCGCCGCCATGGCCGAGCCTCAGCGTGCCCGGCTTGAAGAACAGCTCCGCCGCCGAATCGACCAGATCCGACAGGCAGGCGAAATGCTCCAGCCGGATGAACGCGATATAATCGGCGACATCGATCAGCCTGAGCTCCGCCACGACTTGCTCGATGGCGCTGGCGACGATGATCTCGCGGGAGTTGGCGTGCGGTTGGCGGTTCATGAAATCTGTCTGCGCCCAGCCTTTTTCGAGTAGACGATCCGTACCAGTTCGGCGACGGCCTGGTAGAATTGCGACGGGATCACACTATCGACCGAAACTTGCTTGTACATGGAGCGGGCGAGCGCCACGTCCTCGAAGATCGGGATGTTGTGCTCGCGCGCGATTTCGCGGATCTTGAGCGCCACCAGATCCTGCCCCTTGGCCAGCACCAGCGGTGCCGAATCCTCGTCGCGCACATATTTCAGCGCGATCGAGAAATGCGTCGGGTTGGCGATGATCAGCGTCGCGCGCGGCACCGCCGTCATCATCCGCTTGCGAGCGCGGTCGCGCGCCAGCGAGCGCAGCCGCGACTTCACGATCGGGTCGCCCTCGGACTGCTTGAACTCGTCCTTGACCTCCTGCTTGCTCATGCGCAGGTCCTGCTTCCAGTGGAAGCGCGACCAGACAATGTCGATCGCCGCGATCAGGCCCATGACGAAGACGATCGCCACCAGTATGTCGACCGCAATGCCGCGGATGACGAGGCCGAAGGCGACGGGATTGGTGATCATGCCGGCGAGCAGCTTGCGGTGATCCTCGGACAGGGTGAAGGCGAGCACGACGATGGCGAAGCCGACCTTGCCGAGCGCCTTCAGGAACTCGACCCAACCCTGCACTCCGAACAGCCTGTTCCAGCCCTTGACGATCGAGATGCGCGACAGCTGCGGCCTGATGCGTTCGCCGACGAATTGCGGCATGTTCTGGAACACCGAGGCGCCGACGCCGGCGATGGTCAGGAGCACCAGCAGGCTGAGGATGGCACGGCCCACCTCCAGCATGACGATCTTGTAGAGCGCGATGACGTCGGTCTCGGTGTCCATCGGCCAAGCTTCCGGCTTCTCCAGGAACATCGACAGGAACATGCCGAGATCGACAATGGCATCCTTGGCGTAGAAGACGGTGAACACCAGTATGGCGACGAAGGAGGCCAGGAGCGCGGTCTCCCTCGAATGGGGCAGCTTGCCCTGTTCGATGGTGTCGCGGATCTTCTTTTCCGTCGCTTCTTCGGTTTTGGAATCCTTGTCGACCGCCTCTGCCATGATCCGGCCTTAGGCGGCGGCGTTCTGGGTCGCGGGAAGTTCGAACGCGCCTTCGCGCGCCAGCCGGATTGTCGTCGTCACGATCGTCTTGCGCGCCGCCATGATGTCGGCGAGGGGAACCCCTTCGGATCCTTCTCCGAGTTCGGCTTCGATCATGCGCCGCGAGCGCGCGCCGATCGCCGACAGCGCGGCTTCGGCAAGGATCGCCGAAGTGCCGCGCAGCGCCAGCGTGACCAGTTCGGTCGACAGGCCGTCGAATAGAAGCACGCGCGCTTTCTGGGTAAGCAGCGGCAAATCGTCGAAGGAGAACAGCCGAGCCCGGACGCCGTCGAGATCGGGCGTGCCGGCGGCCTCCAGATCCTGCATGACCTCCTCGAGCAGCGGCTTGTCCAATTCGTTGAGAACGCTGGCGACGCGCGCCTGTCCGGCCGATGTATCCTTGGTCGCGGTTTCCGCCAGCACGCTGGTGCGCAGCCGGTTTTCGACGATCCTGCTGGCGGCGTCGGGAACATTGGCCATCGTCACCATGCGCTTGATGATCTCGCCGCGCGTCGGCTTGCTCAACGTCAACAGCACGCTCGCCGCCGCCTGCGGCGCCAGCTTCGACAGCACCATGGCCGCAGTCTGCGGATGTTCACCGGCCAGGAAAGTACCAAGCCGCATCGGCTCGAGCTTCTCGAGCTCGGGCCAGATCGGCGGCGGACCTTCCGGCGCAACCTCGAATTTCTTGTCGCCCATGATCGCGCTCATCTCCTCGGGCGAGAGCGATTCGTTGAGGATTGTGTCCATCCTGTCGGCGGAATCGAGCAGTCCCGCGCCTTCGGTGAACTCCGCTTCGAACTCGGCGACGATGCGCTCGAGATCGCCTTGCGGAATGGTCCTGAGCAGCCGGGCGCCCTCGATCAGCGCCTTCAATTCCTCCTGCTTGAAGAATTTCAAGAGGCGGCTGGCCGACGGCTTGCCCATCGCCACCAGTATGGCGGCCGCCTTCTGCGGACGCGTCAGGGAAAGGGACGTTGTCATGCCTTTCGCTCCCGCTGCCGCCCGCAAGACCCGCGACGCATCTTCACGCGCCCTTCGTGCCGGCGATGATTTCGGTCAGCCTGATGCCGAAGCGCGACGGGTCGCTTTCGAGCACGGTAATCTCGCCGCGCGCTATTCTGCGGCCGTTGACCACCACGTCGACCGGTTCGCCGATGCGGCGATTGAGTGCGACCGTGGAGCCCTTCTGCAGCGCCATTAGATCAGACACCGGCATCTCGGTGCTGCCGAGAATGATCTGGACGTCGACTGGGATGTTCATGATGACGCTTGAATTGGCCGCGGACGCGGCTTTGAACGCGATATCGGGGCGCTGTTCCTCTTCATGCAGAACCCCGCGCAATTCCTCGATGGCGCGGTCGAGCTGCTCGTCCGGCTGGTCGATTTCGGCTTCTGCCTTGGTCTTGGCCATGCATCGTCTCCAAAAGCTCAGGCGTGCCCGGCACCAGCCGGCATGAGCCCGTCGATAAAATCCTGTCCGGCATCATAGGGATGCTTGATCCGGACGGTGTAATTCTGTCCCAGCTTGCCGAACTCGCATACGAACAGCGTCTGGCCGCGCGCGCCGAGACGCGCTTGCGACTGCGCCGTTTCCTCGAATTCGATGATCTGGCCAATTTCGAAATCGGCAAGATCGCCGAGCGTCAGTCGGGCCAGCGGCATGGTCGCCTCGAGCGCCACCGTGGAGCGCATCACTTCTTCCGAAAAGCGCGCGCGCCAGCTGGCGCCCTGATCGTTCTCGCCGCCGGCGGCAGCGCTGTCCCGGCTGGCCAGCACGACACGCTGCGGCATTGTCACCGTAACGGTGCCGCTGTCGGCCGGCGTCGAGATGCCGAAGACGATGCGGATTGCAGCGCCATCGCGCAACACGTGCCGTTTGGCTTCGGTGCCCGACATCGCCCGCGGCACCGGCAGGCGCAGGTCGAGCGATCGTCGTCCCGATCCGTTCAGTGCCTGCGCGACCTGCTGGAACACCATGGTCGAAACATCGACCTCGATCTGCGACAGATCACGCTCTATCGGAGATGCCGGCATCTCCGGGTCACCGCCGAACAGCGTGCAAAGCGTGACCGCGATCGCCGGCGCATCGATCACCAGGGTCATGGCATCGGAAGACGTGGCTGACGCAACGATGGTCATGGCAAACGTATCGCCGGCACGGGAGCGGGCCTCCGCGACGCGGCTGACCTCGACGCCCCTGAGATCGACGGTGACCGGAACTCCAAGCTCACTGGTCAGGCTCTTCTGCAGCAGCGGCGCAGCGCGCTCTGCCATGCCCCGGCCGGTGCCGATGACCTGGGCGGCCTCGCCGCTGTCGCCGACCAGGCGCTCGATGATCAGCGAGCGCGCTTGTGAGGGACTGCCGGGACTGGTCATGACAATGTCGGCACCGATCTGTCGCGCATCGCTCAGGCGGCCCTTTTCTCGGCGGAGCCGGTGTTCATCGTGCTCTGCTCGACGGCGTCGATGGTCGGCCGCTCATAGGACGATATGGTCTTGCGGCCGAACTCGATCGCCACCTGCGGCAGGGCGCCGTTCATGTAGGCGAGCAACGTCTGCTTGACGATGATGTAGAGGCGGTTCTTCTTCTCGCGCACCGTCTTGATCTTGGTGGCGACGGGCCCGACCACCGCGTAAGACAGGAAGATGCCGAGGAAGGTGCCGACAAGCGCCGCGCCGATCAGGCCGCCAAGGATTTCCGGCGACTGGTCGAGCGCGCCCATCGCCTTGACCACGCCGAGCACGGCGGCGACGATGCCGAGCGCCGGCAGGCCGTCGCCGACCGCCACCAGCGCGTGGTAGGCTTTCATCTTGTCGGACTTGATGGTCTGGATTTCCTCATCCATCAGCGCCTCGATCTCGTGCGAACGGGCGTTGCCGATGATGATGATGCGGCAATAGTCGCAGATGAAATGCGTCAGGTCGTGGTTCTTCAGCACGGTGGGGAATGCCTGGAAGATCGCCGATTCTTCGGGATTGTCGATATGCGCTTCGACCTCGCTGCGCGACTTCGAGCGCAGTTCACGCATCAGGCTGTGCAGCACGCCGAGCGTTTCCAGATAATCCTGCTCCTTCGGCACGGCCTGCTTGAAGGCTTCGAGGATGCCCCTGCCGGTGTCCTTGACCGTTTTCATCGGATTGGCAACGAGGAAGGTGCCAAGTGCGGCGCCGCAGATGACCACCGCTTCCCAGGGCTGCATCAGCACATGCAGATGCCCGCCCATGGCCATGAAGCCGCCAAGGACGCAGCCGAGCGTCACCACCAGTCCAATCAGAATGCCCACGAGAGGTCCTTCCGCATTTCAAGTCAGCTGCAAGGGATAGTCCCCGTGCCTTGTGTGAGGCTTGAATCGGAGCGGCATCGAGCCGATCGGCGCGATTCAGTTTCGCGCAAGGAAGTGGGTTTATTGTGCTGGCATAGCTTCGGCCGGAGGCGCGTCCTTGCTCAGTACCTATACCAGCTACCAGATGATCACCAGGGACATCGACAAGTCGATCGACCGCATCGAAAAGCAGCCGACGGTCGATCGCGACACCAAATATTATCTGGACAACATCACCAAGGTGAAATCGATCGACGATTTCGTCAACAATGACCGTTTGTTCAAATATGCCATGAAGGCCTATGGCCTGGAGGACATGGCTTACGCCAAGGCGTTCATGATCAAGGCGCTCAAGGAAGGCGTTTCCGACCCCAACAGTTTCGCCAACAAGCTGACCGACAAGCGCTACGCCGAATTTGTCAGCGCCTTCAACTTCGCAGCCAACGGCGCCAATACCACCGTCTACAACAAGGCGCAGCAGCTGGTGACCGGCAACTATGCGCTGCAAGTCCAGATCGGCGCCTCGCAGGCGGGCTTCTCTTACTATCAGAGCGAAACCGCCTACTATGTCACCAACATCTCCAAGGTTAAGTCGATCGACGACCTGATGGGCGACAGCCGCCTGCTGACATACGCGATGGCCGCATTCGGGCTCGACGCCGAAACCGAACCGACCGCAACGGTCAGGGCGATGCTCGAAGGTGGCGTCAGCGATCCCAACAGTCCCGCCAACAAGCTGACCGACAAGAGTTACGCCAACTTCGTCTCGGCGTTCGACTTCGTCCAGTATGGCGATCAGACGACCGCGCGCGACAACGTCCAGCAGGCGGTGCCTAAGGGCTACATGGCCGGAGCCGGGCTGACGTTGGTCAAGCCGAGCGCGCAGTACGTCAAGGGCGAGGCCGATTACTACGCGGCAAACATTTCCAAGGTGAAGTCGATTGACGACCTCATGGCGGACAAGCGCCTGCTTACATTCGCCATGGCGTCATATGGACTGGATGCGTCAACCGAAACCCCGCAGCAGATCCGCGCCATGCTCGAGGGCGGCGTGAGCGATCCCAATAGCCCTGCAAACAAGCTGACCGATAAACGATACGCCAACTTCGTCACGGCCTTCGATTTTGCCCAATATGGCGATCAGACAACCACGCGCGACGCCGTACTGAAAGATACGCCGAAAATCTACACGACAGGGTCGGCGCTTGGCCTGATCAAGCCGAATGCGGACTACATCAAGTCGGAGACCGCATATTACCTGGCCAACATCACGAACGTGAAGTCCATCGACGATCTGATGGCCAACAGCCGCCTGTACAATTATGCCCTCTCGGCCTACGCGCTCGATCCGGCGACAGAGAGCAAGGATCTCATCCGCAGCGTCCTGGCCGGTGGCGTCCGCGACCCCGACAGCGTCGCCAACAAGATGACCAACAAAGCCTATGCCGGGCTCGCCTCCGCCTTCAACTTCGAACAATACGGCGAAGCGGCCACCACGACCAATCCGGCACAGCAGCCGACCGTGGACAAATACATGCGCCAGACGCTGGAGGAGGATGCCGGCCAAACCAACGAGGGCGTACGGCTGGCGCTCTATTTCCAGCGCAAGGCGCCTGATATCACCAGCTGGTACGATGTGCTCGCCGACACCGCTCTTGCCAGCGTGGTGCGCACCGTGCTCGGCCTGCCCGATTCCTTCGCCACCGCCGACGTCGACAAGCAGGCGCAGCTGTTCGAGCAGAAGCTCGACATTTCTGATTTCTCCGACCCCGAAAAGCTCGGCAAGTTCCTGACCCGCTTCACCTCCATGTACGAGATCAACCACCCAACCTCGTCAGCCGTGTCGTCGATCAGCGTGCTCTTCGCCAAGCCGGTCACGGCGGGGATCTCCACCGACCTGATGATGGCCATGCAGAAGTTGAAGTTCTGACCATGCGGGACAGTCTCTACGTCGCCCTTTCCTCGCAGATCGCGCTCGAGCGCCGGCTCGACACGATCGCCGACAATGTCGCCAATGCCTCGACCGTCGGCTTTCGCGCCACCGGCGTGAAGTTCGAGGACGTGGTGTCCGGCAGCGGGCCGAAATCCGTGTCCTTCGCCTCCTCGGGCAAGACCTACCTTTCCGGCGCCCATGGCTCTCTGACCGAGACCGGCAATCCGTTCGATTTCGCCATACAGGGCGACGCCTGGTTCGCCATCGAGACGCCGGTCGGCACCGTCATGACCCGCGACGGCCGCTTCTCGATGAACGAGAATGGCGAGCTGATGTCGGTCGAGGGACATCCCGTCCTCGACGCCGGCGGCGCGCCGATCCAACTCGACCCCCGCAACGGCCCCCCCAAGGCCGGTGCCGACGGCTCGTTGCGCCAGAACGATCAGCTGGTAGGCTCCATTGGCCTGTACAATTTCGATCCGGGCGAAAATTTCGTGCGCTACGGCAATTCCGGCATAGTGCCGGCGCGCACGCCCGAGCCGGTGACCGATCGCGCCGATATCGGCGTCGCCCAGGGCTTCGTCGAGGAATCCAACGTTAATCCGGTGCTGGAGATGACGCGGCTGATCATGGTCCAGCGCGCTTTCGAGAACACCGCCGCCCTGATGCGGCAGACTGATTCCTCCACCGACGAGGCGATCAAGACGCTCGGCTCGAAGTAGCATGTCGCTCGACCAGCCAACCCTGCGCGCACCTGAAAGACTGCCCCAGCCAACGCCGGAAGACCGGCTTGCCGCGCTGGAGCGGATATGGCGGCGCTTCAGCGATGCCGAGGGACTGCTCAAACGCGGCGGCCTCGTCACCGAAGTCACATCGACGCATTACAAGGTGCGCGGCCTTTCGGATTTCGCCAGGCTGGGCGATCTTGTCGAACAGCGCGGCCATGCCGGCACGCGCCGCGGCGAGATCGTCAAGATCAGCCGCGACGAGATTGTCGTGGCCCCCTTCGAACGCAGTGCCGATGCCGGCATAGGCGACGCCGTTTTCCGTCGCGGTCCGCTCGCCGTGGCGCCGCATGCCTCGTGGCGCGGCCGCACGATCGACGCGCTCACCCGGGCGATCGACGGTGGCCCGCCATTGATCAGGGGCGACGGCATATCCGGGGCCGCCACGCCCGGCGCCATGGCGCGCCAGCGCGTCGGCACCGCCTTCATGACCGGGGTCAAGGTCATCGACATTTTCACGCCGCTCTGTTTCGGCCAGCGCATGGGCGTCTTTGCCGGTTCCGGTGTCGGCAAGTCGACGCTGCTGGCCATGCTCGCCGGCGCAGACGCTTTCGACACCGTCGTCGTGGCGCTGATCGGGGAACGCGGCCGCGAGGTCCGCGAATTCCTCGAGGACACGATCGGCGACAGCATGGCCAAGACCGTAGCCGTCGTCGCCACCAGCGACGAAAGCGCCATGATGCGCCGGCGCGCGCCGGACACCGCGATGCGCGTCGCCGAACATTTTCGCGACCAGGGCCACCGCGTGCTTCTGGTGCTGGACTCGATCACCCGCTTTGCCCACGCCCTGCGCGAAGTAGCGACGGGAACGGGTGAGCCGCCGGTCGCGCGCGGCTATCCCGCTTCGGTTTTCACCGAGCTGCCGAAGCTGCTCGAACGCGCCGGGCCGGGAGTGGAAGGGAAAGGATCGATCACCGCGATCATTTCCGTGCTGGTCGACGGCGACGACCACAACGATCCGGTGGCTGATTCCGTGCGCGGCATCCTTGACGGCCATGTCGTGCTCGACCGCGCGATCGCCGAACAGGGCCGCTATCCGCCGGTCAATCCGCTGTCGTCCATATCACGCCTGGCCGGCAAGGCCTGGAGCGTCGAGCAGCGCGCGCTGGTGACACGGCTGAAGTCGATGATCTCCCGCTTCGAGGACACGCGCGACATCCGCCTGCTCGGCGCCTATCAGGGCGGCGCCGACGCCGAACTCGATATGGCGGTGCGCCAGGTACCCGTGATCTACGAGGCGCTGATGCAATCGCCGAAGGACCGCCCGTCCGCTGATCCGTTCTCCGATCTCGCCCGCCATCTCAAGGGAAAGCAGAATGCCGAACCAGGGGACTGAGCTCCAGCATACCGAGCGTATCCTGCGCGAAATGATCGCGGAGGCGAAAGCCGAAGAAGAGATCGAAGCCAGCCGCAACTCGGCCATCGACGGGCTCTTCGCCGCGCCGCAATGGCCGCAGCCACCCAAGACCGCGTTTCCCAGGCTGGGCAAGAAGGCCGACCGGCGCAGCGATTTCGTCATCGCAGCGCTCGGCATCACGCTCGGCCTGATCTGCGCGCTGTTTCCTTGGTATATCTTCTTCAATCAGGAACAGTTCGGCGTCCAGGCAATCAAGTTCGGCGGCACCGGCACCAATTCCGGACGCGAGGGCGGCGGCGTGGTTGCCGAGCGCAGCGCGCCGCTGACGGCCAAGGACGTTCCGAATGCCAATATCGACCTGCTTGCCACCGGAACCGTGCAGGATGATCCCAGCGCCGCCCCGGCGCCAGATGACCAGCCCTTTCCGGCCGACGTCACCAAATTCCGCATGGTCCACGTCGCCAATGGCCGCGCCATGATCGAGGACGACACCGGGCTGTGGATGGTCCAGCGTGGCTCGGTCCTGCCGGATTCCAACAAAGTGTCGTCGATCGAGCAACGCAACGGCAAATGGGTGATGGTCACCAGCGCCAACCAGGTGATCGAGCTTTCCAGGTAAGTTCGCCGCGCTTGCCGGTTGCGTCCGCCCGCAAGGTCCGCGCAAGACTGGCGGCCTAGTCTTTGGGCACACGCCCGGAGATTCCCATGGAGCCCGTTTCTCTTTTCGATCTCGCCGCCAAGCAAGCGCAATGGCTGGCCGTGCGTCAGTCGGCGGTCGCCGGCAACATCGCCAACGCCAACACGCCGGGCTATACGGCAAACGATGTCGAGCCGTTCGAGAAGGTGCTCGACCGCGCGGCGGTGTCGTTGCAGACGACACAGGCCGGACACCTCGGCAGCGCCGCGACCAATGCCGGTTTCGCGATCAAGCCACAGGAAGACGACGGCGTCGTCATGCCGTCCAAGAACACCGTCGTGCTCGAGGACCAGCTTCTCAAGGCCGGTGAGGTGCGCCGCTCCTTCGAACTCAACACGGCAATCGTCAAGGCATTCCATTCGATGATGATGATGGCGGTGAAGAGCTGACCATGGACGCGCTCACAGCAGCCCTCAAAGTAGCAGCCTCCGGCCTCGGCGCCCAGTCGGAGCGGCTGCGCGTGGTTTCCGAAAACCTCGCCAATGCCCAGTCGACCGGCACCACCCCCGGCTCCGACCCCTATCGCCGCAAGACCATCAGCTTCGTCTCCGAGCTCGACCGGACCACTGGCAGCTCAACGGTCGAAGTGAACTCGATCGACCGCGATCCCAGCGATTTTCCGGTGGAATTCCAGCCCGGCAACGAGGCCGCCGACGACAAGGGCTACGTCAAGATGCCCAACGTCAACGTGCTGATCGAAATGGCCGACATGACCGAGGCCAACCGCTCCTACGAGGCTAACCTGCAAGTCGTGAAGCAGGCGCGCGATCTCATTTCAATGACCATCGACCTGATGAGGAACCAATGATCGTGAACGGCATCGGCGCGCTCAACCTGAAGCCTGGACTTGGCGATACGGCGACTGAGCTGCTTCAGGGCGGCGTTGCGCCCGCGACCGCAGGCAACCTCGGCACCTCCTTCGCCGAGGCGCTGAGCCAGGCGGCCACAAAGACCGTCAACACGTTGCAGAACGCCGAGCAGGTCTCGGTCCAGGCGCTCAAGGGCGACGCCGACACCCGCCAGGTCGTCGATGCCGTCATGAGCGCCCAGCAGGCGCTGCAGACCGCCGTCGCCATCCGCGACAAGGTCGTTTCGGCCTATCTCGAAGTCAGCCGCATGAGCATCTGAGGAGTTCGGCCATGAAAGCACTCGCCATCGCCGCTACCGGCATGAACGCCCAGCAGACCAATCTGGAAGTCATCGCCAACAATATCGCCAACATCAACACCACCGGCTACAAGCGGGCGCGCGCCGAATTCTCCGACCTGCTCTACCAGGTCGACCGCACGCAAGGCGTGCCCAACCGCTCCAACGCTTCGCTGGTGCCGGAGGGCGTCTCGATCGGCCTCGGCGTCAAGACCACCGCCGTGCGCAACGTCCACACCCAGGGCGAACTGACCAGCACCGGCAACAGTTTCGACATGGCGCTCACCGGCAGGGGCTGGTTCCAGATCGAAGGCGCCGATGGCGGCACGCTCTACACCCGCGCCGGCGCCTTCAACACCAACGCCACCGGCCAGCTGGTGACGGTGGACGGTGCCAGCGTCATTCCAGCGATCAACGTCCCGGTCGACGCCGTCGAGGTCATCGTCAATAAGACGGGCCAGGTCTTCGCCCGCATCGACGGCCAGACCGACCTGCAGAATCTCGGTCAGCTCCAGATCGTCAACTTCGCCAACGAAGCCGGATTGGCGCCGCTCGGCGACAATCTGTTCCAGGAAACGACCGCCTCTGGCCCGGCCAATGCCGGCGTGCCCGGCGATCCCGGCTTCGCCACCATCCAGCAAGGCTATCTCGAGGCCTCCAACGTCGACCCGGTCAAGGAAATCACCGAACTGATCTCGGCGCAGCGCGCTTATGAGATGAATTCCAAGGTCATCCAGGCCGCCGACGACATGGCCTCGGTCGTCTCCAAGAACATCAGGTAACGACAATGGCCGGTCCGGTCTCCTGCTCCGCGTTCCGCCGCACCGCGCTCGTCCTTGCGCTGGTGACCGGCGGCATGCCGGCTTTCGCGCAGGACGCGGCCAACCGGTCGGCAACGCAGATCGCCAGCAGGCAGCCTGCCGGCGAGGTCGTGCTGATCCCAAACCGGGTCATTTATCCCGGCGAGACCATCGAGCTCGCGGCCCTCAAGCAGGTGACCCTCATCCCCGGCAAGCACAAGCCCGACGCGGTGGCGACCCTTGCCGAGGAACTCCAGGGCAAGATCGCCAAGCGCACGCTGCTGCCCGGCCGCTACATCCCCGCCGCCGCCATTCGCGACGCCTGGCTGGTCGAGCAGGGCGCTGCCGTGCAGGTTTTCTTCATCGCCGGCGGACTGACGATATCGGCCACCGCCGTGACCTTGCAGCCAGGCTCGGCCGGCGATCTCATCAAGGTTCGCAACAGCGACAGCGGCAAGATTCTCTCCGGCACGGTGATGGCTGACGGAACCATCCAGGTCAGCGCTTCATGACGCGTCCGCTTATTATCCTGCTTGCGGCCGCGCTCGGCCTGCAGCCTGCCTTGGCCGACGGCCTCACGCCCAAGGCCAAGCGCGAACTCGCCGCCAGGAATGGCGGCGTCTATGACGATCCTGAATATGATCCGGCCACCACCACGCGCATGTTCCGCGTCTCGCCCGGGCCAAGCTCGCTGCCGCCGGGCCAGGTCGCCTCGCGCATCAAGGACATCGCGCAGCTGCAGAGTTCACGCGACAACCAGCTCGTCGGCTACGGCCTGGTCATCGGCCTCGCCGGATCGGGCGACAGCTTGCGTAACTCGCCGTTCACCGAACAGTCGATCCGCGCCATGCTGGAGAATCTCGGCATCGCCACCGAAGGCGGCAGCGCGCGTGCCAAGAACGTCGCCGCCGTCATCGTCACCGCCAACATGCCGCCCTACGTGCAGTCGGGCGCGCGCATCGACATCGACGTTTCCTCGATGGGCGACGCCACCTCGCTCGCCGGCGGCACGCTGATCATGACGCCGCTGAAGGCGGCAGACGGCGAAATCTATGCCGTCGGCCAGGGCGCGGTCATCGTTTCGGGCTTCACCGCCCAGGGTCAGGCCGAGCAGTTGACGCAAGGCGTCCCGACCGCGGGCCGCGTGCCGAACGGCGCCATCATCGAGCGTGCCGTGAAGGCCGAGTTCGATGACCAGCCGATACTGACGCTGCAGTTGCGCAATCCCGATTTCTCGACCGCCATTCGCATCGCCGACGCGATCAATGACTACACCAGCCAGCGCTTCGGCATGCGCGTGGCGGCCGAGCGCGATTCCCGCACCGTCCAGATCAGACGGCCGAAAAGCGTCTCCGCGGCCCGCTTCTACGCAGAGATCGAGAACCTCGTGGTCGAATCCGATACGCCGGCCCGTGTCGTCATCGACGAGCGCACCGGCACCATCGTCATCGGCAACGATGTCAAGATCTCGCGCGTGGCCATCAGCCACGGCACGCTGACGGTGCGCATCACCGAAGCGCCACGCGTCGTGCAGCCCGAACCCTTCTCCAAGGGCGAAACCGCCGTCGAGCCGTTCACTGCCATCGACGCCAGCCGGCCCGACGCGCGCGTCGCCGTGCTCGACGGCCCCGACCTGCAAACCCTGGTTTCCGGTCTCAACCGCCTCGGCGTGAAGCCCGACGGCATCATTGCCATCCTGCAAGGCATCAAGTCGGCCGGCGCCCTGCAGGCCGATCTGGTTCTCCAATAGGCGATGCCGATGATCTCATCCCCCTCATTCCATCAAGGATGCCGCCCCGCCGCGATGCTGTTCGCGGCCTGCGCTCTGACGGCCTTTTCCAGCGGCGTGCACGCCGAGGAAGCCGTCCGCCAGGTCCTGCCGGGCGCGCCGCCCGCACCCGCGCCGCAGCTTTTGGCCCGGGAGAAGGCTCCCGATCAAAGCGAGATCGAGCGCTTCTGCTCCAACATAGCCGACGCCGCCCGCGACCGCCGCTACGTCTTGCAGGCGGAGGAGTTGAAACAGCTCCAGGCCGGCATCGACCAACGCATGAAGGCACTGGACGACAAGCGGGCCGAATACGAGACCTGGCTGAAGCGGCGCGAAGTGTTCCTGGCCCGGGCCGAGGACAGCGTCGTCAAGATCTATGCCGGCATGAAGCCCGACGCGGCGGCCGAGCGCCTGGCCATCGTCAATGCCGATCTCGCCGCGGCCATCCTGATGAAGCTCGATTCGCGCAAGGCCGGCGTCATCCTCAACGAAATGGACCAGAAGGCGGCGGCGACGCTCACCGGCATCATGGCCAGCGCAGCCCGAAGGGTAGATCCGTCATGACCCGCAGAACGCTTGTCCTGTGCGCGGTCGCAGCTTTGTCCGGCTGCGGCACCAATCTCAAGGAGATCGGCAGGGAGCCTTCACTGTCGCCGGTCGGTTCCGGCATCGGCAATGAAGGAGCTTCGCCCTACAGCTACCCCGAGCCGCCTGCGGCGCCGGTCAAGAAATTCTCGCTGTGGGACGATCGCCAGAGCCGGCTGTTCACCGATCCCAGGGCATTGCGCGAGGGCGACATTCTCACCGTCAGGATCAAGCTCAACGACAAGGCCAACTTCAAGAACCAGAACGACAGGAGCCGCACCGCCTCGCGCAAGCTGGGTTACGACGTCACGCTCGGATGGGAAGACAAGAGCACGAGCGGCAAGGGCGACGCCGGCCTGAGCTCCAGCACCGAAACCAATGCGGACGGCGAGATCAAGCGCTCGGAAAACCTGGAGCTCAACGTTGCTGCCGTCGTCACCGAAGTTCTGCCCAATGGCAATTTAATGATCAGGGGCTCGCAGGAAGTGCGCGTCAATTATGAGCTCAGGGTGCTCACCATCGCCGGCATGGTGCGCCCGTCGGATATCGGCGCGGAGAACACCATCTCCTATGAACGCATCGCCGAGGCGCGCATCTCCTATGGCGGCCGCGGCCGCGTCAGCGAGGTCCAGCAGCCGGCCTACGGCCAGCAGATCCTCGACCAGGTTCTTCCGTTCTAGGGCATTGGAGACCGCAGCACCGTGGCCAGCGTCGAACAGGTTCCGTCTCGCAAGGGTCCTTCCCTTGCCGTCCAGGGCGCCATGCTGCTCCTGGTGACGGCTGTCGCCATCGGCATGGGATGGTTGTCCGGCGGTTATCTCAAGGGTGTGGGGGCACCGGCATCGGTACCGGTCGCGCCGGAAAACGAGGGCAAGGTGCCCAAGCCCGCCGACGTAGAGCCCGGCACGGGACCGTCACTCGTCGCGCTGGCGCCGATCACCACCAATATCGCCTCGCCCGCCGAGACCTGGATCAGGATGGAAGTGTCGGTGGTCTACGACGCGCCGCAGCCGCCGGCAATGTCGGATGAGATCCATCAGGATCTCCTGGCCTTCGTGCGCACTCTGAAGATGCACCAGATCGAAGGCGCCAGCGGCTATCAGCACCTGAAGGCCGATATCGAGGAGCGCGCCTCGATCCGCAGCCAGGGGCATGCCAAGCAGGTACTCATCAGGACGTTGCTGCTCGAATGAAGAAATTTCTTCTTGCCGCGGCGCTGCTCGGCGCCGCCACATCGATCGCAACGGCCCAGCAACTGGACCTCGGCGGCATCGGCAAGGCCGACGGCACCACCGTCGGCTACATCATCCAGATGTTCGGCCTGCTCACCGTGCTGTCGGTGGCGCCGGGCCTGCTGATCATGGTGACGAGCTTCACCCGTTTCGTCATCGCCTTCTCGATCCTGCGCGCCGGCATCGGCCTGCAGTCGACGCCGGCGAACCTAATCCTCATTTCGCTGTCGCTGTTCATGACCTTCTATGTCATGGCGCCGACCTTCGACCAGGCCTGGAATACCGGCGTCAAGCCGCTGATGGACAACCAGATCAGCCAGACCGAGGCCTTCGAGAAGATTTCCGAGCCCTTCCGCACCTTCATGCTGCACAATGTGCGCGACAAGGACTTCGACCTTTTCGCCGACCTCGCCCGCGAACGCGGCCAGACCGTTGCGAAGGAAACCGTCGACCTGCGCATCCTGGTGCCCGCCTTCATGATCTCCGAAATCCGGCGCGGCTTCGAGATCGGCTTCCTGATCGTGCTGCCGTTCCTCGTCATCGACCTGATCGTCGCCACCATCACCATGGCGATGGGCATGATGATGCTGCCGCCGACGGTGGTATCGTTGCCGTTCAAGATCCTGTTCTTCGTCCTGATCGACGGCTGGAACCTGCTTGTCGGCAGCCTGGTGCGCTCCTTCAACTGATCGCGCCCGGCGCCGGCCGCGCTCCCTCGTTTTCTTCGACAATATTTTTCGATTAACCGTCCGGTTTAGTCCTTTGGTAGGGACTTGCCGCCATATTCCCCGCAGATGGCGGGTGATCGGGTCTCAGACAGATCATTGGCATGATGCCGCTCCGTCATACCGGCCAATCCGGTATGTCAAAAAACACCTGTAAAAAAACAAGGTACGAGTAGCCATGGCCAGTATCATGACCAATGCCTCGGCGCTGACCGCGCTGCAGAGCTTGAACGCCACCAACAAGAACCTCGAAACCACCCAGGCCCGCATCTCGACGGGCTATCGCGTTTCCCAGGCTTCGGACAACGCCGCTTACTGGTCGATCGCCACCACGATGCGTTCCGACAACCAGCAGATGTCGACCGTTTCGGACGCGCTCGGCCTCGGCGCCTCGAAGGTTGATACCGCTTACACCGGCATGAACAGCGCGATCGACACCATCAACCAGATCAAGACCAAGCTGACCGCCTCTTACGGCCAGACGGATGCCGACAAGGAAAAGACCCAGACCGAAATCGCCGCCCTTCAGAAGCAGCTGAAGGCCTATGCCGATGGCGCCAGCTTCTCCGGCACCAACATGCTGTCCGTGGACAGCGGCACGGGCACGTCCGTGGCGGACGTCAAGATCGTTTCGGCCTTCAACCGTGACGCTTCCGGCGCGGTCTCGATCTCGACGATCGACGTCAACGTGGAAAGCACCAAGCTCTACGAGGCGGGTACCACGGCCGGCACCGCGAAGGGCATCCTCGACGCCGCGCGTCTGGGCACCGACGGCAGCGTCACCGCCACGGCGGCTACTCCGGCTGCTGGTGCTACCGTTGCGGCCGGCGACACCTATTCGGTCGCCAGCCTGAAGATCTTCGACTCCGCAACGGGCAAAGGCTTCAGCGACGACCAGATCTCGGGGATGATGAAAGTCGTCGACGCCGCGCTCAAGGACATGACGAACGCCGCCACCACGCTCGGCGCTGCCAAGAGCAGTATCGACCTGCAGAAGACCTTCACGCAGAGCCTGATGGACTCCATCGACCGCGGCGTCGGCCAGCTCGTCGATGCCGACATGAATAAGGAATCGACCCGCCTCCAGGCCCTGCAGGTTCAGCAGCAGCTCGGCATCCAGGCGCTGTCGATCGCCAACGGTTCGTCGCAGTCGATCCTGTCGCTCTTCCGCGGCTGATCGCCTTCACCATCCACGAACAGCACCAAGATATCGGGCCGCGCCAAAAGCGCGGCCCGATTGCGTTTGCTCCAGCCCCGCGCAATCCTCGTTCCTTAACTGTCGAAAGCTGACTTTTAACAGGGTGTTAACCATATCGCGCTAAGTATGGTTAACCAATAGCTTACGACAGGTTGTCGAATCGGCCCGACCGGCACGATCGCAGCCGATGGACAGGCCGATCAGGCCTGTGGGCATGCCGGCTTAGAGAAGGAGCGAGTTTCTTGGCGAGCATCATGACGAACGCTGCGGCGTTGACTGCACTTCAAAGCCTCAACGCCACCAACAAGTCGCTCGAGCAGACACAGGCCCGCGTCTCGACGGGCTACCGGGTCTCCGAGGCCTCCGACAACGCCGCCTACTGGTCGATCGCCACCACCATGCGCTCCGACAACCAGGCGCTCTCGACCGTGCAGGATGCGCTCGGCCTCGGCGCCTCAAAGGTCGACACCGCCTATACCGGCATGAACAACGTGCTGGACACGATCGGCAAGATCAAAACCAAGCTGCTTTCGACCGTCGGCCAGACGGATGCCGCCAAGGCAAAGACGCAGACCGAAATCACGGCGCTCCAGGCGCAGATGAAGTCCTTTGCCGATGCCGCCACTTTCTCCGGTTCGAATTTCCTGTCGGTGATATCCAAGCAGGTGACGGCCGCCAATGACGGCGTCCAGCCGGACTCCAAGATCGTGTCCTCGTTCAACCGCACCTCGTCCGGCGCCGTCCAGCTCGGGACGATCGACATCGATGTCGAGAGCACCAAGCTTTTTGATTCCGGGCTCCCCACCGAGGTCAAGAACCAGGGCATTCTAGACCGCAAGACATCGATCTATTCGACCGCGGCCGCGCAGACCCTGTATGACACCGCCTATGCGGCGTCGATCGCGGGTGGATCAACGGATATCGCAGCCAATACCGCCGGCCAGACCGCGGCGGGGGCGGTTGCCAAGGTTGACAATATTTCCGCCTACAATCTCGACATCACTGCGGCGGGCGTGACCGACGACATCATCACCCAGATGATCACCAAGATCGACAACGTCATGAGCCAGCTGACCGATTCCGCCACCATCCTCGGTTCGGCCAAGAGCTCGATCGACCTGCAGAAGACCTTCACGCAGAGCCTGATGGACTCCATCGACCGCGGTGTCGGCCAACTCGTCGACGCCGACATGAACAAGGAATCGACCCGCCTCCAGGCGCTCCAGGTGCAGCAGCAGCTCGGCATCCAGTCGCTGTCGATCGCCAACAGCTCCTCGCAGTCGATCCTGTCGCTGTTCAAGAGCTAACCACCGACTCGATCCCTTCACCGGAAGCCTGACGGGCCGCGCGCCGAGCGCGGCCCGATTTCATTTTCGCACAAGCTTCAAGGGCTAGTGTTCCAGCGGACAGTCATGCTGGGAGTAGTCGACCGTGCCGGAACAGATCCAGAGCATCATCGCGAATCTCCGCGGGTTTGGCGTGAAGCGCCTAGCCATGCTGGCGGGCATCGCCGCATTGGTGATGAGCGTCATCGGCGTCGCCTCGGTCTATCTCAACCGTCCGGCCTACGACACGCTCTATGTCGGGCTCGACCGCGCGGACGTGAACCAGATCGGCCTCGTGCTGGGCGAGGCCGGCATCGGCTTCGACGTCGGCTCCGACGGAACCTCGGTGCTGGTACCGGCCGGCACCACCGCGCAGGCGCGCATGCTGCTTGCCGAAAAGGGCCTGCCGACCAGCGCCAATGCCGGCTATGAACTGTTCGACAATGTCGGCTCGCTCGGCCTGACCTCCTTCATGCAGCAGATCACGCGTGTGCGCGCGCTGGAGGGCGAGATATCGCGCACCATCCAGTCGATCGCGGGCGTCAAGGCGGCGCGCGTCCATATCGTCATGTCCGAGCGTGCCAATTTCCGCCGCGACGAACAGCAGCCCTCCGCGTCGGTCGTCATCCGCTACGCCGGCATCGACGCCGAGAAAAGTGCCATGTCGATCCGCCATCTCGTCGCCGCCGCCGTTCCCGGCCTGTCGGCCGACAAAGTGACGGTGCTCGATTCAAACGGCAATCTGCTGGCGGCGGGAGATGATCCTTCCAACACAAGTGCCGCCCGCACGCTCGGCGTCGAGCAGACCGTCGAGGCGCAGATCGGCGACAACATCCGGCGCGCCCTCACCCCGTATCTCGGCCCGGACAATTTCCGCGCCAGCGTCAAGGCCGACGTCAACACCGATACCCGCCAGACGGAGGAGACGATCTTCGATCCGGAGTCGCGCGTAGAGCGTTCGGTGCAGTCGGTGCGCGCCAACGAGAACAACAACCAGAAGCAGGCCTCCACTCCGGCGAGCGTCGAGCAGAACCTGCCCGAGACGCAGACGACCGTCACCGAGGGTCCGCAATCCTCCTCGCAGAACGACCGCAGGGAAGAGATCACCAACTACGAGATCAACTCCAAGAAGATCGCCACCGTCTCCAACGGCTACAGCGTCACCAAGATGTCCATCGCCGTGGTCGTCAACCAGGATCGGCTGAAGGCTATCCTGGGCAAGGACGCCACGCCCGAACAGATCGCCAAGCGCGTCGCCGACATCCAGAAGATGGTGACCTCTGCCACCGGCTTCGACGACAAGCGGGGCGATGTCATCGACGTCTCGGCGGTCGAGTTCATCGACGGGCTCGACGGCGAGGCGATCCCGCAAGCTGGAATGCTCGATTCCGTCGGCCAGCATGCCGGCACGCTGATCAATGCCGGCGCCTTCATCGTCGTGGTGTTCCTGGTGGCCTTCTTCGGCCTGCGCCCGATGGCGGCGGCCCTGACGGCAAAGGCGACGCCGGCCATAGCGGGTCCCAATTTCGACGAGGTCCAGCGCTCGCTGCCGACGCCGGAGGCCACGGCTTCCGCCGAAGCCGGCTCGGCGGTCGGCACCTTGCCGGGCGTGCGGGCCGGTTCCACCCCCCTCGATGACCTGCGCCAGAAGATCAGGCCCGCGCCGCAGGAGCGGCTTGCCCGCATGGTCGACCTCAACGAGGAGCGCACCGCGCAAATCCTGCGCAAATGGGCGGCCCAGGAAGTCGCGGTGTAGCCCATGCCTTCCCTAGCCCTTTTCGATCTCCTGCCGGATTTCGGCGCGCGCCCGCAACGTGTCAGCCAGCCGAAGGCCGCCGCCGAGCACGAGCCGGAAGCAGCCGCGCCGCAAGCCGATATCGGCACGCTGATCGCCGAAGCGGTCGCCCAGGCGGAGGCAGCGCTTGGCGAACGGCTTGCGGCTGCCCACGAAGCAGCGATGGATGCTGAACGCCGGGCGAATGCCGAGGAAGCGAAGGCCTTTCTCGAGAGCTTCGGTGGCGATGTCGGCGAGGCGGTCTCGTTGCGCATCGATGCCATGGAGGCGCGCGTGACGGACCTCGTCGCCGCCACGGTCGCCCGCATCATCGGCGGCATCGTCAGTGACGACCTGCAAAAGCGCTCGCTTGAAGCGCTTGCCGGTGCGGTCCGCGAAGCGGTCGGCGATGGCGAAGCGGTGCGCATAGTCGTTCGTGGACCGCTTTCCCTGTTCGAAGCGCTGAAGGCATCGCTCGGAGTGCGCGCCGCCAATCTCGACTTCATCGAAGCTCCCGGCTTCGATCTCACGGTCTCCGTCGACGAAGCGGTGTTCGAGACGCGCATGGCCGAATGGTCGGCAACGCTCTCCGAGGTGTTGGCATGAGCGTCGCCGATGCCGATCAGGCCAGGCACGAAATCATCATCGTGCGTCGCGGCCATGACGACCACGAGGAAGGCCATCACGGTGGCGTCTGGAAGATCGCCTTCGCCGACTTCATGACGGCCATGATGTGCTTCTTCCTGGTCATGTGGCTGATCAACGCCGCCAACGAACAGACCAAGGCGGCGGTCGCCAGCTATTTCAATCCGGTGAAGCTGGTCGACCGCACGTCGAGCCGCAAGGGCCTGGAAGATCTCGGCGACGGTCCCCGCGCCATCGGGCTGACCGCCGACAATCCGGAAGAGGCGGCCACCAAGGCCGGACAGGATGGAGCCGGCGGCGCGGGTTCATCCGATCCCAAAAAGGAAAAGCAGGAGCCACAGCAGTCCGAGCAGTCCGACGAACACCTGTTCGCCGATCCCTATGCGGTGCTCTCGGAAATCGCCACCAACACCGGCGTCATGCAGAACGTCAGCCAGAAGGGCGATGGCGGCGCGCAAAGTGCCGGCCCGGCAACAGGCGCTTCCGGCGGCGCCTCCTATCGCGATCCGTTCGAGCCTGATTTCTGGTCTCAGCAGGTCGCCTCGCCGGGCGCCGAGGCCAGCGCGCAGCGCGCGAGGATCGAAGGTGATCCGGTGAAGCCCGGCGACAAGGCCGCCGAGGCGCAGGTCGCCAAGGTCAAGGCCGTGCCGCCTGCGCCGCCCGTCATCGCAGCGCCGCTTGAACCTCTGGCAAAGGACGGCAAGCCCGCAAGGGCAATCGCCGAGGCGGGTGATGCGAAAGCCGGCGCTGCCGGGCTCGCGGACGCCAAGGTGGCCGCCGCCCAGGAGGCGGCCAAGCCGGATGCCGGCGAAAAGATGCCGGGCGCGGCCGCGCTCAAGGCTGCGGCCGATGTCAGGCAGCAGCTTGCCGATGCCTTCAAACCTGGCGACAAGTTGCATGATGGGGTTTCCGTCGAAGCCACCGACAAGGGCGTCGTCATCTCGATCACCGACCAGCTCGATTTCGGCATGTTCGAGGTCGGCTCGGCGATGCCGCGCCGTGAACTGGTGCTGGCGATGGAAAAGATCGGCCGCATCGTCAACAGCCAGAAGGGCACGATCAGCATCAATGGCCACACCGACGCACGGCCGTTCCGCGGCGCCGGCTACGACAATTGGCGGCTTTCGACGGCGCGCGCGCATTCGGCCTATTACATGTTGGTGCGCGGCGGCGTCGACGAGCGCCGCATCACCGAAGTCGCCGGCTTCGCCGACCGCCAGCCGAAGGACCCTGCCGATCCGCTGTCGGCGGTGAACCGCCGCATCGAGATATTGATGGCGACCGGCGGATGAGGCGGGCGGTCTTCACCAGCCGCTTGATGGGCCTTTTGCTGTTGGCCGGCCAGCCTACGGCCGCCCTCGCCCAGGATCCGTTGCAGCCCTATCAGCTGGTGCGCTCGTTACAGCTTATTCAAGACCGTATCGCCGTCGGCGACCACGCCGCGCTGCCGATGCAGTCCAAGCTGCTGGAGATGATCGATACGCGTCTGCGCGAGGCGGACAAGGACGATTTCAAGGATCCGAAGAATTTTCGCGCGTTGCTGGTCTACGGCATGAGCGGCGGCAATCCCGTGACCGTCGAGGCGGCCGTGTCGCGCGCCGCCGCCGATGCGCGGGACCTAGCCCTTGCCAGGGGCGTCATCGACTACCTGAACGGCCGCCCTGGCGAGGCCATCGAAGCCTTGAAGCCGGTCGATCCGATGGCGGAGCCCAGCGACCTCGGCGCCTTCCTTGCCCTGGTCAAGGGTTCGCTGCTCGCCGGCGACCAGCCGGCCGCGGCGCTGGTGCTGCTCGACGAGGCGAAACTGCTCGGCCCCGGGACACTGGTCGAGGAGGCGGCATTGCGCCGCTCGGTCGGCATTGCGGTCGCGCAGCGCGACGCGGCGCGCTTCGCGCTTGCCTCCACACAATATGTCGAGCGCTATCTCTATTCGCCCTATGCCAGCCAGTTCGCCGACTCCTTCGTCTCGGGCGTGATTGAGTTGCACATGTCGATCAGCCAGGACAAATTGGCCGATATCACCTCGATGATGGATCCCGAGCGCGAGAAGGTCATTTATCTGCGCATCGCCCGCCGCGCCGCGATCGACGGCCTGAACGAATTGTCCGCCTTCGCCTCGGCGCGGGCCGAGCAAGGCCGCGACGGCAACACCAATCAGGGCGATCCGCGTGCCCTGCTCTACTCCAGCCTGTCCACCGTGACATCGGGTACCATCGAGGACGTGCGCGCCAAGCTGGGCAAGATCGACCGCAGCCGGTTGTCGGACGGCGACCGCGCGCTGCTCGACGCCGCCGAGGCCATCGCCGGCGAAGTGGTGGCGCCGCCCGCTTCCCTTCCGACCGCAAGCCCGGCGCCTGCCGAGGTCATGCCATCGCACGAGCCCGAGCCTGCCGCCGCGCAGGCCGCCGACGCCGCCGGATTGCCGCCCGTCGAGGGTGCTGTCTCCGAACAGCCGGCCGTCGCGCCATCCGGCGACACAGCGGCAGCTGCGCCGAACGCACCGGCTCCGGACGATGCGGCAACGGTCCTGCCGGCATCGGCGCCGGCGGCCGCGGCCAGCATAGACACTTCAGACCCGACTGATGCCGCCATGGTCAAAACTCGTCGACAGCTCGACCTGATCGACCAGATGCTTGGAGCCGCTCCGAAATGACCCCCAGCCTCGGTCCGGCGCTGCCGGTAATCGCCACCGCGCGCACAACGGCGGAACAGCCGGCGGCGACCGGAAAGAATGACGACACGGGTTTCGGCAAGATGCTGGACGACAAGGCTGTCCCGGCCCACCCGGACAAGCATCCGGCAGCCGGGGCCGGATCGCGCGATGAGCGCTGGAGCAGGCTTGCCGCCGGTCCTGCCGGGCAGAAGGACGAGCCGCTGCCGGCTGGCAAGGCAAGGATCCCATCCAGCGGAATGCCGGCCGCGAAAACAGCCAGGGACGACAAGACCGCCGAGCCGGACAAGGACACCGCGGACAAGGACGCCGATGGCGCGGCGGCCGAGACAGGTACGACGCGGCTCGAGGACCATCTGCCGTTGCTGATCGCGTTCCATGACCTGCGCCATTTCTCGACATCGGCCAGACCGGCCGGTACGAGCGAAACCGGACAGGAACCGGCGCTCGACGGGCAGCTTCTGCCGAAGGCCTATCGGCCGAAATCCGCCGCCGGGCATGACGATCTCGAGCCGATGTCGAAGCCCGAGCGGACATCGCTCGTCGATGGGCCGCTGACCAAGCTCGATGGCCAGACCGTCCACGACGCCGCCGGCACGCCAAAACGCGACAATGCGATCGCCGGGCCGCTGCCCCAGACAGCGCCGGCCGAAGTGCCGGGCGTGGATCCGAAGCAGGCGGCACCGCAGCTGAAATCCATCGCCGATGTGCAGTCCTCCTTGCGGTCCGGTCCCGGAAAACAACTGTCGGCGGCAGCGCGCATCGACGTGGTCTCCGAGCGCAGCTTCCCTGCCCCGCCGCAGGCGCCGATGAGCCAGGCGGCCCTCAACGTGATCGGCGCCATAACAGCCGATGGCGGCCCGAAAACGGCACTTTCGACACCCTCCGCAACCGCGCAGCTGACAGGCCCTGTTGCCGCCGCGACACATGTGTTGAAGATCGAACTTCATCCGGCCGAGCTTGGCATGGTCACCGCCAATCTTCGCCTCTCCGGAGAACAACTTTCGATTGAGTTGAAGCCTCAAACACATGACGCCTACCATCGGCTGTCCTCGGATAGCGATGCCATCGTCAAGTCCCTGCGCGGACTCGGCTTCGAGGTTGACAAGGTCACGATACTGCAACCTTCGGTAGCGGTCCCCGCAACGACCCGCACTGATGCAACCGCATCCTTGCAGACGGCAGTGGGCCGCGACCAGTCGTCCTTTCAACCCGGGAATTCCGGCGGCGGCAACAGCGGCGCCGGCGGCCAGCAACCGGGCCAGCAATCCGCGGGAAGACACAATGATGACGCGCAAACACACGGCCGCCCCGCTTCGCCTTCTCGCGAGCGCGCTGGCGGCGATATGTTTATCTAGTCTTGCGGGCGCCGCCCCTGCCGCCGCCAATGCTTGCGAACCGGAAATCCTGCGCGCCGCCGACCGCTATGGCGTGCCGGCCGGCATCCTCTATGCCGTCGGCTTGACCGAGACCGGCAAGAAGGGAAGCTTGCAGCCCAACGCATTGAATATAGAAGGAAAAGCGGTCTTCCCGACAAGCCGCGCCGAAGCTCTTGCAACCTTCGCCAATGCCCGACGCGAAGGCAAGACGCTGATCGATCTCGGCTGCATGCAAATCAATCACCACTACCACGGCGCGCATTTCCGCAGCGTCGAGGACATGTTAGATCCGCGCCAGAATGTCGACTATGCGGCGCGTTTCCTGGCCAGCCTTCATGCCCATCACGTGACCTGGTCGATGGCCGTCGCCCGCTATCATGCCGGGCCCGACAACGACCCGGCGCAGAAGGTCTATGTCTGCCGCGTGATATCAAACATGGTTGCCACCGGCTTCGGCAAATGGACCGGCAATGCCCGCACGTTCTGCAACCCATGAGCGTACTTTTGCATCTCATGCAATCAGTCGCAAAGTCTCGGCGTTGTGCTTCGACTTGGCCGGGACTTGGAGCACGAAGCATATCTCACCCCACGCTAATGCAACCGATGCGATTCCGGACTCCCAAGAAACTAGTTACAAGAAATGACGGTTGTTCAGGATTCCTGCCAGCGGATACGGCTTTCCCCACGGGGCAGATGAGCTGATTCGGAGGCGGGGCCGATGATCGTTATCGTTGACGAGCGAGAGCTCGTGACAGACGGATACAATTCACTTTTTGACCGCGAGGGCATCGCCTGCGCAGGCTTCGCTTCCGGCGAATTCGGCGAGTGGGTGAACTCGGCCGCCGATGCCGATCTGCGCTCGGTCCGGGCCTTCCTCATCGGCGACTGCCGGGAAGGCGCGATCTCTCCGCGCCAGATCCGCGACCGCACCGGAGCCCCGGTGATTGCACTCAGCGAGCAGCATTCGCTGGAGAACACGTTGCGGCTGTTCGAGAGCGGTGTCGATGACGTCATCCGCAAGCCGGTCCATATCCGAGAGATCCTGGCTCGCATAACAGCCATCCGCCGCCGCGCCAACGAGGATGCCGCCTTCACCGAGATCGGCGCCATGCGCATCTTCATGGATGGCCGCGACCCCGAAATCGATGGCCAGCCGCTTCCCTTGCCGCGCCGTGAGCGCCGCATTCTCGAATATCTGGCAAGCAATCGCGGCCGCCGCGTCACCAAGACCCAAGTATTCAACGCCATCTACGGCATCTTCGACGAAGAGGTCGAGGAGAACGTGGTGGAAAGCCACATCAGCAAGCTGCGCAAGAAGCTGCGCGAGAAGCTGGGCACCGATCCGATCGATTCCAAGCGCTTCCTCGGCTACCGGCTGGTGTTCTGATGCGCCGCCGCGCCAGCCTCGCGCAAGACAGGACGCGTAGCCTCGCTGCCAGTGGCATGGACATTGCGGAGACATTTCGATGAGCCTCTACGGGATGATGCGGACCGGCGTTTCCGGGATGAACGCGCAGGCCAACCGTCTGTCGACGACAGCCGACAACATCGCCAATTCCGATACCACCGGCTACAAGCGGTCCTCCGCAGAATTTTCAACTCTGGTCATGCCCTCGACGGGCGGCGCCTATAATTCCGGCGGCATCACCACCACGATCCGGCAGGCGGTCAGCGATCCGGGCGTGCTCCAATACACCACCTCTGT
Organism: Mesorhizobium sp. B2-3-2; assembly: GCF_006442295.1. Taxonomy (NCBI): domain Bacteria; kingdom Pseudomonadati; phylum Pseudomonadota; class Alphaproteobacteria; order Hyphomicrobiales; family Phyllobacteriaceae; genus Mesorhizobium; species Mesorhizobium sp. B2-3-2. Next base: position 306,362 of record NZ_VFWA01000002.1, on the reverse strand, counting down.
TTCCGATCTTGCCGTCAGCGGCGACGGCTTCTTTGTCGTCCAGGACCCGAGCGGTACGCCTTTCCTCACCCGCGCCGGCGCCTTCGTTCCCGATGGCCAGGGCAGGCTGGTCAACTCGGCCGGCTTCCAGCTGATGGCCTACAGCTACGAAAATGGCGTGCCGGCGGCGACGGTGAACGGTTTTGAAGGATTGGTCCCGGTCGTCATCTCCGATCAGGGAATGACCGCGACCCCGAGCACCGAGGGTCTCTACAGCGGTAACTTGCCCGCAGGCGCGACGCCAGTCGCGGCCGGCAACCTGCCCACCACCAACGCCGCAGGCGCGCAGTACACCTCGAAATCCTCGATGGTCGCCTATGACAATCTCGGCAACAAGAAGCTGCTCGACGTCTATTTCACCAACACCGGCGCCGGCACCTGGCAGGTATCGGTCTTCGACCAGTCGAAGGCGACCGCCGGAACGTCATTCCCCTACACCGGCGGCGCACTGGGCTCGGCCAATCTGACCTTCGACGCGACCACGGGCAAGCTCACCGGCGCCGTCGACAGCGTCTCGCTCACCGTGCCCAACGGCAGCGCCTTTTCGCTGGATCTGTCGGCATTGACCCAGCTCGGCACCGGCTTCACGGTGTCGGACGCCCAGGTCAACGGCAACGCGCCGAGCACCATCGACAAGGTTCAGATCAGCAAGGACGGCACCATCTACGCCCAGTACAAGGACGGCTCCACCAAGCCCCTCTACAAGATCCCGCTGGCCGATGTGCAGAGTCCCGACCAGCTCACCGCGCTGCCCGGCAATGTGTACTCGCAAGGCACAGAATCCGGCGCGGTCCGCGTCGGCTTTGCCAATGAAGGCAAGCTCGGCTCCATCATCTCCGGCGCGCTCGAGAATTCGAACGTCGATATCGCCGAGGAACTGACCAACATGATCGCGGCGCAGCGCAGCTACACCGCCAATTCAAAAGTCTTCCAGACGGGTTCCGACCTGATGGACGTCCTTGTCAACCTGAAGAGATGAAACGGGCAACGCCCGTGAAAGAGCCGCATGTCGCTTTCCACCGCATTGAGCATCGCCCAATCGGCGCTTATGAACACCGCTCGGCAGACCAGCGTTGTCTCGCGCAACGTCGCCGACGCTTCCAATCCGGACTATACGCGCCGCATCGCCGTCGTCACCAGCACGGCGCCGGGCGCGCGCTCGGTTGACATCCAGCGCGTAGCCAACGACCTGCTCTTCCGTCAGAATCTAAGCGCCCTGTCGGCATATAGCGGCCAGAACGCGCTCTATAGCGGCCTGGATCAGCTGGATGTTTCGGTCAATGGTGTCGACAATGCATCCTCTCCTTCGACCGCGATCGGCAATTTGCAGCAGGCGTTGCAGCTCTATGCCACCTCGCCGTCCAACCAGAATCTCGGCTCCAGCGTTATCGACGCGGCCAAGCAGGTCGTGCGCTCCCTGAACGAAGGCTCCAGGGCCATTCAGGACTTTCGCACCCAGACCGACGGCCAGATCGCCACGGCGGTAGACGATCTCAACTCGCTGCTCAGCCAGTTCCAGGATGCCAACCAGGCTGTCATATCGGGCACGCGCTCCGGCACCGACGTTTCCGATGCGCTGGACCAGCGCGACGCGCTTTTGAAGAAGATCTCGGACTATATTCCGGTCTCGACCTTCACGCGCGGCGACAATGACATGGTCATCACCACGGGTGACGGCACGACGCTGTTCGAAACGATCCCGCGCACGGTCAGCTTCGCCCCGTCCTCCGGCTACAGCGCCGGTACCACCGGCAATGCGCTCTACATCGACAACGTGCCGATCTCGGCGGGAACCGGCGGCAACACCAGCGCCAGCGGCAAGCTTGCCGGTTTGCTGCAGTTGCGCGATGGGGTAGCCTCGACCATGCAGAGCCAGCTCGACGAGACCGCGCGCGGCCTGATCACGGCCTTCGCCGAGACCGCGCCGTCGATGCCCAACGCCGCCGGACTGTTTACCTGGTCGGGCGCGCCGGCGGTGCCGGCCGCTGGCACGCTGGTCAATGGCCTTGCCAGCACGATCAGCGTCAATGCCGCCATGGATCCAAGCGCCGGCGGCAATCCGGCACTGCTGCGCGACGGCGGCGCCAACGGCGCGGCCTATGTCGTCAACACTGGCGGCGCCTCTTATTCCAGCCTTCTGGTCGCCTATGGCGACCGGCTCGATCAGCCGATGACATTCGACCCCGCCGCCGGGATTTCGGCGACGTCGAGCGTTGCCGACTATGCCGCCAATTCGATCGGTTGGCTCCAGAGCGTGCGCCAGCAGGCTTCGACCGCAGCCGACGCCAAGCAAGCTTTGGCATCGCGCAGCGCCGAGGCGCTGTCCAACGCTACCGGCGTCAATGTCGATCAGGAAATGTCGCTGCTTCTCGATCTCGAACACACCTATCAGGCATCGGCCCGAATGATGAAAACCGTCGACGACATGTTGGCGGCTCTGCTCAGCGCGGTGGGATAATCCATGACCTCAGTCTCTTCGGCCGCCCTCTCGAACGCGATGCGCTATCAGCAGATGCGCATGCAGGCCGAACTCGTCAAAGCCACGAAGGAGTCCTCGACCGGCAGGGTCGCCGATGTCGGCCTGGCGCTGGGCGGACGCACCGCCCAGTCCGTCACCTTCTCGCGCGATCTCGACCGGCTCAATGTCATCATCGATTCCAACGGCCTGGTGGCCGCCCGGCTCTCCTCGACGCAGACCTCGCTCGGCCAGCTCTCCAGCGTCGCGCAGACCTTGCTATCGAGCCTGACCTCCTCAACGTCGGGCGATTCTTCCGCCAACCTCACCCAGTCGGCCGGCAAGACGGCCGTCCAGCAGCTCGCCTCGATCCTCAATACCAGCGTCAACGGCGAGTATCTGTTTGCCGGCACCAACACCGACGTCAAGCCGATCAACGATTTCACCGCGGCCGGATCACCCGCCAAGGCTGCCTTCGACGCCTCCTTCGTCGCCAATTTCGGTTTCACGCCGGATGACCCTGCCGCGGCAAACATTACCGCGGCCCAGATGGACGATTTCATCACCAACGACGTCGAGCCGCAGTTCTTCGGCTCGGGCTGGCAGGCCAACTGGTCGAATGCCACCGACCAGCAGATCGTCAGCCGCATCGCGCTCAACGAAACCACCGCGACCTCGACCAGCGCCAACAGCGACGGCATCAAGAAGCTCGCCATGGCGGCGGCCATGGTCTCCAGCCTGATGTCGACCAATATCAGCCAGGCGGCGAAGGACACCATCGTCGGCCGCTCGCAATCGCTGGTTGGCGAAGCGCTGAGCGGCATCGGCCAGGTTCAGTCCGAAACCGGTATCGTCCAGAAGCGCGTGTCCGACGCCGTCGACCGCATGAAGACGCAGGTCGACCTTTTCGAGCGCCACATTCTCGATCTTGAAGCGGTCGACCCGGCCGAAGCCGCGACCCGCGTCGCTGACCTGACGCAGCACATCGAGACCTCCTTCGCATTGACGGCGCGGCTCCAGCAGCTCAGCCTGTTGAATTACCTGACCTGACAACTCTGAACCGGAACGGTAGAGCCAACGATGTACCAATTCTCCTACGCCGACATCCAGAGCACCTCTGTCGCCGACGCGAAGGACCGTGAACGGGAGCTTTTGACCCGCTCGATCGACATGCTGGCGGCGGCCGCCGCCCTTGGCCCCGCTTCGATGGAAGCAGTGGAGGCGCTGCATTTCACCAACCGCGTCTGGAGCGCCTTTGTCGAGGATCTCGGCTCCAACGACAACGCGCTTCCCAAGGAACTGCGCGCCAACCTGATTTCGATCGGTCTTTGGCTGCTGCGCGAGGCGGAAGACATTCGCCAGGGCCGCACCCAGAATTTTGAGGGACTGATCGAGGTATCCCAGATCATCCGCGACGGCATTCAATGACCAACACGCTGAAGATATCGCTGAAGCCGAACGAGAAGATCTACGTCAACGGTGCGGTCATACGCGTCGACCGCAAGGTCACCGTCGAATTGATGAACGACGTGCAGTTCCTGCTCGAAAGCCATGTGATCCAGGCCGATGACGCCTCGACACCGCTCAAGCAGCTGTATTTCATCCTCCAGGTGATGCTGATGAACCCGGCCGGCGCCGGCGAGGCGCGCGAAATGTTCCGCCGCTCCCTGCCGCTGCTGCTTGCAAGTTTCGAGGACGCCGAGATCGGCAGTGCGCTGAAACAGATCGACCGCATGGTCGGCGAGGATCACATCTACGAGGCGCTAAAGGCGATTCGGTCGCTCTATCCGCTCGAACGCCGCGCGCTTGGCGGCAATGACGACGTTCCGGGCGCCTCGCGTCCGCTGGCTGTGGGAGCACGCTGATGACCGTGGACATGACGACGACGATACCGGTTGGCGCCAATCAGGCCAGCCAGCAGACCTCCAAGACCGCTGTCGACTACCAGTCCTTCCTGAAGCTTCTGATCGCCGAGATGAAGAACCAGGATCCGACCAAGCCGATGGATTCGACACAGTATGTCGCCCAGCTCGCCACCTTCTCGCAGGTCGAGCAGTCTGTGCAGACCAATACCAAGCTGGACCAGATCATGCAGTCCTCGGCGCTGTCGCAGGCCGATGCGCTGATCGGGCGCTCGATAACGTCCGCCGACGGCAAGACGACGGGCACCGTCGCGTCCGTGCGCCTTGCCAGCAGCGGCCTCATCGCCGTGCTGGGCAACGGCACCGAGATCGCGGTCGGTCCCGGCGTCTCGGTCAAGGCGGCAAGCTGACGGCCCCGGCAGGCCGATCCCATGAACGAGGCCGACGCACTCGACATCGTCCAGTACGCGGTGTGGACGGTGCTGACCGCATCCGCGCCGGTGGTGCTGGTCGCCATGGCGGTGGGTATCGGCATCGCCTTGATCCAGGCCCTGACGCAGGTCCAGGAGATCACCTTGACCTTCGTGCCGAAGATCGTCGCCATCATGCTCGTGGCGGCGCTGACCGGTCCCTTTATCGGCAGCCAGATATCGGCCTTCACCAACGTCGTCTTCGAACGCATTGAAAACGGGTTCTAGCCGCTGCTTGCGGCGAGCCGGACCGTTCTGTCCCGACGACGTCTCGGCAGTCGCCGATGGCGGACCATGTAGGGCATAGGGTGCATGCGCGGCGCGGCATCGAAGCAAAGTCGCACGGCTGCGTGGTCCTCCTCTATCCCCTTGTTGGACCATGATCTTTTTTTCAAGACGTTCGCTCTTTGCGGCACGATGCCATAGTTTCGGCAAACCATCCGGGGAAACGGATCACCGCAACGATCGGCAAGCCATGGCAGGGCCTTTCCTATGATTGACGAAAAGCCGGAGAGCGAGAGCGTTTCGGCGCTGGCGCCGTTCCGGCACGGCATCTTCCGCGCCGTGTGGTCGGCCAGCCTCGTGTCGAATTTCGGCGGCCTCATCCAGGGCGTCGGCGCCGCCTGGATGATGACCACGATCGCCACCTCGCCCTATCAGGTCGCGCTGGTGCAGGCCTCGACCACCTTGCCGATCATGCTGTTCGCGCTCGTCGCCGGCGCCATCGCCGACAGCTTCGACCGGCGCAAGGTCATGCTGGTCGCCCAGACCTTCATGCTGGTCGTCTCGGTGCTTCTGACCCTGTTCACCTATTCCGGCTTGATGACGCCGTGGACGCTGCTTGCCTTCACCTTCCTGATCGACAGCGGCACGGCACTGAACAGCCCGTCCTGGCAAGCCTCCGTCGGTGACATCGTGCCCCGCAACAAGGTGCCGGCCGCCGTCGCGTTGAACTCGATGGGCTTCAACCTGACCCGCAGCGTCGGTCCGGCGATCGGCGGCATCATCGTCGCCGCAGCCGGGGCGGCGGCCGCCTTCGCGGCCAACGCGGTGAGCTATATCGGTCTCATCGTCGTGCTGGCGCGCTGGAAGCCGCAGGTACAGCCATCGACGCTGCCGCGCGAATCGCTTGGCGCGGCCATGGGCGCGGGCCTGCGCTATGTCGCCATGTCGCCCAATATCGGCAAGGTGCTGGTCAGGGGCTCCGCCTTCGGCTTCAGCGCCGGCGCGGTGTTGGCGCTGCTGCCGCTGGTGGCGCGCGACGTCGTCAAGGGCGATGCCTTGACCTATGGCATCATGCTGGGCGCCTTCGGCATCGGCGCGGTCGGCGGCGCGCTGATCAGCGTGCGGCTGCGCCAGCTTTTGTCCAGCGAGACCATGGTGCGCTCGGCCTTCGCCGGCTTCGCCGTCTGCGCCTTCAATGCCGCCCTCAGCCACAATGCCTGGCAGACATCGCTCGGCCTGCTGGTCGGCGGCGCGTGCTGGGTGATCGCGCTTTCGCACTTCAACGTCACCGTGCAGATGGCAACGCCGCGCTGGGTCGTCGGCCGGGTGCTGTCGGTCTATCAGACCGCGACGTTCGGCGGCATCGCGCTCGGCAGCTGGATCTGGGGCATCGTCGCCGACGCGCATGGTGCCGGGGCAGCGCTGATCGCGGCGGCCATCGCCATGCTGGCTGGCGGCGCCATCGGCCTCGTGCTGCCGCTGCCGCAGCAGCAGGTGCTGAACCTCGATCCGCTCAACCGCTTCAAGGAGCCGCATCTCGCGCTCGACCTGAAGCCGCGCAGCGGTCCCATCGCCATCATGATCGAATACATCATCCGCGACGAGGACGTGCCGGAGTTCCTGGCCACCATGGCCGAGCGCGGCCGCATCCGCCGCCGCGACGGTGCCCGCAACTGGACGCTGGCGCGCGATCTCGAAAATCCGGCGATCTGGATCGAGCACTACCACACGCCGACCTGGCTCGAATATGTCAGGCACAACGGCCGCATCACCCAAGCCGACGCCATGGTCGGCGAGCGCCTGCGGGCACTGCACAGCGGCGACGAGCCGCCGCGGGTGCGCCGCGTGATCGAGCGCCCGACCACCGCGGGCACGGCGCTGGTCATGGCAAAGGGGCCGATCGAGCATTAGGAGTGCAGGAAAGGCGAAGACGTTTCGTTCGGGCTTGCATCAAGACAAAGCGTTAGAGCGGACCCAGCCAGCGGAACGCGCGCTTCAACTCGGCGACGCCATCGCGTTCGTACCAACGGCCGTGCGCCATGATCACGCGTTCCGGATTCCATTCTATCATCTTTTCGACCGCCGCCTTGAGCTGCCCCCTGGGGAAGGTCAATCGCAAATCGCGCGGCGTCTTGCCATCCGGATCGACGACACCAGCCGCCCTGGCAAGCCAGCGCCACGGCCAGCCAAGCTTCCGCGGTTCGAAATTCTCGATCAGGTCCGTCAGGATCAATGTTCGGCTGACGGAATGGAAGAACACCATCTCTGTCATGAAGCTGCCTTCCACCGGCAGCGACTTGAGGTCATCGTCCCATGGGTAGCCCCTCTCGGCACCAAGCTCGTTCGCCTCGAAATCGATCCTGTCGCCCGCCTGCTCGCGAATCCGCGGTGCCAGCCAGATACCCGCATCCGCAAAGGCCCTGCGCCACATCGGAATCCACCAATAGTGGATCCGGTTCGGCCCGATGATGTAGCGGACCTTGCCTAACCCGGCGATCTCGGCCTTGAGGCTCTCTGTTAGCAAGGTGGGTGAATGGACGAACAAATCGCCGTCGTTGACGCGGATGATGGTCATCCGCGTCGGAAACCGCATTTTCGGCCAAGGCATGCCGAAGCGGATGACCGGGCCATCCACGATCCAGATGTCCTTCGAAACCGGCTTTAGCGTGTTGAGCGGCGGATATGGTGTGCGGTCGGCCATGGTCTGCTGATGTAGGGTGGAGAGCAAGCTTGGCCACGGCAGCTTCGCCTGCAAGAGCTCAGCCGGGCCGGCTCGGCAGCCTACCTTCGCCTGACCTACCCTTCGCCCGACAGATCCCGGCGCGCTTTTTCCAGCTCCTCGGCATAGCGCCGCATCAGATGGCCCTCGGTCAGCAGTCCGAGCACGATGTGGTCGGTGAAATCCTCGACCACGGCCAGTTCCTCGGCGCCGGCCCGCTGGAAGGTCTCGGCGGCCGACTGCACGTTCATGCTCGGCACTAGGACGGCATCCTTGTATTGCGCGAGATCGCGCACCGCCGTTTCGCCGTCGGACAGGTCGCTGTGCAGTTCGGCAACGATCAGCACGCCGACATACTGATCGCCGGCGTCAACGGCGATGACGCGCTGGGCCGAACCCAGCGGCACCTGCTTGCGGAAGGCCGCAAGCGTCGTGTCGGCATTGATGGTCTTGATGTCCTTGCGCATCATCGAGCCGACGGTCAGGCTGCGCATCCAGCCGACGTCATGGGCGCTGCGGATCGTCTCGCCGCGCAGATGAAAGCGCCACGTCGAGAAGGAGTAGCCGAAGGTTTCGCGCACCAGGATCGCCGCCATGATCGAGGCCGCCAGGACGACGCCGGTCAGCGTCAGGTCGCGGGTCGATTCCAGCGCCAGGAACGTCATCGTCAGCGGGCCGCCGACGACGCCGACCGCCAGCGATGTCATGCCGACAACGGCAGCGACGGCGGGATCGATGCCGGTCGACGGCGAGATGAAAGCCATCACATCGGCGAATGCCTTGCCGAGCAGGGCGCCAAGAAACAGAGAAGCGAAGAACAGTCCGCCCCGAAACCCCGAACCTAGCGAGATCGCGGAAGCCGCCAGCTTCAACACGAAGACGCTGGCCACCACGCTCAGCCCATAGTTCATGGCGAATTCGCGATGCAGCGCGCCGTGGCCGCTCGACAGCACCTGCGGCGTAACGAGCCCAAGCAGGCCGACGATGACGCCGCCGATGACGGGACGCAGCGAGGCATCGACTGACAGTTTGGCAAAGGCGCGTTCGACCAGCGTCACCAGATGCATGATGGCGATCGAGGCGGCCCCGCCAAGCAGCCCAAGCAGCAGGAAGGGCACGTACTGGCTGGCCGTGAGTGCCGGCAGGCCCGCAAGCTCCAGCGGGAACGGCACGCCACCGAACATCTCGGCGGTCAGCGAGGCGGAGATCGCCGCGGTCATGACAGGCACCACATTGGCGACCGAATAGATGCCGATGACCAGTTCGAAACCATAGAAAGCGCCGGTAAGCGGCGCATCGAAAGCCGCCGCGATGGCACCGGCGGCGCCGCAGCCGACCAGGATGCGGACATCGTTGCGGCGCAGCTTGAACAGCCGCGCCAGCCGCGAAGCCAGGCCGGAACCGACCTGCGTGTAGCCGGCTTCCAGCCCGACGGAGGCGCCGAAACCGCTGGAGATCATGGTCTGGCCGGCGATGATGAACGTATCGGTCAGCGACATGCGACCGCCATAGAGCGCGTTGGCCTCGATCGGGTCGACAGGCGTGCGGAATCTCCTCTTTCTCAGCCAGAGCACCGTCAGCCCGAGCAGGATGCCGCCGATCGCCGGGATCAGGGCCTGCATGGGGTGGCCGAGCGAGAACATGCCGGAAAGCCGGCCGCCGGGCTGCACGCCGAACAACAGCCCGTGCAGATCCTGCACGATCTGGCTCATCGCGGTGACCAGTATGCCCGCCATCACGCCGACGATGCCGGCAAGGACGACAACCGCGATGCCTCGCGCTTCGAGCAGCGGGATCGAATTGATGAGCACCGCGCGCAGCCGGCGGGCGTAGACTTCGCTGTGGTTCCTGGAAAGCACCGGGGCGGCTCGCCTACATGAAAGGCAATGGAAGACCCGCCTGATACGCCGGGCGGTACGGCATGACAACCACAATGCCGACATCAAAGGCGCCATTATGGCCAGGAAACCGGCTGATTGCGGTCTTTCTGCCCTGTCTGCGAAACGATCGGCGTTGCCGTCAGTCCGGGATTGTCAGTGGTCCGCAATCGTCGTCGGCAATGAAGGTCGCCAGCAGTTCGGCGGGTTCGGTGGTGCTGGCATTCTCGGCGAAGAGATGGACTGCGCCGGGCGGCTCGAACCAGGTTTGTCCCTTGACGTAGATGCCGACGGGACCGCCCGCCAGTTGCGAGCGCAGCGTGCCTTCCAGCACAAAGGCGCTCACCGAGCCGGGATGACGGTGGCGAGGCGTATAGGCATTCGGGGGGAATTCGACGACGGCTGTGGTGATCGACTTGCCCGGCACATTCGGCAGCTTTTCACAGGAAACGGGCGTAACGACGGTCTTTGGCCGTGCCGCGGAGGGACTGCCGGCATCGGCGCCTTCCATATGCATGTGGCCTTCCATTGCAGGGAGCACGGCGCCGATGAAACCCGGGCCGGCCCACTTTGCCGACACTGCCGACAGAACCGCGACGGCACTGATGCCGATGAGAAATTGGCCGGTGCGCCGGCGAGCCTGATTGCTGATCATGTCGATGTCTCCGCGTGGATTGCTTCAGACAGGCAGGCGGAAATCGGCGCGCCAGCCGAGTTCCTCGACCGCCTTTCGCGTCGAGACAGCCTCATTGGGTTCGGCTACGTTGAAGATGCCGGGCGCGCCTTTGTCGAGTGCGAGCAGCGCGGCATAGGCAGCTGCATCGACGTGGAGCGGCGACGCGCCGCCAGCCGCCTCGGTTCCAGTTCCCGGCCCGTAGAGCTGGCCATAGCGCAGGACGACGCCGGCAAACGGCCCGTTCAGCACGGTCGTCTCCAGCGCAATGACACCCCTGACGCTTATGCCGCGGTTTCCTTCGGCATCGGCATCCAACGGGTCGCTTTCGGTGTAGGGCTGCTGGCCGGGCGCATAAGCCCACGCAATGCTCTGCGCGATCAGGCGGCGGACGCCGGACGCCGCAGCGGCGGCGACCAGATTGCGGGTGCCTTCGTCCCGAATACGGGCATTGCGTACGACCGCCTCGCCCATGCGGCTCGGATCTAGGCCCGCCGGCAGGTCGGTCAGCTGATGGATGACCATGTTGGGTCGGGCGCCAAGCATGGCGCGCGACAGCGCGTGCGCATCGAACACATCGACCAGCACGGGCTCGACGCCAAGCGTCTCCAGCCTGGCGGCCTTGTCCGCATTGCGCGTGGTGCCCGTCACCTGATGACCGGCGGCCAGCAATTGGGGGATCAGCCGCTGCCCGACTGCGCCTGCGGCACCGGCGAGAAAAATTCGATAGGCCATCGTCATCGTCCTTGCACTGCGATAATATCAGGGTTCGAACAACATATAAGAGCTCTTACATTATGCGCAAGCCAAATCAGCGCCCCTCGATCCCGGCTCCGGGCGAAGGCAAACGTGGCGAAGAAGGCTATATCGGCTATCTCCTGCGGCAGGCGGCGGGCGCCCATCGGCTCAGGGTCGAACGAGCGCTCGCCGATCTCGACGTGACGCAGCCGCAGTTCGTGACACTGACCATGCTGGCCGCCTACCCCGGCCTTTCCAATGCCGATCTCGCCCGGCTGGCCTTGCTCACCCCGCAAACGCTCAGCGTCATTGTCGCCAATCTCGAGCGGGCCGGCTCACTGGTTCGCAAGCCGCATGCAATTCACGGCCGCATAGTGCACCTCGACCTCAGCGACAGCGGCCGGGCGCTGCTGCGAGCGTGTCGGGAGCGGGTGCGCGCAATCGAGCGCGACCTGACGGAAGGCCTGTCGGCCGAGGAAGAAAGAACAGTCAGACGTTGGCTGGTCGCAATTGCTACGGCAGATGCCGCCAGATCCTGAGCCTCCGCCACGGCTTGTGGAAATCGGACCGCGAAGCGCTCAGGTCGGCTTCGGGTCGCCGGCCTCGTAGAGCACGAGATTGCGCTCGCCAATGCCGAGCGACGGCCAGCTTGCGCGCCAGTCCACAAGGTGTGGCGCGGCGAAATGTGCGTCGAGCGCCGCCCTGTCGCTCCAGACTTCCGTGACCCGGATCAACCCGGCATCGAGGACATCCTGCGCATAGGAATATGCGAGGCAACCGGGCTCGGCACGGCTGGCAACAACCATGCGTTCCATCGCTGGCCTTGCCTGTTCGAGCTTGTCGGGTGGCAGACGAACCGTGCCGATGATCAGCAGCATGAGATTTCCTTTCGATGGTTGGGCAGGCCCACTCTCCCACCCTCGCGCAAGCTTGGCCAGCTACCCTCGCCGGGCTGTCGCATGCTCGGCAGCCCCAGGGTTTTCGAGGACTAGAATGGCGATAAGCGAAAGCATCCAGCCCGGCGCCGTGGCCAAGAACGGCCGCGACGTCTTCTTCGCGCTGGGCATCGTCATCATCCTGGCCGTGCTGTTCCTGCCGATCCCGGCCTTTCTCATCGACGTCGGCCTTGCCTTCTCGATCGCCCTTTCGGTGCTGATCCTGATGGTGGCGCTGTGGATCCAGCGGCCGCTCGATTTCTCCTCGTTTCCGACCGTGCTGCTCATCGCTACCATGCTGCGGCTGTCGCTCAACATCGCCACCACGCGCATGATCCTGTCGCACGGCAATGAAGGCACGCATGCCGCCGGCTACGTCATCGCCGGCTTCTCCAAACTGGTCATGGCCAGCGATTTCGTCATCGGCCTGATCGTCTTCATGATCCTGATCGTGGTGAACTTCATCGTCATCACCAAGGGCGCCACCCGTATCGCCGAGGTCGGCGCCCGTTTCACCCTCGATGCCATCCCCGGCAAGCAGATGTCGATCGACGCCGACCTCTCCGCCGGCATGATCGACGACAAGACAGCGCAGTTGCGCCGCCGCGAGCTGGAAGAGGAATCCTCCTTCTTCGGCTCAATGGACGGCGCCTCGAAATTCGTGCGCGGCGACGCCATCGCCGGCCTCATCATCACCGCCATCAACATCGTCGGCGGCATCGCCATCGGCTATATCAGGCACGGCATGGGCATGGGCGAGGCCGCCGACGTGTTCATCAAGCTGTCGGTCGGCGACGGTCTGGTCACCCAGATCCCGGCGCTCATCGTCTCGCTCGCCGCCGGCCTGCTGGTTTCCAAGGGCGGCACGCGCGGTTCGACGAACCAGGCCGTGTTCGGCCAGCTCGGCGCGCATCCGCGCGCGCTCTATGTGGCGGCGGCGCTGCTGGTGCTGCTCGGCCTGATGCCCGGCCTGCCCTTCTTTCCCTTCTTCGCGCTCGCCGGCGGCATGGCCGGCCTCGGTTATGTCATTCCGATGCGCCACAACCGGGCCATGGCCGAGGCCGAGGCGCTGAAGAACCAGGAGAAGGCGACCAAGGCCGAGGAAGAGAAGAACTCGGTCAAGGCCTCGCTGGCTACCGCCGAGATCGAACTTCTGATCGGCAAGCAGCTTTCGACCCGGCTGCTGGTCTCGCATCAGGAGCTGGTCTTCCGCATGGCCAAGATGCGCAAGAAATTCGCCCAGCAATATGGCTTCGTCGTGCCCGAAGTGCGCGTCGCCGACGATTTCGCCATCCCGCCGAAAAGCTACCAGATCAAGGTGCACGGCACGGTCGTCGCCGAATATTCGATGCGCGTTGGGGAGATCATGGTGTTGCTCGGCAACCGCGATGTCCCCGAAATTCCGGGCGAGGAGATCCGCGAGCCGGCCTTCGGCATGCGCGCCTATTCCGTCATGGAAACATTCGCCGAGGATCTGAAGCGCGAGAACTTCACCTTTGCCGACAACATGTCGGTGCTGCTCACCCACCTCTCCGAGGTCATCCGCAACAACCTTCCGCAGCTCCTCTCCTACAAGGACATGAAGGCGCTGCTGGAGCGCCAGGATCAGGAATACCGCAAGCTCGCCGACGAGATCTGCACCACGCACATCTCCTATCCCGGCCTGCAGGCAGTGCTGAAGCTGCTGCTCGCCGAACGTGTCTCGATCCGCAACCTGCACCTGATCATCGAAGCCATCGCCGAGATCGCGCCGCATGTGCGCCGCACCGAGCAGATCGTCGAGCATGTGCGCATCCGCATGGCGCAGCAGATCTGCGGCGACCTTTCGGAAGGCGGCGTGCTCAAGGTGCTGCGTCTCGGCAACCGCTGGGACCTCGCCTTCCATCAGAGCCTCAAGCGCGACGCCAAGGGCGAGGTCCGCGAGTTCGACATCGATCCGCGCCAGTTGGAAGAATTCGGCCAGGACGCCACCAAGGCGATCAAGAAATTCCTCGAAGCCGGCGAGCGTTTCGTGCTTGTCACCGCGCCCGACGCCCGTCCCTATGTGCGTATGATCATCGAGCGCCTGTTCACCACGCTGCCGGTGCTCTCCCATGTCGAAATCGCCAAGGGCGTCGAGATCAGGGTGCTCGGGACCATATCGTGAGCGTTCTCTCGCAATCGGTCGTCATCGCGGCGTTCCTCGCCTTCTGCCGCATCGGCGCCTGCTTCATGCTGATGCCTGGCCTGTCCAGCGCCCGCATCCCGGTGCAGGTCAGGCTGTTCGTTGCGGTCGCCGCCACCGGCGGCCTGCTCGCCTTCCTGTGGGACAAGATCTTTCCCTTCGTCGATCCGCGTCCGCAGATCCTGGTGCCGATGATCGTTTCCGAACTCCTGGTCGGCGGCCTGATCGGCGCCATGACCAGGCTCTACATGGAAGCCCTGCGCTTCATGGGGTCGGCCATCGCCATGCTGATCGGCTATGGCGGCTCGGGCGGACCGGCGATCGAGGAGCCCGAACCGCAGGCGGCGCTCGCCGCCATGATCTCGTTCTCGGCGCTGCTGCTGCTGTTCGTCTTCGACTTCGACCATGAGATCATACGCGCGCTGGTGACGTCATATACGGTCGCGCCGGTCAACGTCTTCTTCAACCCGCAGGCGGCACTGGTCGATGTCGCCGACACCGTGTCGGACACCTTCTTCCTGGTCATCCGCCTCGGCAGCCCTTTCGTCGCCTATGCCATTCTCGTCAATCTCACGATCGGCTTCGTCAACAAGCTGACGCCGCAGATCCCGATCTACTTCATCTCCCAGCCCTTCGTCATCGCCGGCGGCATGCTCATCTTCTATTTCGCCGTGGGCTCCATGCTGTCGCTGTTCGTCGACGGCTTTGTCGACCTGACGCTGGCGAGGTGACATGAGCACGCGCAAGGACCGCCTGAAGAAGCTGGTCAAGGTGCAGGAACAGGTGAAGGCGCTGCACGAGACGCGCCACGCCACCCTCCTCGCTGCCGCAAATGCCGCCGAAGCCGAGGCCAAGGAACTGGTCGAGCATTTCGATAAGGACAATTCCCTCTCCGGTCTTTTCCCGGATCTCTACCACCGCCGCATCGCCCAGGCCGTCGTGCGCCAGGAGGCGAACCTCGAAAGCGCCAGGCAGGAAGCCGGCCTCGTCGCGTCGGCAACCGCGCGCACCAACATGGTCGAGCGCGCCTACAAGGAGATGCGCAACCGCGACGAACGCGAACGCTCCGACCGCGAACGCCTCGATTTGATCGCGCAGAAGCGGGGGCAGGAGTAAAGGAGGCAGTTCTGCAAGGGGAAAAGCGCATATGGCCACTTTGCGCGTCGTGTCGGCCATACGAGCAGTCCTTGCTCGGCCCGTAAGCGGACGCCTAAGAACAGCCATGGTCAATTCGAAGCTGGAGTTGCGCCGAAGAGATCAAGTGTCGACTTGATGCTCGAGGAGCGCGCAACCAAGACGCCTGCCATATCGTCGCGCGGGACGCCTTCAGTCCTACACCGGTGGCTGACGCGCAGCCTCTTTAGAGCTTGGATAGGTTTTGCCAATATGAATCGGAGAAAAGGAGCCGGAAAATCATGACCGATATCTGGCACTCACTCCTCGCCAATCTTGCCCTGGTCTCCATCTTGGTCGTCGCCTGGGACCTTGTGGCAGATTTCACGGGACGTCTTCCGCAGCGAACTCAGTCGCTGCTTCTCGGCGGGGTGATGTGCGTGGGCGCGATCATTTCCATGGCGACGGCTCTGTCCGTCTCCGGCTTCGTCGTCGATCTGCGCGCCGCTTTCGTCGCAGCCGCCGCGTTCTTCGGCGGGTGGCCGGCGATGTTGATCGCTACTGCCGGCTCCATCGCCTATCGGCTCTATCTTGGCGGGCAGGGTGCCAGCGCCGGCGTCATGAGCATCCTGATCACCGCCGTGGTCGGTCTGGCATGGCACCACATCGTCGCGGCCCGGTCGCGCACTATGTTCGATATACTCGGCCTCGGCGTGTCAGTCTCGCTGGCCGGACTGATCACCCTTCTGATCATCCCCCCGCAGGTCGTCGCCAGCTTTGTGCAGCAGAGCACGCTCCCGTCGCTAGTGTTCCGCTTCCTCGGCACCTTCATCATCGGCGTGCTGCTCGATCGCCAGCAGCGGCGGCGTGACCTCGCCATGTCCAACATGATCTATCGCGCCATGGTTCGCGAGTTGCCGGATTGCCTAAACGTGAAGGATGTCAACGGCCGCTTCGTCGTCGCCAATCCAGCCACTGCCGAAATGATGCGCGCCGCTTCGGTCGAGGATCTGATCGGCAAGACGGATTTCGATTTCTATCCGAAGGAGGTGGCCGAAGGCTTCAGGGAGGATGAGACGGGCGCGCTGGAGGCCGGGCAAACGTTGCGCATCGATCAGCCCGCACTGTTTCCAGATGGCAGGCAGGGTTGGCTTTACACCTTGAAAGCTCCTTTCCGCGACGAGGCCGGCAGGATCACCGGCGTCATCACCTACAATCGCGATATCACCGAGCAGAAGCGAAACGCTCAGCTCAAGAACGACTTCATCTCGACGGTCAGCCACGAGTTGCGCACGCCGCTGACGTCGATCCGCGGCTCGCTCGGCCTGATTGCGGCAGGCGTCGCGGGCGAACTGCCACCCAAGGCCGCCAACCTCGTCAACATCGCCCACAACAACAGCGAAAGGTTGGTCCTTCTCATCAATGACATCCTCGACATGGAGAAGATCGAATCGGGCGTAGTCGCCTTCAGGATCAAGCAGATGGCTGTCCGCCCGGTGCTGGAGCAGGCTATTGCCGCCAGTTCCAATTACATGGCCGAGAACAGGATCCGCATCGTCCTGGTCGACGATGCTCCGCGCGCCGAGGCCAATATCGACCCGGACCGTCTGCATCAGGTGATGGCCAACCTGCTGTCGAATGCGATCAAGTTCTCCGATCCCGGCGGCACCGTAATGGTGAAGCTCGAGCGTCGTGACCGCGACATGCTGCGCATATCGGTGGTCGACCAGGGAGCAGGCATCCCGGAAGCGTTCCGCAGCCGGATATTCGGCAAGTTCGAGCAGGCCGATGCGTCTAGCACCCGCAAGAAGGGGGGCACGGGCCTAGGCTTGAGTATCGTCAAAACTATCATGGAAAAGCTGGGCGGCGCCGTTTCCTTCGAGACAGAGGAAGGCAAGGGAACCTCGTTCCACGTCGACCTTGCCGAAGCGCCCAGGCACGACGCGAAGCCGGCTTCGCCGGAGCGCCCGCCGCCGAAGCCCGATGGCCGCATGCGTGTTCTCATCTGCGAGGACGAGACCGACGTCGCGGCAGTGATCGCTGCGCTTCTGGATGCGGAGGGCTTTTCCAGCGACGTCGCACCTGACATCGCCACCGCCAAGGCGCTTCTGCGGTCACGTGATTACGTGGCGTTGACGCTCGACATCAAGCTGGCGGGGGAATCCGGCATCAAGCTCTTCCACGACATAAGGGCATCGCCTGTGAATTCCGACATTTCGGTCATCGTCATCTCCGCTGTCGCCGACGAGGCCAGGCGGACGCTGAACGGGACGGCTGTCGGCATCGTCGACTGGCTGGAGAAGCCGGTGGATTCGGAGCGGCTTCACGCCGCTCTCGCCAAGATTGTCGCAAGCAGGATCGAGCCGAAGCCGAAAATCCTCCATGTCGAGGACGACGAGGGCGTGCTCGCGGTGATGTCGGAGGGACTGGGTTCCGGCGTCTCGATAACCTCGGCCAAAACGCTGAAGGAGGCCCAGCAGGCTATCGCGCTTCATCGCTTCGATCTGATCATCCTGGACATCGCGCTTCCCGACGGATCAGGGCTGGATCTGCTCGCCGATCTGCCGCTAGACACCCGTGTGATCGTCTTCTCGGCCGCGGAACTCGACCAGAAGCTCGGCGACGGGGTGCAGGCGATCATGACCAAGACCAAGGCCTCTGAAATAGACGTCGCGAAGCTGGTCAGAAACATGCTGGCCTCGTCACGCCACGACGTCGCCCCGACCCATGCCAAGGAGTGACGATGATGCCGGCAAGGATCCTCTATGTGGATGACGAGGACGATATTCGCGAGATTGCCCAAATGTCGCTCGAACTCGATCCGGAATTCGAGGTGCGGTCCTGCTCCTCGGGGGGCGTGGCGCTGACCGAAGCTGCCGATTGGCAGCCCGACCTCATCCTGCTCGATGTGATGATGCCGGACATGGATGGGCCTGAAACACTGACGCGCCTGGCCGATTCGCCGCTGACGGCATCAATATCCGTGGCGTTCATCACGGCGCGTACGCAAACGCATCAGGTCGAGCGCTATCTCGCCATGGGAGCGGTCGGGGTCATCGCCAAACCCTTCGATCCGCTGGCGCTTGCAGGTGAAGTGAGGAAGCTGCTCCGGCGGCGCGATGGCCCTGCCTGGGCGCGCCAGCGAAGGTGACGGCAAGAAGTCGGTCGGCAAGGCGCTGTTTGCCGTTTACGGCTCCCTATACCATGGGCCGATATTCATCTAGTGATTGTATCGAAATGCTGCCGTCGCGAATCGGCTTTATCTATGATTGCACGACGTTAGCGGCCGCGGGCAAAGCCGCGCGGATTTCTGGCATGGACCGCTTTGGCGGATGTCGGTTCATGGGTTGATCACTCCGGGGGGCAACGAGGCGCGATCGGAGCAGGACTGGTGGATGGAGCGAAGGCAAGAGTTCTGATCTGCGATGATGATCCCTTGTTGCTCGAGCTGATGGAATTCAGGCTGAGGGCCAAGGGATACGAGGTCATCAAAGCGGTGGACGGAGCCGAAGCGCTGGTGAAGTCGGAGCAGGAACGCCCCGACATCATTGTGCTCGACGCTATGATGCCCAAGGCCGACGGTCTCGAGGTGCTGACCCGCATCAAGGGCGACCCGGCTCTGTCGGAAACACCGGTGATTATGCTGACAGCCCGCAAGGCTGAAAGGGACATTGTCTCGGCCCTTGAGAAGGGAGCCGACGACTATTTGGTCAAGCCATTCATCCCCGAGGAGCTTCTGGCCCGGCTCGCGCGTCTGATCTCGCGCAAGGGCGGGAAACGCTGATGAGGCGCAGCCGGCGCGCAGCTCTGGCCGCATGCCTGGTCCTGGCGATCGCAGCGCCTTCCTGCGCCGCGCTGGCGCAGACGGTCGACGAGCTCTATGCATCCGGCGTCAAGGCCAGGCAAGCGCAGCATTTCGAGGAGGCGGCGGATCTTTTTCGGCGCGCGCTGGCGCTCAAGCCCGACAATACCGACGCTCTGGTCCAGCTCGGCTTTGCCGAGCTCGGCCGCGACAAGCTGCCGGCCGCGCGCGATGCCTTTTCCAGGGCGCTTTCCCTTGCCCCGGCGTATCGGGACGCCAGCTTCGGCATGGCGGAAGTTGAGTTCCGCTCCGGCAATCTGGATGCCGCGCTGCCGCTCGCTGAATCGGTCGCCCAGACCGATCCCGGCAATGCCGATGCCGCCGCACTTGTCGAGAATATCCGCAAGGCCAAGCAGGCCGGCAAGGCGAAGCTGGCCAGCCAGGCGAAACCGGCTCCGGCTGCCGCGGCGCCTTCGAAGCAGCCAACTCACCAGCGGCCCGATCCTGTCGCTGGCCTGATGGAACAGGGCAGGCGGTTGCGTGCGGCGGGAAAGCTGCCCGATGCAGAGAAGATTTATCGCCGGGCGCTAAGGCTGGCGCCGAAGAACACTGACGTCATGGTCGCCCTTGGGTTGGTCGTGGGCTCCAGCCAGCGCTTCGACGAAGCCGGGCATTTCTTCGACCGCGCCTTGGCAACAAAGCCCGGCCTTCTCGACGCGCGGCTGGGCAAGGTCCGCCTGGCGATCTGGCAAGGCGACGCGCCGCGCGCCCGCGCCCTGGTCGACGGTCTGCTGGCCTCGGCGCCGGACAATGTCGAGGCGCTCGACCTGGACGCGAGAGTAGCGTTGCTTGAGGCCGACTACGCGCGCGCCGGGCAGTCATTCAAGCGCGTGCTTGCGGCCGATCCGCGCAACGCTGAGGCGCTGGTCGGGATCGGCGATGTGCGCCGCGCCGAGGGTGACGACGACGCCGCGCGGCAGGCCTACGAGCAAGCGCTCGCCATCGAGCCGGGCTCTGCCGATATCGAGCAGAGGCTGGCCGTGCCGCCGCCGCGCAAATGGCGGCTCGACCTCGGAAGCGAGGTGAGCGATCTCACCGACGGGCTCGGCGACTGGACCGACAGTTCGGCCGGTCTTGCTTATCGGCTGTCGCCGCGCATGACGGTTTCCGGCCGCACCCGGCTGGCCACCCGCTTTGGCCACACCGACATCCAGATCGAGGGCCGTGTCGATCGGGCCTTCTCGCCCGCATTCTCCGCCTATGCGTTGGCTGCGGCGACCCCGGACGCGGATTTCCTGGCGCGCTATTCGATCGGCGCCGGCGCTTCGTGGCAGGTCGTGGCCCCGGCAAAGGCGTTCGGACCGTTAACGCTCAACATCGACGCCCGCTATGACAATTTCGCCGACACCGGCGTCACCAGCATCTCACCGTGGGTGCAGGGCTATGTCCTCGACGGCCGCCTGGGGCTTTCCGCCCGCTGGGTGCATGCGCAAGACGATATCGGCACACGTGCTGACGGCTATGTGCTTCGCGCCGACCTCGCGGTGACACAGCACTTCAATGTGTTCGGCGGCTACGCGGACGCCCCCGAAATCTCCGACGGCACGCTGGTGCCGACGCGCACCGCCTTTGGCGGTATTTCCTGGGACGTCAGCGACCCACTGACGCTGCGCGCCAGCATCGCGCATGAGCAACGCCCGACGTTCGACCGAAGCATATTCGGGCTCGGACTGACCGCGCGGTTCTGACCATGTGGTACATCTGGGACCTGTCCATATTGCTCAGCGCTCTTTCCCTGGTGATCATGCTGTCCCTGGTCGCGCGGCGCGTGCTGCAGGAGCGCTGGGGCAGAGCCGGGGCCGACCAGCGGCGCCAGCTTCTGACGGCGCTGATCGCCTTCACCGAAAACCGCGACCGCGAGACCCTGAAGGCAGCGGTGCTCGCGGTGCCGGCGGGCGTGGCGATCAACGCCGGCTTCGAGTTCATTTCGATGCTGCGCGGCGAGGAGCATGACGACGTCCTTGCGGCGTTCAACGAATGCGGCCTACCGGCCCTTGTCGGCAGGCAGCTGGAAAAAGGCAATGTGGCCGATCGCATACACGCGGCCGAGATGCTGGCGGCCCTGCGTTCGGAAGGTGCGGTGGCAAGCCTGCTTTCGGCGCTCGATCACGACCGTTCGCGCGAGGTCAGGATCGCCGTCGCCATCGCGCTCTGCGATCTCGGCAGCCTGCCGCCGCTGGGCATTGCGCTGCGCAAGATCGGCGTGGCGGGTCAGCGCTCGCGGCGCCTGATCGAGCTTTTCAGGCGCTTGCCGCCGGCGCGCCTCGACGAGCTCGCGGACCGCGCCGCGCGCGCTGACGCCGTGCCCTTCATTCGGGCGGCTGCGATCGACGCGCTTGCCCGTGCCGGCGGCTTTCGCTTCGCCGATTTCTTCGCCCGCCTGGCCGGCGACGCCTCGCCCGAGGTGGCCGCCGCGGCGCTGCGCGCGCTCGGCCTCACGGGACACGCTGACGCGTCGGCGATCCTGGCGACCGCGATGGCAAACGGCGACTGGGACGTGCGCAGCGCCGCCGCCGATGCAGCCGGCCGGCTCGGCCTGTCTGAACTCGCCCCGCCACTGGCCAGGTTGATGGACGATGAGGCGTGGAACGTGCGCTATGCCGCCGCCAATGCGCTGCGCTCCTTCGGCCAGCCGGGAGAGCGGCTGCTGCGCGAGATTGCCAAAAGCGAGGTCTCGCGCAGTCAGCGCACCGCCTCGCTCGTTCTTGCCGAGGGGCCAGCCTCATGATCGCCGACTGGAGCCACGAAATCGTTCTTGCCGCCACCATCCTGTCCTGGTTCATCATTGGGGCGGGGCTGGCGCAGACGACGATCTATCTGCTGCAGCTCGTCGTCGCCGGCTATGCGCTTTCCAAGCGCCCGCCGGTGGCGCGCTCGGCGCTGCTCTGGCACCGTTATAGCGACGTCGCACCGCCGATCGCGCTGCTGGTGCCCGCCTATAACGAGGCGTTGAACGTGGTAGAGAGCGTCCATTCCATGCTGGCGCTCGAATATCCCAATTTCGAGGTGATCGTCATCAATGACGGCTCGAAGGACCGGACGCTGCAGAGCCTGATCGAGGCCTTCAGGCTGGTGAAGTTCCATCGGCCCTATGAGGAGGCGCTCGCGCACAAGCCGATTCGCGGCCTCTATTCCTCGCCGATGACCGAGCGGCTGTTCGTAGTCGACAAGGAGAATGGCGGCAAGGCCGACGCCCAGAATGCCGGCATCAATGTCTGCCGGGCCCCGCTCTTCTGCGTAATAGACGGCGACTCCATCCTTGAGCCCGATGCGCTGATGCGCGCTGCCCAACCTTTCATCGACGACCCCGAGCGCACCATCGCCGTGGGTGGCACGATCCGAATCGCAAACGGCTCGAAAATCGAGGCCGGCAGGGTGCGCGAGATCCATTTGCCGCGCCGCCTGCTGCCGCTGCTCCAGGTAGTCGAATATCTGCGTGCCTTCCTCATGGCGCGGCTTGCCTGGAGCCGCATCAACACGCTGATGCTGGTGTCCGGTGCCTTCGGCATGTTCCGCCGCGCGGAAGTGGTGGCGGTGGGCGGCTTCACCAAGGGTTCGATGGGCGAGGACCTGGACCTCGTCATCAAGCTGCATCGCCACATGCGGGACGCCAGGCGCAAATACCGCATCCAGTTCATCCCCGAACCGGTGTGCTGGACGGAGGCGCCGGAATCGCTCAGCGTTCTGGCAAGGCAGCGCACGCGCTGGCAGCGCGGTGCGCTCGAATGCTTCTTCCGCCACCGCGCCATGCTTTTCAATCCGCGCTATGGCCGCGTCGGCTTTCTCGGTTTCGGCCACATATTGATTGTCGACGTGCTCGGGCCGGTGGCGGAGGTGCTGGGCTATATCCTGATCCCGGCTTTCTGGCTGCTTGGCATCCTTTCGGCGGAGTATCTTTTGGCCTTCACCTCGCTCATCTTCACCTATGGCGTCTGTGTGAGCGTATGTTCCCTCATCCTCGAAGAGGCCGAGCTCCAGCGCTTCCCACGCGCCCGGGACCTAGCCGTGCTGACCGCGGTCGCCGTGATCGAGAATTTTGGCTATCGCCAGCTCAACAATTTCTGGCGCGTGAAGGGCTGGTGGCAATTCTTGCGGGCAGACCAGAACTGGGGCGAGATGACCAGGACCGGCCTGTCGGGCGCCAAGAAATAGGCGTGGCCGGACGCATCATTGCAGCGTCCGCTCAATCTCTGCTATCAGGGCGTCGAGCGCGGCTTCTGCCGCCGCTTCATGCTCCTTCTCGATCAGCAGCGCCTCCAGCGCGGACGCCCGCGCGCTGATCTCCGCAAAGCCGAATGTCCCCGCCGCCCCCGCCAGCGAGTGGGCGATGCGGGCCAGCGCATCGCCGGAAGTCCCGGGCGCGGCACTTCGCTCACGTGTGGCCTTCAGCGCCGCCAGCTGGTCGGCACATCGGGCAAGGAAGCGTTGCCGCAACGCGGCGAAAGGGTCGTTTGAGATGGGGCTGTGCTCCATTCCGGGATCGAGGGTATTCAAGCAGAAACAGGCTTGGGTTGAAACGGGCTGCTTGTCGCGCATTATCTTTTGTGAGTGGGCGACCACGATCGGCGCTGTTAACGCAAATGCGATTCCGCCAGCCGTGCTATGGACGGCCGCTTTGCGCCGCACTCGGCGGCACGCGCACTTCTGCGCCTACATGCAGACTCCCCCATGGCGAACTGTACAGTGCAAGGTCGGCTCTCCGGCGAGGTGACATGAGCACGCGCAAGGACCGCCTGAAGAAGCTGGCCAAGGTGCAGGAACAGTTGAAGGCGCTGCACGAGACGCGCCAGGACACGGCCGAGGCGTTCAAACCAGCGGCGCAGGGCTTCCTTGTCGTGGCGCTCTCCACCAAGCGCGTGGGCGCCGCCAACCCGATGATGGAAATGCGGCGCGAGTGCTTTCGCCGCCGCATCCCAGCGATGATTGTTGACGTCATCGAAGCTCTTTCGGATCGATTTCTCGACGAAATAGCTATATAGCATTTCACTCTCCTCCAACTCATTCGGTAGCGTGATCGAAGGCACTTGTGGCGAGCTGTTCGGACGCAGCCCACGCCACGCAGGGTCTGCCCGTCAGCGCATTGTCGCGTCGGCTCGCAGGTAGGTGTCAGTCTCTGTCGAGATCGTCACCTCCTCGCCCGACCTTGAGAACGCATAAAGCGAATCCTGATGGCCCGGCATGGAAAAGGCCACGGAGTCGCCGTCAGCAAGGCCCATGACGAAGCGCAGCGGATCACCTCCGGTCTTCGGCGCGAAGGTGGCGGTGACCTCCAGCAGGTCGCCGGCGACCGGGACGTAGTAGACCACCATGTCGAGCTTTCCCTCGTGCAGGCTGGCAGCTTCGATCGGGCGTCCGATGGTTGCTTCCTCGGCAAAAGCCGGTTGCGCAAGAAACATCGCGGCCAGAAGGGACGCACTCAGGGTTTTGCGGATCATCTCATATCTCCTTTTTTAGATTGCATTCGACATCTATATAATGTATAGATTACGAATGCAATCTAAAAAAGGAGATGGCGATGCGCGTAAGTCGCACTCAGGCCGCGGAAAACCGCGAAACCGTGATCAATGTGGCAAGCCGCCTTTTTCGGGAGCGAGGCTTTGACGGCATTGGCCTCAAGGATCTGATGAAGGGCGCCGGGCTGACCCAGGGCGCCTTTTACAAGCAGTTCGAGTCGAAAGACGACCTGGCGGCGCAGGCATCCAGGCGCGCGATGGAAAGCGCCACCGACAAGTGGTCGGCCGCGACGGCGGCAAACCCTGGGAGACCGCTCGACGGGGTGATCTCATTCTACCTCAGTATGGATCATCGCGCGGAAAAGATGGACGGCTGCCCGGTCGTCGCGCTCGGCTCGGATGCGGCCAGGCAAGGTGCCGAGGTGAAGGCCTCATTCGAGGCCGGCATCAAGGAGTATCTCGAGATGCTCGGCGGTTGGGTTGGCGAGGACGACGGCGAAAAGGCCGGCGACAAGGCAATGGCCGTTCTCTCGACAATGGTCGGCGCGGTACTGCTCTCGCGGGTGGTCAACAACCCCGACCTCGCGCAGGCTTTTCTGGATGCCGCGGCCGATCAGGTGCGCGAGACAGTCGCCATCCGATGATGCTCCGGCTTTACCGCATGATCCTCAAAGCGCGCCGGGAGCCGACGGTCATTCCACCGACACGGCGGCGGTGAACGTATAGCCGACCCCGTAAACGACCTTGATCGGTGCCTGCAGCTTGGAATGATGCTCGATCTTGCGGCGCGGCCGGCTGACCACCGCGTCGAGATCGCGGTTATCGAAATGGACTTTGGGGCG
Source organism: Mesorhizobium sp. B2-3-2 (assembly GCF_006442295.1). NCBI lineage: Bacteria > Pseudomonadati > Pseudomonadota > Alphaproteobacteria > Hyphomicrobiales > Phyllobacteriaceae > Mesorhizobium > Mesorhizobium sp. B2-3-2. The sequence continues at coordinate 280,935 of NZ_VFWA01000002.1, read as the reverse complement.
GGCGAGCGTTCCACCAGATCTTCACGCCGGCACACCTCGCCCTTGCGATTGGACAACACATTGAGGAAAGCGAACCCGGTGGCCGTCAGCTTTAGCGAATGCTGGTTGGGCGCGGTCGGCAGCCAATTGGAGCCATTGAGTACCCAGCGGTCTTCGTTTCCGTCCGCGGCGTCCGGCGTGTCGCCCGCCCGCCGCAGCAGGCTACGGGCGGCCGCTTCTATCTCGCGCAAGGTGCTGTGCTTGACTAGGTAGATGTCGGCGCCGCTGTCGAAGCCGCGAATGCGGTCATCGCTGCCGCCCAGCGCCGTCAGCGTGATGATGCCGCATTGGCTGTTTCGGCGAATCTCGGCGGCCAGATCGAAGCCATTGCCTTCGGGCAGTCCGACATCGACGAGCTGGGAGATGCGGCGCAGGACGATCGAACAGACACGCCGGGGCGCTCGCTCGCCGCTCGGACCGAACCGTCGCGCGCGACTGCGAGGAAGTAACGGATATCGTCCCAGTCGATCATCGAGACGTTCGCGTGGTCACGTGAAGCCTCCGGTGCAATTTCGCACCACCCTAGTGCATATCTTCCGACTGCATGGCGCGCCTCGGCACGCCTACTTCTTGGCGTGAGGCAGCGGCGATGCGTCCGCCCACGAAGGAGAAGCGCGATGAGCTATTCAATCATAAGATCTGGGGCTGTTGGCCAGGCATTGCCTGTATATTCGGCCGCCAGGAAATGGCGGTGTCCATGGCAAGCACCCGGGCTCGGCGTCTTTCGGCACTAGCATCGGAACGCCTGCGTGCGCTCGCGCGGCTTATCTAGCTGAGCGGCATCAGCTGACCTCCGGGCCATCTGTCCGGTCGTCCGGCCACCTGTAATCGGAGATCAAGGGCATGAACATCGAACTCAAGGGCCGCAAGGCCATCGTCACGGGATCGACCGCCGGCATCGGCCGCGCGATCGCCGAAGGGCTCGCGCGCGCAGGCTCCGCCGTCGTCCTCAATGGACGTACGGAAGAGCGGGTCGCCGCGACGCTCCGGGAACTGCGCGCGCTGCTGCCTGACGCCGACCTCACCGGCATTGCCGCCGATCTCGCGACGGCCGAGGGCTCGGCGGCCCTCGCGGCGCAGGCGCCGGATGCCGACATCCTCGTCAACAATGTTGGCACTGCGCGTCCCAATGGCTTCTTCGAGCAGGACGACGCCGCATGGCTCGACCTCTTCCAGCTCAACGTGATGAGCGGCGTGCGCGCCGCGCGCCACTATATGCCGGGTATGGTCGAGCGCGGGTGGGGACGGGTCGTCTTCATCAGCAGCGAGTCCGCGCTCGCCATCCCCAAGGAGATGATCGACTACGGCATGACCAAGACCGCGTTGCTGGCCGTGTCGCGCGGGCTGGCCGAACTTGTCGGTGCCACCGGCGTCACGGTCAACGCTGTCCTGCCGGGGCCGACCGACTCCGAGATACTCGGCGGCTGGATGAAGGCCACCGCGAAGGAGCAGGGCATCACGCAAACGGACGCCGAGCATAATTTTCTGAAATCGCTGCGTCCGACCACGCTCATCAACCGGTTCGCGACAACCGAGGAAGTCGCGAACATGGTCGTCTACACCTGCTCCGAGCAGGCCTCGGCGACCACCGGCGCCGCGCTACGCGTCGACGGTGGTGTGCTCCGCTCGATCGGATGAGCCGCGCTCCCGCCGCCGCGGTGGCATGGGGGGTCACCGCGGCTGAGCCGGCCTCAAATCGGCGCCGGCTCGGGTGACTCATATCGGCAGCGATTATCGGATCGTTGGAGCCGCCTGATGCCAGGAGCCGCCCTCTGCTCTCGGCCCTACGCGGCCGTGCAGCAATTCGCCACTGCCCGGAATTATGGTTGAGAAGAGCGCCCGTCCGCCGGTTGCGGGAATTGTCCTTCGTTGTTCATGCTTACTTCCGTGACCAGCTTGCGGCGAAGCGCCGTGCTGTAGTCGTTTGGCCCTTTCGGCGTCATCACGAAGGCCTGGGAACCGCCAATGACCGATTTGGCAAAATAGGATGCCAGCGAATTGTCGGGATCGTCGTCTTCAGTGGGAATGGCGATCGCGTTGATCGTATATCCCTTGGCAATGGCGTTGAGCCTGCTCGGCTGAACAGGAAGTCCGTCGTTGTTCTCACCATTGGAAGAGATATCGATGACTTTCTTGGCGGCATTTCCAGGAAACTGGTCCAGCAGAAGACTGCCAATGTCGATAGCCGAGGAAACCGATGTTCCGGCTCGCCCTCGACGGATGACGCCGGTATCCCCTTTCCTGCTGATCTCCGCCGCTGCCGCTCTTGCATCTTCCAGTCCGCAAATGCTTGTCCACGGCAGTATGGTGCGTGCGTGTCCGGGGCTCGACCATTCAAAGTAGGCCACGCCGATGCAGCCGACGTAATTCCGGCCGATGGCGGCGATGATCTCGGGCGAGGTGAGTGCTGCGGCATGTCCCTCGCGCTGCAGATCGGCGATCTTTGGATCAATCGACGACGAGAAGTCGACCGCGAACACGATGGCAACGTCGACATTCGCTGCATGGGCCGGGAAATTCCAGAACGCAGAAGCTGCAAGTATCCCCGCCAGTCTCAGGAGTGAATTGGCTCGCTTTGCCAGCCCCCTTCCCGATGGCTTTGTGGGCGAAAAAAGATTGGCCCCGACTATCGACCGCACCCGCCCGCGAAAGGAGACCGCTCCAGAAGAGGGACCGACGTCCTGATACATATCTGTAACCATGCCATTCTCCATCTCGACAACCGATCGTTGTCAAAGCCGCCCATTTTCAACATGTGGAAATTTGACGAGGGACCTTGGACCTAACGCCGAACAGCAGCAGATCGGCCTTGGTCCACAAAAGATAACAGCCGAGTAACGTCAGCGGCATGATGAGTGCCGCGAAGGACTCGCCCGACCAGACCACCGGCAAAGCCTGGCCGAGGACGACGGTTGTCGCCACCACTGCCGGCAACCTGCTGGCGAGCACCGCACTGCGGAACGGATCGGGCCAAGCGGTCGGCCACACCGGAACCTGCCTGCCCGGCCTGTGAAAGGCGCTGCCGAACTTGCCGAGCGCATGCAGCAGGCCAGAGGTCGCCGCAAGCAGCGGGTCGCCGAGCAGCAACAGCGCGATGCCGAGCCCGATTGCGCCTAATCCCGAGAGGAAGTCGCCCAGACGATTGAGGGTGGGATCGGGAACATCCGGCTTTGCCCAAGCTCGGTGGTAGGCTTCGCCGCCGCAGAAAAAGACGAGGGTAGCCAAGGTGAGCGCAACAGTGCCATGGCTGCCCGCGAAATAGTCCATCACCGCCGCGATGGCAGCGCTTTCCTCATGCGGGCCGACTGGCGCGGCCGCAATTTGGGTTGCAAGACCTACGACGAGGCCAAGCGCGTTGCCACTGTTGTAATAGCCGCCGGGTCCCTTCATGCGGGCACCAAGGGCTGATCTCAAACGTGTAAGCGGAAGAAGGACTGTCCATGCGTTCATCACAGCACCCCCGCGGCCTGTCCGGCGGCGATCGACACGGCGACGTTCGGATCAGCGGCAGTGGTCATCGCATTCCTCCACCGGACCTGAACTGTTGACGCGCCGTTCGCCTGCCCCGCTTGCCGGCACCGTTGCAAAGGCAGGGGCAATGTCGAAGAGTTGGTTCGAAGCAGTCCGCAAGGACTCGCGTGCCCGCGGCGTTCGGTTCGATCGTGCTACGGAAAGGATCGCACCGAGAATGATCGCTGCTCCCAAGGCGCCCGGCCACGAACTCCGCTCGCCCAGGAAGATCGCCGCGCCCAGCGCCCCGAAAACGCTTTCGGCACTGACGATCACGGCGGCGTGGCTGGCAGGCGTGAAGCGGAGGGCAACCGTCTGTATGCCGAAGGCTATCGCGGTGGAGAAGACGCCGAGTATCGCCAATTCCGGGCCGGCTGCGAATGCGGCGGCCAGCGACAGGTTGCCATGCATTGCCCCGAGCGGCAGGGCGAAGACCGCGGCGCCGAGGAATTGTGCCGCGGCGGCGGTGAACGGCCGCGCATGGGCCTGCATGTGCCGGCCGAGCTCGACCGCCCAGAGCGCATAACAGGCAGCCGAGAGGACGGCGGTGAGATCGCCGCTGCTGAGGCCGCCGATCCCATCCGACAAAAGCAGGGCTCCGACCAGGGTCAGCCCGGCAGCGATCGTGAGGCCCGCCGTCGGACGCTCGCCGACCAGCAACCAGGCGGCCAATGGTGTCATCACGGTTGCCGTGCTTACCAGGAAGCTTGCATTCGTGACCGAGGCTCCCAGATAGCAAAGCTGCTGAAGCGTGATGGAGATGGCGAACAGCGCGCCCACCCTGGCCAGGCTCGGAAAATAGCCCGCCCCGATCGCCACTCGCCTTTCGGTCAAGACAAAGGGCAGCACCAGCAGCCCGCCGATCAGACAACGCAGACTTACCGCGCTCATGGCGTCGAGATGGACCAGCACCGTCTTTTGCGAGACGTTGCCGAAGCCCCACAATGCGGCTGCAAAGAGCAGCAGCAAATCGGCTCTTGTTCTGGACACGCGCCCCTCTTGAACCAAGCATTGCGTTGACTTGGCGGCCTAATTTAGCGAAGTCTAAATGACCTGCCGTCACGGGGGCGCTTGAAGCGCGGTGACGGACGATTGCGGAACGTTAGATTTGCGTTAGAATTTCGTCAGGCTGAGGCAGCAGATGCAAAGTGACGACGGCGGCGCTGCAAATAAAATCTCACTCTTCGGCGGCTTCCGTATTGAAACAACTGGCCCGCTTCGACTGGCTGGGAAACGCGGCCCGGCAATCGTTGCTTATCTGACCCGATGTCCGGGCATGGCAGCAACGCGGGAGAAACTGGCTGACCTGCTATGGGGCGACAGCGATGGCGAACATTCGCGCAACAGTCTTCGCCAAACCCTCAGCATCCTGCGCCGCGATCTCTCGGGTGTCGATCTTATCCATTCCACCGGAGAGTTGATCCACCTCAGGCCAGAGACGTTTCGGGTCGATGTGGAGGAGTTCGAGACGGGTCTATCGGCCCGCTCCGCGCAGGAACTCGAAAAGGCTCTGGCGAACTACACTGGCCCGTTCCTCGACGGTTTCCATGTGGGAAGCAATGGCTTCGACGACTGGGTCGCGTCGGAACGCGACAGGTTGCTCGGTCGTGCGCTTGAATCGTTCGAGAAACTGGCTCGCCTCGTCGACGCTGAAGCGGGCCTCGTCCTGGCCGATCGCGTCCTGGCTATGGATCCGACGCGGGAAGAATCCTATCGGCTCAAGATGGAATTGCTCCTTGCTTGTGGTCAACGCGACAAGGCGCTCAGGACATACGAGGCTTGTAGAAACATGCTGAAGAAGGAGTTCGGCGTCGAAGCCGGCCCTGAGACGCGGGCACTATGGCAGTCCCTGCTGCTCACTTCCGACACGGCGTCACACGCACCGTCGGCAAGTGGTGTTGCGGCCAGCCATCGCCTCGGACGCCCCTCCATTGGCGTTGCCGACTTCACCAATCTGACCGGAAAACAAGGCGACAATTTTTTCTCCAAGGGACTGGTCCAGGACATCACGACAGCCCTTTCCGAGGTGGCCGACTATGTCGTGCTCTCCGCAGTGCCCCCGACAGATAAGGTCGGCCTGCGCCAAGAAGGTAAAGCGCCGGGAGCGCTGCGGGCACAATATGTGCTCAGCGGCAGCATCCAGAGATCCGGCAATGGGCTGAGGGTGAACATCCAGCTTGTCGATGCCGTCGGCGGTCATCATGTCTGGGCCCAGAAGTTCGACGGCCACTCCGAGAATGCGCTCGAATTCCAGGACAGGATCGCGCAGTCCGTCGTTCTGGCGGTGATCCTCGAACTTCAACTGACCAACTGGAAGGTCCGCGACAAGAGTCCGCCTGGTCCCCCTGAAGTGCGCAGGTTGGTGAACGAGGCGCTCATGAAATATTTTGAGATGACCCAGGACTCGCTGCTGGTCGGAATGGAACTTGCGACGAAGGCGCTCTCGATAGGGCCCGACAACGCCCGTGCGAAGCGGACGCTCTCGATCCTAATTTCCATGGGCATCGCGTTTGGCGCGCTGCCCCGCGAGCAGGGCAATATTGAGTATACGCTGGCGCTCGCCGAGGCCGCGGTGCGGGCGGTGCCGGACGATGAAATTGCCCGGTGCATCTTGTCATTCGCTCTCGAAAGTTGCGGTCGTATCGACGAGGCGATCGTCGAATGCCGGCACGCCATCAGCCTCAACCCAAATTATCCGAGCGGCCACGGCGATATTGCGATGCTCTTCGCGCTGCGCGGACAGGTCAGCGAAGCCGTGCGCGAGGCGAACGAGGCGATCCGGTTGGGAACCCATGACGTCATCGACTACTGGCGTCACCACGGGCTCGTTATGGCGCTGTTTGCCGGCGGAGACGATCAGCGGGCGCTCGAGGTCGCGCGCAAGGTGGTCAGGACAAAGCCGGGCTTCGTTCGTGGCGCGCTTTATTGGGCCGCAGCCGCGGCCGCGACCGGCAATCGCGATGAAGCGTCGCGGGCCATCCATCATTGCCTGTCACAACTTCCGCATCTCAATCTGGGCAATATCTGCCCTGGCTTTGTGCCGCGCTATGTGAAGGATCATCACCATTCCCGGTTCCTTGAAATGCTGTCGAGGGCCGGTCTTCCCCCGTCCTGAAGCGCGTCACGTTCGGCGAGAGGCCTTCTGCTGGTCGTTCTCCCAAAACCGGAAGCCAGTTTATCCGACATGCGTTGTTGAAAATCTGGCTACGCGGCTGGATGCAGAGAACCCTGACCTTACCCCCTCCTCCCGCAAGCCTGCCACAAGCTTGTTGAGGCATGGTCTGGCCAAGGAAAACCGATAAAAGGCGGACTTTCTTGGCGATCTCTCCACCCAGCGACATCGTGATGGATGTTGTCCGAGCAGCCGAGCCGGCGGATCTCGCGGCCGCGCGCGCCGCGCTGACCAGGCATGCGGGCGGCGTTGCCGGCGGCTTTTCGGTCGATGCCGCTTCGGCCGGGACGATGCTGTCGCGCGCCAACGCTGATCAGGCCGTGGCGGCCGATCCGTCCAAGAAGTTCAAGAAATTCGAAGCCATGGTGCTCCAGACCTTCATCCAGAACATGATGCCCAAGGATACCGAGGGCGTGTACGGCACGGGCCTGGCCGGCGACATGTGGAAATCGCAGCTCGCCGAGCGCGTCGCCGACGTCATGGCCGAGCGCGGCGGCATCGGCATCGCCAAATCGCTGCTCGCCGACCATTATCTCGAAGGCAAGCGCAAGGTGCCGATCGGCCCGGTCTCCGGCGGGCCTGAAAAGACCGAGATCGACCGGCAGAGCCGTCTGTCCACCTCGCTCGTCCAGGAACTGCAGCGCAAGGCCGCCAGGTCCATGACCGGCGATGAAACGACCACAAAGACAGACATCAAGATCTAGACTGGGAAACGCCATGGCCGACTTTTCGGAATTCACCGCCAACCTGCCGGCGCGCACGGCCACATCGGAAGCCCCGGTCGCACTCGCGCGGCCCGGAAATCTTGCCGCCATCATCGGCCGCATCGAGGAAGTCGTCGAGCAAGAGACGGCCGGGCTGCGCAGCGACACCGGCTACGACCTCAAGGCCTCGAACGCGCGCAAGAGCCGCTATCTCTATGAACTGACCCGTGCCATGCGCGGCGGCAGCGAAGCCGAGTTCCTCGAACAGCACCGCGAAGGCCTTGTCCGGCTTCGCCAGAAGCTGGCGAAGAACGAGGCGGCGATCCTGGCGCATCTGAGCGCCGTCAACGAGGTCGCTGGCCTGTTGCGCACCGCCATCCAGCGCGCCGAAACCGACGGCACCTATTCCGCCGGCGAGTTCGGCCGGGCGCGCGGTTAGCGCGCGGTGCTCGCCGGCTCGGTTGCCTGAATGGTCAAGGTCATCGCCATCGCGGTCTGGATCTGCGTCGCCACGCTCGGCGCAGTGTTCTATTCGTTCCAGGCCGCCGGCGAACGCGGCGTCGGCGAAAAGCCGAAGCCGATGCTGGGCGGGCTGGACTACGTCAAGACCGAGGTCATCTCGGTGCCGCTGATCCGCAACGCCAGGATCGACGGTTATTTCCTGACCAAGTTGGTCTACACGGTCGAACCCGAGCAGATCAAGAAACTGTCGATCCCGGCCGAGGCGCTGATCACCGACCAGGTCTATTCCTATCTCTATTCCAATCCGCAGATCGACTTCACCAAGAAGGAGACGCTCGACCTCGACGCCTTCCGCGCCGCGATCCGCGATACCGTCAACACACGCGTCGGCGCCACACTGGTGCATGAAGTTCTGGTCGATCAGGTCAATTTCCTGAGCAAGGATGAGATACGCGATAACTGGCTGCGCCGCCGACAGGAAGCCGGCGCCACGGCGTCCGAGATGACCAAGGCGTTCAAGTCGCATTGAGCTCTCGGCATGCCACTGGCCAGGCACGGTGATCCGGTCCCTCGCCCGGTGCGGCGATCGGAACCAGGCCCTGCAATTCGCGTTGACGTAAACGTCAATCCAAAGCTATATGCGGCAGACCGTGGCCGCGAAGATGCATGGGCGTCGGGCGGATCGATGTGCCGTGGCGCGACAGATGCAACCAGATAAGCAGATGCAACCGAACAGGCAGATGCAACCAGACAGGAGAACAGCGTGAGCGTTCAGGAGATTGCCGACAAGATCAGGTCGCGCGTGGCCAGCAGCGGGTTCGATCGTTCCGTGAAGTTCGACACCGGCGGCGACGGCGTCATCGTTATCGACGGCGCCGATGTCTCGACCGCCGACCGCCCCGCCGACTGCACCATCAAGCTCTCGCTCGACGATCTGGACTCGCTGATATCGGGCGATCTCAACCCGACCATGGCGTTCATGACCGGCAAGATAAAGGTCGAAGGCGACATGTCTGTTGCCATGGCGCTCAGCCAGTTGATCGGCTGAGATAGAAGACCGCCGAGACTGTTCTCGGAACGAAAACGCCGCCGTTTCGGGCGGCGTTTTTCGTTCGGGCTCCGCGTCTCAGGCCGCCAGCGTCGGCGCCTTCAGCTTGCGCCCCGCGGCCTTCAGCGTGCCGTGGGCGCCGGCGAGCGTGCCTTCCACCAACTCCAGCGCGAGCAGCCGATGCCGCTCATACGGGCCCGGCATGGCCAGCGAACCGGTCTTCGCGGCCGAGAAGCCGAAGCGGCCGTAATAGGGCGCATCGCCGACCAGCAGGATCGCGGCGTGGCCGAGACGCGCGGCTTCGGCGACCGCATGGCGCATCAGCGCCGAGCCGATGCCGGCACTCTTGAGCGAAGGGGCGACCGCCAGAGGCCCGAGCAACAGTGCTGCCGGACCGCCCTCGCCCAGCCTGACGTCCCAGAGCCGCACCGTGCCCATCACGGTGCCCGATGCGTCGCGCGCGACGAAAGCCAGGCCTTCCGAGGGCCGCCGGCCCCGCCGCAGCTTCTCCGACGACTTCGTCTTGCGCTTCGGCCCCATGGCGGAGTCGAGCAACGCCTCGCGCGCTACGATGTCACCAGGTGTTTCGGCAACGATGGCGAAAGCACGGGCACTCTCCTCTCTCGAGGGGGAAATGTCGCGCGCAGCGCCTTCGGCAACGAAATTTGCAATGTCCATTTCCGCGATCCCTTCACGAGCGGAGACTGTTCCACAGGCGAGCCCGGATGGGCGACAGACGCCCACCTGGGATGATCCGACGGTTCTTTCGAACCGTCAGATCACGTAGGATCGGAGAGGCTCGAAGCCGTTGAAGGCGACCGCCGAATAGGTGGTCGTGTAGGCGCCGGTGCCTTCGATCAGCACCTCGTCGCCGATGGTCAGCGACAGAGGCAGCGGATAGGGCGTCTTCTCATACATCACGTCCGCCGAATCGCAGGTCGGGCCGGCGAGCACGCAAGGCGCGGTCTCTGAGCCGTCATGCGCGGTCACGATCGGGTAGCGGATCGCCTCGTCCATGGTTTCGGCCAAGCCGCCGAATTTGCCGATGTCGAGGAACACCCAGCGCACATTGTCGTTGTCGGCCTTTTTCGAGATCAGCACGACTTCCGACTTGATGACGCCGGCATTGCCGACCATGCCGCGGCCCGGCTCGATGATGGTCTCGGGAATGGCGTTGCCGAAATGCTTGCGCAGCGCCGAGAAGATGGCCTGGCCGTAAGCCTGGGCCGCCGGCACGTCGCGCAAATAGCGCGTCGGGAAGCCGCCGCCCATATTGACCATCTTCAGGACGATGCCTTCCTCGGCGAGCGTCGAAAACACGGTCTTGGCGTCGGCCAGCGCGCGGTCCCAGGCCGTCAGGTCGGTCTGCTGCGAGCCGACATGGAACGACACGCCATAGGCGTCGAGCCCGAGCGCCCTGGCATGGCGCAGCACGTCGACGGCCATCGCAGGCACGCAGCCGAACTTGCGCGACAGCGGCCATTCGGCGCCCTCGCCATCGGTCAGCACGCGGCAGAACACGCGGGCGCCTGGAGCGGCGCGGGCGATCTTCTCGACCTCCTCGACGCAATCGACGGCGAACAGCTTGATGCCGAGCTGGTAGGCGCGCGCGATGTCGCGCTCCTTCTTGATGGTGTTGCCGAAGGAGATGCGGTCCGCCGGCGCACCGGCATCCATCGCCATCTCGACTTCGGCAACGGAAGCGGTGTCGAAGGACGAGCCCATCGCAGCAAGGAGGCGCAGGATTTCCGGCGCCGGGTTTGCTTTCACCGCATAGTAGATCCTGGAATCGGGCAGCGCCTTCTCGAAGGCGCGGAAATTGTCGCGCACGACATCGAGGTCGACGACGAGGCAAGGACCGGTCGGACGTCGGGTGGCGAGGAAGTCGAGGATGCGCTGCGTGGCCATCGGGTTTCTCCATCACGCCTTTCGGCGCGCACAAGGGTGCGGACGCGGGCTGTCGGCCTCGCGAACACGCGGTGGACAAAGGCGGGACGGAAATCCATGGAACCAGCCGGTGGAGACCCCGGAACCATGAAACGCCGTCTCGCGGCGATGAACCTTGGCCTTGCCCGGCTTCGGTTCGCTTTGTCTGCCTTGGCTTGGATTGGGAGAACCCCGTTCCGCACTGCCGGCAATGATGGTGTGCCTCTTCAGTAACCCCGGTCTTTGGACAACCGGCAGAGAACCAGAAAGGCCCGCACCGTCGTTGCTTCAAGGTGTCCTCGGTCTGGCGGTTGGCCGCTAAACCGACTGGAGGGGTTGGCTCCAGTTACCTTACCGATTTCCCTCACCATTCAGAGGATCGGCGGACACCCACAGGCACGTGCGACTTTGGGCAAGCGCGATATAGGGGCAGAGAGATTCACAATCAATAAAAATCGTATCGCAGGTTGTAAAAATTCCGGCATCGAACAATGTTGGTTTCACCGTATCCGGATATCGAACGATGACAGGCACGCACCGCCCTTTCGACGCCCTTCTGCACCCCCGCAAGATACCGGTGGTCCGGCCCGTCGCTGGCCCTTCCGGCGGCGACATTGCCCTGATACGGCTCGGCCGAAACTCGACGCCGCACGAAAGGCCTGATTCATGGACACACTGACCCGCATGCGCGCCTTCATCGACGTGGTCGAGGCCGAGGGCTTTTCGGCGGCGGCGCGCAAGATCGGCCGCTCCAAGGCGCTGCTGTCGAAATATGTGCGCGAGCTGGAGGACGAGCTCGGCGCGCTGCTGCTCAACCGCACCACCCGCCAATTCTCGATGACCGAGGCCGGCCATACCTATTATCGCCGCGCCTCCGAGATCGTGCGCGAGGTCGACAGCCTTGCCGATGCCGTGCGCGAATCCTCCGGCGACGTGCGCGGCAGGATCAAACTGTCCGCGCCGCGCACCTTCGCCGACGCGCCGATCGGCCAGTCGCTGATCGACTTCGCCAAGCAATATCCCGACATCGTGCTCGACATCCAGCTGGACGACCGCTTCGTCGACCTCGTCGAGGAAGGCTTTGACCTCGCGGTGCGCATCTCGCGCCTGGAGAACTCGTCGCTGATCGCCAGGCGTCTGGCGCCGTTCTCGACGCGGCTGTGCGCCTCTCCCGAACTCATCGCAAAACATGGCATGCCGGTGCGGGCGCAGGATCTCGGCCGCATGCCCTGCATCGTCGACACCAATGGCCGCGGCCTGAACAACTGGCAATTCAAGGGAGACGGCGAGGATACGGTAAGCGTCTCGGTCTCCGGCCCGATCGAAGTCAACAGCCCGATGGCGGCGCGGGCTGCTGCCCTGTCGGGGTTGGGATTTGCCATCCTGCCGGATTTCATCGCCGTGCCGGATATTGCGAGCGGCCGGCTGGTAACGGTGCTGGATGACCGCACCCTGTCGGGTGCCGGCATTTTCGCCGTCTATCCGCACCGGCGCTATTTGCCCGCCAAGGTGCGTGTCTTCGTCGATTTCCTGGTCCAGTGGTTCAGGACGCGCGAAACCGCATGACCGGCTTCAATTGCGGCGCGGTCCCATTTTCGCCCCCTTTCTGGTAACTGTCGACTTCTCTCCGAAGCCAGGGAATCGCGACCGCGAATGCATCTGAAACGGCACGCAATCATGCTGGCTTCGGCCTTGGCGGCGACATTGGCCGCCGTTGGACCGGCCGAGGTGCATCCCCACGTTTTCGCTGAGGCCCGCCTCGACGTGATCCTCTCCCCGGATCACCAAAGCGTGAAAGCGCTGCGCCATCTCTGGCGCTTCGACGATCTGTTTTCCAGTACCGTCATGATGGAGTTCGACAAGAATTCCGACCTGAAGCTTGACGACAAGGAACTGAAGGAGGTCGCCGAAACGGTCCACGCTTCGCTGGCCGAGTTCAACTATTTCCAGCTCGTCACCCAGGACGGCAAGGACGTGCCGATGACGCCGCCGCCGCATCTGATGGCCAATTTCGACAACGACCAGCTGATCATCCTGTTCGAGTCCGAACCGAAGGCGCCGATCAAACTCGCCGGCAAGATCGATATCGGCGTCTACGATCCGACCTTCTACACGGCGATCGATTTCACCGAGGACGCCAACATCACGGTCGAGGGCCTGCCGCCGAACTGCACCGACAAGGTGGTCCGCCCCGACCCGGATGAGGCCATCAAGGAAAACCAGAAGACCCTGACGGACGCCTTCTTCAACGACCCGACGGGCACCGACATGAGCAAGATCTTCGCCACCAAGCTCGAACTGACCTGTCAGCCAGAAGGATGAATGCAGTGAAACCCTCTCTGCGTTTGGCGTTCGGCCTGTTGGCCCTCACCTTTGCCGCAATGCATTTCTTCGGCACGGCGCATGCGCAGAGTTCGCTCGGCATCGGCGTCAATGACGGCATGGCGCCGACCACCGGCCCGTTCGCCCACATCCTGATGTGGATCAATCTGCGGCAGCAGGAATTCTACCGCGCGCTGGCCACGGCGATGAAGGCGATGCGCCAGGACAACTCCAAGCTCTGGGTGCTCATCGGCCTGTCCTTCGCCTACGGCATTTTCCACGCCGCCGGCCCCGGCCACGGCAAGGCGGTGATCTCGTCCTATATGGTCGCCAACGAAGTGGCCTTGCGGCGCGGTATTCTGTTGTCCTTCGTCTCGGCGCTGCTGCAGGGCCTGACCGCGGTCGCGGTCATGGCGGTCGCCTATTTCGTCCTGCGCGGCACCGCCGTCTCGATGACCGACGCAGCCTGGTTCATGGAGATCATGAGCTTCGTCTTCGTCACTTTGTTCGGCGCCTGGCTGCTGTGGCGCAAGCTCGGCCCTTCCATCCTGCGCCTGTTCGGCAGAGGTCCCGCCTATAGCCTGTCGGCGGCTCACGCCGGCCACTCACACGCTGGTCATTCGCATGGCGGCCATTCTCACGCCGGCCATTCGCATGCCTCACACAGCCACGCTGCGCATGCCCATTCGCATGCGCACCTGCGTGACGATCATGACCATGCCCATGACCATTCGCATGACCACGACCATCGCGCGCACGCCCATGCGCATCACGATCACGCCCATCATGACCATTCAGTGGGCGAGGTCTGCGAAACCTGCGGTCATTCGCATGCGCCCGATCCGGCGCTGCTGTCGGGCGACCGCTTCGACTGGCGCACCGCCTGGACGGCGGTGGCCGCGGTCGGTATCCGCCCCTGCTCCGGCGCGCTGATCGTGCTCAGCTTCGCCCTGCTCAACGGCCTGTGGCTCGGCGGCCTGCTGTCGGTGCTGGCGATGTCGATCGGCACCGCCATCACCGTCTCTGCGCTGGCGACGATCGCGGTGACCGCCAAGAACTGGGCGGTGTATTTCGCCGGCGACGGCCGCATGGGCAACCGCATCCATTCGATCGTCGAGATCGGCGGCGCCGCCTTCGTGTTCCTGTTCGGACTGCTGTTGCTGTCGGCGAGCCTGACGGGCGGCGTCTGACCCGCAAATGGCGCCCGAGGATGAGGGAAATCGCAGCGCCTTCCGGTGACAGGGATCAGCCGTTGGCAGCCCGGCATCGCCTGAATATCAATCCACCTTGCCGCCGAGTTCATCCTCGATATGCGCGCGGATGATTTCGTCAAAATTCTTCTCGGCGCTGAAGCCGAGTTCCTTTGACCGCCGTGCCTCGAACCGCGTCGGCCAGCCCTTGACGATCGCCCAGATCGTCTCATCCGGCTCCTCGCGGATCAGGCTCACCGCCTTCGGCCCGGCGATGCGTTCCAGCGCCTCGATCTGCTCGCCGACGGTGACGGCGACGCCTGGCATCGTCAGGTTGCGGCGCGGCCCGACGGCGGCGCTGTCGATTCCGGCCGCATGGATCAGGAACTTCACCGCCGAGCGTGGGCTGGCGTGGGTATGGACGACGGTGCGCGGCACCGGCAGGATCGCCTCCTGACCGCTCAGCGGCTCGCGGATGATGCCGGAGAAGAAGCCGGAGGCCGCCTTGTTCGGCTTGCCCGGCCGCACGCAGATGGTCGGCAGCCGGATGCCGATGCCGTCGAAGAAGCCGCGCCTGGAATAGTCGGCCAGCAGCGCCTCGCTCATCTGCTTCTGCGTGCCGTAAGAGGTCAGCGGCGTCGTGTGGAATTCATCGGGAATGATGTCCGGGAACGGCGCGCCGAACACCGCGATCGACGAGGTGAACACGACGCGCGGCGCAAACCCCGCCAGCCGGATGGCATCGAACAAGGCGCGCGTGCCGTCGAGATTGACGCGATAACCGAGATCGAAATTGGCTTCCGCCTCGCCCGACACGATGCCGGCGAGATGGAACACGACGTCGGGCCGCGACGCGACCAGCCTCTCGGCGGCGCCCGCCTCGGCGAGATCGCCGGTATGGCTGTGGATGCTGACGCCATCGATGGCCGGCGCCTGTGGCGGTACGATGTCGTGCAGATCGAGCGCGGTGATCTTCTGGCCGCGCAGCCTGCCGTCCTTCGCCAGCCGTGCAATGAGCTTTCGGCCGACCATGCCGGCGGCGCCCGTGATCAGAATGCGCATGTCCGATATCCCTTATTTGCCCTGATTTTTGCGCTGGCTGCGCGCGCGCAGCCAGAACACCAAGAAAAACGCCAGCACGAACGCAGTGCCGAAGATGCCGGCGAGCGCGGTCGACAGGTCGCCGAGGGCCAGCATGATGTTTGGCAGGAAATAGACGGCGATGCCGAACAGCAGCATGATCGACAGCGCCGCGATGGCGGCGTTCCTGGTATCGCGATCCATTATGCTGTCCCGGCGTGGCCAGGGGTTGTCGAGCTCGGATTCAAGGCGCTTGGGTTCCCTGCGTCAGTGATGGTGGCCATGATGCAAAGCCGCGTCATGCCCCTGGTGTTGGTCATGGTCATGGTCATGATCGTGCTCGTCGCCGTCGTCGGCACACTGGCCGAATTCAGGTTCCACCGTGGCATGGCTGATGCCATGCTCCGACGCAAGCCGCTTCTTGATCGCGCTGACCGCCTTGTGCGCGTCCACGCCCTCGTCGAGGCAGGCATGCAGCGTCGCCATGCTGCTGGTGCCGTCGATCGACCAGATGTGCATGTGGTGCACCTCGCGCACCCCCTGGACCCTCGTCGCGATGTCGCTGGCGATCAGATCGCGGTCGAGGCTTGGCGGCACGCCTTCGAGCAGGACATGGGCGGCGGCACGCATCAGCGACCATGCCGTGGACAGGATCAGCAGCGAGACCAGCACCGACAGGATCGGATCGATCGGGGTCCAGCCGGTCGCCAGAATGACGATCGCCGCCACGATCGCCGCGGCCGAGCCGAGCAGGTCGCCGAGCACATGCAGTATGGCGCCGCGCATGTTGAGGCTTTCGCGGTTGCCGCCATGCAGCACCAGGAAAGAGCCGATGTTTACCAGCAGGCCGAGGATCGCCACCACCAGCATCGGCCCGCCCAGCACCGGCGCCGGCGTCTGCAGGCGCTCCCACGCCTCGTACACGATCCACAGCGCGATGACGAAGATGGCGATGCCGTTGGTGTAAGCCACCAGCGTCTTGACCCGCCCGAAGCCATAGGTCAGGCGGACGGTCGCCGGCCGGTCCGCAAGATGAAACGCATACCAGGCAAGGCCGAGCGCAATGGCGTCGGCAAGCATGTGGCCGGCATCGGCCAACAGCGCCAGAGAGCCGGTGAAGAGGCCGCCAAGCGCCTCGGCCACCATGAAGCCCGCCGTCAGGCAGGCAGCGATCAGAACGCGCTTCTTGTCGGTCGAGCCATGCACATGGCCCGCGCCATGACTATGCCCGCTGTGGTCGTGCCCGCTGTGATCGTGGCTGTGCGCCAATGATAAAACTCCTAGGCGCCAACTTCCGCGCGACAATCCTCGAGCCGTCGTTTCTGCTGGCCGGCACCGTCGAAATTGGCCGGATCGAGCCACGCCTCGTAGGCTTTGCGCAAGGCCGGCCATTCCTTGTCGATGATCGAATACCATGCGGTGTCGCGGTTTTCACCCTTGACGATCAGGTGCTGGCGGAAAACGCCCTCGAACTTGAAGCCGAACCGTTCCGCCGCGCGCTTCGACGGCTCGTTGCGGTTGTTGCATTTCCATTCGTAGCGGCGATAGCCGAGCTCGTCGAAAATGTATTTCATGAACAGGAACTGCGCTTCCGTCGCCGCCGGCTTGCGCGAGATGAGCGGCCCCCAATAGATGTTGCCGATCTCGATGACGCCATAGGCCGGATCGATGCGCATCAAGGTCTGGCGTCCGGCGACCTTGCCGCTCGCCTTGTCGATGACGGCGAAGAACAGCGGATCCCCGCTCGCCTCCACCTTGTCCAGCCAGGGCTGGAAGGCGGCGCGGGTTTCCGGCGGATAGTCGGGCAGCCAGGCGAAGCGGCCATCGACGTCGGCCACGGAAGACGCTTCATAGAGGCCATCGCCGTGCTTGGCTGCGCTTAGCGGCTCAAGCCTGACATAGCGGCCCTCCAGCACCTTGCGCTCCGGGCGCGGACGCGGCTGCCAGTCTTTGAGATTTTCCGACACCGAAAGCTCCAATCCGTTTGACTTTTGCGGGCCGAAGCTCACAAAAACGCAACCGCATAGCAAGAACCACACGGACGGTAAAAATGCTCCACACGATTTCGGCCTTCGATCGTCTCGGCGAGGAAAACGCCTTCGCCGTGCTCGCGAGGGCCACGGCACTCGCCCAACAAGGCCGCGACATCGTCAATCTCGGCATCGGCCAGCCCGACTTCAAGACGCCGCAGCACATTGTCGAGGCGGCGATCAAGGCGCTGCGCGACGGCCACCACGGCTACACGCCGGCGAACGGTCTGTTGGCGACGCGCGAGGCGGTGGTGCGCCGCACGCTGACCACGACCGGGGTCGAGGTATCGCCCGAAGCGGTGATGATCTTGCCCGGCGGCAAGCCGACCATGTTCGCCGCCATCCTGATGTTCGGCGAACCCGGCGCCGAGATCCTCTATCCCGATCCCGGTTTTCCCATCTACCGCTCGATGATCGAGTTCACCGGTGCTGCACCCATTCCCGTGCCGATGCGCGAGGAGAACGGCTTTGCCTTCTCGGCTGAAGAGACGCTGGCGCTGATCACCCCTAAGACGAGGCTCCTGATCCTCAACTCGCCGGCCAATCCGACCGGCGGCGTCACGCCGCGCGCCGAGATCGAGAAGCTGGTCAAGGGACTGGAGGCGCATCCCCAGGTCGCCATCCTCTCCGACGAGATCTACGACGTGATGACCTATGACGGCGAAAAACACTGCTCGCTGCTCGGCTTCCCCGAAATCCGCGACCGGCTGATCGTGCTCAACGGCTGGTCGAAGACCTGGGCGATGACCGGCTGGCGCATGGGCTGGTCGATCTGGCCGAACGGCGACAAGGGCGCCCATCTCTACGACAAGGTGCGCAAGCTGGCGGTCAATTGCTGGTCCTGCGTCAACGCGCCGAGCCAGTTTGCCGGCATCGCGGCAATCGACGGCCCGCAGGACGACGTCGACAAGATGATGCGCGCCTTCGACCGCCGCAGGAAGGTCGTGGTCGAGGGACTGAACGCCCTGCCAAACATTTCCTGCATCACGCCCAAGGGCGCCTTCTATGCCTTCCCCAACGTGTCGAAGACCGGCTGGAAGGCGAAGCAACTCGCCTCGGCCCTGCTCGACGACGCCGGCGTCGCGTTGATCGGCGGCCCCGATTTCGGCATTCTCGGCGAGGGCTATGTCAGGCTCTCCTACGCCAATTCCGAGGAGAACATTTTGCGCGCGCTGGACAGGATCGGAGCGTTCCTGGCCAAGTGAGGCTCAGCCCGGACCTTGGCCGGTTCAGATAGCTTGCCGTGATCGAACGCAGCTCCTCGCTGTCATGAGCCGTCGGGATGCGCGTGGCCGGAGGCTGGGCGAGCATGTCGGGAACGGCTACTGTCGTACCCTTGCAACCAGGATCGAAGAAGGGGTCGCGCCAGATGTTTTACGCCATCCTCGCCTACCATGCGGAAGCAGCGATCGCGGAGCTGACGCCTGAGCAGGACGCGGCACTGATGGCCGACCTGCTCGAGGTCAACGATCGGCTTTACCGGCAGGGCATGCTTGGCCCCTCGGCGCGACTTGGGGAGACGCAGTCGGCCTGCACCTTGCGCGGACCGGGCGACGGCACCGTCATCGACGGCCCCTTCGCCGAGACCAAGGAACAGCTTCTCGGCCTCTATGTCGTCGATTGCGCCAAGCGCGATGACGCGATCGCCATCGCGCGCGATCTGCGCCGCGTCAACCCGACCGCCGTCTACGAGATCCGCCCGATCGCGCTCTATCTGCCGGGCGTGGCGCTGACGGGCGCCTAATCAGCCTCTGCCCACGAACGGCATCTTGGTCGCCATCACGGTCATGAACAGCACATTGGCCTCGAGCGGCAGGCTGGCCATGTGGACGACGGCGTCGGCCACGTGCTGGACGTCCATCACCGCTTCGGCGGCAATCGAGCCGTTGGCCTGCGGCACGCCGACCGTCATCGGTTGCGCCATGTCGGTCAGCGCATTGCCGATGTCGATCTGGCCGCAGGCAATGTCGTAGGGGCGGCCGTCGAGCGCCAGCGTCTTGGTCAGCCCGGTGATGGCATGCTTGGTCGCGGTATAGGGCACCGATCCCGGGCGCGGCGCGTAGGCCGAGATGGAGCCGTTGTTGATGATGCGGCCGCCCATCGGTTTCTGCTTGCGCATGGCGCGGAAGGCCGCGCGGGCGCACAGGAACGAACCGGTAAGGTTTACGCCCACAACATCGTTCCACACCTCGACCGGTATTTCGTCGATCGGCGTCGACTTGTAGCCCATGCCGGCATTGTTGAAGAGCAGGTCGACGCGGCCGAACGCCTCCGCCACCGTCTCGAACAAATCATCGACCTCGCCGGGCTTGCTGATGTCGCAGGCGACTGCCAGTGCCTTGGCATCCGTCTGCCCGGCCGCGGCGATCGCCGCGTCCAGCAGCGCCTTCCGACGTCCGCAGAACACGGTATTCCAGCCGGCTTTGAGCAGCGCGGTGGCGACGCTCTTGCCGATGCCCGTGCCGGCGCCGGTGACGATGGCGGTTTTTTCGGTCATGGCAGATATCCTCCGGCTGCGCCGCATTTGGCTCGACTGATTTTCAGGTGGTCCAGGGACAAAAGGCATCGCAAATGACGGCGGCGATGGCAAGCGGGACGCTGGTGGCCAGGGCACCGAATCCGAGCCGGCAGGTCTCTTCGGAGCCTTTGACGACGCGCTGTCGAGGGAGCCTTTGAACGGAAAACCCGCCTGTGCGGCGGGTCCCTGGCGCAACTCAGCACCATAACCAAATATCTACCATAGTTGCCTTCACCCAGTCAAGGAAAAAATTCCTATCATGGGTTCGTAGCCTAGCCGGGTGCCGAAAAGTGCAATTCGTTTTTGGGAGAAGCCCGGAGGGCCGACAAAAAGGGCGGTCATTGGCGACCGCCCTGATCTGGACCGGACTTGGGAGGAGGAAAGCCGATCCGACTGTCTAGAATCATGCGCTTCCTGGGTTAACGAGAGGTTAACGCCACCAAGGCCCGCCTGTTCCGTTTTGGCCTACCAGCGTGGATTGGGTGAGGTCCCGGCCTTGGCAGCCGGCACTTTGACCGCCGAAACCGTCGCCTCGACATGGTCGATAAGCGCATCCGGCAGGCCGAGCCGGCCCGCGAGCAGATCGAGATAGCCGCGCTCGGCGCGTGTGTCGGGATCGATTGTAAGGCGCGACGCCGTGTAGAGTTCGAGCTTCTGCGCGTCGGTCTTGGCGCCGGCCACCAGCGTGTCGAGGTCGAGCGGGCTCTCCAGCTCCGCCATCAGGAATTTTTCCGCATCGGAACCGATCCCCGCGAGGCTCAGCTTGCCGGCGATCTTCTTGCGCTCCTCGTCGTCGACATGGCCGTCGGCCTTGGCCGCCGAGATCATCGCCCGCACCAGGGTCAGCGTGAATTCGTCCTCGCCCTGGGGCGCTTGCGACGGGTGGAAGGCAGTGTCCTTCGGCGGCGGCAGCAATTCCGGTTCGCCGGCCGCCGGCGCCTGCTCGGGTGCATTGCCGGCCTTGTAGTTCTGGTAGGCCTTGTAGGCGAGGCCACCGATCGCTGCCAATCCGCCGAGCTTGACGGCGGCACCGGTGACCTGGCGCCCGGCGCCGGTTCCAAGCAGCACCGCGGCCAGCGCGCCCGCCGCAAGAGGATTGTCCTTGGCCATCTGCACCGCCTGTCCCGCCTTGTCGCGGACCGTGCCGCCGGTGCCGGGAATTTGCGAGCCGAGCAGATCGTCGAGAAGCTTCTTGGGATCGAACATCAATGCCTCCAGGATTGCCCGGCCGAACGGGCAGGTTTCGAACGCCGAAGACGTAGGTCCCGAAACCAGGCATTGCAATGACGGACGGCCGCTTTGCCCCGGCCCAGGTGCCTTGATCAGGATCCGATATGCGGTCCCCTGCCCCGCGCCTGCGCCAGCTCGACCTGCCGCTGGCGCTCGGCATAGCGCTGGCGGTCGTCGTCCGAACGAGCGTCGAAACAATGCGGGCAAGAGACGCCGGCGGCAAATTTCGGCGATGTCAGCTCGTCCAAGGTCAGCGGATGCCGGCAGGCGCGGCACAGCTCGGCGTCGCCCTCGGCGAGGCCGTGCGACACCGAAACCCGTTCGTCGAAGACGAAGCATTCGCCTTGCCACAGGCTGTCTTCGGCCGGCACCTCTTCGAGATATTTCAGGATGCCGCCCTTGAGATGGAACACCTCCTCGAGACCGAGCGACCTGACATAGGCCGTCGCCTTTTCGCAGCGTATGCCGCCGGTGCAGAACATGGCGACCTTGCGGCCTTCCAGCTCCGCGCGGTGCTCTTCCACCCAGGCCGGGAATTCGCGAAAGCTCGCGGTCGCCGGATCGATGGCGCCCTTGAAGGTACCGATCGACACTTCGTAGGCGTTGCGCGTGTCGATGACGATCGTGTCGGGTTGGGAAATCAGCGCGTTCCAGTCGGCCGGCGCGACATAGGTGCCCGCACTTTTCGCCGGGTCGATGTTTTCGACACCCATGGTGACGATCTCGCGCTTCAGCCGCACCTTCATGCGGTGGAAGGGCGGTTGCGCGGCGCTGCTGTATTTCACCTCGAGGCCGGACAGCCCGTCGATGCCTTCGAGATGTCCGATCAGTTCGGCAATCGCCGCATCGCTGCCGGCGACCGTGCCGTTGATGCCTTCATGCGCCAGAAGCAGCGTACCTCTGATGCCGCGTCCACAGCAAAAAGCGGCCAGTGGAGCCCGCAGCGCCTGGAAGGCGTCGAGCCGCGCAAATTTGTAGAGCGCGGCGACGCGGACAGGCTGGGATGGCGCGGACGGTGTCATTGCCAGAGCAACTAGACGCTCGTAAAAGCCGATTCAAGGCGAAACGGGTTTGACGGCCTGTCATGGCCCTGTTCCGGAAGAGCCCGTAAGCTGCCCGGCGTGCGTGACATCACGACACGCCCGGTTGCGTGGACAGGAAAATATCAGTCTGCTAATCGGTTGAATTGGCAACGACATGGAGAGAAAGATGCCCAGCAAGACCGAAAGACTCCTGTCGCTGCTTAACGGCCAGCCGGTCATCCCGGTGCTGAAGATCGCTGAAGTTGCCAATGCCGTGCCCTTGGCCCGCGCTTTGGCGCGCGGCGGCCTGCCGGCGATCGAGATCACGCTCAGGACCGCGGATGCGCTGGAAGCGATCCGCCGCGTGGCGGGCGAGGTCGAGGAAGCCATCGTCGGTGCCGGCACCATTCTGGATGCGCGCCAGTTCGACGAGGCGGCCGCCGCCGGCTCGCAATTCATCGTCAGCCCGGGCATAACCCGCGAGCTTCTGGCCGGCGCCGCCGACAGCGAGGTTCCGCTGCTGCCCGGCGCCATCACCCCCGGCGAGATCATGGCCGCGCGCGAAGCAGGCTTGCGCTTCCTGAAGTTCTTCCCGGCCGAGCAGTCCGGCGGCATCGCCTCGCTGAAGGCATTCGCCTCGCCGCTCGCCGACGTGAAATTCTGCCCGACCGGCGGCATCACCGGCAAGAACGCGGCCGACTATCTCAGCCTGCCCAATGTCATCTGCGTCGGCGGCTCCTGGGTCGCCCCCGATGACATGGTCAAGGCCGGCAGGTGGGACGAGATCGAAGCTCTCGCACGCGCCGCGAGCAAGCTCGCCGGATAACGCTTTCGCGTTCACCAGCGCAGCGGGCCATTCTCGTCGAAATAGCCGGCAGTCGGACCATCGGCATCCAGCGTCGCCAGGCGCACGATGATCTCGGCTGCCTGCCGCACCGTGCGACCGCCCCTGTGCCCGTTGAGATCGGTCGCGGTGTAGCCGGGAGCGGCCGCATTCACCTTGATGCCGCGCGGCGCGAGCTCCCTGGCGAACGCCACCGTGATGGCGTTGAGCGCCGTCTTGGAGCTGCCATAGCCCATGATGTTGGGCGACTGGTTTTCACCTGTTGCGTCCTGCGCGCGTGCGATCGAGCCGATATAGCTGCTTACCATGACGATGCGGCCGGCGGGCGAGGCCAGCAAGAGCGGCAGGAATGCCTGGGTGACCCGGACCGGGCCGAAGACGTTGACGTCATAGGTGGCCTTGATGTCGGCGACATTCTCCCGGCTCGGCGGCAGCTCATAGCGGCCGTCGGGGCCGAGCGCGTCGACATATCGCGGGGCGATCCCGGCATTGTTGACCAGCACGTCGAGGCTCGGCACCCGCGCCGCGACGGTCCTGGCGGCGGCTGCCACGCTTTCGTCATCGGCGACGTCGAGTTCGAGCCACTCGACGTCGAGCCCTTCGCTGCGCAGCGCCTGTGCCGCCCCGGCGCCGCGTTCGGCGTCGCGGGCGCCGAGCCAGACCTTGAATCCTGTCGCCGCCAGGCGCCGTGCGGTCTCCAGGCCGATGCCCTTGTTGGCGCCGGTCACCAGCGCGCTCTTCGATGCGGTCATATCCAACTCTCCTTTGTGGGGGCCTGATGCATGTCGCCCAAAAGGGGTTCCGGTCTGGGAGAACGACATGCATAAAACGAACCCATGGCGCGTCGCCAAACGCGACGCGCCTTAGAGATGGCGCATCGCGACGGGCCTCGCGCGCCGAAAACTCTCTTGCTCTTGCCTGATCCTCTCACCTGGTTGCGCGGCCCACGCGGATCGGCAATGCTGAAACGATGAGAGAAGCGCTGCTGGAATTGATCGCCATCGCCGCCCGCCATGCGCATGGACGGCGGACAAGGACGGCGATCCCTCGCGTTACGATCGGCCGCAGCGAGGTCCCGACGCCGCCGATGCCCGAGCTTTGCCAGCCGACGGCGCTGTTCGTGCTGCAAGGCACAAAATCGGTGCTGATCGGCGAGCGCACACTTCGTTATCAAGCCGGCAGCTATTTCGTCTACGCGGTCGAGACACCCGCCACCAGCCAGCTGATCGAGGCAAGCACCGCGCATCCCTATGTGGCCATCGGCTTCGCCCTCGATGTCAACGCGATCGCAGCCCTGCTCATCGAGCACGAGCCGGCCGTCGGTGGCGACGATTTCATGACCTACCTGGCCAATGACGACCTGCTCGACGCGTGGCGCCGGATGCTGCGGCTGCTCGACAGGCCCGCCGAGATTCCCGTGCTCGCTCCCCTGCTCGAGCGCGAGATATTGTTTCGCCTGTTGCAAGGCCCACAAGGCGCGAAGTTGCGCCAGCTCGCCGGCGCCGACAGCCGCTTGTCACAGATCCGCCGGGCGACCGCCTGGATCCGGGCTCACTATGACGAGCCCATCGAGGTGCGGCGGTTGGCCGAACTCGCCAATATGAGCAGCGCTGCGTTTCATCGTCACTTCAAGGCGGCGACGGCAATGAGCCCGATCCAGTACCAGAAGCAGGTCCGCCTGCTGGAGGCCCGCCACCTGCTGCTGGCCCAGCCGGGAAACGCCGCGCAGGTTGCCTTTACGGTCGGCTATGAAAGTGCTTCACAGTTCAGCCGGGAATATGCGCGTCAGTTCGGGTTGCCGCCCGCGCGCGATGCCGCGCGGCTTCTGGCGCGGGGCGAAGCGGCCGCGCTGGACATCGACTGAACCATCCCGGGCGGCACGAAAAAGCCCGGCCAGCTCGCGCCGGTCGGGCTAGTTTGGTGCCATGGCAGTCAGCCTTGGCGGTCAGTTGCAGACCCTGACCTTCTCGACCACCTTGTGGTGATGCTTCCAATGCGTGACCACCTTGGTCCGGCAGTGATGCTTGCCATTTTTGATGATCACGGTTTCGGCTTGCGAGGAAGCAATAGCCGCCGATGCCGCCACCAGCGCCAGGACGGATGCCAATAGAATCTTCTTCATGAATATCCCCAGGTTGGAACGCAGCCATTCTAGCCCGGAAATGAGCGGCTTTTACGTTTTCACGAGAAGTTCAGGCACCCGTGATCCCCCGGGGCCGGCTTCATGCATGCCGGTTGCTCCCGCACACAGCCGGCTGACAACAAAAAAGCCGCGCCGGTTGCCCAGCGCGGCTTTCGGAATGCACGGTCTTTACGCTACTTCGTCTGGAAGCGCGCGACGGACAGGAATTTTACGGCATTGCCGGTGAAACGGTTCGCATCCGCCATCTGGTCGCCCTGCTGGAAGCCGGCCGTGTAGACCTCGCTCGGCGGCGTGTGGACCACATTGTAGGCGTAGCCCGGCGCCGTCGTGGCGCTCGAAACCATCGCGACATTCTCGCCGCTGGTCAGCGCCCAGCGGGCGGCCTGCGGCGCGGCCGCAACCACGATGGCCTTGGGACCGGGTTTCAGGTCGCGGGCGGTGGCTCTGGCCTCCTTGCGGGTCGTCTTCACGCCGGCGCCGATCGCGGCGACCGGATCGGAACCGGCAGCGCGGGCGACGACGGCCTCGCGCGGCGATGCGGCATCGACGCCGGACGGGTCGTTGAAAGCCGAACGAGGCTCGGACAACGACGCGACCCGATAATAGTCAGCCTGAACGGGAGGCGCCTCGGCCTCGTCGAGCACGGCCTTGATCGCATCGGGCTTGGCCGCATCGAGCTTGGCCGCATCGATATTGGTCATATCCGGCCGCGCGCTCGGCAGCACCGAGAAGGCATCGGTCGCGGTCTTGCCACGCTCGGCCGTCTCGGCCAGCGCCATCAGCACATCCTTGCTGGGCGCAGGCGCCAGCACCGCCGGCAACGTGTGTTCGGGGCGCCATGTCGGCAAAGGTATGTTATTGGCGGCAACCTGCGCTGCATCGGCGGCAACCGCCGAGGGATCAGCCTTGCCGAAAGGCATATTCGCCGGCGTCTGCACGGTTGCCACGGTCTGTTCGGTGCTGGCCGTCGCATCCGCCATGCCGAAGGGAACATTCTCAGGCGGCTGCGCGCCGACATCGACTTTCGGCCGCGGCGCGAAATCGGGCAGCGGGATACTGCGTGCCGGCAACGCCGCGATGATCGTCTCGGGCGTATCCTTTTCTGGCTCCGGGGCCTGCTCCTCGGCGACCTGCGGGATCTCGGCGCGCTTGGCGTTCTCGGGCGCCACGATCGCGATCCCCGGCAGGGTGCCGCTCTTGGCGGTGCTCGCCGGTGCCGGCTTCACGCTTCTCGGCTTCGGCGCCGGCTCTGCGGATGCGACATCGGCGCTGTCGTCGGCCTCGTCGTCGCCACCGCCGAAGAAGGCAGCCAGCAGTCCGCCGGACCTTTTCGAACCGCCGCCGGCGCTGGCCAGCTCGATGGCGGCGCCGCCGGAACCCTTGCGTGCCTTGTATGAGGCAAGCGCCTGCTCAAAGCCGGGCAGCGGCCGGCCGTCGCTCGGCACGTGCAGCGTCTTGCCGTTCGGGAACAGGCTCACCAGTTCCTGTCGGCTGATGCCGGGCCAATGGCGCACATTGCCGACGTCCATGTGGACGAACGGCGAACCGGATCTCGGATAGTAGCCGACGCCGCCGCCCTGCATCTTGAGCCCGATATTGCGCAGCTTCTTCAGCGGCACGCCGGGAATGTAGAAGTCCATCGCCTTGCCGAGCATGTGCTGGCTCTTCTCGGCGACACCCTTGCTGCGGCTGCGCAGCATCGAGTTCGTCGACGGCGAGCGATAGCCGCAAACCACCTGGATATAGTCGGTGGCGCCGCTTTCCCGATAGGCTTCCCAGACCAGGTCCAGCAGGCGCGGGTCCATCTTGGTCGGCTCGTTGCGGCGCCAGTCGCGCAGGATGATGTTGATCTTCCTGAGCCCGGCCTGGTCGTAACGGCCGTTGCGCTTGTAGACGATCTCCGCCTTCTCGTGCGTGTGGAGGTGGTAGAGCTTCAGCGAACGGACTTCGGCCCTGGCGCCGGTTGCGGCAGCGGCAAGAAAACCAAATGCGACAATCATGGCCGCCAGCCACTTCGGCCAGACGCTCAAATGATAGTGCCGCCCGTTTGTGTGTCGTTCGATTCTGTTCAAATCAAAAGGCCTTGCAGGCTGCCGTTTGTCCCCGGATTTGCCCAAACGGACGTGTCGTTGTCACATCCGAATATCGATCCTAATGGTTAATCATCGCTTATTGAAGCCGAAATGCGGTAACACCGTGGCGATATCCCGTCAAAAATTGTCCACAAGGTTTCTTGGTAAACCGCTGGTTTAGATCACGATTCCCCTTTTGGCCGAAACACGATCCGTTACCGTTAGCCTTAATGCGTGAACAGGACCGTCGGGGACGTCGCCATCGGCGCGCCACATTCCGGTCCAGTCAATGCACCGGCGACATGATGGCAGCGCAAGCTGGTCCCGGCCTTGCGTGACCGCATTCGGGCCGACCGCTCTCAGGCCGGACATCGGGCGGCTGTGCGCGACAGCGCCCTCAGGAAGCGAGCCGGTCCAACCTGCCGGTTTCCGGATCGATGCCGTATTCCTTGAGCTTGCGGTAAAGCGTCGAGCGGCCGATGCCGAGGCGGCGGGCGACTTCGCTCATCTGGCCGTTATAGTGATCGATGGCGAGCTTGATCATCTCCAGTTCGACCTCCGCCAGGGCGCGCACATTGCCGCGTTCGTCGAGCGCGCGCAGCGTGCCGAAGCGTGGCTGAAGCCGCATCGGCGATTCGGGTTCGGCAGCCGAAACGCCCTCACCGCTCAGCGCCGGCTCATCGCGCGGTTCTATGGCGAAAGCCGGGCCGGCCGGCGCGATGTCCACATCGAGACGGACCGTGCCCTCCACCTGGGCGCGGATTTGCGGGAAATCCTCGACGCCGAGCACATCGCCTTCGCACAGCACCGAGGCGCGGAAGACGGCATTTTCCAGCTGCCGGATGTTGCCGGGCCAGTCATAGGCCTGCAGCACGGCGAGCGCCGCCGCCGAAATGCCCCGCAGGCGATGTCGCGGGTCTGCCGGAGCCACCTTCTCCATGAAATGTGCGACCAGATCGGGAATGTCGTCGCGGCGGTCGCGCAATGGCGGCACATAGATCGGGTAGACGTTGAGCCGGTAGAACAGGTCCTCGCGGAACTTGCCGTCCTTGACCTGCTGCAGGAGATTGCGGTGCGTCGCCGAAATCAGCCTGATATCGACCCGGACCGTGGCGCGGCCGCCGACCGGATCGACCTCGCCATCCTGGACGGCGCGCAGCAGCTTGACCTGCACGTCGAGCGGCAGGTCGCCGATCTCGTCCAGGAACAGCGTGCCCGAATGCGCTTCGACGAATTTGCCGGTGTGCTTTTCCGTGGCTCCGGTGAACGAGCCTTTCTCATGGCCGAACAGGATCGATTCGACCAGATTGTCGGGAATGGCGCCGCAATTGACGGTGACGAAAGGTTTCGAGCGTCGGTCGCCGCTGCCCTGTATGGCGCGCGCCACCAGTTCCTTGCCGACGCCGGATTCGCCCTCGATCAGGATTGGGATGTTGGATGCCGCCGCTTTCTGGCCGAGGCGGATCACCTTGTCCATGGCGGGACTGTGCGTGATCATGTCCCTGAAGGTCAGCAGCCCGCCGCGCCGGCGCGACGTGCGCTTGACCTCGCCTTCGACAGCCTCGACCTTGAGCGCGTTGGCGATCGAGGCCTGCAGCCTGTCGGGAGAGGCCGGCTTGACGACGAAGTCGAAGGCGCCGTGGCGCATCGCCGAAACCACGGTCTCGATGCCGCCCTGGGCGGTCTGCACGATGACCGGGATGGTGATGCCGCGCTCGCGCATCGCCTTGAGCACGCCGATGCCATCGAGATCGGGCATGACCAGATCGAGGATGACCACCGACACGTCGCGGGCGCCGGGCCCGTCGAGGGCGTCGAGGCCGGCAGCGCCCCCGTCGACGACGATTGCGGTGTGGCCGAACCGCGTCACCGCCGCCTCGAGCAGCCGGCGCTGCACGGGATCGTCATCGACTATGAGTATGGAACCTGTCATGACTGTCTTGAGCCGCCCGCCTGATATCCCCATGGACCATCTTGGCACAGGGTTCTAAATAAGGTTTCAAAAAACCCGGTGAACGAATTCCTTAGGATTTGACCGGCTTCTCCGTTCTCCTGATTCTGGCCCTGGGCCCGGCCACTTGATTTTAAAAGAAGGTATTGTCGATGCGCGTGATGTTTGATCGGCGGCCTGCGGCGCCAGCTTCCGGTCAGGGCGCCGCCGAGCTTGGCGATCTGCCGGAATGGAATCTCTCCGACCTCTATGCCGGCATGGAGGCGCCGGAGCTGAAGCGCGACATCGCGAAAGCCGCGGCGGATGCGGTCGCCTTCGAGAGCCGCTGGAAGGGCACGCTGTCCGCCGAGGCCGAGCGTGGCAGCGCAGGCAGGCTGGGCGAAGCGCTTGTCGCCTATGAGGCCCTGGAAGAGCTGATCGGCCGCATCGTCTCCTATGCCGGCCTCATCTACGCCGGCAACACCGCCGATCCGCAGCGCGCCAAGCTCTATGGCGACATCCAGGAGAAGATGACCGACGCCAGCGCGCATCTTCTGTTCTTCGCGCTCGAACTGAACCTGATCGACGACGCGGCGATCGAGGGCGCGCTCGCCGCCGACCCCGCCTTCGGTCATTACCGGCCCTGGGTGCTCGATCTGCGCCTGGACAAGCCCTATCAGCTCGAGGATCGCGTCGAGCAGCTTTTCCACGAGAAGTCGATCACCGGGCGCAGTGCCTGGAACCGGCTGTTCGACGAGACGATGACGGACTTGCGCTTCGACGTCGACGGCGAGGAGCTGACGCTGGAACCCGCCCTGAACCGATTGCAGGATGCCGACGGCGAGGTGCGACGCCGCGCCTCCGAGGCGCTCGCCCAGACCTTCCGGAGGAATTTGCGCACCTTCACGCTGGTCACCAACACGCTGGCCAAGGACAAGGAAATCTCGGACCGCTGGCGCGGCTTCGAGGACATTGCCGATTCACGCCATCTCGCCAACCGCGTCGAGCGCGGTGTGGTCGATGCGCTGGCTTCGGCGGTGCGCGAGGCCTATCCGCGCCTGTCACACCGCTATTACCGGATGAAGGCGCGCTGGCTGGGCATGGAGGTGATGAACCACTGGGACCGCAACGCGCCGCTGCCGGAGACGCCGCAGGCGGTGATCGGCTGGGACGAGGCCAGGAACACGGTGCTGTCCGCCTATCAGCGCTTCTCGCCCGAGATGGCCGAGATCGCGCGGACTTTCTTCGACCGCAACTGGATCGACGCGCCGGTGCGCCCAGGCAAATCCCCCGGCGCCTTCGCTCATCCGACCGTGCCTTCGGCGCACCCCTACGTGCTGCTCAACTACATGGGCAAGCCGCGCGACGTGATGACGCTGGCGCATGAGCTTGGCCATGGCGTGCACCAGGTGCTGGCCGGCGGCCAGGGCGCGCTGATGGCCTCGACGCCGCTGACGCTGGCCGAGACGGCGTCCGTTTTCGGCGAGATGCTGACCTTCCGCTCGTTGCTCGAGCAGACCACCGACAGGCGCGAGCGCAAGGCCATGCTCGCCCAGAAGGTCGAGGACATGATCAACACGGTCGTGCGCCAGATCGCCTTCTACGAGTTCGAGCGCAAGGTGCATGCGGAGCGCCGCAACGGCGAACTGACGTCCGACAGGCTCGGCCAATTCTGGCTGGAGGTGCAGGCGGAAAGTCTGGGCCCGGCGATAAAGTTGCGCGACGGCTACGAAGTGTTCTGGACCTACATCCCGCACTTCATCCATTCGCCCTTTTACGTCTACGCCTATGCGTTCGGCGACTGTCTGGTGAACTCGCTCTACGCGGTCTACCAGAACGCCGAGCGTGGCTTCCAGGACAAATATTTCGAGATGCTGCGCGCCGGTGGCACCAAACATCATTCGCAGCTTCTGGCGCCTTTCGGCCTCGATGCCACCGATCCCGCCTTCTGGCAGATCGGGCTTGGCGTGATCAGCGGCCTGATCGACGAGCTGGAAGCGCTCGACAACTGAGGCGTCTTCTGTACGCCGTCCCCACCTGCTCAGAACAGTTTAGCCGGAATGCATATTGGGACCACACTATTCTTGGTCTGAATATCTGTTCTTGAATAACTCTCTTTCGTAGTTTTCCCATAGCTTTCCGTAAGCTCTATGATAGCCTCCCCGCCAAGCTCAGCCGGAGCATGCGGGTCGGGCGGGGAAGTCTCAGCCGACCACGGCGCTCCGGTACACGCGACGACGGCCATTGGCCATGGCTTGCAAGCCGATGCCGACGGCTCGACTGAAGCCGGCTGTTCCGCAGGCGGCGGAACCATCATCGAGTAGTCCTTCGCCGAAGGTCATTAAAGTCCAATGCCGCGGCAGACGGATCTGACTGGAGAGAGACAATGGGCACTTTTTTCTACATGCTCCTGGCGTTCCTTGTGGGTGTGCTGGTTGGCTGGTTCATCTGGGGGCGCTTGCGCGGTGAGCTCGACAGCTTGCGCGGCGACCTCGACCGCACACGCAGCGAGCGCGACCGGCTGCGGGCCGACAGCGATCGCCTGACCGGCGAATTGGATGCCGGTGGGCGCACCCGCGCCGACCTCGAGCGCCAGCTGCGCGAGGCCTCGACCGGCTCCGGCCCGGCAAAGGCGGCGGCGCCGGCGCCGGCCGCATTGATGTCGACGCCCACCCCTGCCAAATCCGCTCCGGCGGCCAAGCCGGCGCCCAGGAAGCCGGCTGCGGCCAAGGCCGCTTCCAGCGCCGCGAAGACCGGCGCGCCGAAGGCCGCTGCCGCCAAGACCGCACCCAAGGCCAGCGCGACGCCCAGGAAGGCGGCGAAGGCCGCGCCGGCCAAGGCGGCTTCCGGCAAACCCGACAATCTGCGTCGGCTGATCGGTATCGGCCCGGTCAACGAGAAGCTGCTCAGGGCACAAGGCGTCACCAGCTTTGCCCAGATCGCCGCCTGGACAGCCGCGGATGTCAAGCGGATCGAGGACGTCATGAATTTCGACGGCCGTATCGCGCGCGAGCGCTGGATCGAGCAGGCCAAGCTGCTCGCCGCCGGCAACGAGGCGGAGTTCGCCAGGCAGTTTCCATCGGCCGGAACCGCCAGCAACACCTGAGCGACAGGCCAGATCCGACGATTGCGGCCGGCGGCGCGAACGAAGCGCCGCCGGTTTGCTTTTGGCGGCAAGGTCTGCCCACGGATCGGCCAGAGGTTGGGCCAGAGGTCGGCTTTAAGTGGCAAGGTGCCGCTCCCTCGATTGCGCGCGGCTGGCCCCCCATATAGAGCCATCATTGGCTTCATCGATCCACGCGCCGAGTTTCATGCCCCTGCCCGCCGCAATTTTCCGCAATGACGAAAGCGCGCGCCAGCTCGTTTTCGACCGACCGGACGACATCATCACGGCGCACGAGGCCCGGGATTTCTCGGCCGCGCTGCAGGCGGCCCAGGCCGCGCATGACGCCGGCAAATGGCTTGCCGGCTATTTCTCATACGAGGCGGGCTACCTGCTGGAGCCGAAGCTGGTTCCGTTGCTGCCGGCCCGGCGCCGCGCCCCGCTGGTCTGCCTGGGCGTCTTCGACGCGCCGGTGCAAGAGCCGGTGCCGCCCCGCAAGGCGGCGGCGACCAACGGCCCGATCTTCGATGCAAGGGCGACATGGTCGTTCGAGGATTACGAGAAGCGGTTCTCGCGGCTGCACCGGCACATCAGGCAAGGCGACTGCTACCAGGGCAACCTGACCTTTCCGGTGCATGCGCAATGGTCGGGCGATCCGCTCGCCGCCTTCGACGCGCTGACCGAACGCCAGCCGGTGAAATACGGCGCGCTGGTTTCGCTTGGCGATCCGGTCGTGCTGTCGCGCTCACCCGAACTGTTCTTCGAGATCGACGCGCAGGGCATGGTCGAGACCCATCCGATGAAGGGCACGGCACCGCGTGGTGCGACGGAAGCCGACGACGAGCGCCAGAAAACCTTCCTGCGCAATGACGAGAAGAACCAGGCCGAGAACCGGATGATCGTCGACCTGCTTCGCAACGACATCTCGCTGATCAGCGAGGTCGGTACGCTGGAAGTGCCGGAGCTGTTCCGCATCGAGACCTATCCGACCGTCCACCAGATGGTGAGCGACGTCAGGGCGAAGCTGCTGCCGGGCCTCACGATCCGCCAGATCTTTGCAGCGCTGTTTCCCTGCGGCTCCATCACCGGCGCGCCGAAAATCCGCGCCATGGAGATCCTGCATGACCTTGAAGGCACGCCCCGCGATGTCTATTGCGGCGCCATCGGCTGGATCGCGCCCGGGGGCACGATGCGCTTTTCCGTGGCGATCCGCACCATCTCGCTCTTTACCGGCGGCGAGGCCGTCTACAATGTCGGCGGCGGCATCGTCTTCGACTCAACCGCGCAGGAGGAGTATCAGGAGTGTCTCTTGAAAGCCCGCTTCGCGACGGGAACGCCGCCGGTTTCGAATTGATCGAGACCATGCGCTGGGAGCCGGCCACGGGCTTCCTGCGCTTGGAGCGGCATCTGGCGCGCCTCTATGGTTCGGCGGCCGAACTCGGTTTTGCCTGCGACGCGCAAAGGATCGGCGACGTGTTGGGCAAGGCTGTCGACGGCGCGCGCAACGCCTTGCGCACCCGCCTGGCTTTGGCGCGCAGTGGCGACGCGGCCGCCTCGGTCCAGCCCTATGAGCCGCTCGCCGCCGATAAGGTCTGGACGCTGCGGCTGGCGCGCACGAGGCTCGATTCGAACGACATGCTGCTGCGCCACAAGACCAGCCGCCGGCAGGTCTACACGCATGCCCGCGCCGAATATCTCGTCACCCAGGCCGACGAAGTGCTGTTGGCCAACGAGCATGGTGAGATGTGCGAAGGCACCATCACCAATGTCTTCGCCGATTTCGGCGAAGACATGCTTTTGACGCCCCGCCTCGATTGCGGGCTGCTGCCTGGCGTATTGCGCGGCGCGCTTCTGGATGAAGGCCGCGCCCGCGAAGCGATCTACAGCTTTGACGACTTGAAATCCGCCAGGGCGCTCTATGTCGGCAATTCACTGCGCGGCTTGATCCCGGCAAAGCTGATCTGAAGCATGACATCGCTGCCCACCCACACGCCTTATGATGGCTCGTCCAAGCTGTTCACCATCGGGCTGAAGCCGCTTGCCCTGGCCGACTGGATCGAAGTCGACGAACACCTCCTGCCGTTCCTTGCCGAGAAGCGCCGCCTCTATGCCGAAATGCCCGGCACCGTGTTCGTCGAGGAAGACGGCACGCGCGATGCCCAGCGCGAAGTGCTCGACCTGCTCGAAGCGCACTTGCCGCAGGTATTTCCCGAAACCCATCGGGGCGCCAATGGCGGGGTCGAGGTGATCGGCGCCGCCGGCAATCCCGAGGGCGACTTCGCCAAGGCGCCGCTTGTCGCGGCCTCGCTGCTCGTCCAGGAAGACCTGATCCTGATGCGCCGCGGCGGCGACGGCTGGCGGCTCGCCGCCGGCTCGCTCTGCTTTCCCTCCTCATGGTCGCTGCTCGAAAAATTCGGCAAGCCCTTGCAGCAGATCCATGCGCCTGTGCCGGGTTTTGGCCCGGGCACGCGCCCGGCCGAGCTGATCAACCGCATGTTCGACGGCCTCCAGGGTCAGGCCGTGGAGCGCTACAACTGGTCGATTCAATCGGGCGGTGCGCTCTACCACCCGCTATCCAATGTCGAGCGCATCGAGCGCGCCGCCAGCCGCCCGTCGCGATTTGCCGATGGCGACATCAATGCCCACGCCTTCATCCGCGTCGAGCGGCAGACGCTTCGAAAATTGCCCGTCTCGGGCGACATCCTGTTCACCATCCGCATTCATCTCGACCCGCTGGCGGCGTTGGCGCATCACCCCGACCGAGCAACGTTGGCTCCGGCTTTCGCTGCCCAGCTCGAAGCGCTCGACATCGCCCAGCTCGATTACAAGGGCTTGACATCAGACCGCGACCGGCTGGTCGGCGTCCTTAACCAAATGGCGAACGCCGCCTGACCGGCGGTTGGCGCTTTTCACTGGTTTATGACAATGATCTGTGATGTAGCGCATGCCCGTTGGGCGAGAATGCCCGGGTTTTGCACCTGTCTGAAGGAGTGCTCGATAAAATGGCGAATGAAAACTGGCCCGTTTACGGTGAGATCACCGGCCCTGTGGTGATGATCGGCTTCGGCTCGATCGGACGGGGCACGCTGCCGCTGATCGAGCGCCATTTCAAGTTCGACAAATCGCGCATGACGGTCATCGATCCGCTGGGCACCGACCGCGCGCTGCTCGATGAGCGTGGCATCACCTTCATGCAGGATGCGGTGACCGAGAAGAACTACAAGAAGCTCCTGACGCCGCTGCTGACCAATGGCGGCGGCCAGGGTTTTTGCGTCAACCTGTCGGTCGACACCGGCTCGGTGGACCTGATGCGGCTCTGCCGCAAGCTCGGCGTGCTCTATATCGACACGGTCGTCGAGCCATGGCTCGGTTTCTACTTCGATGCCACGGCCGACAATGCCAGCCGCACCAATTATGCGTTGCGCGAGTCGCTGCTGAAGGAAAAGCACGACAAGCCCGGCGGCGCGACGGCGGTCTCCACCTGCGGCGCCAATCCGGGCATGGTTTCCTGGTTCGTCAAGCAGGCATTGGTCAACCTCGCCACCGATCTCGGCCTCGAGTTTTCGGAACCCGCGCAGGAAGACCGCGAGGGCTGGGCGAAGCTCATGAAGAAGGCCGGCGTCAAGGGCATCCACATCGCCGAGCGCGACACCCAGCGCACCAAGAAGCCGAAGCCGATGGACGTGTTCTGGAACACCTGGTCGGTCGAGGGCTTCATCTCCGAGGGCCTGCAGCCCGCCGAGCTCGGCTGGGGCACGCATGAGAAATGGATGCCCAAGAACGGCAAGAAACACAAGCACGGCTCCAAGGCCGCCATCTATCTGGAGCAGCCGGGCGCCAACACGCGCGTGCGCTCGTGGTGCCCGACGCCAGGTGCGCAATACGGCTTCCTGGTGACCCACAACGAGGCGATCTCGATCGCCGATTTCTTCACCGTGCGCTCCAAAAAGGGCAAGGTTCAGTACCGCCCGACCTGCCACTACGCCTATCATCCCTGCAACGACGCGGTGCTGTCGCTGCATGAAATGTTCGGCGCCGCCGGCAAGGCGCAACCGGTACACCATGTGCTCGACGAAAACGAACTGGTCGACGGCGTCGACGAGCTCGGCGTGCTGCTCTACGGCCATGACAAGAACGCCTACTGGTACGGCTCGCAATTGTCGCTCGCCGAAGCGCGCAAGCTGGCGCCTTACCAGAACGCCACCGGCATGCAGGTCACCTCGGCGGTCCTGGCCGGCATGGTCTGGGCGCTGGAGAACCCCGAAGCCGGCATCGTCGAGGCCGACGAGATGAACTACAAGCGCTGTCTGGACGTGCAGTCGCAATATCTCGGACCGGTGAAGGGCTATTACACCGACTGGACGCCGCTCGATAATCGGCCCGGCCTGTTTCCGGAGGACCTCGACCGGAACGACCCGTGGCAATTCCGCAACATCCTGGTGCGATAGCGCCGCGCCAAGCATGCCTCACTGCCTTGCAATCGCCCGGAAATCGGGCGATTGAAGGATGCGGACGGGAGCAAGCCGCGTCCATCTGGACGCATGAACTGCGCTCTTGAAACTTGGATGCATGCACCCGTGCTTTCCGAAAGTCGTTTTCCGATTTCGGGCCGACGGGCGAGGAGAGGATTTTACATGACCATTGCGCGCCAGATTCTTTCGATGAGTGTTGCGGCGGCCACGATGATGGGGCTTGCCGCTTGTGCAACCAGCGGACCCGACCAGCCGCCGCTAGGAGCCGCGCCGAAAGGCGTCGAAGGCGCATGGATCGACGCCAAGGGCACCGGTCTTTCGACCTTTGCCGGCGGAACCTTCACCACGGTGGCCACCGACACCGGCCAGAAGCTGTCCGACGGCACCTATACGATGACCGGCGCCACGTCCGTCGAGATTCACGGAACCTCGCTGATCCGGCAGACGCCGGTGAGCTTCAATTGCCTGCTTGTGTCCACCAGCCAGCTCAACTGCACCAGCGGCGCCGGCCAGAACTTCGTGCTGACGCGACGCACCTGAACCGGCCGGCATTCGTCTCTCCAAGGACGGCGGCCACGGGCCGCCGTCCTTTTTTGCGCCGACAAAAGGCAGCGGATTTCGCTTGCCCCGATTTCCGCTTGCATGCTCCGGAACGCGATGGGAACATGCCTGAAAAAGCCGGCTGTTATAGACCGGTCAAGCAAGAGCGCTAAACGGCTCTGATCAGCCTACCCGGGAGACGAAGATGAAGAAGCTTGCCGCCATTGCCGCCCTTTCCGCGTCGACGCTCGGCCTGTCGGCCGGCGCCTCTTTTGCCGACTACACGCTGAATATCCTGCACATCAACGACTGGCACAGCCGCATCGAAAGCAACAACAAATACGAATCCACCTGCTCGGCCGACGAGGAGACAAAGGGCGAATGCGTCGGCGGCGCCGGCCGGCTGGTCACGGCGATCGCGCAGGAGCGCAAGAAGCTGGAAGGCCAGAACGTGCTGCTGCTCAGCGCCGGCGACAATTTCCAGGGTTCGCTGTTCTACACGACCTACAAGGGCAAGGCCGAAGGCGAGTTCCTCAACGACATGAAGTTCGATGCCATGGCGCTCGGCAACCATGAATTCGACGACGGCGAAACGGCATTGGCGCCGTTCCTCGACATGATCAAGTTCCCCGTGCTCGGCGCCAATGTGAAAGCCAACTCGCAATCCAAGCTCGGCGACCGCGTCAAGCCGTCGATCGTCGTCGAGGTCGGCGGCCAGAAGATCGGCATCATCGGCGCCGTCACCAACGACACGCCCGAACTTGCCTCCCCCGGCCCCAACATCACCATCGAGGACGACGTCAAGTCGATCACGGCCGAGGTCGAGAAGCTGAAGGCAGAGGACGTCAACAAGATCATTGCCGTGACCCATATCGGCTACAACAGGGAGCGCGATGTCATAGCGAAGATCCCGGGCGTCGACGTGGTCGTCGGCGGCCACAGCCATACGCTCTTGTCCAACACCGATCCGAAGGCGGCAGGCCCCTATCCGACCATGGTCGACAATCCGGACGGCTACAAAGTGCCGGTCGTGCAGGCGGCGTCCTATTCGAAATATCTCGGCGAGTTCAAGGTGGTGTTCGACGACAATGGCGTCGTCAAATCGGCGAGCGGCGACCCGATCCTCCTCGACAAGTCGATCACGCCCGATCCCGCCGTGCTCGCCCGCATCAAGGAGCTCGGCGCGCCCATCGAAGCGCTTAAGAACAAGGAAGTGGCCGAGACGACCGACGTCATCGACGGCAGCCGCGAGAGCTGCCGCGCCCGCGAATGCGCGATGGGCAATCTCGTCTCCGACGCCATCCTCGACCGCGTCAAGGGACAGGGCGTCGAGATCGTCATCTCCAATGGCGGCGGCCTGCGCGCCTCGATCGACAAGGGCACCGTCACCATGGGCGAGGTGCTGACCGTGCTGCCCTTCCAGAACACTCTGGCGACCTTCCAGATCTCGGGCAAGGACCTGGTTGCCGGGCTCGAAAGCGGCCTCAGCCAGGTCGAGGACGGCGCCGGCCGCTTCCCGCAGGTGGCCGGCCTGAAATACGCCTTCGACAAATCGGCGGCGCCCAATGCCGGCCGCGTCAAGTCTGTCGAGGTGATGGAGAACGGCGCCTGGACGCCGCTCAATCCCGACAAGGACTATCTGGTCGCCACCAACAACTATGTCCGCCAGGGCGGCGACGGCTACAAGGTTTTCGCCGAAAAGGCCAAGAACGCCTATGATTACGGCCCCGGCCTCGAACAGGTGGTGGCGGACTATCTCGGCGCGCACCGGCCCTACACGCCCAAGCTCGACGGCCGCATCACCGAGATCGCCGCGACGACAGCGGCCGCACCTGCGGCGGAGCCCGCCAAGCCGGCCGAAGCAATGCCCGACCTGCCTGCCAACTCGGGCGATATCGCCAAGACGCCGCCGGCCGTGTCGACCGAGACGGCGCCGGCGCCGGCAACGCCTGCCGCTCCCGCAACGCCGGCACCTGCGGAACCGGCAAAGCCTGCCGAAGCCGCCCCGGCGACCCCCGCGCCGGCTGAGCCGGCAAAGCCCGCCGGGGCCGCAGCGGCCGAAACCAGCCATGTCATCGTCGCCGGCGATACCTATTGGGACCTGGCAAAGAAGGCCTATGGCGACGGCATCAGGTGGAAAGTCATTTCCGAAGCCAACAAGGGCTACGAGCCGCGCCGGCTTCCGGTCGGCGCGACCTTGACCATACCGCCGAGGTAATCGTCTTCGCCTTTGCGCGCAGGGACACCCGCCCGAAACAGGGCGGGCGTCCTGTTTTGGGGAAAGGTGCGGCCAGACGCTGCATTGAAAAGCAGCGCGGCATCGCTACTTTCGCGCCGTGTTCGGAGACCCGCAATGCCGCCTTCCAGCCCTGTCGACGCCAAGCCCGCGAGAACCGTGGGACCGAGACCGGCCGGACATTCGCCGGCCAAGGCGGGCAAGGTCGGCGTCATGCT
The DNA here is from genome assembly GCF_006442295.1 of Mesorhizobium sp. B2-3-2. Classification (NCBI taxonomy): domain Bacteria; kingdom Pseudomonadati; phylum Pseudomonadota; class Alphaproteobacteria; order Hyphomicrobiales; family Phyllobacteriaceae; genus Mesorhizobium; species Mesorhizobium sp. B2-3-2. Next base: position 241,124 of record NZ_VFWA01000002.1, on the reverse strand, counting down.
GGTCAATCTCGGCACGCCCGACGGCACCGATTTCGGGCCGATGTGGCGCTATCTTCGCGAGTTCCTGTCCGACCCGCGCGTCATCGAACTCAACAAGGCGATCTGGTATCCGATCCTCTACGGCCTCGTGCTGACCACGCGACCGAAGAAGTCGGGCGCCAACTACGCCAGGATCTGGAATCGGGAGAACAACGAGTCGCCGCTGCGCACCTATACCCGCGCCCAGGCCGAAAAGCTGACCTTGGCGTTGCGCGACCTGCCCGACGTCATCGTCGGCTGGGCGATGCGCTACGGCAATCCCTCGACCGCGAGCGTCGCCGAAAGCCTGGTGGCGCAGGGCTGCGACCGTATCCTGACCTTTCCGCTCTATCCGCAATATTCGGCCACCACCACGGCGACTGCCAATGACCAGTTGTTCCGGGCGCTGATGAAGATGCGCGCGGCGCCTGCCGTCCGCAGCGTGCCGCCCTATTATGCCGAACCGGTCTATATCGAGGCGCTCGCCCATTCGATCGAACGGCATCTGGCGAGCCTCGACTTCGAACCGGAGGTGGTCATCACCTCCTACCACGGCATCCCGAAACCCTATTCCGACAAGGGCGATCCTTACCGCGAGCATTGCCTCGAGACGACACGGCTGCTGCGCGAGAGGCTCGGCTGGGACGAGAAGAAGCTGATCACCACCTTCCAGTCGCGCTTCGGCGCACAGGAATGGCTTCAGCCCTACACCGACAAGACGGTGGAGAAACTGGGTAAGGACGGCGTGAAATCGATCGCCATCGTCAACCCGGGCTTTTCCGTCGACTGCATCGAAACGTTGGACGAGATCGGCCGCGAGGCGGCGGAAACCTTCCATCATGCCGGCGGCGGGAGATTCGCGCACATCCCCTGCCTCAACGACAGTCCCGAAGGCATGGCGGTCATCGAGGCGATGGTGCGGCGCGAACTGTCCGGCTGGATCTGAAACCGGAACAATGGACGTTCCGGGGCGTTGAGGCGCGCCTTCCGGAGACCATCGATGCCCCGCAAGCTCGACCTCAGAAGCGGCCGGCCAGTCTGGTCCGCCTATCGGGCACCCGCGGTTCCCACAACCGCTCTGGCACGTGACGCCAAGGCCGATGTGCTGGTGATAGGCATGGGAATCAGCGGCGCCATGATCGCAGAAGCGCTGACGGCGGACGGCCGTTCGGTGATCTGCATCGACCGGCGCGGCCCGCTGAGAGGGTCGACGTCGGCAACCACGGCCCTGGTGCAGTTCGAGATCGACCAGCCGCTGACGGCACTCGGCAGGATGATCGGCAAGGCCTCGGCGGAACAGGCGTGGCGGCGCTCGCGTCTGGCCGTTTCCAACCTTGCCGGCCGCATAGCCGAGCTCTCCATCAACTGCCGGCTGAGCCGTGCCCCCTCGCTTTATCTGGCCGGCACCGCGCTCGGCCCATCGCAACTGCGTGACGAAGCCGAGGCGCGGCGACGGGCTGGCATCGCCGCGACCTATCTCGCCCCTGCGCCACTGGCCGCGCGATTCGGCATCGAGCGCGACGGCGCCATCCTCAGCCATGGCAACATCGCCCTCGATCCGCGCAAACTGACCGCCGGATTGCTGCTGAAGGCGCTGGAGCGCAGGGCGCGCCTCTACGCACCGGTCGAGGCGACCACGATCGAAGACAGCGCCAAGGAGGTCGTCGTCGCCACCAGGGGCGGCCCCACAATCACCGCAGGGCACGTGCTGCTCGCGACCGGCTACGAGTTGACCGACATCGTGCCGGCGGCGGCCCATCGGGTCATCTCGACATGGGCCATCGCCACACGCCCGCAGCCGCGCAAGATCTGGCCGGGCGCCGCCCTCATCTGGGAAGCGTCGGACCCCTATCTCTATGCAAGGCCGACAGCCGACGGCAGGGTGATCTGCGGCGGCGAAGACGAGGATTTCATCGACGAGGAACGGCGTGACGCGTTGATTGCCGGCAAGAGCCTGAAACTGGCCAGCAAGCTCGGCCGTCTGTTCCCGGATCTCGACACCAGGCCCGATTTTGCCTGGACCGGCTCCTTCGGCACCACAACCACCGGCCTGCCCTATATCGGCGCGATCCCTGGGCATCCGCGCATCCAGGCCGTGATGGGCTATGGCGGCAACGGCATCGCCTTCTCGCAAATCGCTTCCGAAATCGTTTCTGCCGCCATCGCCGGATCCGAAGATACGGATGCAAGCCTGTTCGCCTTCAGCCATCGGCAGCAGCGACACAAACAATCCCTCATCACCTGATTGTAACGTTGTTGAAACACACTTAACTGTTTGCTGAGGCCGGCTGCGGGAGAATGGCTCCCATGGCTTGCCTTTTGAGGGAGAGCCAAATGGATTTCAGTGGTTTCGATATCGCGATTGTTGTTCTGGTCGCCCTTGTCGTGCTGGTGCTGTTCAAAGGCATAAAGACAATCCCGCAAGGCTACAACTATACGGTCGAACGCTTTGGCCGTTACACGAAAACGCTGTCGCCAGGCCTCAACCTCATCGTGCCGTTTATCGATCGCATCGGCGCCAAGATGAACATGATGGAGCAGGTGCTCGACGTCCCGAGCCAGGAGATCATTACCCGCGACAACGCCATCGTCGGCGTCGACGGCATCGCCTTCTTCCAGATCCTCAATGCGGCGCAGGCGGCCTATCAGGTTTCCGGCCTGCAGAACGCTATCCTCAACCTGACCATGACCAACATCCGCACCGTGATGGGCTCGATGGATCTCGACGAGTTGCTGTCGAACCGCGACGCCATCAACGAACGCCTGCTGCGCGTGGTCGACGAGGCGGCTCATCCCTGGGGCATCAAGATCACCCGTGTCGAGATCAAGGATATCAATCCGCCGGCCAACCTGATCGAATCGATGGGCCGGCAGATGACGGCCGAACGCAACAAACGCGCGCAGATCCTCGCCGCCGAGGGCCTCAAGCAGTCGCAGATCCTCGAGGCCGAAGGCCGCAAGGAAGCCGCCTTCCGCGATGCCGAGGCACGCGAACGCTCCGCCGAAGCGGAAGCCCGCGCCACGCAAGTGGTGTCGGAAGCGATCTCCAAGGGAGATGTTCAGGCGCTCAACTACTTCGTCGCCCAGAAATACACCGAAGCGCTGGGCAAGATCGGTTCGGCCACCAACAGCAAGATCGTGCTGATGCCTTTCGAAGCGTCGTCGCTGATCGGCTCACTGGGCGGCATCGGCGAGATCGCCAGGGAAGTGTTCAAGGGCGACGGGCCGGCCGGCACGCAACGGCAGGTCTCACGACCTCCGGTCGTCAGGCCGAGCGACAACTAATGTCTTTGTGAGTGGATCAAAACCATGATCGACCGCATCGTTTCCGAACTCGGCCCTTGGAACTGGATGGTTCTGGGCTTCGTGCTCCTAGTGATGGAGATCATCGCGCCGGGCATCTTCATGCTGTGGATCGGCATCGCCGCGCTGATCGTCGGCGCGGTATCGCTGCTGGTCTGGGACGCGGCGTTCTGGACCTGGCAGGTCCAGGTGCTCGTCTTCCTCGCGCTGTCGCTGGTCTCGGCCCTCGTCGGCAAGAAACTCATTGGCGGACGCGACGAGCCGACCGATCAGCCGCTGCTCAACCGCCGTGGCGCGCAGATGATCGGCAGGATGGCGACGTTGGCCGAGCCGATCCGCGACGGCTGCGGCCGCATCAGGCTCGGCGACACCTTGTGGCGCGTCTCTGGCCCTGACCTGCCGGCCGGCACCCAGGTGCGCGTCACCGGCGCCGCCGACACCGATCTCGAACTGACCGTGGAACGAGTGTGAACCCGGCTCCGGGTTAGCGCAATTCCAGGAAAAGTGTGTACGGTTTTCCGTCCGGAATTGTGCAAAAACAACGAGATAGAGCAGTTCGCCGTTTCCGTGAAACGGTGAACTGCTCTACGCGGCGCCGATGCGCAAAAGATCGTGCAGATGGACGAGCCCGATGGGCTTCTTGCCTTCCACCACCATCAGGCTGGTGATGGCCGAATTGTTGATCGTCTGCAGCGCGGTCGCCACCAGCGTGTCCGGCGCCGCGGTCTTGGGGGATCTCGTCATTACCTCATCGACCGTCATCGCCGTCAGGTTGCTGCCTATGTGACGCCTGATGTCGCCATCGGTGACGATGCCGATCAGCGCGCCGTCGGCGGCGGTGACCGCCACGCAGCCGAAGCCCTTGCGCGACAACTCCAGGATGGCGTCCGGCATGCCGGTGCCCGAAACGACCAACGGCAACCTCTCGCCGACATGCATGATCTCGCGGATCTGCATCAGGTTGGCGCCGAGCTGGCCGCCGGGATGGAAGGTGCGGAAATGGTCGGGCGTGAAACCCCGCGCCTCGAGCAGGGCGATCGCCAGCGCGTCGCCCATCACCAGTTGCAGCAGTGCCGATGTCGTCGGCGCCAGCCCGTGCGGGCAGGCTTCCGGCGCACGCGGCAGCAAAAGTACGACGTCGGCGGCGCGCGCCAGCGCCGATGTCTCACCGGACGTGATTGCAATGAGCGGGATGGAGAAGCGCCTGGAATAGGCGACGATGCCCATCATCTCCTTGCTTTCGCCCGACCATGACATGGCGATGATGGCATCGTCCCTGGCGATCATGCCGAGATCGCCGTGATTGGCTTCAGCGGGGTGGACGAAAAAGGCCGGTGTTCCGGTCGAGGCCAAGGTCGCGGCGATCTTCGAGCCGATATGGCCGCTTTTGCCGACGCCGGTGACGATGACCCGGCCTTCGATCCTCGAGATCATGTCGACCGCTTCGGCAAACGGCTTGGCCAGCCCGTTTTCGAGCGCCTCGGCCAGGGCCGCCACTCCCGCCTGTTCGGTCGCCACCGTTCTTAGCGCCGAAGCGATCGAGGCCTGTCTGTCCAACGGCTTCTTGTCGAGGGATCGCGCATCCATGGCCGATGCGATTAGCGCTTTGTGCCGCGCCTGTCCAACGGAAATGCCTTCCCGGACCGTCTGGGACAGCAGTCCGGATGAACGAAGCGCAAGGTCACGAATGTCGAGGCCTGGAACAATGAGCGCTTGGAACAGCAATCGCCCTCCGCCTCAACCCTCCGTTAACCATCCCCATTTACGGTTCGGTAAGTATGGCGCGCGCTCGCGCCGCGCAAGCAGTGGTGGCGATGTCCGGGGCCCAGTCAGAAAAGACGAGAAGGCGAAAGAGCAAGGCTGCCTGTGCCTTGCTGCTGGCGACCAGCATCTTCGGGCTGCTGCGCCCGACGCTGTCCTTCGCCCAGGAAATGGAACTGCGCGGCGAGGTCTCGGAATCGGCGATCTTGTCCGACCAGCAGCGCAAGGCGAGACTGGCCGCCATGGCCGGTCAGGGTCAACAGCAGCCGGCCAACGCCGCCGGGCAGGACGACACCCCGTCGCGCACCTATCTGCCCGCCAGCGCCGGCGCTGTCCCCGACGACAGCGATGCTGCCTCGCCCGCGGGCAGTATCTTCGATCCGCCGACGGCAGGTGACGGCGCGACCGCGGACAATCCGCCGCCGCCCAAGCCACGCCGGCCATCGTCCACCGGGCAGGCCAATGCGGCCAAGGCCGAGGAAAAGGCCGGCACGTCGAAGACAAAGAAAAAGAACACCACCGCGACGACCGACGCGACCACGACCGCCAGCACGGCCACTGCCGACGATGCCGATGCCGCCGGCACCGACCAGGAGACTGCCAACCGCCGCGCCGTCACCATCGACAGCGTCGACCGGCAGAAGCTCGATCCGGGCGCCGAACGCATCGCCTCCATCGAAGGGCAGAAGACGAAAGCCGAGGACGATCCGTTCGCCGCACCAGGCATCAAATGGGGCTCTTTCGTCATAAGGCCAACGCTGGAACAAGGCCTGACCGCCACCTCGAACGGCGATTCCAGCAGTGCCGGCAAAGCGGCGCTGCTGTCCGAGACGGCGCTGCGCTTTTCTGCCGCTTCCGACTGGCGCGAGAACTCCGCGACCATTGACGGTTATGGCCTCTTCCGCGAAACCGTCTCGGGCTACCCGGTTCACAATGAGCAAGGTCGCATCGAAGGCCAGCTCAATGTCGACCTCGACAACGAGCAGCGCGCCGTCGCCAAGCTCGGTTACGAGGCCGTGCCGGAATCGGCCTCGTCGCCCGACGCCATTGCAGGCGTCAGCAGGCAGCCGCTGCGCCAGACCATCGACGGCAGCCTCGGAATCGAAAAGGACGTCGGCAAGGCGCAATACACTTTGACCGGCGCCGTCTCGCATGACTTCTATGGCGACGCCAAGCTTTCTGACGACACCTCGCTGTCGCAGAAGGATCGCAACTCCACGCTTTATACGGCGACCTTGCGCACCGGCTACGAAATCTCCCCTGCCCTTACGCCTTTCACCGAAATCGAGCTCGGGCGCAGGGCCTATGACCAACGCTTCGACAATGAAGGCTTCGAGCGTTCATCGACGCGGCTCGGTGCCCGCGCCGGCCTCGAGCTCGACATGGGCGAGAAGCTCGCCGGCGAGTTCTCGGCCGGCTGGCTCCGGGAAGCGATCGACGACGACCGCCTGGGGGCGATCGCGGGTGCCACCGTGGATGCCGACCTGAAATGGTCGCCCGAACGCGGCACCACGATCGGCCTGACCGGGCGGACCACGGTCGAGCCCACGACCACCGCGGGTGAAAGCGGCGACATCCTCTATTCCGGCCGCCTGACGGCCGAACGCCAGATCCGCGCCAACCTGACCGGCAATGCCGCGCTGGGCCTGGACTGGCGCGATTACATCGGCATAGACGGCCATGACAGGGTGCTGAGCGCCGAAGCCGGGCTGACATGGTGGCTGAACCGCTACGCCGGCCTCACCACCCGTGCCAGGACCGAGAAGCTCACCAGCAACCTGCCTGGCCGCGACTACACCGCCAACAGCATCTATCTCGGCTTGAAGGTGCAGCGGTAAAGCCGGGCCATCGGGCCAAGGCGACGTGCATCCAGACGTCGGCGCGTCAGCCCCTTAAAGCGCCGCCCCGAGGCGCTCCGAAGGCGCCATCTCCTCGAGAAGCCTGCGGATGACGCCGGCCATGCTCTGGTTCATGTCGTTGCGCCAGAGCGCGAAGGCCACATTGGCCTCGACGAACCCTTCCGGCGATCCGCAATCGAAGGTGCGGCCCTGAAAGTGGTAGCCGTAGAAGGGCTGCTGCTTCTCCAGCTTCAGCATTGCGTCCGTGAGCTGGATCTCGTTTCCGGCGCCCTTCTCCTGGCCTTCGAGGATTTTGAAGATCTCGGGCTGCAATATGTAGCGGCCATTGATGTAGAGATTGGAGGGCGCGGTGCCGGTCTTCGGCTTTTCCACCATCTCGGTGATGCGGAAGCCATGATGGGTGGCTTCGCCCCGGCCGACGATGCCGTATTTATGGGTCTCGGCGGGATCGCATTCCTGAACCGCGATGATGTTGTTGCCGGTCTCGGCATAGAGGTCGACCATGTCTCTCATGCAGCTCTTTTCCGACTGCATGATCATGTCGGGCAACAACAGCGCGAACGGCTCGTCGCCGACCAGTTCGCGCGCGCACCAGACGGCATGGCCAAGTCCGAGCGGCACCTGCTGGCGGGTGAAGCTGGTCTGTCCCGGCGCGGGTTGCAGCCGCTGCAACCTTGCGAGCTGGTCGTCCTTGCCGCGCTGGGCGAGCGTGTCATAGAGCTCGAACTGGATATCGAAATGATCCTCGATGACCGCCTTGTTGCGGCCGGTGACGAAGATGAAATGCTCGATGCCCGCCTCGCGCGCCTCGTCCACCACATATTGGATGACGGGCCGGTCGACGACGGTAAGCATTTCCTTGGGGACGGCCTTGGTGGCCGGGAGAAACCGCGTGCCGAGACCTGCGACGGGGAAAACTGCCTTGCGAACTCTCTTCATGCCTTCAATTATCCGTTTGCAGGCCGGCTCGGCAATCCCGCGCCACGACATTTTCACGCCGGAATTGAGGATTACTGCGCGATTGGGGAGAACGTCCACTCGTAAAGCATCAAAGACGTCTTTTCGTTCCGGACGCCACCTATGGTAAACCAATTCCTAACCTGGTTCGGCGATGAATGGTCTTTCCCAAGACGGAGAAGGAGGAAAAGATGTCCGTTCGCAATGCCGCAAAGCGTTTCACCAGCGTCATGACGGCAGCCAGCCTCTCGCTCGCCCTGCTGATGCCTGCCGGGCCGGCCTTCGCCGATGCCGGCTTCCGGCAATGGGTCGCCGGCTTCCGCGCCACCGCGGTGCAGGGAGGCGTGTCCGGCGCCGTCTATGACCGGGCCTTCAGGGGCATCGACGAACCCGACCCGGTGGTGCTGGAGAAGGCTCGCACCCAGCCGGAATTCACCGCGCCGGCCTGGGATTATTTCGACAACCGCGTACATGACCAGTCGGTGGCCAACGGTCAGGCGATGGCGCGCAAATGGAAGCCTTGGCTGGACAGGATCGAGGCGAGGTTCGGCGTCGACCGCAACATCCTGCTCGCCATCTGGTCGATGGAATCCAACTATGGCGAGATCCTCAAGCGCGACGACATCATGCGCAATGTCGTCCGCTCGCTGGCGACCTTGGCCTATGGCGATCGGAAGCGGTCGAAATATGCCCGCACCCAGCTGGTCGCCGCACTGAAGATCCTCCAGACCGGCGATATCGACGAGAGCCACCTCACGGGATCCTGGGCGGGCGCCATGGGCCAGACCCAGTTCATCCCGACCAGCTACCAGCACTATGCCGTGGACATGGACGGCAACGGCAAGCGTGACATCTGGAATTCCATTCCCGATGCCCTGGCGACATCAGCCAATCTGCTCAAGAAGAATGGCTGGCAGGCCGGCAGGACCTGGGGCTACGAGGTCGCCTTGCCGGCCGGCAAGCTGCCCGCAGGCTCCAGGACGCTGGCGCAATGGAAGGCGCTCGGCGTGGTCAGGGCCAACGGCAAGCCGTTCAGGAATCTCAGCGACAAGGCGACGTTGAAAGTGCCGGATGGCCGCGGCGGCCCCGCTTTTCTGATGATCAGGAATTTCTCGGTCATCAAGGCCTACAACAATGCCGACAAATACGCGCTTGCCGTCGGCCTGCTTGCCGACGAGATCGCCGGCTCCAACGGCCTCGTACAGGACTGGAAACGGCCTTTCACCAAGCTGACGTTCGAGGAAAGGCAGGAATTGCAGAAGCGGCTTTCCCAGCACGGCCTTTATGACGGCAAATTCGACGGCAAGATCGGCGACGGCTCGAAGTCGGCCATCATGGCCTATCAGGCAAAGGTCGGCTTGACCCAGGACGGCTATCCGAGCATGGAAGTGCTCAAATGGCTCAGGCAAAAATAGGGCCTGTCATGAACTGAGGAGGAGCGATTGGCTTGGGCTGCGCGCATCGGGACGTTGGTTCCCCGCATGCTGGTGCTGTTCCTGGCCGTTGCCGTGCTCGCCGTCGCCATGGCAGGCGCCTTCCATGCGCCCGCCATGGCGCAGGAGCAGCAAAGCCGCGGCTGGTCATTGCGTGACCTTCTGTTCCCGCGCCGCAGCGAGCGGTTCGAGCCGCCTCTGGACATCGAGAAGCCGAGGCCCAGGCCCAAGGTAAAAAAGCCGCGCGCCCCGCGTCCGCCCGCGGAACCGGAAACCCCGATCGCCGAGAAGGCGCCGGACGCCCGTGTTGTCCTGGTGGTCGGCGATTTCATGGCGGCCGGGCTCGCCGAGGGTCTCGACACCGCCTTTGCCGAGAATACCGGCGTCAGGATCATCGCTCGCTCCAATGGCTCGTCGGGCTTCGTGCGCGATGATTTCTACAATTGGCCCGAACAGATCAAATCGCTGATAGACACCGAAAAGCCCGCCGCCGTGGTCGTGATGCTGGGTTCCAACGACCGCCAGCCGATGAAGATGGGGGATGTGCGCGAGCCGCCCCGTTCCGAGACCTGGACCAAGGAATACGAACGTCGCACCGAAGCGTTCGGCAAGGCCATCGCCTCGGCCAAGGTGCCTTTCCTGTGGGTCGGCATGCCGGCGTTCAGGGTTTCGAAGATGACATCCGACATGCTCGCCTTCAACGACATCTACCGCCAGGCGGCGGAAAGCCATGGCGGCGAATTCGTCGATATCTGGGATGGGTTCGTTGACGAGAACGGCGCCTTCGTCACCAGTGGCCCCGACATCAACGGCCAGCCCGTGCGGCTGCGCTCCGATGACGGCATCAACATGTCGAAGGCCGGCAAGCGCAAGCTCGCCTTCTATACCGAAAAACCGTTGATGAAGGTGCTGGGCCTGGCCGCGCCGGGAAGCGTCGCCCCGACGGCTGCTCCTGCCGGCGCGCCGGTCGAGGCCCCGGCGCCGGCCGCCGCTCCCATCGTCATTGACCGCACCGCGCCGATGCTGCTCAGCGATCCCGCGCTCGACGGCGGCACGGAACTGCTCGGCGCCGCACCGCCCGCAAAGCCCAATCCGGGCCTGCCCGGCGAAAAGCTGGTGGTCGAGGGCAAGGCGCCGGCGGCTTCGCCCGGCCGCGCCGACGATTTCTCCTGGCCGCCCAAGACAAATCCAGCGGCCGCCGCCGTCTCGACTGGCACGACGACGGCGATCACTCCTTAGCAGCGCGGAGGGCCCGAAACCGGTTTCGGAACTCGCTGCTGCGAGCCATAGGATGGCGTTTTCGAGAACCGGAGCGAAGCGTACTTTTTGAGTACGGAAGCACCGGAAGCACTGAAAACGCCTTCTGGCCGCAGGAGTAGAGTTTCCAAACGGGACTCAGCGGGGCAGGACGCTCGAACCCATCAATGCCTCGTCGATCGAACGCGCCGCCTGGCGGCCTTCGCGTATCGCCCACACCACCAGCGACTGGCCGCGGCGCACGTCACCCGCGGCATAGAGCCTGTCGACGCTGGTCCGGTAGTCGCGGTCATTGGCCTCGACATTGCGGGAGCGCCGGCTGTCGGTGACGATCTTCATCTCCCCTTCGAGTTCCGACACCACGCCGGCCATGGCCGGCCCGGCAAAGCCGATGGCGATGAAGGCGAGATCGGCGCGGATGACGAACTCGGTGCCGGCGATCGGTTGGCGCTTGTCGTCGACCTCGCAGCATTTGACACCGGTCAGCTGGCCTTCCTCGCCGATGAATTCGAGTGTCGCCACCTGGAATTCGCGCTCGGCGCCCTCGGCCTGCGAGGAGGAGGTGCGCATCTTGGTCGCCCAGTAGGGCCAGACCGCGAGCTTGTCTTCCTTCTCCGGCGGCTGCGGCCGGATGTCGAGCTGGGTGACGCGCACGGCGCCCTGGCGGAAGGCGGTGCCGACGCAGTCGGAAGCGGTATCGCCGCCGCCGACGACGACGACATGCTGGCCGCTGGCGATGATCGGGTGCGAAGGCCACGCCACCGACTGGATCGGCTCGCCGCCGACACGCCGGTTCTGCTGCACCAGATAGGGCATCGCGTCATAGACGCCGCCGAGATCGTCGCCGGGGATGTTGGCCGCGCGCGGGGTCTCGGATCCGCCGCAATAGAGCACCGCGTCATGTTCGGCGAGCAGTTCGGCCACGGGCTTGTCGACGCCGACATTGATGCCGCAATGGAAGGTCACGCCTTCGCCCTGCATCTGCTCGATGCGGCGATCGATATAGTGCTTCTCGATCTTGAAGTCGGGAATGCCGTAGCGCATCAGCCCGCCCGGCCGGCTCTCGCGCTCGTAGACATGGACATCATGGCCGGCGCGGCCGAGCTGCTGGGCGGCGGCCATGCCGGCCGGGCCGGAGCCGATGACGGCGACGCGCTTGCCCGTCTTCCTCTCCGGCGGATAGGGCCTGATATGGCCGGTCTCGTAGGCCTTGTCGGCGATCGCCTGTTCGACCGTCTTGATGGCCACCGGAATGTCCTCGAGATTCAGCGTGCAGGCTTCCTCGCAAGGCGCGGGGCAGATGCGGCCGGTGAATTCGGGGAAATTGTTGGTCGAATGCAGGTTGCGGATCGCATTGTCCCAGTCCCTGTTATAGACGAGGTCGTTCCAGTCCGGGATCTGGTTGTGGATCGGGCAGCCGGTCGGCCCGTGACAGAACGGGATGCCGCAATCCATGCAGCGCGCGGCCTGTTTCTCGACCTCCTTGTCCGACATCGGCAGCGTAAACTCGCGGAAATGCCGGATGCGGTCCGAGGCCGGCTGATACTTGTGCACCTGCCGGTCGATCTCGAGAAAGCCTGTTACCTTGCCCATAGTCCAGTTCCTGCTGTCCAGATGGTGCGGTTTTCGCCGCACCCGTTAACCTCTTCAGGCAGCCGTGGCAACCTTCCGCGAGAGGTCAAATTGTCAGTGACATGGAGCCGGGAAGCCTGGGCTTCCCGGCCTTTGCGAAGATCTATTCGGCCGCCACGCTCATGCGCATGCGTTCCATCTCGATCAGCGCGCGGCGGTATTCGACCGGCATGATCTTACGGAATTTCGGCCGGAACGCCGCCCAATTGTCGAGGATCTCGCGGCCGCGCACCGAGCCCGTATAGTGCACGTGGTTCGAGATCAGCTGGTAGAGCCGCTCCTCGTCATGGCTGGTCATGTCACCCGAGACGTCGACGCGGCCCTTGTGATCGAGGTCGCCGCCATGGTGCAGCAGCTTTTCCATCAGGTCGTCCTCTTCCGGCACCGGCTCCAGCTCGACCATGGCCATGTTGCAGCGCTCGGCGAAATCGCCCGCCTCGTCCAGCACATAGGCGACGCCGCCCGACATGCCGGCGGCGAAGTTGCGGCCGGTCTTGCCGATGACGACGACGATGCCACCGGTCATGTATTCGCAGCCATGGTCGCCGACGCCCTCGACGACGGTGACGACGCCCGAGTTGCGCACCGCGAAACGCTCGCCCGCGACACCGGCGAAATAGGCCTCGCCTTCGGTAGCGCCATAGAGCACCGTGTTGCCGACAATGATGGACTCGGCCGCGACGATCTTGGCTTCATCCGGCGGCCGGATGACGATGCGGCCGCCCGACAGGCCCTTGCCGACGTAGTCGTTGCCGGCGCCGACCAGCTCGAAGGAGATGCCGCGCGCCAGGAAGGCGCCGAAGGACTGGCCGGCGGTGCCGGTCAGCTTCACCTGGATCGTATCCTCGCGCAGGCCCTTGTGCTTGAAGCGCTTGGCCACCTCGCCCGACAGCATGGCGCCCGCCGAGCGGTCGACATTGCGGATGTCGACCTCGATCTTGACCGGTTGCTTGGCCTCCAGCGCCGGCTTGGCCAGCTCGATCAGCTTGCGGTCGAGCACGTCGTCGATCGGGTGCTTCTGCCGCTCGGTCCAGTGCACCGCCTCATGGGGCGCATCGGGCTTGTAGAACATCTTCGAGAAGTCGAGCCCGCGCGCCTTCCAATGCTGGATCACGTCGCGCTTTTCCAGGAGATCGGCGTCGCCGATGATCTGGTCGATATGGGTGAAGCCCATTTCGGCAAGCAGCCCGCGCACCTCTTCAGCGACATAGAAGAAGAAGTTGATGACGTGCTCGGGCGTGCCCTTGAAGCGCTTGCGCAGCACCGGATCCTGCGTCGCCACGCCGACCGGGCAGGTGTTGAGATGGCACTTGCGCATCATGATGCAGCCGGCCGCGATCAGCGGTGCGGTCGAGAAGCCGAACTCGTCGGCGCCGAGCAGCGCGCCGATGATGACGTCGCGGCCCGTGCGCAATCCGCCATCGACCTGCAGCGCCACGCGCGACCTGAGACCGTTGAGCACCAGCGTCTGGTGCGTCTCGGCAAGGCCCATCTCCCACGGGCTGCCGGCATGCTTGAGCGATGTCAGCGGCGAGGCACCTGTGCCGCCATCGTAACCCGAGATGGTGATGTGGTCGGCGCGCGCCTTGGCGACGCCGGCCGCGACCGTGCCGACGCCGACTTCCGACACCAACTTGACCGAAATGTCGGCCGCCGGGTTCACGTTCTTCAGATCGTAGATCAGCTGCGCCAGATCCTCGATCGAATAGATGTCGTGATGCGGCGGCGGCGAGATCAGGCCGACGCCGGGCGTCGAGTGACGGACCTTGGCGATGGTGGCGTCGACCTTGTGGCCGGGCAACTGGCCGCCCTCGCCGGGCTTGGCGCCTTGCGCCACCTTGATCTGCATGACGTCGGAGTTGACGAGATATTCGGCCGTCACGCCGAACCGCCCGGAAGCGATCTGCTTGATCGCCGAACGTTCGGGGTTCTTGCCGCCGCCGGGCAGCGGCAGATAGCGGTCCGCCTCTTCGCCGCCCTCGCCGGTGTTCGACTTGCCGCCGATGGCGTTCATGGCGCGCGCCAGCGTCGTATGCGCTTCCCTGGAGATCGAGCCGAACGACATCGCGCCGGTCGAGAAACGCTTGACGATCTCGGCCGCGGGCATGACGTCGTCGAGCGCGACCTTCTTGCGGCCGGTGTCTTCCGCCAGCTTGATCTTGAACAGGCCGCGAATGGTCTGCGCGCGCGCTGTCTCGCTGTCGATCTGCGCCGAATACTCCTTGAAGGTGTCCCAGGAACCCTGACGCACGGCATGCTGCAAGGTGGCGACGGCGTCGGGCGACCACATATGCGCCTCGCCGCGCATGCGGAACAGATATTCGCCGCCGACATCCAGGCTGTTGCGCAGCACCGGATCGTTGCCGAAGCCATCCGTATGGCGCCTGAACGTCTCCTCGGCGATCTCGTCCAGCCCGACGCCTTCGATCAGCGTGGCGGTGCCGGTGAAATACTTCTCCACGAAATCCGACTTCAGCCCGATGGCGTCGAAGATCTGCGCGCCGCAATAGGACTGGTAGGTCGAGATGCCCATCTTCGACATCACCTTGAGGATGCCCTTGCCGATCGACTTGATGTAGCGCGACACGACTTCGTAGGCGTCGACCTCTTCAGGCAGTTCGCCGCGCTTGTGCATGTCGAGCAGCGTGTCGAAGGCGAGATAGGGATTGATCGCTTCGGCGCCGTAGCCGGCGAGGCAGCAGAAATGATGCACTTCGCGCGGTTCGCCGGATTCCACCACGAGCCCGACCGAGGTGCGCAGCCCCTTGCGGATCAGATGATGATGCACCGCGGCCGTGGCCAGAAGTGCTGGAATGGCGATGCGGTCCGGCCCGAGCTGGCGGTCGGACAGGATGATGATGTTGTAGCCGCCGGCGACCGCCGCTTCCGCCCGCTCGCAGAGGCGATCGATGGCGCCCTGCATGCCGGCAGCGCCCTCGATCGAGGCATAGGTGATGTCGATCGTCTTGGTGTCGAACCGATCCTCGGTGTGGCCGATGGAGCGGATCTTTTCGAGATCGCCATTGGTCAGGATCGGCTGGCGCACTTCCAGCCGCTTGCGGCGCGAACTGCCGACCAGGTCGAAAATGTTGGGCCGCGGCCCGATGAAGGACACCAGGCTCATCACCAGCTCCTCGCGGATCGGGTCGATCGGCGGGTTGGTGACCTGGGCGAAGTTCTGCTTGAAATAGGTGTAGAGCAGCTTCGATCTGTCCGACATCGCCGAGATCGGCGTGTCGGTGCCCATCGAACCGACGGCTTCCTGGCCTGTGGTGGCCATCGGCGACATCAGGAGCTTGGTGTCTTCCTGGGTGTAGCCGAACGCCTGCTGGCGGTCGAGCAGGCTGACATCCTTGCGCAGCGCGCGCGGCTCGACCGGCTTCAGGTCCTCCAGGATGAGCTGCGTGTTGGCGAGCCAGGTCTTGTAGGGATGCCTGGTGGCGATCTCCGACTTGATCTCCTCGTCGGAAACGATGCGGCCCTTGGCAAGATCGATCAAAAGCATGCGGCCGGGCTGCAGCCGCCACTTCTGGACGATCCTTTCCTCCGGCACCGGCAGCGCGCCGGCCTCGGAGGCCATGATGACCCGGTCGTCGTCGGTAACGATGTAGCGTGCCGGGCGCAAGCCGTTGCGGTCGAGCGTGGCGCCGATCTGGCGTCCGTCGGTGAAGGCGACAGCGGCCGGCCCGTCCCACGGCTCCATCAGCGCCGCATGGTATTCGTAGAAAGCCTTGCGGTCGGCGTCCATGAGCTTGTTGCCCGCCCAGGCCTCCGGGATCAGCATCATCATGGCGTGGCTGAGGCTGTACCCGCCCTGGAACAGGAACTCGAGCGCATTGTCGAAACATGCGGTGTCGGACTGACCCTCATAGGATATCGGCCAGAGCTTGGAGATGTTGTTGCCGAACAGCTCCGAATCGACCGACGCCTGGCGCGCCGCCATCCAGTTGTTGTTGCCGCGCACGGTGTTGATCTCGCCATTGTGCGCGACCATGCGATAGGGATGCGCCAGCTTCCACGACGGGAAGGTGTTGGTGGAGAAGCGCTGGTGGACGAGGATCAGCGCCGTTTCGAAGCGCGGATCGTTGAGATCCTTGTAATAGGCTCCGACCTGATAGGCCAGGAACATGCCCTTATAGACGATGGTGCGCGCCGACAGCGACACGCAGTAGGCGCCGATGTCCTTGTTGTCGTTCTCGGCGTAGATGCGACCCGATATGACCTTGCGCAGCAGATAGAGCCTGGCCTCGTACTCCTCGTCGTCGGGAATGTCAGCCGTGCGGCCGATGAAGACCTGCCGGTGGAACGGCTCGGATGCCACGATGTCCGGGGCCTTGGAGAGCGACGAATTGTCGACCGGCACGTCACGGAAGCCGAGCAGCGGCAGCCCCTCGGACTGCGCCGATTCGGCAATGATGTCCTCGACATGGGCGCGCAGCGCAGCATCCTGCGGCATGAACCAATGGCCGACGCCATACTGCCCCGCCGGCGGCAGCTCGACGCCCTGCGCGGCCATCTCCTCGCGGAAGAAGCCGTCGGGTATCTGCACCAGCACGCCCGCGCCGTCGCCCATCAGCGGATCGGCGCCGACGGCGCCGCGATGCGTCAGGTTTTCGAGCATGGAAAGCCCGTCCTCGACGATCGTGTGCGACTTCGCGCCCTTCATGTTGACGATGAAGCCCACACCGCAGGCATCGTGCTCGTTGCGCGGATCATAAAGGCCTTGGGCGGTCAAACCGGTGCGGCGGTTATTGGCCAGGGCTTTGACGGCTGCCGCTTTCGTCTGCGCGGCCTTGCCGTTCGTCGCAGCGTGCGTCAATTCCGTCATCGTCCTGTCCTCCATTCCGCTTCCTTGCGGGCGCTGGTTTGCCTCGGGAAGCGCATTGCTTCCCTTCATCCTTACGGCACGTCTTGCGAAATCCTTGCCGAACCATGCGGCTCACCGCGCGGTTCGCATCCGGTATCGTACAGGCCAGAGCACGGCCGTCCACCTGTCGCTCGCGGGAAAAGCCGGAGAGGCTTAGAATACGCCAATCCAGCCTGTTTTGCGCGACAAAATAAGACAGCACTACTGTCCTAAATTTTTATGGCAGAAAAGCCGGGCGCATACAAGACCGATTCACAAAAAACTTCGGCGTTCCGCGACACAAAGTTTCGTGAGGTGCCCGTCAAACGCAAGCTTCGGTCCCTGCCGGTTTTCGGCAGCTCGCTGGCTTTACCCGTTTTCTGGCGTCTGGCCCTTGCGAGCCAGCCATGAAACCGGTCAAGGTTGCAGCGATTTTCCCAGCACAGGCAGATGCATGTTCTTCGCTTCCGACAATTGGGCAGGCGCCCACCCCAACATCGCCTCCGGCCTCTCGGCACACGCCGGCGGCTTTTCCACCGCCTATGGCGATGGCGCGCTCGACCAGGCCGTCTCCCAGCGCTTCAGCGAAATCTTCGAACGCGAGGTTGCGGTGTTCTTCGTGGCCACCGGCACCGCCGCCAATTCGCTGGCGCTGACCGCCTACAACAAGCCCGGCGGCATTTCCTTCGCTCATCGCGAATCGCATGTCATCGAAGATGAGTGCGGCGCACCGGAATATTTCTCCGGCGGCTCGCGGCTGCATGCCGTCGACGGCGCGCTGGGCCGGATCGATCCGCACAATCTGGAAACGGCGATCGGCCGTTTTGCCGGCGAGGTGGTCCATTGGGGCCGGCCTATGGCGGTCTCGATTACCCAGTCGACGGAGGTCGGCACGGTCTACGGCCTGCATGACATCGCCGCGATCTCGGCCATCGCCCGGCAACATTCCGTGCCATTGCATATGGACGGCGCCCGCTTTGCCAATGCACTGGTCGCGCTCGACACCACGCCCGCCGAAATGACCTGGAAAAGTGGCGTCGACATCCTGTCTTTCGGCGGCACCAAGAACGGCTGCTGGTGCGCGGAGGCGATCGTGTTGTTCGATCTCGACCGTGCCCGGGAATTGGCCTTCCTGCGCAAGCGCGCTGCCCAGCTGTTTTCCAAATCGCGCTTTATCGCGGCACAGTTCGAGGCCTATTTCCGCGACGGCCTGTGGCTCGACACCGCCAGGCATGCCAATGCCATGGCTGCCCGCCTTGCCGCGGCGATCGAGGATTCCCAGACGGCGAAACTGGCCTGGCTGCCGCAAGCGAACGAGGTTTTCGCGGTGATGAAAAAAGCCGAAGCGGACAGGCTTCAGGCGGCGGGTGCTGTTTTCTTCGACTGGCACAAGCCGCATGGCTTCGAAGGCCATATCGGCGAGGACGAATTGCTCTATCGCTTCGTCACCAGTTTTGCGACGACGTCAGAGGAAGTCGACCGCTTTGGCCAGTTGATCGCAGGATAATTGCTATTCCCGGCAAATAAAAAAGAAGCGGCGCCTTTCGGCGCCGCTTCCCGTCTCGGGAGGAGACTTAGGAATTACGCAGCGGTCTTGGCCTCGATCTGCTTGGCCTTGGCCGGAGCCGAAGTGATCGCGATCTTGCGCGGCTTCAGTTCCTCGGGGATGTTGCGCTTCAGGTCGACGAAGAGCAGGCCGTTCTTCAGCGTGGCGCCCACGACTTCGACGTGGTCGGCAAGCTGGAAGCGGCGCTCGAAAGCCCTGGAGGCAATGCCGCGATAGAGCAGTTCGGAACCCTCGCCGGTGCCCTCATCCTTGCGCTCGCCTTTCACGGTCAGCACATTGCGGTGGGCCTCGATCGAGATCTCCTCGTCCGAGAAGCCGGCGACAGCCATCGAGATGCGGTAGGCATCCTCACCGGTGCGCTCGATATTGTAGGGCGGATAGGTCTGCGCGCCATCAGGCTGCGCAAGCGAATCAAGCATGGTGAAGAGACGGTCGAAGCCGACGGTCGAGCGATAGAGCGGGGAAAAATCAACGTGACGCATGGTGTGTTCTCCTGTTGAGCAACAAGGTTTGCGTTTGGCCGGTGCGAAACCCGTGAGCGGCGTTCCGGTTTGACCAGCGACCCCGACATTGGCGGTCGCAATCCACATTTGGGGAGCGGGCAAAGCCATTTCAAGATTTTGGCTCCCGGCAAAAAATCGAGGATGAACGGCAGATGAACCGGTGCTTTTGCGCGCGTTCAGACAGCCGCCGCTAGACTGCTCTCGACATCAAGGACAAGCGGCGCCGGATTTGCATGGACCGGGCGCCGCGACGAGGCCGAACCGGGTGCAACGTCCCTTCCTCCCGGATCGACAGGGGCCGGAAGCGCGCGCATAGCGGCTTCCGGCCTTCCCTGCTGCCGATCCGATGCCTCCCGGAATTCCTTTGCTTTTGGCCCCTGGACGGCTATCAACCTTGGCGAGGCCGGCCACGACAGGCAGGCATGCGAGACGCCGAGCACGAAGCGCCGAATGACGGATCTCCTTTTTCACGAAACTCCCCTTTTTCATGAAACTGAGGGCAACCCGCGACCGGAAAATGCCACCGGCGGCTTTTTCACCGCACGCGACGGCAAGAAGATACGCTATGGCCTGTTCGCCGCGGTCGCCCGCCCGATGAAGGGCACCGTGGTGCTGCTGTCCGGTCGCAACGAGTGCATCGAGAAATATTTCGAAACCATCCGCGATCTTGCCGCGCGCGGTTTCGGCGTCGCCACGCTGGACTGGCGCGGCCAAGGCGGCTCCGACCGGCTGATCCGCGATCGCCAGCGCGGCTATATCAGGTCCTTTCGCGACTACACTGCCGACCTTGAACAGTTCTTCGAGGAGATCGTGCTGCCGGACTGCCGCGGGCCGTACTACATCCTTGCCCATTCGGCCGGCGCCGTGATCACGCTGCTTGCTTCGCCGTCCATGGTCAACCGCGTGCGGCGCATGGTGCTGATCGCGCCGTTCTTCACCTTGCCCGACCTGCCGGTCTCGATCCGGACGGTCCGCCGCGTCTGTTCGCTGTTTTGTGCCCTGGGCCTTGGCCGGCTCTACGCCGCCTGGGGGCCGCGGCCGAAGGTGACCGCTCCCTTCGACACCAACAAGGTGACGACGGATCCGGAACGCTACCGGCGCAACACCAGGATCTACGAGGATCACCCGCAACTGGCGCTTGGCGGCCCGACGATCCGCTGGCTGAGAGCGGCTGCCGAAGCCGCGGAAGTGGTAAGCGATCCCGAATTCATGGCCCGCATCCGGGTCCCCCTGCTGGTCATCGCCGCTGGTGCCGATCAGGTCGTCTCGACCAAGGCCGTGGAAGCCTATGCCAGGCGTCTGCGCCTCGGCTCGCTGCTCATGATCGACGGCGCGCGTCACGAGATCCTGCAGGAGGCCGACATCTACCGCGAGCAATTCCTCGCCGCCTTCGACGCCTTCATTCCCGGCAGCGACGACCCGACGGCCTGATGGCGCGCATTGCCGAGCCGGCGCCGGCTCGTGCCTGGCGGGGGAAACTCCATGATCCGGTTGGTCGCCCCGCTATCCGCTGACAACGCCCGTTCCCGGCACGCCCGCGTCTTGCACGATCAATGTCGGACGATGATCGCGCCGACGCCTCGGCAGTTTTAACGGCTACTCGTGCTTCTCAATTCGGCCGTTCGGCCGGAGGCAGCTCGACGCCTGGTTCCCGTTCAGGCGCCGGGCGCTAGTTACCGTCCGCAGAGGTCAGTCGACGGGATCGGGAGGAGCGGTCATGAACGCATCGGACACGCTGCCACGCCAGGGCCATCGCCTGCTGCAGCTCGGCATCGCCCTCCTGCTGTTTTCGTCATTTGAAGGGTTCGCCATCCCATACCTCGCCGCACCGCGGCTCGGGCTGTCGGTTCACACGCTCAGCGCCTTGCAGGGCGTCCTGCTGCTGGCTTTGGGTCTCGTCTGGTCCAGGCTCAATCTCGGCGTCGCGATGTCGCGGATTGCCTTCTGGCTCCTGATCTATTCAGCCTTGGCCATCCTGGCCGCCTATGTGATGGCCAGCCTCTGGGGGGCCGGCAACGAGACGATGCCGCTGGCGGCAGGAGCCGCCCATGGAAGCGCCTTTCAGGAATACGCGATCAAAAGCATCGCCTATTCGTCCGCGCCGACCGGCCTCATCGCTTTCGCGTTCATTCTATGGGGCCTGCGTCTCTCAGACGCCTAGAGCCTTTGCACTAATCGGACAAAGTGGTCCTTGAGCACCGGATGCTCAGCCGCGCAGGGCCGCCATCGCTGCCGCATGAAGCTCGGGCGTCGCCGCCGCCAATATGTCGCCGCCATTCTCGGCCGGCCCGCCGTCGAAGGTGGTGACCACGCCGCCCGCCTTCTCGATGATGGGGATCAGCGCCACGATGTCATAGGGCTTCAGTCCGGGATCGGCGACGATGTCGACGCTTCCCGCGGCAACCATGGCGAAGGCGTAGCAGTCGGTGCCATAGCGAGCGAGTTGCACCTGCCTCTCGAACTGGTCGTAGCGCAGCCGCGCCTCGCCCTTGAACAGCGCCGGCGTCGTGGTGAACAGCGTTGCCTCAGCAAGGCTCGTCGTCTTGCGTGTGACCAGTTTGCGCGGCCCGCCCGGCCCCTCATAATGGGAGCCGGAGGCGTTGGCGTAGAAGAGCTCGCCGGTGAAGGGCTGCGACATCAATCCGGCAACGGCATCGCCCTCCACCGTCAATCCGACCAGCGTCCCCCACACCGGCAGGCCGGAGATGAAGGCGCGCGTGCCGTCGATCGGATCGATTACCCAGACATGCCTGCTGGAAATATTCTCGCTTCCATGTTCCTCGCCGAGAATGCCATGGTCCGGATATTGCGCCGATATCAGCGCCCGGATGGCACGCTCGGCTTCGCGATCGGCTTCGGTGACCGGATCGAAGCTGCCCTTTTCCTTGTTGGCGACCGCACCCTGGCTGCGGAAGCGCGGCAAGGTTTCCGCTGCCGCCGCCTGCGCGATACGGCGCATGAAATCGATGCTGATGTCCAACTGATTCTCCCGCATTGCAGCATGCCCGAGCCCACGTGTGCCGCCAGTTCCGCGCCAAGACAAGGGTGTTCGAGGATTTTTCGCCGCGCCGACCTGTTGCCGGAATAACACGCCAGCGCCACCGAAACGCAATTTCCACATCACTCTGAATTAAAAAGGCCGGTAGGTCGCTTGACATTTGTGCAGCGCACCATACCCTTGATCTCGGACAGGGTTTCCTGTCCATGCCCTCCTTGGGCGTTTCCTCCCTAGACTTCGACCGTATCGTGCGAACGATGCGGTCTTTTTTTCGCCGCCAATTTCAATCCCACCAATCCGATCCATGTCGCCCGAGATTATGCGGCGGCTGGGGGATGGCGCCAAATAATGAAACAGGCTCTGTTCACTCCGCGGCCAGCGGCAGATCCATGAAATGGTGGTCGGGCATGGCCATCAGGTCGGCCGAAAATCGCGCCAGGTCGTCGGCCAGTGCGTCGAAGCCCGCCGCTTTCTCGAATGTCCGCTCATTCATATAGAGCCCGCGATTGACCTCGATCTGCAGCGCATGGAGATGGCGCGCCGGGCGGCCGTAGTGTTCGGTGATGAAGCCGCCGGCATAGGGCTTGTTGTGGGCGACGGTATAGCCCATGGCGTTGAGCAGGCCGATCGCGGTCTCGGTCAATGCCGCGGTGGCTGAGATGCCGAAGCGGTCGCCGATGATGAAATCGGGCCGCAGGCCGCTGTCGCCGACGCGGATGCTCGCCGGCATCGAGTGACAGTCGATCAGCACCGCAAAGCCGAAACGCGCGTGGGTTCGCGTCAACAGCCGTTTCAGCGTCTCATGATAGGGTTTGTAGACGGCCTCTATGCGGGCAACCGCTTCGGCCAGCGGCAGGCGACCGGAATAGATGTCGAGGCCTTCGCCGACCAGCTTCGGAACGGTGCCGAGCCCGCCGGCCACGCGCGCGGAACGGATGTTGCAGAAGGACGGCACCGGCTCGGCGAACATGCGCGGATCGAGTTCCCACGGCTCGCGGTTGACGTCGAGATAGGCACGCGGGAAATTTGCCACGAGCATCGGCGCGCCAAGCGTCACCGCGCCGCCGAACAGCTCGTCGACATAGCAGTCCTCGGACCGGCGAATGGCGTTGCGGTCCAGCCTCGCCATGGCGAGGAAGCGCTCCGGATAGTGGCGCCCGCTGTGGGGTGAGTTGAAGAGGAAGGGGACGCGCTGCTCGGCGCCCGACCGGATTTCGAAGGGGGGAACGACCGAAAAATCCTCGGCTGCCGTCTTCAATTTGAACGAACCCGAAAACACCAATGCATCATAGGATGAAAGTGCCACCTTGAGGGCCGCATGTCCAGCATTTCGGCGCCGACACCGCCTTTGCGAATGCGGATTATGCCGCGCCTCGTTCACTTGATGTTTACCCTCGCCTCCTCATATACAGGATGGTTAACGGCCCTGCCTTTCGGCAGAATCCGGGCGGGTGATTCGGACGGGATATCATGGCACGCATTCTTCTGGCGGAAGACGACGACGATATGCGTCGCTTCCTCGTCAAGGCGCTGGAGCGCGCCGGTTACCAGGTCAGCGATTTCGACAACGGCGCCAGTGCCTATGAGCGGCTGCGCGAGGAACCGTTCTCGCTGCTTTTGACCGATATCGTCATGCCGGAGATGGACGGCATCGAGCTGGCCCGCCGCGCCACCGAGATCGATCCCGACCTCAAGGTCATGTTCATCACCGGTTTCGCCGCCGTTGCGCTGAACCCGGATTCCAAGGCGCCGAAAGACGCCAAGGTGCTGTCGAAGCCGTTCCATCTGCGCGACCTCGTCAACGAGGTCGAGAAGATGCTGCAGGCGGCCTGAGCCGTTTTTGCCCAAGGCATCGGCGACTATCGGCCGGTGCGGCAAAACGGAGCCTTCTTTCCTTTTTCCTGCTATTGACGCGCCGGATCAAAAATGGTGTATGCGCGGCTTCGGATGGGCGTGTAGCTCAGCGGGAGAGCACTGCATTGACATTGCAGGGGTCACAGGTTCAATCCCTGTCACGCCCACCATCCTTTCAAAGACTTAGCTTCTTGTGCCGATTGCACGGAAACGGCACAAAACGCCCACTGAGCTCCTGAATAGTGCCCTTCAGTATTCCGGTGCGGCCGATCCGTGACAGCCTGTGTGTTGCGCCCGATATTGCGGGGGTCAAGAAAAAGCCGAACGGGACAACCAGCGCCGTGAGAGGTCAGGCGGCATGCTTCCCTCCGCCCTCCGTCGACTCAATAGCTCCGTCTCGGCTCGCGCCGGGGCGGGCTTTCTGCGTTTTTGGGCATCTACCTCCAATTGCCGACCGAATCGCTCTTTCGGGTGACTTTCTTAAAGGAGTGAACTGTTCGAATCTGGAGTCTCTCTGAACGGGAGGAACGGATGGGCAGCGATTTCGAGGCCGCACGACGACACCTGAAGCGCGCGCGTCAGTGCCTTCATGGGGATGACCAAGTGAGCAGAGAAACGGCTGAGAGAATCGATGAGATGATCATAGCCCTGGCCGCGGAGGAGTGCTCTTCGTTTGGCTTCCTTTTTCCCTTCGGCCATCGAACGACGCGGAACTCTGCGGCCGCCTCGTCCAAGGCATAGCTCTGCCTGCTGAAGGCAAACACTCGCGGTCCGTCGAAGGCCCGCTGGCTCCGGCCGGCCGGTTCTTCGAACTTGCTGGAGGCGGTCGTCTCGCTGGGTAAGGCTTTTTGTCATATAAGCGGAATCTGATATTCGGTGGCTGATTTCGGTGGCGGCAGCGTTCCCACACGCTGCCGGCCGACGTTCCGAACGGTGGTCGGGCCCGCATCGCCGCGCCAGTGGTGCGGGCCCACAAAGCGACATCCAGAACCAAGCCGCTGGCTTCGGCCGGGGGCTTGTTCATGGGTGTTGTCTTTGACGCGGAACAAACGTGCCGATTGCGAAGTTTGAAAGCCGGAAGCTTCGGGACGGCAACTCCGAGATTCCGCAGCCCGCCTCGCTCCACGGCAATGGCTTCGAGGCGGGCCCGCTTCTGTGTCAGCAAGGCGGCCCACCGGTCGCTTACACCGATCCACCCTGTCGATAAGCCATGGAAAGCAAACGACCGTCTACGACTGAGGTGGGGAGCTTTCCGCCTATGTCCGGGGAATTGAAATATCCGGCCGGGGCGGCATGAAGGTCGCCACGCTAGGCGTGCGCCACCGTTGCGCTGTAACGTCTGGATCGAGCGCGATACGCGACCTTCTGTAGACTTGATGAAAAGGCCGGAGCCGACAACCGCTCCGGCCCTGTTCCGTCGTCAGTCATTGCAGCTGTCGTCGGCCTTTGCCGCCGCGGTCTTGTCGCCATGCTGCTGCGCCTCAATATCCTGCTGCGATGTTGCGAGATTCTTGTCACCGCCGCCTTCCGCCCCAGCCAACGGCATTGTGCTGCCATCCTTGGCGGCCGGTTTGCCGGCACTATCCTTGGCCTTCGGAGTTTCCAAGGGCGCGTGGGTGCCATCTTTCGAAATACCGGCGGTCTGTTGGGTGTCGGCGCCCGTGTTGGCAGCCGACTTGTCCGGACATGCCGCGATTGCAGAGCCCGCAGAAAACGACACCGCAAGCGCGATTACTATAGCCATTTTCATCATGCTCGTCCTTCTGTTTGAGTGCCCTGCGGGTGAAACTAACGGCGCTTTTCTTTGTTCCGGGCCGGGTCGTGTATCGTCATCGACGCACCACAACCGGCACGTCGATGCCACGGCGACGGCGCCAGAAACTCCACGGAACCGTTCGCCGACTCCCTTGTTATGCGGCCGAAGGGATACTCACCAGGAGATGAATGATGAAACGACTTCTTCTCGCTTCCACCATAGTGATTCTTTCCGGCGGCCTTGCCCTGGCGCAATCGACCAATACGACGTCGAGCGGATCCTCCTCCACGACGACAACGATGCCGACGGATCAGAACACGGACTCGACCACGACCAAGTCGACCAACTCCGCGAAGGATTGCGCACCGGGCCAACAGGCAGGCAGCGCCAAGGAGGCAGCTCCCGGTCAGCAGGATACCAGCGCCAAGTCCGCGGCCCCTGGCCAGATGAAAACGACGACGGAAGGTTGCTGACCGCATTGCCGCCGATGTCTCGACTCGGCTTCAGGTGCTTCGCATCAGTTGAAACCACCTGCTGGGCTGATGAAACTTAGGCCCGTCGGCTTCGGCCGGCGGGCTTTTTGTTTGTCCGTGCATGATCCGGAATGCGGCCGTGGACGCGGTGCCCCCCCTACGCAAACGTGACCCGGTTCTCCGAAAAGTGACTGACGGTTGTTCGCCTGGACGCGATAACGTTCCTCGACATCAGGAGGAACGCCGTGAAGCTCAATTCGCAGCAGAAGAAAACCGTCCTTGCCTCATTCCTGGGCTGGACGCTCGACGCTTTCGATTTCTTCCTTCTGACATTCCTGCTCACCGATATAGCGTCTGAATTCCAGAGCGACGTCCCGGCGGTGTCAAAGGCGCTCTTCCTGACGCTTGCGACGCGCTTCATTGGTGCGTTCTTCTTCGGCAGGTTGGCAGACAAATTCGGGCGCAAGCCCATCCTGATGCT
This sequence comes from Mesorhizobium sp. B2-3-2, assembly GCF_006442295.1. Classification (NCBI taxonomy): domain Bacteria; kingdom Pseudomonadati; phylum Pseudomonadota; class Alphaproteobacteria; order Hyphomicrobiales; family Phyllobacteriaceae; genus Mesorhizobium; species Mesorhizobium sp. B2-3-2. The sequence continues at coordinate 214,426 of NZ_VFWA01000002.1, read as the reverse complement.
CAACATCATCAGTTATTCCGTGATCGGCGCTTTGGCCGCCTTCTCGCCCAATCTCGGCATATTCCTGGCGCTGCGCGCCCTGTTCGGCATCGCCATGGGCGGCGAATGGGGACTTGGCTCCTCGCTTGCCATGGAATCCATCCCGCCCAGCGCCCGCGGCATGGTCTCGGGCATCCTGCAATGCGGTTATCCGGCCGGCTACCTCCTGGCGGCGGTCGTCTATGGCCTGCTCTATCACCAGACGATCGGCGGCTACACGATCGGCTGGCGCGCCATGTTCCTGCTCAGTTTCATCCCGGCCCTGATCGTCCTTTTCATCCGCTCGCATGTTCCGGAATCGCCGGCCTTCGTCGAGGCGCGGAAGACCGCGAGGCCCGGCTTGCTGGAGACGCTGCAAAAGCACTGGGGCGTCGCCCTCTATGCGGTGGTGTTGATGATGTTCTTCAACTTCTTCAGCCACGGCACGCAGGATCTCTACCCGACATTCCTGAAGAAGCAGCATGGCTTCGATCCGCACACGGTGAGCTGGATCACCATCGTCGCCAACATCGGCGCCATCGTCGGCGGCCTGGCGTTCGGCGCGCTGTCCGAGAAGATCGGCCGCGTCAACGCGATCACGCTCGCCTGTCTGATCGCCTTGCCGTCCATCCCGCTATGGGCCTACAGTTCGACGCCCTTCATGCTGGCCATCGGCGCCTTCGTCATGCAGGTCGCGGTCCAGGGCGCCTGGGGCGTCATTCCGGTGCACCTCAACGAACTCTCGCCCGGCGCGGTGCGCGCGACCCTGCCCGGCTTCATCTACCAGGCCGGCAATCTTGCGGCCTCCTATGGCGGTCCCTATCAGGCGGGCATAGCTGAGGCTCCCGGAGGCAGCTACGGCTACGCGCTGGCGCTGTTCGCAGGCGTGGTCGCCGTCTGCATCATCATCGTCATCCGCTTCAGTCCGGAACGGCGCGGCCAGGTGATGACCGTGCTGGACCACGACGTCAGCCGAGTCTGAGCGCCACGACGCCGGCGACGATGCTGAGCGCGGCGGCGCCGCGCCAGCCCGTCATCTTCTCGCCGAGCGCGAACACCGAGATCACCATGGCAAACAGGATGGAGGTCTCGCGCAGCGACGCCACCGAGGCGATCGGCGCCTTGGTCATCGCCCACATGACGATCCAGTAGGCAGCGCCGCTCAGCACGCCGGTGAACAGCCCCGCTTTCCAGTCCCGCGCCAGCACCGGCAAGGCCCGCGGTCCACGGAAGATCAGGCACAGCACCAGCGCTCCAAGCGCATCGCACACGAACAGCCAGGCGGCATAGCTCTGCGCCGTGGCCGCCAGCCGCGCCCCGCTGCCGTCGGACAGCGTGTAGCTGGCGATGAAGATCGAGGTCCCCAGCGCAAAGCCGACCGCGCGCAGGTTCAGTCGTTCCAGATGCGCGCCGCCGCGAAACGACATCACCAGCGTGCCGGCCGACAGCAAAAGGATACCCAGAATGGCGAGCGGCGCCGGCACTTCGGCGACCACGAACATACCGCCAAGCGCCGCCAGCAAGGGCGCGGTGCCGCGCGCCAGAGGATAGGTCTGGGCGAAGTCGCCGGCCTGGTAAGCGCCGATCAGGAAGGTCCGGTAGCCCATGTGGAAGACGACGGAGGCAATGATATAGAGCCAGACCTCCGCCCTCGGCACCTCGACGAAGGGAAGTGCGAAAAGCGCGGCAAATCCCATGCCAAGCGTCATCAGGGTGATCGACAGGAAGCGGTCGAGATGGACCTTGACCAGCGCATTCCAGATCGCGTGCATGGCGGCTGCGGCAAGCACCGCGAAGAAGACGAAAAACGTCATTTGGGGCTCATCCGCCTCCGGGGCCGGCGGGCGTTTCGAGATCGATATCGATCCTGACGGGAAAATGATCGGATGCCACTTCGCCAATGTCCGAGCTGACCGAGCGCACCCGCCCGGCAAACAGGCCTCCGACGAAGCAATGATCGAGCCGGCGCTTTGCCAGCCTGCCGTCGATGATCTTCTCGTGCGTGTGGAAGTCATCCGCCGGTTCAATCGCCACGGCAGCGGCATCGACGAACCCATCCAGATAGGCAGCACCGCGATGATAGGGCGTGCTGCCGACGATGCGGCGGTATTCGGCGCTGCCCGGCTCCATGTTGAAATCGCCCATCCAGATCGCCGCCAGCGGGTTCTCCGGCTCGGGCTCGCCATTGCTCCAGTTGCGCGCCGGCTCGTCGTCGGCGCCGCTCCACGGCCCGCCGTCGGAGGGCGCCCGGCGATGCTCGGCAAGCAGATAGTCGATCTGCTCCAGCCGTTCTTCAGCAGCGATATGGGCGAGATGCAATGAAAGCACCCGCACCGGACCCGCCGGCGTGCGGATCATGCATTCGAGCGCCGCGTTGCGGGTGTTGAGCGGTCGCAGTGTGCGGCGCATCGGCAGCGCATGCAGCCGCGACCAGACGATCGGCAGCTTCGACAGCACCATGGTGCCGAACTGCCGGCGCCGGTTGATGATGCGGCCGTCACGCTGTTCGCTGGCATCCATGTCGAAGGCCGGGCCGTAGACCCAATGATAGCCCGGCAGCAGGCGAGAAAGCAGCTCCGGCTGGTCGTCGAAATTGCTGCGCCGCCAGTGCCGCTCGACCTCCTGCAAGGCGATGATATCGGCGCCGGCAACAATGCGCGCGGCGCGCGCCGGATCGTAGAGGCCGTCGCTGCCGAACCCGTATTGGATATTGTAGCTGACCAGCTTCATTGCTTATCCGGCTCAGTTTGGTGACGGCAGTAGCGTTTCGGCGGAGACCTTGCAATGGACCGCCACGGCGGCCCGGCTGGGCCACGACGCAAAATCCCCTCGCCTCGCCTACGTCGTCAGCGGCTGGAACCGTCCCGCCGGGGAAGCCGCCAGCTCCGACCAGTCGATCTCTTCCTCCAGGCGGTGATAGGCCTCGTCACCGATCGTCCCGTTGCGGCGAAGTTCTTCCAGCGCGTCGCGCTGGCGCTTGATGGCATAGAGCCGCAGCCGGTCGTACTCGGTTGCTGCCTGGGCATCGTCGGGGTTCTTGGCGATCTTGCGCTGGGCGGCATACTGCTCGCGCACCGCCGCCGCCGCGGTCGAGGTCTTGCCGCTCAATATGTCGAGGGCCGCTTGCATGATGGCGACACGCGCCTGCGCGACCTCGCGGTCTATGGTCTCGTCCGGTTCGAGACGAAGCAGGCGCAGCAACGGCTTCAGGCTCATGCCTTGCAGGACAAGCGTGCCCAGCACCACGCAAAAGGCGGTGAGCACGATGGGATCACGGCCAGGAAAGTCCGCCGGCAATGCGAAGGCAGCCGCGAGCGTCACCAGGCCGCGCATGCCGCACCAGCCGATCAGCACCCCGCCGCGAAACGACGGCACCTCTTGCCGCTGCTCCGCGTTGCCGAAGCGGGCAAGCCATCGGATCACGGCGCCGCAGCCCAGCACCCAGGCAAGGCGGGAAACGATGACGACGGCCAGGACAGTCCCTGCAAACAGGAACGCCTCGGACTGTCCCTGCTCGGCCAGGCGACCGACGATCAGCCGCGCCTGCAGGCCCATCAGCACGAAAGCCAGCACGTTGAGCACGAACACCGCCGTCTCCCAGACGGAATAGGAGCTGACGCGCTTTCTGGCCGACATGCGCCGCGGTGCGGTGCGCGCGATGGTCATGGCATAGACCACGATGGTGATGATGGCCGAAAGCCCCAGCCTGTCAGCCAGGATCCAGACGCCGAACGTCCCGGCGAACTGCACGACGGTGCCGCTCGCCGCATCCTCGATACGGCCAAGCATCGCCTGGGACAGCCGGCCGAGCAGATAGCCCGCGGCCAGGCTGCCGATGGTCGACAGCAGGACCATCGGAACGGCACTGCCCAAAAGAACTGGACCGGCGGCGGCAGTGATCGCGATGCGGTAGATCAAAAGCGCGGTGGCGTCATTGAGCAGGCTTTCGCCCTGAAGGATGGCCGTGATGTGGTGCGGCACCTTGAACTGCCCGAGCACGGCGCTCGCGGCAACCGCGTCCGGCGGCGCCACGATGGCGCCGAGGGCTATGGCGGCGGCGATCGGCAGGCCGGCCATTTTCCAGCCGACCAGTGCTACGACGGCGGTCGTGAAAACGACCGCGCCAAGCGCCAGCAGCACAAGCGGCAGTCTGTAGCGGTTAAGATCGCGCAGCGATGTGTCGTAGGCCGCGTCGAGCAGCACCGGCGCAATGAACAGCGCAAGCGCCAGTTCCGGATCGATCTCGATCGTCGGCGCGCCGGGCAGGAAGCCAAGGCCGGCGCCCGCAAGCGCCAGCAAGGCGGGGTAAGGAACCTGCAGGCGCCGCGACAGCGCCGTCAGCGCAACGGCGATCAGCAGGAGGACAAGGGTGAGCTCAAATAGCGCCATGGCTCATCGTAGCGGCGAAGCGGAGCTCTTGGCAGTGGCAAAGCGGCAGGATGCTGTTGATTGTCCAATAGGAGGGCATCGTCCGGCAACTGGACCGATGACCGCATCTGCAGGGCGCTCCGGCCGCGTCAGTGCAGCACCAGCAGGTCGCCCGACGAGAAGGAAATCTCCGCCTTCTCGCCAACGGCCGGCGGTGGCGTCGTCGAACTGTTGAACGTGTCGAGCGAGACGGTGTTGCCGCCGATGCCGACCCGGACCCGGATCACCGAGCCGAGAAAGTGCACTTCGGAGATCTCACCGGACAGGCTTGAATCGCGACCGGGCTGGCGGCCGAGCGAAATGGCTTCCGGCCGCAGCGCCAATGACAGCGTATCGCCGGACTTCGAACCGTTGAGCTTGCCCTTGAGCGAGACTTCCTCGGTGTTGACACGAACCTTGCCCAACGCCGCGTCGGTGACGGTGCCTTCCAGCACGTTCAGCGTACCGACGAAATTGGCGACGAACTTGGTTGCCGGCCGGTTGTAGATCTCGAAGGGCGTGCCGACCTGCTCGGCCTTGCCGCCATACATCACCGCGATGCGGTCGGAGATCGACAGCGCCTCTTCCTGGTCATGGGTGACGAAGATGGTGGTGATGCAGAGCTTCTTCTGGATCGAGCGGATTTCCTCGCGCAGCGAGACGCGCACCTTGGCATCAAGCGCCGACAGCGGCTCGTCGAGCAGCAGGAGCTTCGGCTTCGGCGCGATGGCGCGGGCCAGCGCGATGCGCTGCTGCTGGCCGCCCGAGAGCTGATAAGGATAGCGGTCGGCCATCTGCGGCAGCTTGATGATGCCGAGCATTTCGGCGACACGGGCGTCGATATCCGCCCTGGACAAGCCGGCGACTTTCAGTCCGAAGCCGATGTTCTGCGCCACGGTCAGGTTCGGGAACAGCGCATAGGCCTGGAACACCATGCCGACATTGCGCTGGTTCGGCTTCAGCCTGGTGATGTCCTTGCTGCCGACGACGATCTTGCCGGCCGACGGCTCCTCGAAGCCGGCGACCATGCGCAGCACCGTCGTCTTGCCGCAGCCTGACGGGCCGAGGAAAGAGACGAACTCGCCCGGTTCGACGTCGAGATTGAAATCCTCGACAACGGTGGTGGCGCCGAAGGATTTTCGCACATGCTGGATGGAGAGGAATGGCTCGGCCATGGCTTTTTCTTTCGGGTCAATTCGGACGATTAGCCGATTTCGGCGCGAAGCGCGACAGGATCTGGATCAGCGACATGCAGCCCCAGGTGATGACGAAGGCGATGATGGCAAGGGCCGCGGGCTCATAGGCGCGGTTGGCCCCGACATTCTGCAGGTACGGGCCGAAAGCCGGCCGGTTCAGCAGGCTCGCCATCGTGAACTCGCCGATGACGATGGCGAATGTCAGGAAGGCGCCGGACAACACCGCAATCAGCACATTGGGAAGGATGACGCGGGTGATGATCGTGCCCCAGCCGGCCCCGAGGATCTGGGCCGCTTCCGTCAACGTCCGCACATCGATGGTTCTGAGCCCCGTATCGACGGCACGATACATATAGGGCAGCGCCAGGGTCGCATAGCCGATGACCAGCAAGGCGTTGGTTCCCATATCGGATCCGAGGAACGGCAAGGGTGAATTGGAGCCATACATCCTGATATAGCCGAAAACGATGACGATGGCCGGGATGACCAACGGCAAAAGCGTGATGAACTCGACGACCGGCCTGAGCTGCGGCAGCCGCAATCGGATCCAATAGGCTGCCGGCACCACGATCAGCACACCCAGAATGATGGTGAAGATGGCGGCGACCACCGAATACAGGAAGGTCGCCTGGAAACGCGCGTCGCCGAGCACGATCCGGTAGGCGTCGAAGGAATAGGCGCCGCGCCGCATGCGCATCGAAAATTCCACCGTCGCGATCAGCGGGATGAAGAAATAGGCCGCGCCGAGGATGAAGACCACCCAGGCCCAGAATTTGCCCGACTTCATTTCAGCCACCTTTCGGAACGGGTCCGGAACCAGATGTAGAAGACATTGGCCAGGCCGGTGATGACGATCATGCCGAAGGCGATCGCGTAGCCGAGATGGGCATTGTGCAGCACGTCGCCGCGGATTTGCGCGTAGAGCAGGATCGGCACGATGTTGAGCGACGAGCCGGTCAGCGCATAGGCGGTGGCGATCGCCCCGAAGGCGTTGGCGAAAAGCAGGATCACGGTGCCGAGAAAGCTCGGCCAGATCACCGGGATGACCACGATGCGCCAATATTGCGCGGTGGTCGCGCCAAGCGTGGCGGCTGCTTCACCCCATTCCTTCTTCAAACCGTCGATCGCCGGCGTGATGATAACCACCATCAGCGGAATCTGGAAATAGACATAGGTCAGCGTCAGGCCCCAGAAGGACAGGATGTTGAAGCCGTGGGCGTAGATGTTGAGGCCGAACACGGTGTTCAGGATCACCGTGGCAAGACCGAGCCGGCCGAGCGTGGCCAGGAAGGCGAAGGCCAGCGGCACGCCGGCGAAATTGGAGGCCACGCCGGAAAAGGTCAGGGTCGCCGAGCGTATCCAGTCCGGCAGCCCGCCGCGCACGATGGCGATGGCGATCGCCAGGCCCGCGAAAGCGCCGATCAGCGCCGAGGCCAGGCTTACCTTGATCGATATCCAGTAAGCGGCAACGATCGACGGCTGCGCCAGAGCCACGATGTTTTCCAGCGTGAATTCGCCGGCATCATTCTGGAACGCGCCCAGCATCAGATAGAGCGTGGGCAAAATCAGGAACATGATCGCGAAGATGAAGAACGGTGCGACGCCGAGCCATTGCGTCGGCAATCGCAACGCGCGTGCCTCCGCGGGCGGCGCGGTCTTGCCCGCGGCATCGTGATTGGAAAGCGAGAGATCGGTCATGCGCCGGCTACCCTCTTCGAGGGGAAAACCGGGCGGCGCGAGGCCGCCCGGTGGATTTCAACTGTTACTTGACGTTGGCACCGACAACGGAGTCCCAGTTCTTGGTGACGGCTTCCTTGGCCTTGCCCTGCTCGTCCAGCGTCGGGAACACCGCCGAAGCATAGGCTTCCGCCGGCGGCAGCTTGGCCAGCACGTCCGCCGGGATCTTGCCGTTCTTGGCGAGATCGTTGAAGCGGATCGGGTGGCAATAGCCCTTGAGCCAGCCGATCTGGCCTTCGTCGGAATAGAGATATTCCATCCAGAGCTTGGCTGCGTTCGGATGCGGCGCATAGGCGCTGATCGCCTGCACATAGACGCCTGCGACGACGCCGGTCTTCGGCACGACGACGTCGACCGGCGGGTTGCCTTTCAGCGTGTCACGGCCGGCGAGCGCATTGTAATCCCAGTTGATCAGGATCGGGGTCTGGCCCTGGGCGAGTGTCGCCGGCTTGCCGATGACCGGTACGAAATTGCCGGCGGCATTGAGCTTCTTGAAGAAGTCGAGGCCGGCGGTGCCCGCGGCTTCGCCAGCCGCGGCTCCACTCGAAAGGCCAGCGGCATAGACCGCCTGGATGGCCTGGTTCGAAGCGCGCGGATCACCCGCGAGAGCCACCGAATTGGCGAATTCCGGCTTCAGCAGATCGGCCCAGTCCTTCGGCGATTCCTTGACCAGATCCTTGTTCACCATCATCGCCAGAACGCCGTAATAGTCGCCGTACCAGGCGCCGTCGGCATCCTTGGCGCTGTCGGGGATCGAGTCCCAGCTCGACACCTTGTAGGGCATCAGCAGGCCGTCGGCCTTGGCGGTCGGGCCGAAGGACAGGCCGACGTCGATGACGTCGGGCGCCTGCGGGCCCTTATTGTCCTTGTTGGCCTTGATCGCCTCGACCTCGTCGCCCGAACCGGCGTCGGGGTTGAGCTCGTTGATGGTGATTTCCGGATATTTCGCCTTGAACCCGGCGATGACGTCGCCGTAACCGCACCAGTCATGCGGCAAAGCGATGGTGGTGAGCTGGCCTTCCGCCTTTGCGGCCTTGACGAGATCGTCCAGCGGAGCCGCGGACGAAATCACCGTCGACGCAAACAGCGCCGCGGCCGAAAGGGAAAGCACTTTCCCCGTGAATTTGAACATGTGTTCTCTCCGTTGAACTGACGCCGTTGGGCGCCTGCGATGCGGTATCGTTTTCGTGTGACAGCCAGATGAAAGCTTTATGAAACCCCACCGCTGGCAGCACGAAAGTTAACTCCTTTTAATCGACTGTAGCAATTAGCCATCACTTAATTTTCCGGCTAATTAGTTTTTGCCTTGCACCTCACCCTTTCCCCTTGGTTGCCCCTGATTTTCCAGATCAATTTTACCCTTAAAGCGGTATCACACCGTCCCGGCGATTGCATTTTCGAGCAGCGTCAGCGCCGCTTTCTTGGTCAGCTTGACCGGGTTGCCGCCGGCTGTCGGATCGACCACCGCCATATCGGCGATCAAGCCCTTGCGCTTCTTGTCCATGTCGAGCCCCTTGATCAGGCCCGGCAGCGCATGCGGCACCTTCAATTCCTTGCGAAGCCTGATGACAGCCCTGGCGAAGCCGTCGAAGCCGCCCCTTATGCCGCAATAGGCGGCGAGCCGCGCGATGCGGTCCTCGATCGCCTCGCGGTTGAAGGCGAGCACATAGGGCATGAACACCGCATTGGTCATGCCGTGATGGGTGTCGTAAAGTGCTCCGATGGGATGCGACAGCGAATGGATGGCACCCAACCCCTTCTGGAAGGCTGCCGCGCCCATCGCCGCGGCGCTCATCATGTTGGCGCGGGCGACCAGATCCCTGCCGTTGGCATAGGCCTTCGGCAGGTTCTCGAAGACGAGCCTGATGCCTTCCACGGCGATGCCGTCGGCCATCGGGTGATAGCCCGGCGCGCAATAAGCCTCGAGGCAATGGGCCAGCGCGTCCATGCCGGTGCCGGCGGTGATGAAGCCCGGCATGCCGACCGACAGTTCCGGATCGGCAATGACGATCGCCGGCAGCAGCTTCGGATGGAAGATGACCTTCTTGGTATGGGTCGCCTCATTGGTGATGACGCCGGCGCGGCCGACTTCGGAGCCGGTGCCGGCCGTGGTCGGCACCGCGATGATCGGCGCGATCGCGTCCGAGTTGGCGCGCGTCCACCAGTCGCCGATGTCCTCGAAATCCCAGACCGGCCGCGTCTGTCCCGCCTGGAAGGCGATCAGTTTGCCGAGGTCGAGCGCCGAGCCGCCGCCGAAGGCAATGACGCCGTCATGCTTGCCCTTTTTGAACACCGCGATGCCGGCGGTGAGATTGGAATCGACCGGGTTCGGCTTCACTTCGGAGAAGACCCCATAGGGCACTTTTACGTCATCGAGGATTTTCAGCGTCGAAGCGACGACCGGCAGTTTCGCCAGCCCCGGATCGGTGACGAAGAGCGGCCGCTTGATGCCGGTGGCGGCGAGCACCTCGGGCAATTCCTTGATGCGCCCGGCGCCGAAGCGGACGGTGGTGGGGTAGTTCCATTTGGAGATCAGCTTGGACATGTTTGTCTTTCAAAAAATCAGATGGCTTCGCGCAGGTGGAAGGATTTCGGCCGGGTCAGGTTGTCGTAGCCGATGGCTGACAAGCCGGCCCCCTTGCCGGTGTCCTTGACGCCGGTCCAGACCAGCGCCGGGTCGAGGTAGTCGCAGCGGTTCATGAACACGGTACCGGTCTCGACGCGGTCGCCGATCGCCACCGCATGCTCGGTGTCGCGCGTCCAGATCGAGGCGGTCAGGCCGTAGGGGCTGTCGTTCATCAGCGCGATCGCCTCCTCGTCGTTGCGCACCTTCATGATGCCGACGATCGGGCCAAAACTTTCCTCTCGCATGACGCTCATCTGGTGGTCGACGTTGGTCAGCACCTCCGGCGCCAGATAGGGCGAGCCTTCCCTGTCGTCGGCCACCTTCATGGCGATGTGGGCTTTGGCGCCCTTGCGCAGCGCCTCGGCCTTCTGCTCGCGGATCAGGTCGGCGAAGCGCGCCTGCGCCATCGGCCCCATCGTCGTCGCCTGTTCGAGCGGGTTGCCGACGACATAGTTCTTCGTCTCGGCGATGAAGCCTTCGACGAACTCGTCATAGACCTTTTCGTGCACATAGACGCGCTCGATGCCGCAGCAGCATTGGCCGGAATTATAGAACGCGCCGTCGACGAGATTGGCGACGGCATGGTCCATCTTGGCGTCGGGCAGCACATAGGCCGGATCCTTGCCACCAAGTTCCAACCCGAGCGTCATGAAGGTGCCCGCCGCCGCTTTCTCGATGGCGCGGCCGCCGGCGACCGAGCCGGTGAAATTGACGTGGTCGATCTTGCCCGAGCCGAGCAATCTTTCTGTCTGGGCATGGTTCAGCACGATGTTCTGGAACACGCCCTTGGGCAAGCCTGCTCTGTCGAAGGCCTGCTGGAAACGCTCGCCGACCAGCAGCGTCTGCGCGGCATGCTTGAGGATGACGGTGTTGCCGGCCATAAGCGCCGGCACGATCGTGTTGACCGCGGTGAGGTAAGGGTAGTTCCAGGGCGCTATCACCATGACCACGCCGAGCGGATCCTTCTTCACATAGCGGCGGAACCCGTCCTTCGGATTGGAAGCCGGGACCGATTTCAGCGCCGCTTCGGCGATCTCGACCATATAGCTGGTGCGTTCCTTGACGCCGCCGAACTCGCCGCCATAGCGCACCGGACGCCCCATCTGCCAGGCAATCTCCGGCACGATCTCGTCGGTCATGGCGACCAGCGCGTCGAGCATCGCCAGCATGTACTTGCCGCGCTGGGCGATCGAAGTCTGCGCCCACTTTTCCTGCGCTGCCTTGGCGCGCTCGATGGCGGCATTGACCGCCTGGTCCGTCGCCACCGGCCGCTCGGCGTAGATCGAGCCATCGATGGGGGATTTGAGTTTGACCGTTTCGGTCATCCTTTAGGTCCTCGCATTGTAACAATCGAAAATCGTTTGGCTTGACGCTGCCCCTCATCCGCCTGCCGGCACCTTCTCCCCGTATAGTGTCGGGGAGAAGGAAAAGCTCAGGCGCTGGCGCCCCCTCTCTCCAATGGAGAGAGGTAATGGTGTGGGCGGTGCTGACGTCGCCGGCTGTCTAATATCGCTCGAACCCTCTGTGCAGTTCCCAATCCGTAATGCGGCGGTCGTATTCGAACTGCTCCCATTTTGCCGTGTGGACATAATGTTCGAGCACGTCCTCGCCGAAGGCCTGCTTCAGCATCTTCGATTTGGCCAGCGTGTCGGTGGCGTCGCGCAGCGTCTTCGGGATCTCCGGCAGGCGCGATGCCTGATAGGCGTCGCCGACGAAGGGCTTCTGCAGCTCCAGCTTCTCGTCGATGCCGGCAAGGCCGGCGGCGATCAGCGCCGCGAAGGCGAGATAGGGGTTCAAGTCGGCGCCACCGATGCGGCATTCCATTCGGATGCCCTTGGTGCCTTCGCCGCACAAGCGGAAGCCGGCGGTGCGGTTGTCTTCGCTCCACATGATCTTGGTCGGCGCGAACGTGCCGGCCTGGAAGCGCTTGTAGGAATTGATGTAGGGCGCCAGGAACCAGGTGAACTCCTTGGCGTATTTGAGTTGGCCCGCCGCCCATTGCTGGCCGAGGCTCGATAGCGTCCATTCACCTTGTCTGTCGAAGAAAAGCGGCGTGTTGCCGTCGGCGCTCCACAACGAATTGTGGATGTGGCTGGAATTGCCGGCGAACCCGTAATTGTACTTGGCCATGAAGGAAATCGCCTTGCCTTCGGATTCGGCGATCTCCTTGGCGCCGTTCTTCAGGATGACATGGCGGTCGGCCATCTCGAGCGCCTCGGCATAGCGCACATTGATCTCTTCCTGACCCGGACCCCACTCGCCCTTCGAATTCTCGATCGGGATGCCTGCAGCTTCCATCTCGTTGCGAAGCCGGCGCATGACGCCTTCTTCCTTGGTGGTGATGCCGATCTGATAGTCGCCGATGTATGGCGAGGCGGTGTCGAGGCCCTGCCAGTGCTTCTTGCGCGCCGAATCGTACGTCTCGCTGAAGAGGTAGAATTCGAGCTCGGAGGCGAAATAGCCGATATAGCCGCGCTCCGTCAGCCGCTTGACCTGCTTCTTCAGGATGGCGCGCGGGGAATGCGGCAGGTCGTCATGGGTGTGGTGGTCGAGCACGTCGCAGATCACGAGCGCTGTCTTTTCCAGCCACGGAATGCGCCGCAGCGTCGCGAGGTCCGGCTTCATGACGAAATCGCCATAGCCCTTCGACCAGCTTGCCGCCTTATAGCCGGGCACCGGCTCCATATCGATGTCGGCGGCCAGCAGATAGTTGCAGCCATGCGTCTCGTCATGCGCCGAATCGACGAAGTACCGGGCCAGGAACCGTTTTCCCGCCAGCCGTCCCTGCATATCGACGATGCAGGCCAGCACGGTGTCGATCTCCCCACCGGAAACCGCTTTCTTCAACTGATCGAACGAGAAATTTCCGGCCATTCCTTTGGCGCTCCAGTGCTTGTCATTTGAGGCTGTCGATTTCGAAGGTCGAAACCGTGGCCGGCAAGGTGCCGGCCACGGCTGTGAGATGCTGGCCTCAGTGGCCGGTTTCGCCGACGGCCTGCTCAGCCGCCTTGATCGCCGCCTGGCGCGCCGCGATGATGTCGCCGAGCGGCGGGCCCTGGAAGCGGTTTCGCTCGAAGGCAAACCAGACGATCGCGGTCAGGATGAAGAAGCCGACGGTGATGTAGAGCGCCCAGTCGTTCGGCGGCTGGATGCCGATGACGAAGATCAGGATCATCGACACGATCGACAGGACCGCAAACAGCATGAACACGCCGCGCCCCATGTTCCACGGTCCCATCTTGTCCCACTTGGGCGTACCCCAGGCCAGCATGCCGAGCACGATCGGTACGGTGAAGGACAGGAACAGGAAGATGACGGTGCAGGAGACCACGATGGTGTAGGCCGAGGTGCCGGCGACCGAAACCAGCGTCGAACCCCAGACGAACAGCACCGACAGGATCGATGCCGTCCAGATCGCCGCCACCGGCGTGCGGTAGGTCGGGCTGACCTTGGCCAGTGCCGACGAACCCGGCAGGCCGCCGTCACGCGAGAAGGCGAAGATCATGCGCGACGCCGATGTGACGGTGGCGAGGCCGCACAGCAGTTGCGCGATGAACACGACGAGGTAGACGAACTCCTTGAGGCCAGGGCTGACGCGTTGGTCGAAGGCCCAGAAGAACACGTTCCAGCCTTGCTTGGCGGCATCGTCCATGTTCGGGATCATCAGCACGAAGGCGGCCAGGAACAGATAGCCGAAGACCGCCGACCAGATCACCGACATGACCATGGCGCGCGGCACCGAACTGGCCGCCTTGATGGTCTCCTCGGACGTATGCGCCGAGGCGTCGTAACCGGTGATGGTGTAGATCGGCAGCAGGAGGCCGAGCGCGAACACCCAGGCGTTCGAAACCGACGGCCAGACGCCGCCTCCGGCATCGCCGGAGTAGTTATGGAAGGTGAACAGCCGGCTGAAATCCCAGGTTTCGGCGGAGAGCAGGCAGACCACCGCGATCAGGATCGAGCCGAAGAAGATGAGGTAGCCCGAGAAGTCGGTGAGCTTGGCCGTCAGCTTGATGCCGAGATGGTTGATCAGCGCCTGGGCGCCGGTGATGATGACCAGAAAGATCATCTGGTTGGTCAGCGTGCCTTCGATGCCGAGCGCCGGTCCGAAGGCGCCGATGAAGAAGGTCCAGGTGCCGACATTGATGGCGCCGAGCACGGTGATCAGGCCGAGCAGGTTGAGCCAGGCCGTGACCCAGCCGGTGCCGCGGTTGCCCAGGATCGAGCCCCAATGATAGAGCCCGCCGGCCGTCGGATAGGCCGAGCTGATCTGCGACATGGCGACAGCGAAAGTCAACGAGACGAAGCAGCCGACCAGCCAGCCTATGCCGATGCCGATGCCGCCGGCGCCCGACGTTGCCTGCGCCAGCGAATTGATGCCGCCCGACAAGATGCAGATGATGGAGAAGGAAACGGCGAAATTCGAAAAGCGGCTGAGGCGCCGCTCCAGTTCCTGGGCGTAGCCCATGCTGTGGAGGACCTTGACGTCCTCCGCCTTGTCAACTTCGGTATATCCAGGTGCTGCCATTTTTAGTCCCCTTGCGTTCTCAGCTGGCCGATTGAACTGACTTTCCCACTGCGTGTTCCCTGGCGCCCCTGGTCTCCTCGGGCTCCAGATCCGAAAAGATGCCTGTGAGCAGATCCGCCCATTTCCGCTGCCCGGTTTCGCCGGAGATTTCATCGTTGCGGATTTCGATCATCGCGCAGGGCAGCCCGCGCGGGCGCGCATGGCGTTCCAGCGTAAAATAGACGCGGTCGGCCGGCGAATAGGGTTCGTTGACGCCGACGGTGATGCCGGCAAGCCGCCGCAGCGCCGATATCAGCGGCGCCGCCAGCCGGCGGTCGTCATCGTGAATGATGCCGATATGCCAGGGCCGGTCGCGGCCTTTGTAGACCGGCGTGAAGGAATGCACCGATACCAGCCGCGTCTCCTGGCCGCGCGCCAGCCTGTCTTCGACAATATGCTCGATGGCGCTATGGAATGGCTGCCATGACAGGGCGACCCGCGCCGCGCGCTGCTTTTCAGACAGGCCGGTGTTGCCCGGTATGGCTGTGGTTTCGCTGACCGGCGGCACCAGGTCCGGCGCGTCAAGCGGCCGGTTGCAGTCGATGACGAGACGCGAGATGCAGGTTTCGACCAGCGTCGCATCGAGCGCCTGCGCCATGCGCAGCGCAACCGGCAGCGCGCCGG
Source organism: Mesorhizobium sp. B2-3-2 (assembly GCF_006442295.1). Classification (NCBI taxonomy): domain Bacteria; kingdom Pseudomonadati; phylum Pseudomonadota; class Alphaproteobacteria; order Hyphomicrobiales; family Phyllobacteriaceae; genus Mesorhizobium; species Mesorhizobium sp. B2-3-2. Next base: position 199,251 of record NZ_VFWA01000002.1, on the reverse strand, counting down.
GATCCCAGGCGATGTGACGCGACAGGTCCTCGGCGGTGAGACCGAGCGTTCCGAATTCGGCAGGCAGGAAATTGGAGGCGTGGTCGCAGGTGAGCACGAAGGGGCTCGATCCGCCCGGGTTGGTCACCCTTACGGCATCAGACGATGCAAGGCTGGCGGGCCGTGCTTTCTCCATAGTCTGCGGTCCCCGGGGAGCGCTGTATCGTATGTTACGTATTTTGCCTCATTGCGTCCCTATGGATGATTTCATACAGTTTGTCCGGCTTTGTCAAATGCGATTTGGGGAAAACACCGTCGGTCGGGCCATGGGTGGGAAAAGATGATTTCCAGTATTGCCGAATTGATTGCCGACCGCATCGGCATGATGCCGGCCGGCGAGCGGCGCGCGGCCCAGACGCTGATAGCGAGCTATCCGATGATCGGCCTGAAGACTGTCGCCGAATTCTCGTCCGCGGCCGGCGTGTCCTCGCCCACGATCCTGCGTTTCGTCGCCAGGCTCGGCTTCCAGAACTATCCGGAGTTCCAGTCGAGCCTGCAGGACGAACTGGCGGCGCAATTGCAGTCCCCTGCGACCCGCACGCTCAATCCGCCCTTGCCCGGCGGCACGGCGTCGCCGATGCTGGAGGCAACGCTCGACAATATGCGCGAGACGTTCCGGCATCTGTCCGACAAGCAGCTTGCCGACATCGCGTCCCGCCTCGCCGAGCGTCGCGGCAAGACATTCCTGATCGGCGGCCGCTTCACCGACCCGCTGGCGCGCTACATGGCCGCCCACCTCGCCATCATCCAGCCCGACGTCATTCACCTCGCGGGTCAGGAAAGCATGTGGCGCGACAGGCTGATCGACATGGGCAAGCGCGACGTGCTGGTCATTTTCGACATCAGGCGCTACCAGGACAGCCTCATCCGTTTCGCCGAGAAGGCGCATCAGCGTGGCGTGCAGATCGTGCTGTTCACCGATCAGTGGCTGTCGCCGATCGCCCGCTTCGCCCGCCACGTCATCGCCGGGCGAACCGCCGTGCCTTCGGCGTGGGACTCCTCGGCGGCGCTCTTCGTCGTCGCCGAAACGCTGATCGGTGCCGTCACAAGGCAACTCGAGGCCGACGGCGCCCGGCGCATCCGCGAGATGGAAGGCCTGCGTTGATGCAGCCCCGGGATAAGTCTGAAACGATTTCGGCCCGAAACTGGCGTCGGGGCCGCATAACCAGCGTTGTAATCTCGAAAGTCCGGCTCGAAGCGAACTAAAAAATCAAAACGACACGAATACCGCCAACGTTACGCATATTTAATGTGCGTGGACACTGAAGAATTGTCATAAAGGCACGATATCGGGGGCTTGCTTCTTGCCTTAGAATAGCCCCGCTGCGTCTGCTTATTTCGGGAAACCGGTGGACGGAAGGATTGTTTTGCCAACCGGAGTGCCGATGGCCGCCTGGAAACAGATACTTTTCGCCCTTGTGGTGCTGGTGGTGGCTGCTGCCGCCTGGCTGCGCTTTTTTCCGGGCGCGCCGGACGTGCTGGCGCGCTGGGGAATAGACTGGGCCTACGCGGCAACGCCTCCGGCTGAAAAAACTGGCGCCGGCACGAAATCCGCTGGCGGCGAGCGAGCCCGTCAGGTCAACGTCGTCGTCGTGCCCGCTATTTCCGCGACCATAAACGATCGGCTCCAGGCCATAGGCACCGGCCGCGCCAATGCGTCGGTGACGGTCAATCCCTACTCCTCCGGCCGTCTCGCCGAATTGCTGGTTTCGTCCGGCACCCATGTCGACAAGGGACAGGTCATCGCGACCCTTGATTCCGAGACCGAAGTGATCGCCCAGGACCGTGCCCGGCTCGCGCTTCAGGACGCACAGGCCAAGCTCGACCGGGTCAGGTCGCTACGCGCCTCCAATGCGGCGACACCGGTCGCCGTCGCCGATGCCGAAGTGGTGCTGGCCGGCGCCAAGCTGGCGCTACAGGATGCGGAACTCGCGCTGCACCGCCGGTCGGTTCTCGCGCCGATCTCCGGCACGGTCGGCATCCTGCCGATCTCCGCCGGCAATTATGTGACCAACCAGTCGGCGATCGCCACGCTCGACGACCGGTCCTCGATCCTTGTCGATTTCCTGGTGCCGGAGCGCTTCGCCGCCGCCGTCAAGATCGGCGCGCAATTGTCGGCGACGCCGATCGCCAACCCCGGCAACAGCTATACCGGCACGGTTTCGGCCATCGACAACCACATCGACGAGAACAGCCGTACGCTTCTGGTCAAGGCGACGATCGCCAATCCGGCCGATTCGCTGCGCGCCGGCATGTCGTTCGCCATCACCATGAAATTCCCCGGCGAGACCTATCCCGCCGTCAGCCCGCTGGCGATCCTGTGGGGCTCGGACGGCGCTTACGTCTGGGCGGTCGAGAATGGCAAGGCCAAGCGGGTGCCGGTGCGCATCATCCAGCGCAACACCGAAACCGTGTTGATCGACGCGGAGCTGAACAGTGGCGACATGGTGGTGACCGAAGGCACCCAGAGCGTCAGCGAGGGCGGCGAAGTCCGCATCGCCCGCGGAGAGCAGCGCGCCGCGAACGCGGCCGAAGGCTCATGACCGGAGCCGTCAACGCCGCCAGCGAGACCGGCTTTACCGCCCTGTTCATCCGCAGGCCGGTCATGGCCTTGGTGCTGAATGTCCTCATCGCGGTCGCCGGCCTCGCCGCCTTCTACGGCGTCGAGATCCGGGAATTGCCTGATGTCGACCGCGCAGTCGTCACCGTTTCCACGACTTTCGAAGGCGCGGCGGCCGAAACGGTCGATCGCGAACTGACCGACACGATCGAGGGAGCTGTCGCCCGCGTTTCCGGCGTCAAGTCGATCTCGTCGACCTCCTCCTTCGGCTCGAGCCGCGTCACCATCGAATTCAACGATGGCGTCGACCTCAATGTCGGCGCCTCGGATGTGCGCGATGCCGTCGGCCGCGTCGCCAACCAGATGCCGGAGACGGCCGATCCGCCGCGCATCGTCAAGGCCGATGCCAACTCCGACCCCGTGATGCGCCTGGCCGTCACCTCCGACACCATGTCGGTGCAGGACATGACCGTCGTGGTCCAGGACCAGATCGAGGACGAACTGGCCGCCGTTCCAGGTGTCGCCGACGTCCAGGTCTATGGCGACCGCGACAAGATCTTCCGCATCGACGTCGACCAGAACAAGCTCGCCAGCCTGGGCTTCACCGTCGCCGACCTCAGGACCGCCCTTGCCTCGGTCGCCTTCGATTCGCCGGCCGGCTCGATCACCACGACCGATCAGGACCTGATCGTTCGCACCACGGCCGATGTGACGACGCCGGAAGAATTCGAGAACATCATCATTGGCGGCACGACGCGCATCCGCGATGTCGCCACCGTCACGCTTGGCCCCGACATCGGCCAGACCACGTTGCGCTCGGACGGCAAGACCGGCATCGGCATCGGCATCATCCGCCAGGCGGAATCGAACACGCTGGACATCTCCACCGGCGTCAAGGCCGCCGTCGAGAAATTGCAGGCAAACCTGCCGCAAGGCATGTCGATCAAGGTCACCAGCGACGACGCGGTGTTCGTCAACGGCGCCGTCCACGAGGTGGAGATCGCGCTCGCGCTTTCCGTCTCCATCGTTCTGGTCGTCATTTATGCCTTTCTTCTCGACTGGCGCGCCACGCTCATTCCGGGCCTGTCGATGCCCGTCGCCATGATCGGCACCATTGCGGCGATCTATCTCGCGGGTTTCTCGATCAACATCCTGACGCTGCTGGCCCTGGTGCTGGCGACGGGGCTTGTCGTCGATGACGCGATCGTCGTTTTGGAAAACATCGTGCGGCGGCGCAACCAAGGCATGGGGCCGCGTGCCGCCGCTGTGCTCGGCGCACAGGAGGTGTTCTTCGCCGTCATCGCCACCACGCTGACCCTGGTCGCCGTCTTCGTGCCGATCTCCTTCCTGCCGGGCCAGACCGGCGGCCTGTTCCGCGAATTCGGCTTCGTGCTCGCCATGTCGGTGCTGTTGTCCTGCGTGGTCGCGCTGACGCTTTGCCCCATGCTTGCCTCGCGTATGCTGTCCACTGCTGCCCTCCACCACGAGGGCGGCAACGGCGTCGGCGCACGCATCGGCGGCGCGCTGAACGCGGCCTACCGGCGCAGCCTTCATGTCTGCCTCGACGCGCCGTGGATTGTGGTGCTGGTGGCGCTGCTGTTCGCCGGCACCGCATTCGCGCTGTTCGGCACCATCCGCCAGGAATTGACGCCGACCGAGGATCGCGCGGTCGTGCTGCTTCGCATCAGCGCCCCGCAAGGCGTCAGCCTCGATTACACGACGCAGCAGATGCAGAAGATCGAAAAACTGATCCAGCCGCTGCGTGATTCCGGCGAAATCGTCAGCACTTTCGAGAGCGCCGGCCAGAACGGCGCCTATAATTCAGGCTTCATGGTGATGACGCTGGCGCCCTGGGACGAGCGCAGCCGCAGCCAGCAGGAGATCATGGCCGAGATCAGCCAGCTCACCCGCCAGGTGCCCAGCGTGCGCATCTTCCCGGTGCAGCCCAACAGCCTCGGCATCCGTGGCGCCGGCAACGGCCTGCAGTTCGCGCTGGTCGGCAACGACCGCAAGGCGCTCGGCGACGCGGCCGTCAAGATCATCGCCGAGATGCAGAAGGATCCGCGGTTCCAGACACCCCGTCTTTCCATCGACCCGACCCAGCCGCAGCTCTCCGTCGCGATTGACCGCGAGCGCGCCTCCGATCTCGGCATCGACATCACGGGGCTGGCCGACACCATGCAGGCCATGCTCGACGGCAACGACGTCGTCGATGTCTACATCGCCGACCGCAGCTACGGGGTGAAGCTGGTTTCGACCACCAACCCGATCAACGATCCGACCGACCTGGAGAACGTCTTCCTGAAGACGGCTGACGGCCGTTTCGTGCCGATGTCGACCATCGCTACCCTGACCGAGCGTGCCGTGCCGCCCTCGCTGTCGCGCGAGCAGCAGCAGCCGTCGGTGGCGATCACCTCCAACCTCGGCGGCGGTTTCGCGCTCGGCTCGGCCCTTACGCGCGCCGAGGAGATCGCAACGCCGCTTCTGCCGCCGGGCAGCCGCATCGTGCCATTGGCCGAGGCGGCGACGCTGGGTGAGACCAACAGCGCCATGGTCACCATCTTCGGTTTTGCCCTGGTCATCATCCTGCTGGTGCTTGCCGCGCAATTCGAGAGCTTCGTCAGCGCTGTCATCATCATGGCGACAGTGCCGCTCGGCCTCGCCTGCGCCATCTTCGCGCTTCTGCTCTCGGGCACCAGCCTCAACGCCTACAGCCAGATAGGCCTGGTGCTGCTGGTCGGCGTCATGGCCAAGAACGGCATCCTGATCGTCGAATTCGCAAACCAGCTGCGCGATCGCGGACTGGGCGTGCGCGAGGCGATCGAACAGGCCTCGACCATTCGCTTGCGCCCGGTGATGATGACAATGATCTGCACCGTGCTCGGCGGGGTGCCGCTGGTGCTGGCGGCGGGCGCCGGCGCCGAGGCCCGTATCGCGCTCGGCTGGGTGATCGTCGGCGGACTGGGGCTGGCCACCGTCTCGACGCTGTTCCTGACCCCCGTCGCCTATCTCTTGCTCGGCCGCTTCGTCACGCCGAAGACCCAAGAGGAGGCGCGGCTGAAGCGCGAACTCGAGGAAGCCGCCTACACGGATGTGGAGCCGGCTGAATAGGGAAATTCCAGGAGACCGTGTAGCGAATCCGGAATTTTCGTGGGGAAATAGCCTGCTATTTCAGGAGACGGCCCTCGATCGACCAGCGCGCGGCGAGGAAATTCAGCACCGCCGCCACAACCACCCCGCCGATTTTTGCCGGCCACACGCCGACGACACCGGCGAACAGCGCGATCGCGAGGCTGGAGACCCCGAGCGAAATCAGCGCGCCGAGCGAGGCGAAGCGAAGAAAGGCATGATGCAGCCGGATGGCCGGATCGCGCTCGAACGACCAGAAGCCGTTGGCCGCGAAGGAGAAGGTGACGGCAATGAACCAGGACGCAACGTTGGCGGGCAGCGGCGGCACGTGCAGCTTGAGCAGCAGAAAGAAACCGGCAAGGTCGATGGCCGTGTTCACCAGGCCGACGATGGCGAAGCGGATAATCTTGTTGCCGGTCGAACGCCGGGACTGATCGGCACTCATGCCATGCCGTCCATGATGCCGACACGCGCGTGAGCCAGGCTTGCGCCGAAATGATCGGAGGCGAGAACCGCGAATTCGACTTCGCGCACATCTTGCATCGGGTCGCGTGAACGCAACGTCTCGTCGACATGCCCGGGATGGCACATGAACAGTCCCTCTTCCGGCAGGCTTTCAACGGCGGTTTGCAGGGCGGGCGCGAACTTTTCCGGCTGCCGCCAGTCATAGATGCCGGCGAGCGGCGCCCTCACGGTGAAGCCGGCGCGCCGCATGGATCGGTTGAACCCAGTTGCCAGGGCGGTGATCGCCGCAATTTTCGATGCCGCCGCTCCGCTGCCGGCCAGCGCCGGCGCGCCGCGCAGCCACGGTCTGCCAGCATCTCCGGCGAAACGCCCCCGCAGCCATTTGCGCACGACAGGCAGGAAATGCACATGCTGGTGGCCGTCGATGAAATCGGGCCGGCGCCCGAGCGCCTCGACGAAGCGGCCCAATTGGGCGTCGAGCTCGGCATGGACGTCGCAGGTCTCGATGCTGCCGCGCAGGATCGGCAATGCCAGCGAGCGGAGCGGCGGCAGCCGGCCTTCCGGCGCCAGGCTCGACGGGCCGGTCACGGCCGGCTGGTCCGTCAAGGTCAGATGCAGGCCGACGGCGACCCGGCCGCACAGCGGCTTGATGCGTTCCGCCTCCCCCGGCCATTCCGCGAAACCGGTCATGCAACCGGTGCCCGTAAGCCGCCCGCGATCGAGCAGGTCGAGGATCGCCGCCGAGACGCCGGGCGCCAGGCCGTAATCGTCGGCGATCAGGCGGATGCCCCGCATCATGCCCCGGGAACGCCCGGCGCCGACCTGGCGGGAATATCGCTGCGCACGATATCGCGCACGATGTAAACCGGGCGGTCCTTGCTTTCGCTGAGCGTGACCCAGACATATTCACCGATCAGCCCGAGAAGTGTCAGGTTGAGGCCGCCGAGCAGCACCACGGCGACCAGCAGGCTCGGATAGCCTGGAACGGCAATGCCGTAGAACAGCACCTCGAAGAGCACTTTCGCGCCGTAGACCGCGCCGGCAAACGCCGCAAGCAGTCCGCTGAGGCTGATCAGGCGCAGCGGAATAACCGAAAAGGACGTAAACCCCTCTAGCGAAAAGGCGATCAGGTTGAGCCGGCTCCATTTCGACTTGCCGCTGGCGCGGTTTTCCGGCGAATAGGATATGGCCTTCTGGCGGAAGCCGGCCCAGGCGAACAGGCCCTTGTTGAAGCGCCTTTTGTCGCGCAGGCTGGTCAATGCGCGCGCCACGGTGCCGCGCATGACGCGAAAGTCGCCTGCATTCTCGGGAATATCGAACCGCTGGCTGCTGTTGATCAGGCTGTAGAACAGTTTCGCCAACTGGCTGCGCCGCCAGCTTGCCCCGCGCCGGTCGTTCTGCGCGTAGACGACATCGACGTCCGGATTCTCGGCCAGCTCGACGATCATCTTCAGGCTGGTCTCCAGGGAGTGCTGCAGATCCGCGTCCATGACAAGCACCATGTCGCCCCGCGAGTGGTCGAGGCCGGCGAGCACGGCGACCTCCTTGCCGAAATTGCGGCTGAGGCGCACGATTTCCCAGGATCCCGAAAGCGCCTGCGAAAACCGCCGGGCGCTATCGTCCCGGCTGCCGTCGTCGACCAGGATCTTGTGGACCTGCATGCCGAAGCGGCTCGACACCGCCGCCTCGAGCGCGTCGAGCAATGCCGCGAAAGCCGTTGCCGATTGCGCCTCGTTGAAGAACGGTGCGACGATATCGAGTGTCGGGCGCATCTCAGCCATGGGCGACAGGCTCCGCATTCACCAATTTTTGTCGCGCCTTGGCCCAGAACCACCATATCAGGAAGCAGGCGATGAAAGTGACCGTGATCGGCCGAAACCAGGGATAGAGAAAGTCATGCATGTGGCGCTCGACACCGGTCAAACCTGTCAGGAATAAAGTCATGGACAGCACGCAGGCCAGGACGCCACCTTTTTCTTCGCGCCACAACAGGGCAATGGCAAGGCCGGCGGGCACCGCGATCATTGCATATGTGTTGGGCTCGACGCGCGGGTTGAAGACGCACATGTAGAAGGCCGCCGTCAGGAAGATGGCGAGTCCGGCCGCTCCTTGTTCGAGCTTGCGGTCGAACCAGAGCACGATCGAGAGCGTCAGCAGGCCGATCACGACGCGCACCGCAGTGGCAACAGAGTCCGGAACGGGCAGCCCCATCTCGATAAAGGGCGCGGTGAAATCGGTAGGAACAAAATGGCTAGTCTTATCGACGGCCATCGACGTCAGCATGCGGGCGAAATCGCCATACTGCTCGTTCAGGTAGTCGGCGGGAGCGAAAGCGTAGGGTATGGCGAGCACGAACAGCACCGCCAGCACAAGGGCCGGTATCAGCCGCGGGCGCAACGCCCCCACCAACAGCAGCATGATGATCGCGGTCGGCTTGGCCGTGATGGCAAGCGAGGCCCAGAGAAAGGTCTCCGCACGCCGTCCTTCCAGTGCCGACAGGGTCAAGAGCCAGCAGGCGCCGGTCAGCAGGATTGTCGCCTGCCCGTTGCGGATGGCGCCCAGCGTCATCGGCAAAGCGAGGAAGAGGCCGAAGGAAAGCAGCCAGGTCTGCTCCTGTCCGCCCAGCTTGCGCACCTGCCGCGCCGCGGCAAGGGTGAGAACGGCGAAACCGAGGGCATGCCAGGCCAGCCCGCCAAGATGCGATCCCAGGTTCAAGAACGGAATATAGAGCGCGGCGAAGGCAGGCGTGTAAAGGTATCCCATCTCGGACTCGAGGTCGTAGAGCGGCCGGCCGGCCAGAAACTCCACACTGCCATATCTGTAGGCGTGCAACACGGTGCGCGCGTCGGGCGACCACAGGACCAGGCCAAGCACGACCGCGAATGCCCCGATCCACAGGCTAAGCCCCAGACGGTCGAAAACCGGCTTGGAAATCCTCATCAAGCACCCCACACCAATCCGGAACAGGCCCGGTCCAGCACTGTCCCAGCGTTCATTGGCGGCGGCATATCACGGACAAAGCGGGGTGGCATAGGGGGATCGAACGGCGTGGCTGCCGATGACATTGAACGATCGCAGCCAACAAACCACTCTCTTTCCGGCCCTCGAAGGCTATAGCAGCTGTGCTCTGGATGGACCGGAATGCAGCTCAACCGCGCCACCCCCCGCGTTACGGCCGAATGAACACCTTGCCATTGGGCCTGGCCAGTTCCGCCGGCACGCGCGCCATCGCCTCGGCCAGCGGCACCACAGCCGTCACGTCGGTCGTCCAGCGCCCGTCGGAAAAGCGCTTCTGCGCCTCGAGGATCGCAGGACCGCGGCGATCCTTATGCTGCCGCATCCATTCGCTCAGCCAGAAGCCCTCTATGTGCTTGTGCTGGAAAATCAGCTGGCCGGGTTCGCGGATGACCGTGGCCTCGGGATCGAGCCGTCCATAGATGATCCAGCGCGAGCGTTTCGGCATGGCGTTGAAGATGGCCGAGGCCAGTGGCCCGGTTACCGCATCGAGGAAGATGCGCGGCTGTTCGGCCTTTATCACCTCGCGCAGCGAGGCTTCGAAATCGGGCGACTTCTCGTTGAGTACATGGGCGGCGCCGATTTCCTTCAGCAGCGCGATCTGCTCGTCGCGGCGCACGGTGACGACAGGCCGGAATCCTTCCTCCCTGGCCAGCCCGATGATCAGTTTGCAGAGCTGGCTGGCGCCCGCGGTCATGATGAAGGCCCTTTCGCCCTCTCGGCTGACGATGTCGAACATCGCGATCGCGGTGAGCGGATTGACGATCATGGCAGCCCCGTCCTCGTCGCGCAGGGTGTCGAGGAGCGGAATGCAGGCGGCGGCTTCGGCAACGGCATAGTCGGCCCATGAGCCCCAATTGGAGAGCCCGGTGGCGAAGGCAACGCGCTTGCCGACGAGGCTCTTGGGATAAGGCTCGTCGCCGCCGGCAACGACCGCGCCGACGCCTTCGAAGCCGGCCGGCCGGCCCTTGACCCGCGGCTGGCCGTACTGGCCCTTTATGAAGGCGACATCGGACGGATTGATCGACGCAAGGCTGACCTTGATCAGCACTTGCGTCGGCCCAGGCGCCGGGACAGCGATACTGCCTGACACAAGATAGGGCTCCATCGCCTCCAGCGCGCTGCCGCTCGCCGTCCTGCTATAGCCGTCGCCGACCAGCAGCAGCGCCTTCATTTCGGACGGGATGCTCATCGGCTGTCTCCTTGACCGGGCGTGGCCTCAGACCTTCTCCTGCGTGTATTTCTTCAGCTCCGCCCGCGCCACCTGGCGGCGATGCACGGCATCCGGCCCGTCGGCGAGGCGCAGGGTTCTCAGATGCGTCCACGAGCGCGCCAGCGGCGTGTCCTGGCTGATTCCTTGCGCGCCGAACATCTGTACCGCCTCATCGGTGACCTTCAGCGCCACGCGTGGCGCGACCACCTTGATCTGGCTGATCCAGGGGGCGGCGGCGCGCGCGTCGCCCTGGTCTATCATCCACGCCGCCTTGAGGCAGAGCAGGCGGGCCATCTCGATCTCCATGCGGCATTCGGCGATGATGTCGAAATTGGCGCCGAGTTTCGCCAATGGCTGGCCGAACGCCTCGCGGCGGACCGAACGCTGGCACAGCAGCTCCAACGCCATCTCGGCCTGGCCGATGGCCCGCATGCAGTGATGGATGCGGCCGGGGCCGAGGCGGCCTTGCGCGATCTCGAAACCCCTGCCCTCGCCGAGGATCAGGTTCGACGCCGGCACCAGCACATTGTCGAAGCGAAGATGCATGTGGCCATGCGGCGCGTCGTCGTCGCCATAGACCTGCATCGGACGCAGCTTGCTGACATCCTTGGTGTCCGCCGGCACAAGGATCATCGAATGCCGCCTGTGCTTCGGCTCTCCATCGGAGGTCTTCACCATGACGATATAAATGGCGCAGCGGGGATCGCCGGCACCAGAGGCCCACCATTTCTCGCCGTTCAGCACATAGCTGTCGCCGCGCCGCTCGCAGCGCATCGAAATGTTGGTGGCATCCGACGAGGCGACGTCCGGCTCGGTCATCAGATAGGCCGAGCGGATCTTTCCGTCGAGAAGCGGCTCCAGCCAAGCCTTCTTGTGCTCCGCCGAGCCGTAGCGCTCCAGCACCTCCATGTTGCCGGTGTCGGGCGCCGAGCAGTTGAAGGTCTCGGCGCCGAGATGCGCCTTGCCCATCTCCTCGGCCAGATAGGCGTATTCGACGGTGGAAAGACCGTAGCCGCGTTCTGAGCCGGTCAGCCAGAAATTCCACAGGCCGCGCTCCCGTGCGGTCTTCTTCAGCCCTTCGAGGATCTCGGTCTGGCGCCGCGTGTATGTCCAGCGGTCGCCTGCCTTGCCGACTTCACCGAGGAATTCCTTGTCGAGCGGCATGATCTCGTCGCGCACCATGGCCGCGACGCGCGCGTGGATCGGCTTCAGCCGCTCCGTCATGCCGAGATTCATCTCCGTCATCGGTCGCTAACCCTTCATTCAGGCCGGGCATTTTGTCAGTGGCAAGGATGACCGTACTTCGGATAGCCTTGTCAACGCGAACGCTTTCCCCGATCCGCCGATGAAAGGCGCAGGAGTTCGATGAGCTATCTCGACGATCTTTTTTCGGTGGCCGGCAAGACCGCGCTGGTCACGGGCGCGGCGACCGGCATCGGCCGCATGGCGGCGACGGGCCTCGTCGAGGCCGGCGCAACGGTGATGATCGCCTCGCGCAAGGGCGAGGACTGCATCAAGGTGGCCGAGGACTTGAACGGGCTTGGCGCGCCGGGGCGGGCGGAAGGCTTTGCCGGAGACGTTTCCAGCGAGGCCGGCATTGCCGCCTTGGCCGGCGAGGTCAAGGCGCGGACGGACCGGCTGCATATCCTTGTCAACAATGCCGGCGTGTCCTGGGGAGCGCCGCTCGAGAGCTTCCCCTATCATGCCTGGGCCAAGGTGTTCGGCGTCAACGTCACCGCCGTCTTCCACCTGACCCGCGAATTGCTGCCGCTGCTCGAAGCCGCGGCCAGCGACGAGGATCCGGCCCGGGTGATCAATCTGGGCTCGGTGATGGGCACGCAGCCGCTGGCCGACGACGCCTATTCCTACACCGCCTCCAAAGCGGCCGTTCATCACCTGACGCGCACCCTGGCGCTGGAATTCGCCGGCCGCCGCATCACCGTGAACGCCTTTGCCCCTGGCCCCTTCCAGAGCCGGATGACGGCATTTGCCACCGCCACGGAGGAACAGGCCAGGCATGTCGGCAGCCACGTTCCGATCGGCCGTATCGGCGCCCCGGATGACATTGCAGGCGCAACGCTCTATTTGTGCAGCCGTGCAGGCAGCTATGTAACCGGCGCCATCCTGCCCATTGACGGCGGACAGTCGGTGCAGCATGGGCTGACCCTGTTCAAGGAATGACATTTCCGGCCGGGGAAGCCGGGGATGAAACTGGAGGACATCCGCGTGGAACCGATCAGTCTCGATGTGCTTCTGGCCAGCGTCGGCAAGGAGGTGGGCGTCTCGCCATGGCGGGTGGTCACGCAGCGCATGATCGACCAGTTCGCCGACGCGACCGACGATCACCAGTTCATTCATTGCGATCCCGAGCGCGCCAAGCGCGAGACGCCGTTCGGCGGCACCATCGCGCATGGCTTCCTGTCGCTGTCGCTGCTGTCGGCAATGACCTTCGAGACCATGCCGCCGCTGGAAAACGGCAAGATGGGCGTCAACCACGGCTTCGATTCGCTGCGATTCCTGGCGCCGGTAAAGACCGGCGCGCGCATCCGCACCCGTTTCGTGCTGGCCGACGTCAAGGTCAGGCCCTCGGGCTGGGTGCAGACCGCGCATGACGTGACCATCGAGATCGAAGGCTCCAAGAAACCGGCGTTGACCGCGCGCTGGCTGACGCTGACCCTGATCGAACGCCAGCCCGAGACCGCATGAGGGACCCGAACGCGCTCGACCAGGCAGCGCTTTCGCCCTATCTCGAGGCGCAGATCCCCGGTTTTGCCGGGCTTTCCTCGATCGAAAAATTCAAATCCGGCCAATCCAACCCGACCTATCTGTTGACGGCGGCCGGCGGCCGCTACGTGCTGCGCGCCAAGCCGCCGGGGCAGCTGCTGAAATCGGCGCATCAGGTCGACCGTGAATTCAGGGTGATGAGCGCGCTTTCAGGCACCGCCGTGCCGGTGCCACGCATGCTGCATCTCTCGGCCGAGAACTCGCCGATCGGCCGCATGTTCTACGTCATGGATTTCATCGACGGCCGCATCTTTTGGGATCCGGCACTGCCGGAAGCGCGCGACAATGACGAGCGCGCCGCGATCTACGATGCCATGAACGGCACACTCGCCGCCTTGCACGACGTCGATATCGAGGCCGTGGGTCTCGGTGATTTCGGCCGGCCCGGCAATTATTTCGAGCGCCAGCTGGCGCGCTGGACCAGCCAGTACCGCGCCTCGGAAACCGGTGCCATCGCCGATATGGACCGGCTGATTGACTGGCTGGAAACGCATATGCCCGCCGACGATGGCCGTGTCTCGCTGGTGCATGGCGACTACCGGCTGGACAATCTGATATTCGCGCCGGACCGGCCGAAGGTGCTGGCGGTGCTCGACTGGGAACTGTCGACATCAGGTCACCCATTTGCCGATATCGCCTACCAGTGCATGCAATGGCGCCTGCCGCATAGTTCGGGCTTTCGCGGCCTGGGCGGTATCGACCGCGCCGCGCTCGGACTGCCCTTGGAAGAGGACTATGTCGCCACCTATTGCCGGCGGCGGGGGCTCACCGGCATCGGCGGCTGGACGTTCTTCCTGGCCTTCTCCTTCTTCCGGTTGGCTGCAATCTGCCAGGGCGTCTACAAGCGCGCGCTGGACGGCAATGCCTCCAATCCGGAAAAGGCCAGGACCTATGGCGAGGCGGTGAAGCTGCTGTCGCATCTCGCAACGAAACTGATCGACCGAAACTGATCGACAAGGAGTGATCGATGGGCCGCTTCGACGGAAAAACGGTGTTGATCACGGGTGCCGCGGGCGGGCTTGGCCGCGGCGCCGCCAAAGGTTTTGCCGCCGAAGGCGCGCGGCTGGTTCTCTCCGACCTGGATGAAGCAATCTTGAGGAGCTTTGCCGAAACGCTCGATGCCGAGACGGCGATCCTGGCCGGCAACATCGCCGACGAGGCGCTGTCCCAGGCGCTGGTGGCGCTGGCGGTTGAAAGATTCGGCCGGCTGGATGTCGCGGTCAACAATGCCGGCATCGTGCAGAGTTTCGTGCGCTTGCCGCAGGTCGCCTCGGAGGAGGCGCGCCGCGTGATCGAAATCGACCTGCTCGGCGTCTTCTATGCCATGAAGCACCAGATCCCGCAGATGGAGCGGCAGTTCAAGGCGGACGGCAAGGGCGGCGCCATCGTCAACACCGCCTCTGCCGCCGGACTGGGTGGCGCGCCTAAGCTTTCGATCTATGCCGCCGCCAAGCACGGCGTGGTCGGGCTGACCCGGTCGGCGGCAATCGAATACGCCAGCAAGGGCCTGCGCATCAACGCGGTCTGTCCGGCGCATACGAGAACGGCGATGGTCGACAGCTTCGTGCGGATCTCCGGCGCGCCGGAGGCCGACGCCCTGGCCGAACTGACGCGCGGCGTGCCGATGAGGCGGGTGGCCGAAGTGGATGAGATCACCACCGTCATCCTGTTCGCGGCCGATCCCGCCAACTCCTTCATGACCGGCCACGCGCTGGCCGTGGACGGCGGCGTCGGTGCGATCTGACGCCTTGCCGCTTGGGAACCTGCCGCGCTCTTGTCCGTTTCCGTACAGCGTATATAATTCAGTTGGCCCCCAACCAGCAGAGGCAGGCGACATTGCCGGTGAGCGCCCAGACACGCCGCGAGAAACAAAAGGCCGAACAGCGTTCCGAACTTGTCGAGGCCGCGCACAAGCTCGTGCAGGAGGAAGGCTATGAGGGCCTGACCATCCGCAAGCTGGCCAAGCGCGTCGGCTACGCGCCGATGTCGGTCTATTCCTATTTCGCCGACAAGCAGGACATATTGTTCGCGCTGGCCGAGGATGCGTTCGAGACGCTTGCCCGACGCATCGAGGAACATCCTTCCGACGATCCGATCGAGGCGCTGCAAGCGGTGATGACGGAATACGCCGCGTTCGGGCTTGGCAATCCCAATGAATACCGCACCGTCTTCATGACCGAAAAGACCAAGCTGCCGGCAGGCCGGAGCTACGAGGACATGGAAGAAAGCAACCCGGCGATGAAGGTGCTGATCAGCAGGGTCGAGGCCTGCGTCGCCGCGGGGAAGTTGCAGGGCGATCCGCGCGCCATCGCCACCATGCTGTGGGCGGTCGGCCACGGCACCATTTCGCTGCTGATCACCTTCCCCTTCTACCCCTTCGGTGATCCGCAGGCTTTCGTGAAACGGATGTGCGATTTCACCCTTGCCACCCTCAGCACGCAGAACGTGCCCCCGCTGACCGAAACACCGGTCAGCTGCTGAACGATATCTCCTTGCGTTTCCACGCTTCATCGCCGCTCCGCGTTTACGTGCCAAGCGGGACGGATTTTCTTGGTTAACAAAAAATTTCCGTACGCGTACGATTCTGGCTTGAACTTCGCGATCGGTGGGCGTATTTGTACGGAATACCGTACATGTACGAAAATAAATCACCCATCGAACCCGGAGACCGACAATGAAAAAGACCCTCCTCACCCTCGCCGCCGTGCTGGCACTTTCGGGCTCGGCCTTTGCGGCCAACGCGACCCACCCGGTCAAGCACGTGCACGCCGCGACCTGCGTCGACACCACGACTAATGTGAAGCTCGATTGCGCCTCGACCGGCTCGGTCGAGAAGAAGGCTTCCACGGAAAACACGGCTGAAGGCAAGGGCCCGCGGCTCGGCATCAGCATCAATCCCTGGATCGTGCCGAGCGCGTTCTGAGATTGCGGGAATCGCGTCCGGCCGGCAAAAAGCCGGCCAGAACGTTCTCAGGCGATCGTGACCGGTAGCCTGGCCGACGAACTCTCGAAGGCCGCGTCGATCAGCCTCTGCATGTCGGCGGCGCGCCGGAAGGATGGATCGCCGTTCCTTCCCGTATCGAGCGCTTCGGCAAAACGCAGCGCGTTGCGCTTGACGTCCGGCGGCGCCAGAGTCCGCCAACGCTGCTGATCGATGTCCACGCCCAGGCAGGCCGACATGCGTGAAACCTTGCCGTCGGTCTCGACCTTGATGGCGCCCTTGGTGCCATGCATGGCCAGCGACAGGTCGTTGGTGTGGCCAGTCATGTAGCGGCTGGCGACGATCGTTGCGAGCGCTCCGGATTTGAACCGCGCCGTCATCGCGACACTGTCGTTGGCATCAAGCACATAATCGCCGATCCGATCGCCTTCGGCCTTGGGAAACGTCACCAGGTCGGCGTGCAGGGTGGCGATGTCCTGGTCGGCGCCATAGCTGGCAAAATCCAGAATATGGATACCGACATCGCCGAGCACGCCCGTCGAGCCGTGCCGGTTGGACAGGCGCCAAAGCCATTTGTCCTCGACCCGCCAGTCGCCCCATGACTTGCTGACCAGCCAGCTCTGTTTGTAACTCGCCTCGACATGCCGCAATGCGCCGATCTCGCCGGCCTGCACCATGCGTCGCGCTTCGTGAATCGCCGGTGAGTTGCGGTAGGTCAGGTTGACCATGTTGACGACCCCGGCCGCCTCGGCCGCTTCCGTCATCGCGAGCGCATCGGCATGGTTCGGCGCGAGCGGCTTTTCGCAGAAGACGTGTTTTCCTCGGGCAAGCAGCGCCAGCGTCGTGGCCTTGTGCACGCCGTCCGGCGTCGCGTTGATGGCGGCGTCGAACGCTCCCCAGCCGATCGCTGCCTCCAGGCTCTCGAAAGAGTGGCTGATCTGGTTGGCGGCGGCGAACGTCGCCGCGCGACCCGGCACCTGGTCGACGCAGGCGACGATCGTGCAGCCAGGAATCTTGGCGAACTCCTCGACGTGATGTCCGGCAATGCCACCGGTGCCGAGCAGAAGGAGGCGGTGCGCCATCAACTCAGCCCTTAGCTCAAGCCCTTCTCGCCGTCGGCATGCAGGCGCAGGCCTTTCTGGACGATCTTCTCCTTGGCCTGATCTGTCGGCACGTTCGGCGCGTTGGTAATGCCGGACCATGCGGGTGCGGGATTGTGCGCCCAATGCACGGCGTTGCGCAGCACCTGCTGCACGCCTTCATTGTGGTAGATCGGGTAGGTCTCGTGGCCGGGCGAGAAATAGAAGATCCGTCCGGCGCCGCGCTGGTAGGTCAGCCCCGACCGGAAGACTTCGCCGCCTTCGTACCAGGAGACGAACACCGTCTCCAGCGGCTCCGGCACCGCGAAGGGCTCGCCATACATCTCCGTCTCGCCGATCTCCAGGCACTCGCCGATGCCCTGCGCGATCGGATGGCCGCGGTTGATGGCCCAGACGCGCTCGCGCTCGCCCGCCTCGCGCCATTTTAGCGAACAAGGCGTGCCCATCAGCCGCTTGAAGATCTTCGAGTAATGTCCGGAATGGAGCACGATCAGACCCATGCCTTCCCAGACCCGTTTCTGCACGCGCTCGACGATCTCGTCCTTGACCTCGCCATGGGCGGCATGGCCCCACCAGAGCAGGACATCGGTGGCAGCCAGCCGGCCTTCGCTCAAGCCGTGCTCCGGTTCCTGCAAGGTGGCGGTGGTCGCTTCGATACCCTTATCCTGGTTGAGCGCGGCTGCAATGGTCCCATGCATGCCCAGGGGATAGAGGCCGCGCACGGCGGCATTGGTCTGCTCGTGGACGTTCTCGCCCCAGACGACGGCTTTTACCGGCATTTTACGATCTCCCAAAGCGCTTTGAATATCTCACCTGGCGTTGTCTTGGGAAGATGGCTCTCAACCGAAACTGGGGAAATCAGCGACGCTTGCGTCCGGGAACGGTCTTGGCTTTGCCGGGTCTTGCGGGGGCGCCAGGGATAGCCGTCCCCGTGATAGACACCGGATCGCTGGCCGGGAACGTGTCCTCGAGGCCTTCCTCGAGTTCCTCTTCGGCGTCGGCACCGTGATGCCGCTCATGCTCCAGGGAGCGCACGGCCGAGCTTTTGCCGGGCGACTTCGGCGTGGACTTCGATGGCATCGGCATTCTCCCTCGACCTGTTGCCGCGACGGACGCAGGCGGCAGACGTTGCCGGGTCAGGCCGCCGCGTCGCGTGCTCCCTCGGAGAGGAAAGTAAAGACATAATCCGAGAAGGAACGCCAGCACTCGACCCGGAAGGCGTCTTGCGCCGTGCGCAGCAGAACGATCTCGGCTTTGCCGAGAATGGTGCGCGAGGCGGCACCCACCGGGAAGGCTTCGGGCGAAAGATCCTGCGGGCAGCCCGAATTGATTGCCGCGGCCGCGGCCGGACCAGCGACCGATATCGCGACGTTGCGATGCGAGATGCCGACAGCGGAATGCAGGGCGGAAATCTTTGCACAATCGGCGAGCGGGTCGTTGCCGGCCTCGTCGATGATCATCCACTCATCCGGCCCAAGCCACAGCGCGGTTCGCCCGCCCTTCGACACGGACGTCTTCGGCTTTTTCGGCAAGGTCACGCCGAGCGCCTTCGAGAGGGCGGCAAGCGAAGCCTCCGGCGCGCGCAGCGAGATACGCTCGGCAGGTGGCAGCACCTCGACCTTGGCGCCTGTCGCGGAGATGGTCCGCCCAGCAAGCGCCGGACGGCGCTCGGCCGCCGGCGATGCGGCCGGAGCCGCTTTCTTTGCCACAGCCTTAGCCATTGAGGCGGCCTCCCGTCTCGTCGAAGAACACCATGCCGGAAACCTCCACTTCGATCGTCCCGCTCGGCATCGGCACGTAGAGCGTGTCGCCTATGCGTGCGCGGCCGCCGGCGACCAGCGCCAGGGCGATCGAGCGGCCGCAATTCTGCGACCAATAGCTCGATGTGACATGGCCGATCATCTTCATCGGGATCGCCTGCCTGGGATCCTCGACGATCTGCGCGCCTTCTTCCAGCACCACCTTGGGATCCTTGGTCTTGAGGCCGACCAGCTGCTTGCGGCCCTTGGCGACCAGGTCCGGCCGCGTCATGCCGCGGATGCCGACGAAATCGGTCTTCTTCTTGCCGACCGCCCAGTCGAGCCCGGCATCACCAGGCGTGACCGTGCCATCGGTGTCCTGGCCGACGATGATGTAGCCCTTCTCGGCGCGCAGCACATGCATCGCCTCGGTGCCGTAGGCTGTGGCACCATGCTTCTGGCCCTCGGCCCACAGCGCTTCCCAGACGGCCTGGCCGTAGTCCGCCGGCACATTGACCTCGAAGCCGCGCTCGCCGGTGAACGACATGCGGAACAACCTTGTCGGCACGCCGCATATCTTGCCCTCGCGCACCGACATATGCGGCAGCGCCTCGTCCGACATGTCGATGCATTCGACCAGCGGCGCGATGATGTCGCGCGATTTCGGGCCCTGCACGGCGATAACAGCCCATTGCTCGGTGATCGACGTCAGCCAGACATTGAGATGCGGGAACTCGGTCTGGAGATAGTCCTCCATGTGGTTCATGACGCGCGGCGCGCCGCCCGTCGTCGTCGTCACATGGAAACGGTCTGGCGCCAGCCTGCCGACGACGCCGTCATCATAGATGAAGCCGTCCTCGCGCAGCATGATGCCGTAGCGGCAGCGGCCGGGCTCCAGCTTTTCCCAGGGATTGGTGTAGAGCAGCTCCATGAACTTGGCCGCATCGGGGCCGACCACCTCGATCTTGCCCAGCGTCGAGGCGTCGAACAGGCCGGCTGTGTTTCGAACGGCGACGCATTCGCGGTCGACCGCCGCATGCATGTCCTCGCCTGCCTTGGGGAAGTACCAGGCGCGTTTCCACTGCCCGACATCCTCGAACACCGCGCCTTGCGCCTCGGCCCAGGGATGGATCGCCGTCTTGCGTGTCGGGTCGAACAGCGGGCCGCGCGCATGGCTGACGATGGCGCCGAAGGTCACCGGCGTATAGGGGGCGCGGAACGTGGTGAGGCCCACCTCGGGGATCGGCTTGCCAAGCGTCTCGGCGGCAATCGCCAGGCCGTGCATGTTCGAGGTCTTGCCCTGGTCGGTCGCCATGCCGTTGGTGGTGAAGCGCTTGACATGCTCGATCGAGCGCATCCCCTCATGCACCGCCTGGCGGATGTCCTTGGCGGTGACGTCGTTCTGGAAATCGACGAAGGCTTTCACCGTCGTATCCGGACCGGCGCCGTGGGCGGCGCCCAGCATGCCGCGCGACCAGCTTTCCGAGGCGTCGACTTTGGGCTTTGTACCCTTGGCGGCCTTCGCGCCGGCGTCCTTAGCCGCCTTGGCTCCTGCCGCATAGGCCTCGTCGACGGTCGCCGACAGGCCGTCCGTGCCGTTGCAGGCGCCGACAGAGATGCAGTCCTGTGCATAGGTGCCGGGCACGAAGCGCTTGGTTTCGTCATTGAAGGCGACCTTGCCGCGCGACTGCGAGAACAGGTGCACCGACGGCGTCCAGCCGGCCGACATCAGGATCGCATCGACCGCAATGGTGCGCTCGCCGCCGCCATTCTTCGGCTGCACGGTCATCGACGAGACGCGCAGCTTGCCGCCGGCCCGGATCACCGCGCGGCCGAAATTGATCTCGATGCCGAGCGTCCTTGCTTCGTCGATCACCGGCCCGGTCGGATTGTCGCGCAGATCGACGATAGCCGCGATGTTGACGCCGGCCTTCTTCAGGTCGATCGCCGCCGCGTAAGCGGAATCATTGGCGGTGTAGACGCCAATATTCTTTCCGACCGCGACGCCATAGTGATTGAGGTAGGTGCGCGCGGCCGAGGCCAGCATGATGCCCGGCCGGTCGTTGTTGGCGAACACCATGTGGCGCTCGATGGCCCCGGAAGCCAGCACCACGCGCCTGGCGCGCACTTGCCACAGCCGCTCGCGCGGCAGGTCGTGGCCGGGATTTTGCAGATGGTCGCTGACCCGTTCGACCAGGCCGACGAAGTTCTGTGCGTAGTAGCCGAAGGCAGTCGTGCGCGACAGCACGCGGACATTGTCCATGCCTTTCAGCCTGGCGATCGCCGCCTGTGCCCAGGCAAAGCCGCCCTGGCCGTCGATCTTCGCACCGCTCTCGAAGCGCAGGCTGCCGCCGAATTCGGCCTGCTCATCGGCCAGAATGACGCGCACGCCGGTTTCAGCCGCTGCCAATGCCGCCGCGATGCCGGCCGCGCCGCCGCCCAGCACCAGCACGTCGCAATGAGCGTAACGCGACGAATAATGGTCGGGATCCGGCCTGTCGGGAGACACGCCAAGCCCGGCGGCTTCGCGGATCTTGGGTTCGTAGAGGCTCTTCCAAGCCGCCTTCGGCCACATGAAGGTCTTGTAGTAGAAGCCGGCCGAAAACAGCGGCGACGCCAGATCGTTGACCGCGCTGACGTCGAAGGACAGCGACGGCCAGCGGTTCTGCGAGTTGGCCGCGAGCCCGTCATAGAGCTCCTGCACGGTCGCGCGCACATTCGGCGTCTTGCGCGCGTCGTCGCGCACGATCTGCACCAGCGCGTTGGGCTCCTCCGCGCCTGCCGACAGCACGCCCCGCGGCCGGTGATATTTGAACGAGCGGCCGACCAGGTGCACGCCGTTGGCCAGCAGCGCCGAAGCCAGCGTATCGCCTTCGATGCCGGTATAGGACTGGCCGTCGAAGCTGAAGCGGGCGGTCTTGGCCTGGCTCAGGCGGCCGGCGCTCGGTATGCGGAACGCGCCGCTCATTTGGCAACCACTTCGCTGGAGTTTTTGGGCAGCTTGGAAGGCTTCGGCTCGCCGGCCTTGTAGGTCATGACGAACTTGTCGGTGACGGTGTCGCGCACGGCGTTGAAGAAGCGCGCACAGCCATGCATGTGCCGCCAGCGCTCATAGATGATGCCCTTGGGATTCGAGCGGATGAAGAAGAATTTTTCGAAATCGTCGTCGCTCTCGCCTGATATGTTGGACGAGCGCGCGATGTGCGCCTCGCCGGCGTTACGGAACTCGAGTTCCGGACGTTCTTCCTCGCAATAAGGGCAGCGGATGAGAAGCATTCTTGTTCGTTCCTACAGCTCAGTCATCGTCAGTGCGCCACCGCCGCCGCCGCTGCCTCGTCGATGAGGCGGCCGGTGCGGAAGCGCTCGATGGTGAAGGGCGCGTTGATCGGATGCGGATCGTCCTTGGCGATGGTGTGGGCAAAGACATGGCCGGAGCCGGGCGTCGCCTTGAAGCCGCCCGTGCCCCAGCCGCAATTGACGTAGAGGCCGGGCACCGGCGTCTTGGCCAGGATCGGCGAGCGGTCGGGCGTCACGTCGACGATACCGCCCCAGGAACGCAGCATCTTCATGCGCGTGAAGATCGGGAACATCTCGCAAATGGCGTCGAGCGTATGCTGCAATATGTGCAGGCCGCCGGTTTGCGAATAGGAGACGTACTGGTCGGTGCCCGCGCCGATCACCAGTTCGCCCTTGTCGGACTGCGAGATATAGGCATGCACCGTGTTCGACATCACCACGCAGGGAACGACAGGCTTGACCGGCTCCGATACCAGCGCCTGCAGCGGGTAGCTTTCCAGCGGCATGCGCACGCCGGCCATGTTCATGATGACCGAGGAGTGCCCGGCGGCGACGACGCCGACCTTCTTGGCGCCGATGAAGCCGCGCGTCGTCTCGACGCCGGTCACCGCGCCGTTGGCCGCACGCTTGACGCCGGTGACCTCGCAATTCTGGATGATGTGCACGCCCCGTGCCGAGGCGCCGCGCGCATATCCCCAGGCGACCGCGTCATGGCGCGCCGTGCCGCCGCGCCGCTGCAGGGCGGCACCGACGACCGGGTAGCGCGCATCCCTGGAAATATTGAGCGGCGGGCAGAATTCCTTCGCCTGCTCCGGCGTCAGCCATTCATTGTCGATGCCGTTCAGCCGGTTCGCGTGGACATGGCGCTTCAGCACCTGGATGTCGTGCACATTGTGCGCCAGCATCATGACGCCGCGCGCCGAATACATGACGTTGTAATTGAGCTCCTGGCTGAGCCCGTCCCACAATTTCAGCGCATGATCGTAGATGCCGGCGCTCTCGTCATAGAGGTAGTTGGAGCGGATGATGGTGGTGTTGCGGCCGGTATTGCCGCCGCCCAGCCAGCCCTTCTCCAGCACCGCGACATTGGTGATGCCGTGCACGGTGGCGAGATAGTAGGCGGTGGCCAGGCCATGGCCGCCGGCGCCCACGATGACGACGTCGTATTCCTTCTTCGGCTCCGGCGAGGACCATTGCTCCTCCCAGCCCTTGTGGCCGCGCATGGCCTCACGCGCGATGGCGAATACAGAGTATTTCTTCACGTTCCAGCCTCGCGCCAAAGTCTCGCGGATTTGCGGCCGGACTAGCAGTTTCCCCGGCGCGCGAGGTGTATCACTAGCGAAACAGCGCTGCCACCCTTGCGCTGTTTGCGACGGCGCTTGCCGTTTTGCGCCGCAACCTGTCACCGTGTACGAAACCAGGGAATCGGTGGGGTTCGCAGCTTTCGGGTGGCTGCGGCCATGCTCATTTGCGACGACGCATCCAACCACCGGCAAGGCCGGCTTAGCGGAAGGATGACAGAAACATGCTCGCACTCGCCAACAAGATCGCCATCGTCACCGGCGCCAGTTCCGGCATCGGCCACGCCACTGCAAAGCTCTTTGCCGAGGAAGGAGCCAAGGTCGTCGCCGCCGCGCGCCGTCAGGCCGAGCTCGATGGGCTTGTCGAGGAGATCGTGGAGACCGGCGGCACTGCGATCGCTCTTGCCGGCGACGTCAGGGACGAAGCCTATGCGAAGGCGTTGGTCGATCTTGCGACCGGCAGCTTCGGTGGTCTCGACATTGCATTCAACAATGCCGGCGCTGTCGGCATGATGGCGCCGCTGCCGGACCTGCCGCCGGCGTCGTGGCACGACACGATGGATACCAATCTGACCAGCGCCTATCTGGCCGCCAGGCATCAGATTCCGGCGATGCTGGAGCGCGGCGGCGGATCGCTGGTCTTCACCTCCAGCTTCGTCGGCTATACCGCCGGCATGCCAGGCATGGCCGCCTATGCCGCGGCCAAGGCCGGCCTCATCGGCCTGACGCAAGTGCTGGCCGCCGAGTACGGGCCGAAGGGGTTGCGCGTCAACGCACTGCTGCCGGGCGGCACCGACACGCCGGCCGCCACCTTCAAGACACCCGAGTCGCGCGCTTTCGTGGAAAGCCTGCACGCCTTGAAGCGTGTCGCGGAACCGGAAGAGATCGCCCGCTCGGCGCTTTATCTTGCCTCCGACGCATCGAGCTTCACCACCGGAACCGCGCTGTTCGCCGACGGCGGCGTGTCAATCAACCGGACGTGAACGGTTTCGGCGCCGGCGTGCGGATCGATGCGGCCGCGATGTCGCAATCCGGGCTTGCATTTGGGCTCGAATTGACGATTCCGTTCTCTCCTTGGAAACGGGTCGGAACCATGCTGCTGATCAGAACCTATGTCGCCCAAAGCGCAATCGAGGGCGTCGGCGTGTTCGCCGCCGAGCCGATCAGGAAAGGCGCCTCGATCTGGCGGCTCGACCCGGATTTCGACCGGCTGATCCCGCTGGAAAAATACCAGGCGGCACCCTCGCATCTGAGGGAACTGCTCGACCGCTATGCCTATCCCAGCCCCGACCGGCCGGGCTTCATGGTCTATGAGGTCGACAATGGCCGCTTCATGAACCATTCGGCGACACCGAACACCGACTTTTCGCAGTATGGCGGGGCAACCGCGACCCGCGACATAGCGGCGGGCGAAGAGATAACCTGCGATTATGGCGAATTCTTCGAGGATTTTGAGCGGTTGCATCTGGCCACCGCGTAGTTGGCTGCCTATCTTGTGAGCGACCGCCGGGCGATTTGGCCGCCTCCCTTCATTTCGGCTGTGGACAGCGCGGCGTGATTCTGCTATCAGCCGCCACAATTCGTGGTGTAAATCGCCGCGGAGGCTAGTGGCTATGGCCGCTTGCCTGTTGATATCAAACCCGAAAGACAGGATTGCCCGTGCAGGTACTCGTCCGCGACAACAATGTTGATCAGGCGCTTCGCGCTCTCAAGAAGAAGATGCAGCGCGAAGGCATCTTCCGCGAAATGAAGATGCGCGGTCACTACGAGAAGCCTTCCGAGAAGCGCGCCCGTGAAAAGGCCGAAGCCGTACGCCGCGCCCGCAAGCTGGCCCGCAAGCGCGCCCAGCGCGAAGGCCTGCTGCCGATGACGCCGCGTCCGGTGGCCGCCGGCGGTGCAGCCGGTGCAGCGCGTCCGCCGCGCTGACCAGCGCCAATATTTCGTCCTTTTCGAAGGATACCAGAGGTGGCGCGATGCGGAATCGCCGCCACCTTTTTATTTTGATATGACCCGGCCCGGAGGGGGGATCCGGACCTGAATGACGCGGCAAGTGAGGACAGGGCAGACATGAACGCAATCAGCGTGGAGAGCAAAACCACATTTCGTGGCTTTGCCCTGGCGACAGCCCTGCTTTCCGGATTGATGCTTGCCGGCTGCCAGACCTCAGGCCCGACCGGCGAATTCAACAACATCGACAAGGCGCAAGGGTCGAGCGAGAATATCTCCTCGCTGTCGGCGGTGATTCAGCGCAATCCGCAGGATCCTGAAGGCTACAATGTGCGCGGCTCGGCCTATGGCCGGGGCGGCCAGTACCAGGCGGCGCTCAAGGATTTCAACCAGGCCATCCAGCTTAACCCGAATTTTTACCAGGCCTATTCGAACCGTGCGCTCATCCAGCGCTTCCTCGGTAATCAGGAAGCCGCGCTGGCGGACTACAACCGCTCGATCCAGATCAACGGCAACTACGATGCCGCCTATATCGGCCGCGGCAATCTCTACCGCAAGGCCGGCCGCACCCAGGAAGCCTTCAACGACTTCCAGAAGGCGATCCAGCTCGACACGACCGATGCCCGCGCCTATCACAATCGCGGCCTGATCTATCAGAGCCAGGGTCAGCACAAATTCGCCATCGAGGATTTCTCGACCGCCATCTCGCTGGCCCCGGACGCCGCCGAGCCATACAACGGCCGCGGCCTTTCCTACCTCGCCACCAATGACGAGGACAATGCCTTCTCCGATTTCAACATGGCCATCAAGCTCGACGGCAAGAACGCCGAGGCCTGGTCCAACCAGGCGCTGATCTATGAGCGGCGTGGCGACAAGGCCAAGGCGGCCAAGTCTTACCGCGAAGCCGTTCGGCTCGATCCCACCTACCAGCCAGCCAAGGACGGCCTCGCCCGCGTCAGCTGACGCGATCAGGCAATGCCGGCCAAGCCCACGCGTCCGATGCGTGTCCAAAGGGACACGCATCGCCGCAGATCGCCATCAATCCGGCAACCGCGCGTTAACCCCCGCTGCAGGCCGTGATCGCCTGCCTTGTTCGCGCCAAGGTTTCAGCGGAACGGTCTGGCCAGCCAGCCGTTACTTTGATGCAATTTGCGAAAGGACCTCCCATGATCAAGAAACTCGTCTGCGCCGCTGCGCTCGCCACGACCATGTTCGCTGTTGCACCGGCAAGCGCCGGCAGGCTGCAACTCGGCACGCTCGACTGCACCATCGATGGCGGCACCGGCTATATCGTGACGTCCAACAAGGGCGTGTCCTGCGTCTTTCGCCCCTATCATCACGGTCCGGCCGAGATTTACACCGGCGTCATCTCCAAGCTCGGCGTCGATGTTGGCAAGACGCACCAGGGCCAGCTCGCCTGGGCCGTGTTTGCCGCGACCCGTGATCGGGACGCGGGCGACCTTGCCGGCAGCTATTACGGCGTCAATGCCGAGGCGAGCGTCGTGACCGGCGGCGGCGCCAATCTGCTGGTCGGCGGCTTCGACAGCGCCTTCATGTTGGAGCCGCTCAGTGTCCAGGCACAGACCGGCGTCAACCTGGCTGTTGCCGTGACCTCGCTTGAGCTGATCCACTCTCTCAAGTAACGGCACGTTGATCTTCTCGGCGCGGACGGCAACCGCGCGACGATCGAAATAGCGCGCGGTGGACTTGGTTCCGCCGCGCGCTTTGCATTTGCGAACTGCTGTGACCAGGCCAAGCTAGCAGAACGAAATTATTGCCGATGGAAGACTTGCTCGTTCTGTGCTACCAACCGGAAATGTTGCTGGCTCTGCGCGAAAATGCGCGCGAGCTCCGGCAGATGTAAAGACATCGTCGAATGCAATTTTGTTGCAGCTGCCGGAGGCCGTGATGGATTTCATCGAGCAGTTATTCGGATTTTCGCCCGATGGCGGGTCGGGATCCTTCGAACTTCTTCTGATACTCGCACCATTCTTGATTGCCGCTGTCTGGTTTTTCATGCGTCGACAGCGACGTTGACGAAATGGCCGCGGACTGGCCATGAACCCGCTCCCCAAAATACTGGATTTCCTGAACGCGCTCGCCGACGCGTTCACCGAGTGGCCATCGAACCTGCGCCAGATCGCTGCCCGGATCTGCGCCCTCGCCAGATTGCTCTGCGAAAGAATGAAGCTCCCCGATCGGTTGGACCGAAGCGGGCCGCAACGTTGCGTCAAGATCAGCGACCCCGCCTACAAACGCCCGGATCCCCTGATCTACGCGCAGTATTATTTGATGGGCCAGGGCCTCGCCGTCACATGGGACAACCCCGACATCGAGATCCGAAGCGGCGGCAATCCTGTCGCGCCACATATGCTGGCGCCCGACACCGAATATGAAATCGTCGCCCGTATCTGGAACAACTCGACCGAGGCCCCGGTCGTCGATCTGCCGGTGAAATTCTCCTATCTGAGTTTCGGCATCGGTACGGTGTCGCATTGGATCGATGAGACCAGGACCGATCTCGGCGTCAAGGGCGGGGCCAACCATCCGTCTTTCGCGTCGGTCAAATGGCGAACTCCGGCAGCGCCTGGTCACTATTGCATCCAGGTCCTGCTCGACTGGCTCGACGATGCGAACCCGAACAACAACCTAGGCCAGGACAACACTACCGTCGGTGTCGCCCATTCGCCCGCAAGATTTGAATTTCGCCTGCGCAATGGCGAGCGGGAGAGGATGGGATTTCGTCTTGAGGCCGATGCCTATTCCCTTCCTGAATTGCCGGTCTGTGAGCCGCGCCCTCGCCCGAGGCCGCGTCGCCGGCCCTTGCGCACCTTCCCCGGCACCATCGCGGCAGTGCCTGCCGGCCACACCCGTCAATCGCATCCTTTGCCCGCCGGCTGGCTTGTCACGTTCGAGCCCGCACAAGCGGACCTTGCCCCGGGTGAGGAAATCCCCGTCACTGTCAATATTGAACCGCCAGCCGGTTTCACCGGCCGCAAGGCAATCAACGTTCATGCTTTCTCGGCCCGCGGCCTCGCCGGCGGCGTGACGCTCTATGTCGAGCGATAGGGGGTCGCCATGGCTTATCGGCACTACACCAAATGCGTATCGGTCGGAAATCACCACGGCAAACAATACGGGCAGATGATCATTGCCGCGGCCGTGGTCGCTTTGCCGCTCATCCTTGTGGGCGCCCTTTCCGGACCGGCCGCCATGCTGGTGGCGCTTGCGGCCATATTGGCCTATTGCCGCTGGTGGCTCTACGACCGGCTGGTCTGTCTCGGTGGCGACGAATGCGCGGTGGGCTGGCTGCTCAAGGTCGATCCGCCGGAGGAGAAGTCGGGACTGGACCGGTTCGACACCGACTACAGTCTCAATCTGGTGCCGGGCAATGTCGTCGAATTCACCAACCAGGCAACGGCCGAAAAGATAGCGCCGTTTGGACGCCTGATCGCCAATACGCCTGCGATCCAGGGCGCGGGCCTCGATTGGAAAGGTCAGGAAGCGCGCCAATGGGCCAATGACGACCCGACCGCGGTGCTGCATTGCGAGTTCGAAGGGGCCGGCGTCTACGACCTCATGATAGCCTGCCTTGCCGCAATTCCAGTCGCCACGGCCGCCGCGGTTGCTTGCGCCATTCCCTTCTTCGGCTGGATCGCCTGCGCGGTCCTGTCGCTTATCGCGGCAGTCATCGTCATCGTCGGCGGCATAGTCGGCCTGCTCGACACAGCCAATCCGACGGATCTCGACGAGAATCTCGGCGATCTTCACGTCAACGATCCGACGCGCCGCGGCGCGGACATCCTGTTCGTCAAGGGAACGTGGGTCTACGATTCGGCACATGACGGCTGGAACGAAATCCATCCCATCAAGCACTGTCAGAAGATCGGCACCTGGAACGGCAGCTGGAGCGAATCCCCGGTTCCCGACGGCAGCCCCGCCCGCTGGTGTGAAGCCGTTGAGACGGCAGGATCGCCATTGACCGTCGCATCCCAGCAGGAGCCTCAGAACCAGTGGACGATACATCCCGCCATAGACGGTTGCCGGCCAAAGCCCGACGATCACCGACCGGACCCCGTGCACTGACCTGGCATCCGGTAACGACCTCATCTTCCCTTCGCTCGCGAAGCAGCGTCATCTGCTCCTCGAAGATGGCTGCAGCGAATGCACGAGGGGTCACGACACGCAAAATGATCCTTGCTGCCATCGTTGCCATCGCTAGCCCCGCCTTGGCCCAGGCACACGACCAGGGCATCGAGCTCGGCACGCTTGAATGCGCCATATCGGGCGGCACCGGCTTCATCTTCGGCTCGAGCAAGGATCTGAGCTGCACCTTCACCCCTGCCGACAAGACTTTCGCGCCGGAAGCCTATTTCGGCGCCGTCAACAAATACGGCCTCGACATCGGCACGACCAAGCAGGCGGTGATGCGATGGCTGGTGCTGACGCCGCTGAAGAACATCTACGCGCCGGGCGCATTGGCCGGCGACTATGTCGGCGCCAGCGCCGAGGTGACGGCAACCGTGGGCGCCGGTGCCAATCTGCTGGTTGGCGGCTCCTCGCAGGCCTTCACCTTGCAGCCGCTCAGCCTGCAGACCCAGACCGGCATCAATTTCGCCATCGGTGTCAGCCAGTTCCAGCTGCGCAGCACGGAGAACTGATCGGCCGGCGATGCCGGCCGGCCAGGGATGCGGGCATCACGAACATGTCCAAAAAAATCGCTTGAGCTCAAGCTTGGTTGAGGTTCTACAAACCCATCCGACCGTGGTCCTGCCGGACCCCCGAGCTGGCTCCTGGCGCCACGCGTTTGCATCGGGATATGAAAATTCGAGGGACCGAAGTGACCGACATCAGCACAAACAGGGTTGACTGGCGCGCATTGTGGGCGAGCGGCGATCTCGCGCGCTTCTGCTTCATCAGCCTCGGCATCCTGCTGCACGCCACCAACGAGACGATGGTGGCGACCGTCATGCCTGCCATGATCGGCGAACTGGCGGGCGTGCAACTCGTCGGCTGGTCGCTGGCGATCTACGAACTGGGCGCCATCGTCGCCGGTGCCGCGGCCGGACGGCTGGTCAGCTATGTGGCGCTGCGCACCAACATGGTGGTCGCGGCCCTGCTCTACGCGGCCGGCGCGCTGATCTGCGCCACCGCGCCCTCGATGCAATTGTTCCTGGCCGGGCGCCTGATCGAGGGCCTGGGCGGCGGCGCGCTGGTGTCGCTGGCTTTCGTGTCGGTGGAGCGGCTGTTTCCGCGTGCCATCTGGCCGCAGCTTTTCGGCATCATGTCGGCGATCTGGGGCGTCGCCGCCTTCAGCGGGCCGATGCTTGGCGCGATCATGACAGAGCTTCTGTCATGGCGCTGGGCCTTCGGCATCTTCGTGTTCGGCGGTGCGGCGATGGCGCTGGCGAGCTTCGTCGTGCTCGACACGCCGGAAGCGACGAGGCCTAGTGCCGGCGCGGGCAAGGCACCACCCTTCCCGTTCATAGCGCTTGGCTGCCTTGCCGTCGCCGTCGTGCTGATCGCCTCGGCGGGCGTCGACATCGCTCTGCTGCGCTCGTCGGTGCTGATGGTGCTCGGCCTGGTCGGCCTTGTGCTGTTCTTCCGTATCGATGCGCTGAAGCCGAGATCTCGGCTTTTCCCCTCGCAGCTGTTCTCGTGGCGCACGCCGGTCGGCAGCGGCATGACCATGGTCGCCGCCTTCTCGGTGGCGACCTGTTCCTTTGCCATCTACGGCCCGCTGCTCCTGACCACGCTGCACCACGTCCCGCTCCTGACCACCGGCTACATCATCGCCGCCGAATCGATCGCCTGGTCGATCCTGTCGATCCTCGTCGCCAACGCGCCGCAGGAGCGTGAGAGATTGATCATCGTCATCGGTGCCCTGATGATCGCAACCGGCCTCGCTGGTTTCGCCTACACGATCCCCTCCGGCTCGATCCCGTTGATCCTGGTATGCGCCCTTTTGCAGGGTGGCGGCTTCGGCGTTGCCTGGCCGTTCCTGACGCGCGTCATCGTGGCCTCCGCGCCGGGAGATGAGCAGACCATCGCCTCGGCCGCGGTGCCGACCATGCAGCGTATCGGCTATGCGGTGGGAGCCGCCCTTGCCGGCATCGTCGCCAATGCCAGCGGCTTTTCGCAAGGCCTGAACCAGGACGCGGCGGCTGATGTGGCAACCTGGCTGTTCCTCGCCTTCGTGCCGCTCGGCATGGTCGGCTGCCTGGCGGCGTTGCGGACGTCGACGGCCACGAGTCGGCTACCGGAGGCTGTCAGCTGATCAGTCCAGGCAACGCTCATTCGACCTCGCGCAGGCGGTAGCCGACGCCGGTCTCGGTGGTGATGTAGCGCGGCTGGTCCGGCGTCTTCTCGATCTTCTGCCGCAACTGCCGGACATAGACCCGCAGATACTGCACGTCGGTCGAATCGTTCCACACCTGCTTCAGCAGGAACTGGTGCGTGAGAACCTTGCCCGCGTACTGCACGAGAATGCGCAGAATGTCGTATTCCTTGGGTGACAGCTTCACCTCCTTGCCCTCGACCTTGACGATGCGCTTGACCAGGTCGACGGAAAGATCGCCGGTTTGGAACACCGGCCTCTCGCCCTGCTGCTGGAATCTGTGCCGCAGTGCCACGCGGATTCGCGCCACCAGCTCGTTCATTCCGAACGGCTTGGTGATGTAATCGTCGGCGCCGAGTTCGAGCGCGTCGACGATGCCGGCTTCGTCGGTGCGGCTGGAGAGAATGACCACCGGCATGTCGAAGCCGTCGTCGCGCCATTTGCGCAGCAGTTCATGGCCGCTCATGCCGGGCAGGCCAAGGTCGAGCAGCACGAGATCCGGTTTTTCCTGCGCCATCAGCTCGATAGCCGCCTTGGCGTTCGGCGCCTCGCTGACGGCGTAGCCCTGACTGGCGAGGCCGACCCGGAGCAACTTGCGGATCGGCGGCTCGTCATCGACGACCAGTATCCTGACGTTCGAATTGGTCATCGAGGCTGATCCGCGCTGGAGCCGATACGATTGCCGGACAGTTCCGCCGGCACCGGCATCCTGATGGTGAAGGCAGCACCCGAACGGTCGGTCCGGTTGGCGGCCGAGATCGTGCCGCCCATTGCCTCGATGAAGCCGCGGCAGATCGATAGGCCGAGCCCGGTGCCGGCGCGCACCTGGTCGCCCTTGCGCACCCGGTAGAAAGTGTCGAACACGCGCTCAAGATCCTGCGGAGGGATGCCCAATCCCTCATCCATGATCTGAAGCACGACAGAGCCGATGTCGGTCCAGCCCTGCAGGCGGATCGTCGAACCGGGCGGCGAATATTTCGATGCATTGTCGAGCAGGTTGAACAGGACCTGCTCGAACAGCACCGGGTCGAGCTTCAGCATCGGCAGGTCGGGTGGAATGTCGACCTCGATCTTGTGCTCGCTGGTGATCTTGCGGGCGCGGTCGAGTGCGGTGCCGACGACGTCGCCGACATAGTGCAGCGCATAGTTCGGCTCCATCGCACCGGATTCGATCTTGGTCATGTCGAGCAGATTGGCGATGAAGCGGTTCAGCCGTTCCGCTTCGTCGACCACCGTCGACAATAGCTCCGTCCGGTCCTGTTCGGGCAGATCAGGTGCGAACTCCCTGAGAGTGCCGGCCGCGCCCATGATGGCGGCGAGCGGCGTCTTTAGATCATGAGAGATGGAGGTCAGCAGCGCCGAGCGCAGCCTGTCGGCCTCGGCCGCGAGCTTGGCACGGTCAACATCGGCGACGAGCTGGATGCGCTCGATGGCGACCGCCGCCTGGTCGGCCAGCGCGTCGAGCAGCCGCTGCTGCTCGGGCGTCAGCAGCGGACCCTGCTTATCGTTGTCGAGGCCGACCACGCCGACCGCCGTGCGTCCGGTGCGCAGCGGCAGATAGAGCCGCTTCGCACCGGGCAGCGTATCGGCGCCGCGGCCGGCGGCGCGGTCGTGCTCCCAGGCCCAGCGGGCCGCGGCGATATCGGCTTCGGCCAGCGTATCGTCGGGCGGATAGCCCGCCTTGACGGTGATGGCACCGTTTTCGGGCAAAAGCAGCACGACCCGCAATTTCAACATGGAGGCGATCTGGAAGGCCGTGACCCACAGGACGTCGTCGAGCGAGCTGGCGCCGGCAAGCTTCTTGGAGAACAGGTAGATATCCTCCGTTGCCCGTGCCCGTGAGCGGGCGGCGGCAGCCTGGCGCTGCACGCGCGCCGTCAGGTTGCTGGCGATGACGGCAACGACAAGGAAGACGGCAAACGCAACGATGCTCTCAGGATCCCTGATCGTCAGCGTGTAGCGCGGCTCGAGGAAGAAGTAGTTGAAGGCAAGGGCGCTCAGGAAACAGGCGTACAGGGCAGGCCACAGTCCGAATGTCACCGCCGATGTCAGCACCGCCAGCAAGAGCACGATCGCCAGATTGCGCACGTCGAGGAACTGATCGAGAACCGTGCCGACGGCCAGCGAGCCCGCGACATAGGCCGTGGCGAACAGATATGGCCATATCTGGAACGGCCGCTGCTCGGCGGCCGTCCTGACCTTTCTCGATGCTGCGTCGGTATCGCGCTCGGTTCCCGAAATGACATGGACGCTGATGTCGCCGGCATTGCGGATCAAATCATAGGTGAGCGAGCCCTCGATCAATTCCCGCCAGCGCGACCGGGTCGGCCTGCCGACCACGATATGGGTGAAATTGTTCGCCGTCGCATGGCGAACGATGTCCTGCGCGACGTTCTGGCCCGGAATGGTCGTCACCTCGGCGCCGAGCTGCTCGGCAAGGCGCAGATGGGTCGCCAGCCTGTCCTTCTCTTCCTCCGACATGGAGGCCGAACGAGGCGTGTCGACATGAAGCGCCGTCCATGGGGCGCGGAGCCGGTCGGCCAGCCTGCGCGCATAGCGCACGCGCGCCGCCCCGCCCGGACGCGCGTCCAGGCAAACGAGCACCCTTTCCCCCGCCGCCCATGGGCCCTGGATGGCATGGGACTGCATGTGGTTGAGCAGTTGTTCGTCGACACGCTGGGCGGTGCGGCGTAGCGCCAGCTCGCGCAGCGCCGTCAGATTGCCTGGCGAGAAATAGTTCTCGATGGCGCGCTGGGCGGTATTGGGAAAATAGACCTTGCCTTCCTCCAGCCGCTTAATCAGGTCGTCGGGCGTCAGATCGATGATTTCGACATCGTCGGCCTGGTCGATGATGGAATCGGGAACCGTTTCGCGCACCCTGACCCGCGTGATCTGGGCGACGACGTCGTTCAGGCTTTCGACATGCTGGATGTTGAGCGTCGTGTAGACGTCGATGCCGCGCGCCAGGATTTCCTGCACGTCGAGATAGCGCTTGGGGTGGCGGCTGCCGGGCGCGTTTGTGTGGGCGAGTTCGTCGACCAGGACCAGTGCCGGGCGGCGTGCCAGGATGGCATCTAT
Source organism: Mesorhizobium sp. B2-3-2 (assembly GCF_006442295.1). Lineage (NCBI taxonomy): Bacteria > Pseudomonadati > Pseudomonadota > Alphaproteobacteria > Hyphomicrobiales > Phyllobacteriaceae > Mesorhizobium > Mesorhizobium sp. B2-3-2. Next base: position 164,306 of record NZ_VFWA01000002.1, on the reverse strand, counting down.
GTCCATCTCGTCGAGAGTGCGCCCCTTGTATTCGACCGGCCGCCGGGGAATGACCTCGTAGCCCTCGACCAGGGCCAGCGTTTCCTTGCGGCCGTGCGTCTCGACGATGCCGATCACCACGTCGATGCCGTCGGCCAGCCTGGCGCGTCCCGACATCAGCATTTCGTAGGTTTTGCCGACGCCCGGTGCCGCGCCCAGGAAGATGCGCAGACGCCCGCGGCCCTCGCGCTCGGCATGCTCGAGCAGCGCGTCGGGGGAAGGTCTGTTTTCGACGTTGCTTCTGTCGTCCGGCATCGGGATCCAGTTTGAACGGCGCTGGGGACGGTGTCGATCCCCGGCGCTGTTCTTCATTGCTTGGCGGTGTCGTCCAATGCGAGGTTAAGGGCCAGCACATTGACCACCGGCTCGCCCAGGACACTGAGTTCCCGGTCCTCGACATGGCTGTCGACCAGCGCCTTGACCTTGGCTTCATCGATGCGCCTTGCCTTGGCGACACGTGGAATCTGGAAATAAGCGTCGTCGGGGCTGATATCAGGATCGAGCCCGCTGCCCGATGTCGTGACGAGGCCCATCGGAACCGGCGCATTGGGGTTTTCGGCCTTCAGCTTCCCGGCGTCGCCCTTGATGCGCTCGATCAGCTTGGGATTGGTCGGACCGAGATTGGAACCGCTGGAGGCGCCGGCGTCATAGCCATTGCCGGCGGCAGAGGGCCGGCCGTGGAAATAGCGGTCGCTCGCAAAGGCCTGGCCGATCAGTTCGGAACCGACCACCTTGCCGTCCTTCTCTATCAGGCTGCCATTGGCCTGTTTCGGGAACAGCGCCTGGGCGATGCCGGTCATGCCGATAGGATAGATAAGCCCGGTCAGCACGGTGAAGAAGACGATCATAACGATCGCGGGTCTGATTTGCTTGAGCATCGGAATGATCCCTTATGCAAGACCGAGGGTCGTGACGGCCATGTCGATTATCTTGATGCCGGCGAACGGCACGACGATGCCGCCGAGGCCGTAGACGAGCAGGTTGCGGCTGAGCAGCGCCCCGGCGCCGATCGCCCGGTATTTGACGCCGCGCAGCGACAGCGGGATCAGCGCGATGATGATCAGCGCATTGAAGATGATGGCCGACAGGATGGCGCTCTGCGGCGTCCCCAGATGCATGATGTTGAGCGCCTGCAGCGGACCTGTGGTCCGGCCGGGCGCGACGTAGAACACGGCGAACATGGCCGGGATGATGGCGAAGTACTTGGCCACGTCGTTGGCGATGGAGAAGGTGGTCAGCGAACCGCGCGTCATCAGCAGCGCCTTGCCGATCTCGACGATCTCGATCAGCTTGGTCGGATCGGAGTCCAAATCCACCATGTTGCCTGCTTCCCGCGCGGCCACCGTGCCGGTGTTCATGGCGACGCCCACATCGGCTTGGGCAAGGGCCGGCGCATCGTTGGTGCCGTCGCCGCACATGGCGACGAGCTTACCCTTGGCCTGCTCGTCGCGGATCAGCTTCAGCTTGTCCTCCGGCGTCGCCTGGGCAAGGAAGTCGTCGACGCCGGCTTCGGCTGCGATCGCCGCCGCCGTCATCGGGTTGTCGCCGGTGATCATCACCGTGCGGATGCCCATGCTGCGCAGCTCGGCGAAGCGCTCGCGGATACCGCCCTTGACGATGTCCTTGAGGTGCACGATGCCGAGCAGGCGCCCGTCGCGCTCCACCGCAAGCGGCGTGCCGCCCGATTTGGCGACCTCGTCGGCGATCGCCTGCAAATCCCTGATCGTATCGCTGTTCGGGCGCGTCGCGTGGCTGGCTGATGTCGTCTGGTTGACATGGCCGAGCACGGAATCGACCGCGCCCTTGCGCACGGAGGAGCCGTCTATGTCGACGCCGCTCATGCGGGTTTGCGCGGTGAAGGGCACGAAGGTGGCGTGCAGTGTCGCCATGTCGCGAGCGCGGATGGCGTATTTCTCCTTGGCCAGCACGACGATCGAGCGGCCTTCCGGTGTTTCGTCGGCGAGCGAGGCAAGCTGCGCCGCGTCGGCCAGTTCCTGCTCGGTGACGCCCTTCACCGGCCGGAATTCGGTCGCTTGGCGGTTGCCGAGCGTGATCGTGCCGGTCTTGTCGAGCAAAAGCGTGTCGACGTCGCCGGCCGCTTCGACGGCGCGGCCGGACATGGCGAGCACATTGAAGCGCACCAGACGGTCCATGCCGGCGATGCCGATGGCCGACAAAAGCGCGCCAATAGTGGTCGGGATCAAGGTCACGAACAAAGCGACGAGCACCGTGACCGGGATATAGCCGCCCGAATAGGAAGCGAAGCTCGGGATGGTAGCGGTAGCCAGAACGAAGATCAGCGTCATGCCGACCAGCAGGATGTTGAGCGCGATCTCGTTCGGCGTCTTCTGGCGCTCGGCGCCCTCGACCAGCGAGATCATGCGGTCGAGAAAGGTGTGACCGGCGGCGGCGGTGATGCGCACGCGGATCCAGTCGGAGAGCACCTGCGTGCCGCCGGTGACCGCGGAGCGGTCGCCGCCGGATTCGCGAATGACGGGGGCCGATTCACCCGTAATCGCCGCCTCGTTGACCGAAGCCACGCCTTCGATCACCTCGCCGTCGGAGGGGATGATATCGCCGGCCTCGACCAGCACGGCGTCGCCCACCTTCAAGCTGGTGCCCGGCACCAGCTTGAATTTCGTCCGGTCCTCGCCGGCGAGCAGCTTGGCCTGGGTCTCGGTGCGCGCCTTGCGCAGCGAATCGGCCTGCGCCTTGCCGCGGCCTTCGGCGACGGCTTCGGCGAAGTTGGCGAACAGCACGGTGAACCACAGCCAGATGATGATCTGGATGGTGAAGCCGAGATTGCCGCCGCCGCTGGCGAGGTCCTTGATGAAAAGCACTGATGTCAGCGCTGAGACGACGGCAACGACGAACATTACCGGGTTCCTGGCCAATGTGCGTGGGTTCAGCTTTTTGAAGGCGCCGCCGATGGCGGGCCACAGGATGCCGGCATCCATGATGCTGGCCGATTTCGACTGGCTCATTTTGGAGCTCCAGCTTCGGTGTTGGTGGGCGGCACCGAGCGGTCGGATGCCGAAAGAAGATGCGGAAGCCCGTAGGCCAGCAACCACAGAACGATCATGACGGCGGCGATGCCGAGGAATGTCGACATCGTGGGGAAAGGAGGAGGCCGTTCCTCCTTTCCATTGTCGGCGGGATGGCGATCGTTGCGATGCCTGTTGTTGAACCAGGACATTTCCGTTTCAGCCAAGAGTCTTCCGTTTCAGAATGTCTGCCCGTGGATGGCGGCCAGATGCTCGACAATCGGCCCGACGGCGAGCGCCGGGAAGAAGGTCAGACCGCCGACGATGACGATGACGCCGACCAGCAGCCCGACGAACAGCGGGCCGTCGGTCGGGAACGTGCCGGCCGAGGCAGGCACGGTCTTCTTCGCCGCCAGCGAGCCGGCGATGGCGAGCGCCGGGATGATGACCAGGAAGCGGCCCATGAGCATGCCGAGGCCCAGCGTGATGTTGTACCAGGGCGTGTTGCCGGTGAGGCCGCCGAAGGCCGAGCCGTTGTTCGCCGCCGCAGACGTATAGGCGTAGAGGATCTCGGAGAAGCCGTGCGGACCGCCATTGGCGATCGATGCCACGGCGCTCGGCAGGAGCACCGCGATGGCCGTGAAGACCAGCATCGCCAGCGGCAGGCACAGGATCGCCAGCATCGCCATCTTGACCTCTTTGGCCTCGATCTTCTTGCCGAGATATTCGGGCGTGCGTCCGACCATCAGGCCGGCGACGAAGACGGCGATGAGGATGAACATCAGCATTCCGTAGAAGCCGGCACCGACGCCGCCGACGATGACTTCGCCGAGCTGCATGTTGATGAGCGGGATCATGCCGCCGAGCGCGGTGAACGAGTCATGCATGGCGTTGACCGCGCCGCAGGAGGCCGCCGTGGTGATGACCGCGAACAGCGCCGAAAGCGCGATGCCGAAGCGGGTTTCCTTGCCTTCCATGTTGCCGCCCTCGATGCCAAGCACATGGACCAGCGGATTGCCCGTGGCTTCCGCCCAGTAGCAGACGGCGACGCCGGCGATGAACAGCGCGCCCATGGCGGCCAGGATGGCCCAGCCCTGGCGCTGGTTGCCGACCATGCGGCCGAAGACGTTGGTGAGTGCCGCTCCGATGGCGAAGATCGACAGCATCTGGATCAGGTTGGAGATGGCGTCCGGATTCTCGAAGGGATGCGCGGCATTGGCGTTGAAGAAGCCGCCGCCATTGGTGCCGAGCATCTTGATGGCGACCTGCGAGGCGACCGGCCCGACGGCGATGGTCTGCTGCGCGCCTTCGAGCGTGGTGGCGCCGACATAGGCTCCCAGCGTCTGCGGCATTCCGAGCCAGACATAGACCAGGGTGAGCACGACGCAGAGCGGCAAAAGCACGTAGAGCGTGGCACGGGTCATATCGACCCAGAAATTGCCGATCGACTTGCCGGAGGCGCGGGCAAAGCCGCGGATCAGAGCCATGGCGATGGCGATGCCGGTGGCCGCCGACAGGAAGTTCTGCACGGTGAGGCCGGCCATCTGCACGAGATAGGACATCGTGCTCTCGCCGCCGTAGTTCTGCCAGTTGGTGTTGGTCATGAAGCTGGCGGCGGTGTTGAAGGCGAGCCCCGGTTCGACCGCGCTCATGCCGGCCGGATTGTAGGGCAGGCCGCCTTGCAGGCGCTGCAGGAAATAGAGCGCCAGGAAGCCGGCAAGGTTGAAGAACAGCATGGCGGCGGCATAGCCCGTCCAGTGCTGCTCGTGGTCGCCGGTTCCAGCCAGGCGATAAAGGCCCCGTTCGACGGGGCCGAGCACCGGCGACAGCAAGGTGCGGTCGCCGGTGAAGACGCGATGCATGTAGCCGCCCAGCGGCTTCACGAGCAAAATCAGGATCCCGCAATAGAGAAGGATCTGTATCCATCCGTTTATAGTCATGATGTGGCTTTCCGTGCGCCGGTCAGAAGCGTTCCGGGCGGATGAGGGCGTATGTCAGGTAGGCGAGCAGGAACAACGTCACGCCGCCACCGAGGATGTAATCGACAAGCATGGTTCGATCCCTTCGCTCAAATTCTGTCGCAGGCTTTGACATAGGCGAAAGACAGGGCGAAAAACAAAACCCCTATCCCGAGAACAATGATGTCCATTGTGCTTGTTCCTTACTTCCATTTTTCCACTTTGCGCCCGCTCGAAGCAGCTTGGCGATTACATGAAAACGGCGCGCCCACTTGGATTGGTGACGGCGTCCGACGTTTTTTCTCAAAGCGGAATATGGACCCGATCGCCATAAAGGTTCGAGACGGGGCAAAGCGGAAAGAAATAGGAATTTTATAAAGATTTTCGGCGGAATGAATTTGAAGTTGTGAATGCGCCCAAGCGCTCCAGTCGTAAGGGGTGGCTAGGTTGGCCGACGACGCGCCTCGTCGCCGGCAAACGCAATTTTATCCCTGCGGCTCAACGGCCTTGAGGGTCACGCCTTCTTTACGAACTCGGTTTTGAGCACCAGGCCCTTCACTTGCCTGGTACTGCATTCGATCTCACCGGGATTGCCGTTAAGACGAATGTTCTTCACCAACGTGCCCCGCTTGATCGTCTCCGAAGTGCCTTTGACCTTGAGGTCCTTGATCAGCGTGACGGAATCGCCGTCCTTCAACTGAGCGCCGTTGCTGTCGCGCACCATTACATCGTCCGGCATGCCATCTCCTGTGATCGGGATCACCACTACCAGATCACCAGGAATTCCAAAACCGGCTCGTGGGCGGCATTTCATGGAACGCCCAAGGATCACTCGATGCTATGCCGCGATTTCGCCCTCCTACGCTGAAGCTTCGGAGGGCATCCTGCTTCGCGTCTTCGATCGGCAAATCCTGCGAAGCTCGAAGGTCGAAGCAGGGTGGCGGAGAGAGCGGGATTCGAACCCGCGTTACGGTTTCCCGTAAACACACTTTCCAGGCGTGCGCCTTCAACCACTCGGCCACCTCTCCGTCCTTGCCTTTCGCGCCGGCCGGCTTCGCCGCGCGGGTTGGGGAGATGCGCTCCCTTTGGGGCTGCGGTGCGGAACTTCCCACACCGGGCGCCGCCAACCAGCGGACGCCCTGCCCGCACCTGAGCCGTCAAAGCAACAGGCGCGGGGCTCATCTAGTCGATCCCGCGCCGAATGCCAAGCCATAACGGCTGTCAATTCGCTTTGCCGGCCACACGGCGTTCATAGGGCCGCCGCTAACATCCGTTTGGGCTCCCGCTATTTGAATCGCTGCTTGAATGATGTGCGCAGGCATGGGCTGCGAGACCAGCCGCGCTTGACTCCGTCCCGAGCGGCCTGTCGAGTGTCCGAAAGGCTTTGCGGGGGCATCGTCGCGATATGGCGTCAAACAGCGGAATTCCAGGCGGTACGCCGCACAATGGACAGCCACCGGCCGAGGGAAAGGTCCCGGCCGGACGGCCGGACAGCGGACTTTCCTATGTCCCGGTGGGCTGGCTCGTCATCGTCATGGCCCTGTCGGTCTATTGGCTGGCGTCGGCCTTGTGGCTGGTGGGGAGTTCAGGCCTGCCGGACGCCGTTTTCTATTTCCTCTTCAGCGGGCTCGTCGCCGACGTCATCACCATCCTATGGGGACTTTACCTGCTCGGCCTCGCCTTCGGCCGTTCGGCGCGCTTCCCCAGCCACTTCACCATCTGGCAGGCCGCCACGATCATATGGCTGCTGGCAAGTCACGCTTACGCACTTGCCGTGCCGGGCTTCGTCTTCTCCGCCAGAAGCCTGGCCATCACCGCCGCCGAGATCGCCATCGGCCTGCTTTGCATCTACCTTTTGCGCCGCGGCTCCGGCGCCGAGACCGTTTATGCCAAGCCGCGAGCCGAAGCGCCGTCGGTCTTCGTTTCCATTGTCGCCGCGCTGCTCGGCATCATCCTCGGCGCGGTCGTCGGCGCGGTGGGCGGTTTCCTGGCCGGCTCGGTCATCGCCGATGTCACCGACATGAGCTGCTTCGAGGGCGCTTGCGGCTACTTCGCCGCCTTCATAGGGCTGGCCGGGCTGGTGGTCGGCGCCATTGCCGGCGGCATTCTCGCCGTCTGGCTCGCCAACCGGCGCAAGCACAGGCCGGCCGGCTAGGCTGCGTCGGCCGCGATTCATTCGCGTGCCGTGATTGCGAATAGGGCCTGCGCGCTCTATTTCTCGTTCGGAACACCGCCGGAGATCCTCGGGAGGATGTCGAGGATCGGCCAGGGGAAAGGTCTTTGATGTTTCGCTTTGTCTTTCGTCTCGCGGCCATGGTCGCGCTGTCGATTTCGGTCATCATGGCGGTGCTTGACACGACACGCACGGTCGCCGCCTCGGCACTGGTGCTGACCCCGCTCAATGCAAGCTGGCTGGCCGTGTCGCCCGACACGCGCGCCGCCTTTGAAAGCTTCGTTCGCGCCAAGGCCGGCCCGCTGCTATGGGACGGCGCCATCGCCCGGGTGCTCGACCAGCCGGGCTTTGCCGTGTTCGCGGTGTTGGCCTTGCTGCTCTACGCCATCGGCTACAGGCGGCAGCGGCGCACGGGGCAATTCGCCTGAAGGGCACGGGCGTCACACCCGCCATGCTTTTCCAAAAGGTCAAAATTCCACGTGAATTTTGTTTCGGGCCGTGCCAGATTGCCGCTGAGCGGGAGGGGAATATACACTCCTGGCTGACGTCGCGCGCATGCCGGAGAACCGGGCAGGCGGGCGGGCGTAACGGAAAAAAATAACCGACAGGGTGTGGATCACATGAAACGTATCGTTCTCGGCCTTCTGGCCGCAACTGCAATGGTTCTTCCGGCTTTCGCCGCGGATGTGCAGCCGGCCATCCTCTATGATCTCGGCGGCAAGTTCGACAAATCCTTCAACGAGGCGGCCTACCATGGCGCCGAAAAGTTCAAGACAGAGACCGGCGTTCCCTATGTCGAGTTCGAGGTCTCCAACGCTTCGCAACGCGAGCAGGCGTTGCGCCGCTTCGCCGAGGACGGCCACAACCCGATCGTCATGGCCGGCTTCGCCTGGGAGGATGCGCTGAAGAAGGTCGCGACCGAATATCCTGACCTCAACTTCGCCATCATCGACGATGCTGTCGACCTGCCCAATGTCCGCTCGCTCGTGTTCAAGGAGAATGAAGGCTCCTATCTCGTCGGCATCATGGCGGCGATGGCCTCCAAAACGAAGAAGGTGAGCTTCGTCGGCGGCATGGACATTCCGCTGATCCGCAAGTTCGAATGCGGCTATGTAGGCGGCGCTAAATCGGCAGGCGCGACCGACGTCATCCAGAACATGACCGGCGACACGCCGGCCGCCTGGAACGACCCGGCCAAGGGTGGCGAGATCGCCAAGACGCAGATCGACCAGGGTTCCGACGTGGTCTATGCGGCTGCGGGCGGCACCGGCGTCGGTGTGCTGCAGGCGGCGGCTGATGCCGGCAAGCTCGGCATCGGTGTCGATTCCAACCAGAACGGCCTTCAGCCCGGCAAGGTTCTGACCTCCATGCTGAAGCGCGTCGACGTTGCCGTCTACACCGCCTTCATGGACGGCAAGAACGGCACCTTCAAGGGTGGCGTCGAAAATCTCGGCCTCAAGGAAGGCGGCGTCGACTACGCCATGGACGACAACAATAAGGCGCTGGTGACCGACGAGATGAAGGCGGCGGTCGAGAAGGCCAAGGCCGACATCATCGCCGGCAAGATCGAGGTGCACGATTACACCGCCGATAACGCCTGCCCGTATTGATCGGTAAGCACTAAGTTTCGAACCGCCGGGTGAAAGTCCGGCGGTTTGTTTTTGGGGCCGGAGGTCGGCCCGGTCGCATAGGACAGCGCCAGTGGGGGAGCGCCCTGTGAGATTGTCGTGGACGTCAGGGCAGAAGCGCACCGCCCGTCGACCAAGCCCCCACGAGGTAGCCAAGGGCAAAGACCGCGATCAGCAAGATGGCGATAACCGCGCCGCGGCGGCCGCCGAGCGCGTGTACGCCGACGCCGTAGGGTTGGCGTTCCAGCTTGCGGATTACCACCGAAGTTTTCGCCTCGTCATCGCCGGGCGGGCGCATCTGCGGCAGTTCGGCGATGCGTTGCGAGATTAGCCGCCAGCGATCGTCGCCGGGAGGTTCAGCGCGGTCGAAAATATGCATGCGCTCGGCAAGCTGGACCACGGCATCGCGAAAGGCGGGGTCGATCTCCAGATCGCGCTCTGCCCGTTCGCGCTCTGCATCGTTCATCAGGCCAAGCACGTAGTCGCCGGCCCTTGCGATGCGGTCGCTGGCCATCGCTCGCGCTCCCTTCCCTACCAGTGCGGCGGTTTGGTCACCGGCACGTCGGGCGCCGCCTGTTCCTCCAGCGCCAGGAAGCGGTCGGTCAGCGCATCGAGCTTGCGCTGCATGCGTTCGATCACCTTCCACTGCTCGGCGATCTGGCCTGACAGTTCCTCGATGGTCTTGTCCTGCTCGGCGGAGCGGATCTCCAGCGTCGTCAGCCGGTCGGCGGGCATGGTCATGCGAAGTCCTCAGGCGTTGCGCCGCAGCGTCAAATCGGCTTCCCCATATTAGCGAATATGAGAGCTTCGGCCACGTTCGAAATTGACAAGCGCGCCGGGATTTGTCGAGAGTGGACGCTGCTCCGGCCAATTGGCACGGGCGGAGCGTCATGCTAGGCATTTTGACCAAGCGATAAAAAAATAAGAGTGGGACAGGCTGCATGGCGCATGCCGCGATCGAACTGGCTGCAATCGAACTGATCGGCATCAACAAGAGTTTTGGCGCCGTGCGCGCCAACCGCGACATCAACCTGGAAATCGCGCGCGGCACCATCCACGGCATCGTCGGCGAGAACGGCGCCGGTAAGTCGACGCTGATGTCGATTCTGTATGGCTTCTACCAGGCCGACAGCGGCGAGATCCGCGTCGGCGGCAAGCCGGCATCGATAAGCACGCCCAACGACGCAATCGCGCTCGGCATCGGTATGGTGCACCAGCATTTCATGCTGGTCGACAATTTCTCGGTCCTGGAGAACGTCATCCTCGGCGCCGAAAGCGACGCCTTGCTGAAGAAAAGCATCACCAAGGCGCGTTCCGAACTGGAGCGGCTGGAGCGCGAATACGGCCTCGAAGTCGATCCCGACGCTATCATCGAGGAATTGCCGGTCGGCCTGCAGCAGCGCGTCGAAATCCTGAAGGCGCTCTATCGCGGCGCCGAGATCCTGATCCTCGACGAGCCGACGGGTGTGCTGACGCCGGCCGAGGCCGACCACCTCTTCCGCATCCTCAAGCAATTGAAGGAGCAGGGAAAGACGGTGGTGCTGATCACCCACAAATTGCGCGAGATCATGGCCATCACCGACACGGTTTCGGTGATGCGCCAGGGCACGATGGTGGCAACCAGGGAAACGAAGAAGACCACCGTCGCGGAACTGGCCGAGCTGATGGTCGGGCGCCGCGTGCTCTTGCGGGTGGAGAAGGGCGAAGCGGAAGCCGGCGCGGTAAAACTCGCGGTCAAGAACCTGACGGTCAAGGATTCCCGCGGCGTCACCATGGTCGACGACATCTCCTTCGACCTGCGCGCCGGCGAGATCGTCGGCATCGCCGGTGTCGCCGGCAACGGCCAGTCCGAACTGCTCGAGGCGATCTCCGGCATCAGGCACGCCGTTTCCGGTTCGGTGATGCTCGAGGGCAAACCCATCGATCTCACCGGCAAAGCCGATCCCGGCGAACTGCGCGACCGCGGCCTGGCCCATGTGCCTGAGGATCGCCATCATGTCGGGCTGGTGCTGGCCTTCGAGGAGAACGAGAATTCCATCCTCGGCTACCATGACGATCCCCGGTATCTGAAAGGGCCGTTCCTGAATATCGATGCCATCATGGCCGATGCCAAGGACAAGATCGAGAAATACGATATCCGCCCCGGCAATCCTCGGCTGAAGACCGCCAACTTCTCCGGCGGCAACCAGCAGAAGATCGTGCTCGCGCGGGAAATCGAACAGGACCCCGGCGTTCTCATCGTCGGCCAGCCGACGCGCGGCGTCGATGTCGGCGCCATCGAATTCATCCACAAGCGCCTGATCGCCATGCGCGACCAAGGCAAGGCCGTGCTGGTCGTGTCGGTCGAGCTCGATGAGATCCGCTCGCTCTCCGACCGCATCCTGGTGATGTTTGCCGGCCGCATCGTCGGCGAGCGCGGGCCGGAGGCGAGCGAGGGCGAGCTCGGCCTGCTGATGGCGGGTGTTGAGCGCCAGGAGGCGGCGCAATGAGCACGCCCTATGCCAAATTGCCGGCCTGGGCCGACTATGGGCTGATCCCGCTGATCAATCTGTCGGTGGCCTTCATCGTCGCCGGCTTCGTCGTGCTTCTGGTCGGCGAGAACCCGTTCCGTGCCGCCGTCATCCTGGTCGAGGGCGCCTTCGGCAAGGGAACAGGCATCGCCTTCACCCTCTTCTATGCCACCACCTTCATCTTCACCGGGCTTTCGGTGGCGGTGGCAGCGCATTGCGGCCTGTTCAACATCGGCACCGAGGGGCAGGCCTACATCGCCGGCCTCGGCATCGCCATCGTCTGTCTTTCCTTCGACAGCGTGCTGCCATGGTGGCTGACATTTCCGCTGGCCATCGTGGCTTCGGCGGCCGTGGGCGCATTGTGGGCGCTGATCCCGGCCTATCTGCAGGCCAGGCGCGGCTCGCACATCGTCATCACCACCATCATGTTCAACTTCATTGCCGCCTCGATCATGGTCTACCTGCTGGTCGGCCCGTTGAAACCGGCAGCCTCGCAGGCGCCGCAGACGCGCAACTTCCTGGCGGGCGCGGAATTGCCGAAGCTCAACTGGATCATCGAGCTGTTCGGCGCCAAGATCCGCTCGGCACCGCTCAACATCTCCTTCCTGCTCGCGCTGCTCATGGCCTTCCTGGTCTGGCTGCTGATCTGGCGCACCAAGCTCGGCTATGAGATGCGCACCTACGGCCACAGCCCGAAGGCGGCGCGCTATGCCGGCATTTCGGAAACCCGCATCATCATCACCGCCATGATGATCTCGGGCGCGCTCGCCGGCATGATGGCGCTCAATCCGGTGATGGGCGACCAGCATAATGTCGCGATCGACTTCGTCAGCGGCGCCGGTTTCGTCGGCATCGCCGTGGCGCTGATGGGTCGCCTGCACCCTGTCGGCATCGTGCTGGCGGCCATCCTGTTCGGCATGCTCTACCAGGGCGGCGCCGAACTCGCCTTCGAGATGCCTGCGATCAGTCGTGACATGATCGTGATCATTCAAGGGTTGGTCATCCTGTTCGCCGGTGCTCTCGAACACATGTTCAGGCCTTACATCCAGGCGCTGTTCGCCTCGCTCAGCCCGAGGTCGGTCGGCATGGAAGCGGTCAAGGGAAAAGGCGCCTGAATGGACACCTTCAACGCCATCGTCCAGACGTTGGACTCCACCATCCGCCTCTCGGTGCCGCTGCTGCTAGCCTGCCTGGCCGGCCTCTATTCGGAACGCGCCGGCATCTTCGACATCGGCCTCGAAGGCAAGATGCTGGTCGGCGCCTTCGCCGGTGCGGCGGCCGCGTCGGTTTTCCATTCGGCCTTTCTCGGACTGGGCATGGCGATCCTGATCTCGGTCGCGTTCGCCATGATCCACGGCTTTGCCTCGATCACCCATCGCGGCAACCAGATCGTTTCCGGCGTGGCGATCAACTTCATCGCCGCCGGCTCGACCATCATCCTCGGCCAGGCCTGGTTCCAGCAAGGCGGGCGCACGCCGGCTCTGGAACCAGCCGAGCGGTTCGAGGCGATCACATGGCCCGGCGCCGAGACGCTCCGCGACGTGCCGTTTCTCGGGCCGATCTATTCGGAACTGCTGTCGGGCCACTCGATATTGGTCTATCTCGCCTTCGCGATGGTGCCGTTCACCTGGTGGGTGCTGTTTCGCACGCGCTTCGGCCTCAGGCTGCGCGCGGTCGGCGAAAACCCGGCCGCGGTGGACACCGCCGGCATCTCGGTCGCCTGGCTGCGCTACAGGGCACTGATCTGCACCGGCATCCTGACCGGCGTCGCCGGCGCCTATCTGTCGATGGTGCAGAATGGCGGCTTCGTGAAGGACATGACGGCCGGCAAGGGCTACATCGCGCTGGCCGCATTGATCTTTGCCAAGTGGAAGCCGGTCAACGCCATGTTCGCCTGCCTGCTGTTCGGCTTCCTCGACGCCCTGTCGATCCGCCTGCAAGGCTCGCCGCTGCCGCTCATCGGCAAGGTGCCGGTGCAGTTCATGCAGGCCCTGCCCTATATTCTCACCGTCATCCTGCTCGCCGGTTTCATCGGCAAGGCGATCCCGCCGCGCGCCGGCGGCGTGCCTTATGTCAAGGAACGCTGAGCATCGAGGGCGCGGCCCGGCGCAAAAGAAGCGCCGGCTTTTGAACAAGATCATCGGAGAGAACACTGAAATGTCGCATGAATTGTTCGAAGCGGCGAAGGCAGCCATGGCCAAGGCCTATGCCCCCTATTCGAAATTTCCGGTCGGTGCGGCACTTCGCACCGAGGACGGGCGCGTCTTCACAGGCGCCAACATCGAGGTAGCCTCCTATCCGGAAGGCTGGTGCGCCGAGACGACGGCGCTCGGCCATTACATCATGGGCGGCGGCGGCAAGATCGTGGAAATCGCCGTCATTGCCGAGCGCATGGCCAAATGCTCGCCTTGCGGCGGCTGCCGGCAGCGGCTGGCCGAATTCTGCCGTCCGGAAACGAAACTTTACCTCTGCGACAATGCGGGCGTCGCCGAAACCGTGACCATGGGCGATATGCTGCCTTACGGCTTTCGCGGCGACATGCTGAAATGAAGGAAGCGCTCGACCATCTGATCGAACGGCTGGACGGCCTGGCGCCGACCACGGCGCTGGTGCTGGGTTCTGGCCTGGGAGGGCTGGTCAGCCAGGTCGAGAACCCGATCCGTGTTTCCTATGCCGATCTGCCCGGCTTTCCCAGAAGCGGCGTTTCCGGCCATGCCGGAGAGGTGGTGGCCGGGCTGTTTGCCGACACACCGGTGCTGATGCTGTCGGGCCGCGCCCACTATTACGAGCACGGCAACGCGGCGGCCATGCGGCCTGTGCTGGAGGTGCTTGCCGGCACTGGCATCACCAAGCTGATCCTCACCAATGCCGCCGGCTCGGTCGATCCGGAGATGGGGCCGGGTTCGGTCATGCTGATATCGGACCACATCAATTTCTCCGGCACCAACCCGCTGATCGGCGAGCCGAGCGACCGCCGTTTCGTCGGACTGACCGAAGCCTATGATGCGGGCATCCGCAAGGCGATCGAACAGGCGGCGAAGGCGACCGGCACGGCGCTGCACAAGGGCGTCTACATGTGGTTCTCCGGTCCGTGCTTCGAAACGCCGGCCGAGATCCGCATGGCGCGCATCATGGGCGCCAACGCCGTCGGCATGTCGACCGTGCCGGAAGTCATCCTTGCCCGTTTCCTTGGCCTGCGCGTCGCCGCCTGCTCGATCATCACCAACCTTGCCGCCGGCATGACCGGAGCCGAGCTTTCGCACCAGGAGACCAAGGATATGGCTCCGGTCGGCGGCGCGCGGCTGGCGACGATCCTGAAGCGTGTGTTCCGCGACGGGCTGTTGGACTGATGCTTCCGCAGGAAATCATCCGCCACAAGCGTGACGGCCACAGGCTGCCGGCGCGCGAAATCGCCGACTTCATCGCCGGCGTAACCGATGGCGCCGTCACCGATGGCCAGGTCGCGGCTTTCGCCATGGCGGTGTTCTTCAACGGCATGAGCCGCGACGAGGCCGTGGCGCTGACACTGGCCATGCGCGATTCCGGCGACGTGCTCGACTGGTCGGACCTGCCCGGCCCGGTCACCGACAAACATTCGACGGGCGGCGTCGGCGACAACGTCTCGCTGATGCTGGCGCCGATCGTCGCTGCCTGCGGCGCCTATGTGCCGATGATATCGGGCCGTGGCCTCGGCCATACCGGCGGCACGCTGGACAAGATGGATTCCATCCCCGGCTACGCCAGCCAGCCCGACATCGCGCTGTTTCGCAAGGCGGTGCTGGAAACCGGCTGCGCCATCATCGGCCAGACCGCCGATCTGGCGCCCGCGGACCGCCGGCTCTATGCCATCCGTGACGTGACCGGAACCGTGGAGTCGGTGCCGCTGATCACCGCCTCCATCCTGTCGAAGAAACTGGCGGCGGGCCTGGGCTCGCTGGTGCTCGACGTCAAGGTCGGCAATGGCGCCTTCATGGAGAAGTCGCGCGACGCGACGGCGCTCGCCAACAGCCTGGTCGAAGTCGCAAGCGGCGCCGGACTGAAGGTTTCGGCGCTGATCACCGGCATGAACGAGCCGCTGGCCTCAGCCGCCGGCAATGCGGTCGAGGTGCGCAACGCCGTCGATTTCCTGACCGGCCGCCTTCGCGACCGGCGCCTGGAGGATGTGACGCTGGCGCTCGCCGCCGAAATGCTGCAGGCGGCGGGACTGGTGCCGTCCAACCAGGACGGCATGCGGCGCGCCACCGAAACGCTTGCCAGCGGCCGCGCAGCCGCCACCTTCGCGCGCATGGTGACGGTGCTCGGCGGACCTGCCGATTTCATCGACAAGCCGGAACGATATTTGCCCGTTGCGCCAACGGAACACGCGGTGAGAGCGACCGCGGACGGCTTCGTCACCGGCATTGCCACGCGCGATATCGGCCTTGCCGTGGTCGGGCTGGGCGGCGGCCGCACCCGGCCCGACGACAAGGTCGATCCGGCGGTCGGCATCACCAGGCTGTTGCCGGTCGGCGCCGAGGTTCGAGCTGGCGAGCCGCTGGCGCTGGTCCATGCCCGCTCGGTGTCCGACGCCGAAGCCGCGGCGGCAACGGTGCTTTCGGCCTATGCGATCGGCGCTTCCAAGCCGCCTGCCGACAAATCGGTCATCCGGCGCATCCTGCCGCGTGGCTAAAGCAATTCCAGGAAAAGTACGTACAGCTCCGACCGGCCGTGCCCGCTCATTGGACAAGAAGCAGCGTGCCGTTTTCGGCCTGATACTTGCCCAGCCGATTGAGAAAGCTCATGCCGATCAAATTGGTGCGCAGCGCCTTGTCGTCGAGCACGATGGCCTGCACGTCGTTGACGGTGATGCTGCCGATCTGCAGGCGGTCGATCATCACCACCGCCGCGTTGATCGTGCCGTTGGCCGTATTGACCTCATGACTGAAATCCGACGGGTTCAGCGACAATCCGATCCTGCGCGCCGTCGAGGTGTTGACGGCGACCAGTGTCGCTCCGGTATCGATCATGCCGTCGATCTGGCGTCCGTTGAGTTTGAAGGCCGACGAGAAATGCCCTCGCGCGTCGGCCGTGACGACAACCTTGCGGCCCATCGGCAACGGCGCCACCGGCTTGTCGGGAGCCGCTGCCAGGGCGACCTCCGGACGGGCGTCGCCCGCCGGCTTGGCTGTCATCGTCTTTTTCAGCAGGCTTTCGAACATCTGCGGATTCGACTGATAGACAATCGGGATGGATGCCGATGTACCGGCAAAGACGCTGAGAATAAGTAGCTTGCGCAGCATGGATCGGCCCCGGCGCATGACCCCGAAAATCGGGATCGATTTTCGGAAAGGATCACGCGCAAATCAAAGTGCTGCGGCGTCCGACAGGACGCGCGGCGCTGTCGTGAAGGCCAATCCTTAACGCGGGATGGTGTTTGCCGTTTTAACGCCGCTCGAAACCGCGCCGTTGCGTAAACTTTCGGTAAATCACTTTGTCCCGTACATGCGGTCGCCGGCGTCGCCGAGGCCGGGCATGATGTATCCCTTCTCGTTGAGCTGGCGATCGATGGAAGCCGTGAAGACGGGAACGTCGGGATGTGCCTTGGTGAAGCGCTCGATGCCTTCGGGCGCCGCCAGCAGGCACAGAAAGCGGATGTTGGTGGCGCCGCGCCCCTTCAACTTGTCGATCGCCGCGATCGCGGAATTGGCGGTGGCCAGCATCGGATCGACGACGATGACCAGCCGGTCGGCGAGGTCGCTCGGCGCCTTGAAGAAATATTCGACCGCTTCCAGCGTCTCATGGTCGCGATAGAGGCCGATATGGGCGACGCGGGCCGCCGGCACCAGGTCCAGCAGGCCTTCGAGCAACCCATTGCCGGCGCGCAGCACGGAGGCGAACACCAGCTTCTTGCCTTCCAGCGTCGGCGCCTCCATCGTTTCGATCGGCGTTTCGATGGTCGTCGTCGTGAGTTCGAGATTGCGCGTCACCTCATAGCCGAGCAGCAGCGATATCTCGCGCAGCAGCCGCCGGAACCCGGCCGTCGAGGTCTCCTTCTTGCGCATGATGCTCAGCTTGTGCTGGACAAGCGGGTGGTCGACGACGGTGACGCCCTTCATGATGTGCTCCGACGTGGTTCGTGGTGAGTAGCCAATAGTGAGTAGTGAATAGTGAGCCGATTTGCGAGTCCCGATGCGCGCTCGGCCCAACTGCCCACTGCTGGCCAGTCACTGTTCACCCAGCCTTCATTCACCTGGCCTTCGCATCCAGCCGGCTGAGCAGCGTCGCCTTGGTCTTCCTGTCGACGAAAGCGGCCTCGATGGCCGTTCGGGTGACGGCGGCCAGCGCCTTCTCGTTCATCGAGAAATATTCCGCCGCGATGTCGTATTCGCGTTTCAGCGAGGTCCAGAAATAGGGCGGGTCATCCGAGTTGAGCGTCACCTTGCAGCCGGCCGCGAGCAGGGCGGGGAATGGGTGAGCGGCGAAACTGTCGAACAGTTTCAGCGCAATGTTGGAGCCGGGACAGCATTCCAGCACCACCCCCTCCTCGGCGATGCGCCGGACAAGATCGGGGTTCTCGATTGCGCGCACGCCATGGCCGATGCGCGACGGGCGGATGTGATCGAGCGCCGCCTGGACCGTCTCCCACCCCGTCAGTTCGCCTGCATGGACGGTAATGCCGAGCCCGGCTTCGCGGGCTATTTCGAATGCCCTGACATAGTCCTCCATCTCGCCGACCCTCTCGTCGCCGGCGACGCCGAAGCCGGTTACCAGCGGATGTCCGCAGCGCGCGGCGAAGCGCGCTGCCCGCTCGATGGACTCGACCCCGGCATGGCGCACGCCGGTGACGATCATGCGGCCCTCGATGCCGGTCTTGGCCTTGGCGCGGGCCATGCCTTCGCCGAGCGCGTCAGTATAGGCCTTGGGGGACAGGCCCGCCTTCGTGGCATGATCCGGCGAGGTGAAGACCTCTGAGTAGATAGCGCCGTCACGAGCCAGGCTGGTCAGATAATGGTCAGCCAGCCGCGCATAGTCTTCCTCGGTCCGGAACAAGTCGGAGGCGAAATCATAGGCGGCGAGAAAGGAGGTGAAATCGTGCCAGACGAAAGAGCCGTTCTGGATATAGGGCGAGGTGTCCTTGCCGTATTTCTGCGCCTGGCGGATGACGAGTTCCGGTGCCGCTGCCCCTTCGATGTGGCAGTGCAGTTCCGCTTTCAAAGGCATTCAAACATCCCGTCGGTCAGTCCAGGTCTCGAAACCCGCCACCTGGAAGCGCGGCTGAACACCGCGCCTTAAACAATAGCGCCCGCACCATCGATCGGCTATGGTCCCGCCGGTTTTATGACGGATCAAAAAAATGTCAGTTGAGAGAACCACGGCCGCCGGCGGCATGGAAACCTCCTATGGTTTCAAGCGCGTAGGGGCAGGCGACAAGCAGCCCCTGGTCAACGATGTTTTCCACAAGGTGGCCAACCGCTACGATCTGATGAACGACCTGATGTCGGGCGGCCTGCACCGGCTGTGGAAGGATGCCATGGTAACTTGGCTCAATCCGCCGAAGCGGCCGGACTGGCGCGTGCTCGATGTCGCCGGCGGCACCGGCGACATTGCCTTTCGCATCGTCGATGCCAGCCATGGGCATGCTCATGCCACCGTGCTCGACATCAATGGCTCGATGCTCGCCGTCGGTCGCGACAGGGCGCAAAAGAAAGGTATGTCCGGCAACACCGACTTCGTCGAAGCCAATGCCGAGGAACTGCCCTTCGCGGACGCCACCTTCGACGCCTACACCATCGCTTTCGGCATCCGCAACGTGCCCAGGATCGACGTCGCGCTCAGCGAAGCATTCCGCGTGCTGAAGCCCGGCGGGCGGTTCCTGTGTCTGGAATTTTCCGAGGTCGAGATGCCGTTGCTCGACAAGGTCTACGAGGCCTGGTCGTTCAAGGCCATTCCGAAGATCGGCAAGGCCGTCACCGGCGACGGCGAGCCTTATTCCTATCTCGTCGAGTCGATCGCGAAATTCCCCAACCAGGCGAATTTTGCTTCCATGATAACCCGCGCGGGCTTCGATCGGGTCTCGTTCCGCAACTATTCCGGCGGCATCGCCGCGCTTCATTCGGGCTGGAAGCTTTGAGGCAGGCCCGGGCATGAGCACCGTCAGCGCTGGATTTCGGCTCATGCGGGCCGGCTGGGTGCTTGTGCGCGAGGGCGTCGTCGCCGCTTTGCCTGGCGAGGAACTGTCCGGCCTGCCGAAATTGGGCTGGCGGCTGGCGCGGCTGTTTACCCGCCGCCGCGCACTCGCCTATGAGCGCAGCGACCGGCTGGCCAAGGCGGTGGTCCGGCTTGGGCCCTCCTATGTCAAGCTTGGCCAGTTTCTGGCGACACGACCCGATGTCGTCGGCAACGACATGGCGCTCGATCTCGCCATGCTGCAGGACAAGATGCACACCTTCCCGACGGCCGAGGCGGTGGCGGCCATCGAGGGCTCGCTCGGGCGCAAGCTCGGCGACCTCTACACGCAGTTCGGCGACCCGGTCGCCGCGGCCTCCATCGCCCAGGTCCATGCCGCTGAAACGATCGATGGCGGCGTCGCCAGGAAGGTGGCGGTCAAGGTGATCCGGCCGGGCGTGCGCCGCCGCTTCTTCCAGGATCTCGAAAGCTACTTCCTCGCCGCCCGCCTGCAGGAGAAATACATCCCCTCCTCACGCCGGCTGCGGCCTGTGGAGGTGACCGAGACGCTGGCGCAGACCACCAAGATCGAGATGGACCTTCGCCTCGAGGCGGCTGCGCTTTCGGAACTTGGTCAAGGCACCAGGGAGGATCCGGGCTTTCGCGTCCCTTCCGTCGACTGGGAGCGCACCGGCCGCGACGTGCTGACCATGGAATGGGTCGACGGCATCAAGATGAACGACATCGCCGGACTCGCCGCCGCGGGACACGATCTGAGGGCAATCGCGGCCAACCTGATCCAGTCGTTCTTGCGCCATACGCTGCGCGACGGCTTCTTCCACGCCGACATGCATCCGGGCAACCTGTTCGTCGAGGCTGATGGCACGATCGTCGCCGTCGATCTCGGCATTGCCGGCAGGCTGGGCAAGAAGGAGCGCCGGTTCCTCGCCGAAATCCTCTACGGCTTCATCACGCGCGACTATCTGCGCGTCGCCGAGGTTCATTTCGAGGCCGGCTACGTGCCGCGCCAGCACAATGTCGCGGCCTTCGCCCAGGCGATCCGTGCCATCGGCGAGCCGATCCATGGCCAGCCGGCCGAGACCATTTCCATGGCCAAGCTTCTGACGCTGCTGTTCGAGGTGACCGAACTCTTCGATATGGCGACGCGGCCCGAACTGATCCTCCTGCAGAAAACCATGGTGGTGGTCGAGGGCGTGGCGCGCACGCTCGATCCGGCCTTCAACATGTGGAAAACCGCCGAACCTGTGGTCAGCGGCTGGATATCAGGAAATCTCGGGCCAAGCGGCCTGCTGGCCGACGCCCGCGACGGCGGCAAGGCGATGCTGACGCTGATCCGCCAAGCCCCCGAGTTGGCAGCGCGAACCGAGCGGCTGTCGCGCGAGATCGACCTGATGGCCGAGCATGGTCTGCGCTTCGACGAGGCGACGGCCCGCGCCATCGGCAAGGCCGAGGCACGCTATACCCGCTCCGGCCGCCTGGCGCTGTGGGTGATCGCGCTGACGTTGGTCTACATCGCCTGGAAGCTGCTCTGAGCGATCTGCATGCAATGACAGCACTGCTGTCATTGCATGCAGATCGCTTCGGGACTATATGGAGGGTAGGAGCAAAATATGAGCACCATTACCATCCGCAATCTCGACGCCGGCGTGAAGCAGAAATTGCGTGAGCGGGCTGCCGTGAAGGGGGTCTCAATGGAAGAGGAAGCGCGTAGCGCTCTCGCCAGGAGTGTCCTTTCGGACGACTCGGATCAAGGCGCTCGGGGAGAGTCCCTTTATGCTGCTATTCGTAGGCTGGTTGAGCCGCATGGTGGTTTCGATATCGACTTGCCGGAGCGCGGCCCAGCGCGCGAGCCACCGAAATTCGACTGACATGTTCGTGCTGGATACGAATGTTGTTTCGGAAACTTTCAAGCCATTGCCTGATGCGGGAGTGGCTGCCTGGATGGATAGCCCGTCCGCGATCCGCTCACATATCACTGCGATGACCAAAGCAGAGCTGCTCCTGGGGCTTGCGTACATGCCAGATGGAAAACGCAAAGCTGCACTGGGCAGTGTCATCGGGGCCTTTTTCACCACATGGCTCAAGACCCCAGTGCTCGCGTTCGGTGACCGCGAGGCAGAAGCATATGCGGAGATTGTTTCAAGGAGACGGTTTCTGGGACGTCCTATCCGCGAATTTGACGCTCAGATCGCTTCGGTCGCTAGGTCGCGGGGCTTTGCGGTCGTAACTCGAAACGTTGCCGACTTTGCCGATTGCGGCGTCAAGATAGTCAATCCTTGGGAAGCCGCATGAGCCTCTCCAACAGACGCGTCCTGCTCATCATCGGCGGCGGCATCGCCGCCTACAAGGCACTCGACCTGATCCGCCGTCTGCGTGAAAGGGGTGCGGCGGTGCGCGTGGTCATGACGTCGGCTGCGCGGGAATTCGTCACCACGCTGTCGGCGGGAGCGCTCTCGGCAGACCATGTCTTCACCGATCTGTTCGATCGCAACGACGAGCACGATGTCGGCCACATCAGGTTGTCGCGCGAGGCCGATCTGCTGGTGGTGGCGCCCGCCACCGCCGACCTGATGGCAAAGCTTGCCAACGGCCATGCCAATGATCTTGCCTCCACGGTGCTCCTGGCCACCGACAAGCCGGTGCTCATGGCGCCGGCCATGAACCCCAGAATGTGGGCGCATCCGGCGACGCGGCGCAACCGTGCGGCGCTGCACAAGGATGGCATCACCTTCGTTGGCCCCGCCAAAGGCGAGATGGCCGAGAGCAACGAAGCCGGCGAAGGCCGCATGGCCGAGCCGCTGGAGATCGTCGCCGCCATCGAAGCGCTGCTCGATACCGGCCCGAAGCCGCTGGCCGGCAAGAAGATCATCGTCACATCGGGCCCGACACACGAGCCGATCGACCCGGTGCGTTACATCGCCAACCGCTCGTCCGGCAAGCAGGGCCATGCCATAGCGGCGGCACTGGCGAGGCTTGGCGCCGACGTGAGGCTGGTCTCCGGGCCCGTCAGCATCGCCGATCCGGCTGGTGTGAAAACCATCCATGTCGAGCGGGCGCAGGAGATGCGCGATGCCGTGGAACAGCTTCTGCCCGCCGATGCGGCGGTGTTCGTCGCCGCCGTCGCCGATTGGCGCACCGAAAACTCAGCCGGCGAGAAGATCAAGAAGGCGCCGGGCGAAGGCCCGCCGGTGCTGCGCATGGTCGAAAACCCCGACATCCTTGCGGGCGTCGGGCATCACAGGCAGCGGCCGGCGCTGGTGGTCGGCTTCGCCGCCGAGACGCAGGACCTCTTGCGCAACGCCGAAGCCAAGCTGAGGAAGAAGGGCGCCGATTTCATTGTCGCCAACGACGTCTCGCGCGAAAGCGGCATCGGTCCATCCGGTGTGATGGGCGGCGACCGCAACCGGGTTCGCATCGTCTCGAAGACCGGCGCCGAGGAATGGCCCGAGATGAGCAAGGACGAAGTGGCGGCCCGGCTCGCCACCCTGATCGCAGAACGGCTAAAAACGACCGTAGCGTGACGAGCTGGACCGTCGGAATTCCTAAGACAAAGGCTTAGCGCGATTCTGTGGAACGCTGAACCGCTAGTCGGCAAGAAGCTCCGCAGTTCGTGCGAGCGCACTGCCGAAGCCGTTGAGCGGAATGGAGAAGCTGACCGCTTGCCCCGTATCCGCCGCGAAGGCATCGATCTTCAAGGTGGTGCCCCCCTTGAGCATGGGGATTGCGTTGGCATCGAACGCCACCGGCACCAGACAGCCGACGGGCTGGCAGGTGTTGAACTGCAAGCTGCCGTCCAGCTTCTGGTCGTCGATCGTCAGGCTGACGCCCTTGGCGAGCGCCAGGCCGAACGGCAGAGCGAGCGTGCCGGTCGCGTCTTCGCCCGTCTTGCTCGACAGCTCTATCGCCAGCAGACGCTGGTTGCTTTGCTTATTGAACTGCTGGTGCGACAGGCTGCATGCCTTGGCCGCGCCCGATACCTGGCAGTTGACCGTCCAGTCGCCATGGGTTTCGGACAGGGCCGATGCACCGCCGGGCAACTGCGGCGGATTGACGGCATTGGCGGCGGGCGCCGCTGCCGCGCCTTTTGTCTGTGCCGCCGCGGCCGGCAGACCGGCGATGCAGGCAGCCCCCAGCAACGCCATCAGATACGCATGCTTCCTCATAAGGACCCCTTTTGCCTGGCTCCATCCTGAGCCAGCTGGAAGCTGACCTTGAGGGACGCACTGTCGGCGTTCTGTTTGACCGTTTCCCCGAAGGCGCCGTTACATCCGACGGACATGCCGACGCCGTTGACGCCATGGAATTCGAGGCCGGCGTCAACCCGATAGAGCGGCGAATCGATCGCCTCCGTCAAGTGCGATGCGGGCGGCGGGGCAGATTCTCCTCCGCCGCGAAGGGGGCGCGATCACGCGATTTCCTGTTAATCGGCACTCTGGCGTGGCACGAGGGGACAAACGCACTATATGTAGGGTGAAATTTTGTTGTGCGGGAATGAGCAGATGTTGGCGCTTCGGCCATCGACGGTTTTCATGACGGCGGCATTGGCAGCCGCGACGCTGGCGGGCATTTGCCTGCCTGCTTCCGCGCAGGTGCTCATTCCCTCCGTCGACAACAACGCGCTGATCCAGCAGAACGATCTGCAGGCCTTGCAAAACCGTGTCCAGCGGCAGCAGTTTCAGCAACAGCAGCAACAGAATCGGGCTCAGGACCGGGTGATCGTGCAACAGCCGCCGCCCATTGTGCCGCGGGTCAGGCCGAACTGCCAGACGCAGATAATCGGCAACACCGCCGTAAGCACCTGCCGCTGAGGCGGGCTTCCCTTTTATTTAGCCGACTTACATGGTAGGGGCGTTCCGGTGCCCCTGCGGCAGTTTGGGTTTTGCAACGACACCGCGTCACGGTATGGGCACTGCACCGACTGGATTTTACGAATGGCAGCCACCAAGAAAAAGGCCGTGCGCAAGGCCAAGAAGGGCGAGACGATCCGCCAGGTCGCGGCTATCCCTTTTCGGCTGGACCAGCGCGGCCACATCGAGGTGATGCTGGTCACCTCGCGCACCACCAGGCGCTTCATCGTACCCAAGGGCTGGCCGATGAAAGGCAAGAGCGGACGCAAGGCGGCCACCATCGAAGCGCAGGAAGAAGCGGGCGTACTCGGCAAGACCCTGAAGCAGCCGGCGGGCACCTATTCCTATTGGAAGCGGTTGGCCAACCGTTTCGTCCGCGTCGATGTCATCGTCTATCTGTTGGAAGTAACGCAAGAGCTTGCCGACTGGCAGGAAGCCAAACGGCGGCAACGGGCCTGGCTGGCGCCGGCGGATGCGGCCATGCTCATCGACGAACCCGAACTTTCGACGCTGGTAAGGACCTTGAAGCTTCCCCAGCCCGCATAAATCGACCCCGCGTAAGGGCCTCACGCCCCGGCGCCGTCCTCTTCGGGGAGCGATCGCACCGGCGTACCGGTATAGGCCCATAGCCATTCGCGTGGCAGCGGACCCTTGTTCCGCTCGGCTTGCTGCGATTGTTCCCAGGCATGCGCCAGAATGCCGACCGAGCGCGACAGCACGAAAAGCCCTCGCGTCAGCGGTGGCGGAAAGCCGAGCTCGCCGTAAATGACGGCGGTCGCGCCATCGATGTTGAGCGGTATCTTTTTGCCCTTGCGTCGCGCGACCTCCGCCTCGATCGCCTCGGCGATGTCGGCGAAGCGGCCATTGATCACGCCACGCGCGGCAAACTCCCGAGTCAGTTCCATAAGGCGCGGCGCGCGCGGGTCGACCGGATGGAAGCGATGGCCCAGCCCCGGCACGTAGCCCTTTTCCCCGGCAAAGAACCGGTCAAGCCGCCCCGAGACAGCCTCTTTCAGCGTCGTGCCGCCATCGAGCGCCGCGGCAATGTCGCCATAGAAGGCAAGCGCCTGCTCGCCGGCGCCGCCATGCACGTCGCCAAGCACGTTGATGGCCGAAGCCATGGCGCTGTTGATGCCGATACCGCAGGTCGCCGCCATGCGGGCGATGGCGATCGACGGCGCCTGCGGCCCGTGGTCGACTGCGGCGGCCAGCGCGATGCCGAGCAGCGCGGCCTCTTCCTCGCTGGGCAATTCGCCGCGCAGCATCAGCCAGATGACAGCCGGAAAGCTGACGCGGCCGATCAGGTCCTGGATTTCATAGCCGCGCAGCCGGATGACGCCCGGCCGCATTTCGATAATGCCAGTCTGCCACCACTCCTCGCCGCGCTCGCGGCCGGTTTTCTCGTCCGTCCCGCTCATGTCAGTGCCTTCGCCTTGGCTCGCGGCGACAGGCCGGCGAACACCTCGTCCATATGCTCGCCCAGAGCCGGCGGCGGTAGCGTCGGCAAGGGCGCGGCACCATCGACCGTGAAGCCGCCGCGCAGAACCGTCAGCGGCCTCTCCATGTCAGCCACGCCGTCGAAATCCCTGGTCATCTGGCGCTCGAGCACCTGCGGTTCGGCCAGCACCTGCGGGATCGTCAGCACCCTGCCCGCCGGCACCCCGGCGCGGTTCAGTTTTTCTTCCCACGCAGCCGCCGGGCCATTCGCCAGCGCTTCCTCGATCTCGATCTTCAGCGCCGCACGGTTCCTCTTGCGCGTCTCGCGCTCGGCAAAGCGCGGATCCGACGCCAGCTCCGGCCGTTCGATAAGCCGGCAAAGCGTCACGAACTGCTCCTGCTTGTTGGCGGCGATGTTGAGCAGGCCGTCGCCGGTGCGGAAGGCGCCCGACGGTGCCGCCGTCATGTTCTCATTGCCCATCGGCTTGGGATCGACCCCGGCCGTCAGATAGTTGGAAACCGGCCAGCCAAGCGCCGACAGCGTACATTCAAGCATCGACACGTCGAGGAAGGCACCCTCGCCGCTCGTCTTCTGCCTCACCAGCGCCGAGACGATGGCGAAGGCCCCGACCAGTCCGCCCAGCGTGTCGGCAACGGGATAGCCGACCCGCAAGGGTGCTGTTTCCGACGTGCCGGTGATGCTCATAATGCCCGAAAGGCCCTGGATGATCTGGTCATAGGCCGGATTGTCGCGCATCGGCCCGGTCTGACCGAAGCCTGATATCGCGCAGTAGACAAGGCTGGGGCGGACCGCCTTCAGCGCCTCGTAACCGAGGCCAAGCCGGTCCATGACGCCGGGGCGGAAGTTTTCCACCAGCGCATCGGCGCTGGCTACCAGGTCCAGGAAGCGTTCGCGCTCGGCTTCCTTCTTGAGATCGAGCACGACGGAGCGTTTGCCGGCATTCTGCGCCAGGAACGAAGCGCCCATGCCGGCCTGGTTGAGTTCCGGCGAACCGCCGAGCTGGCGCGCCAGGTCGCCGCCTTGCGGCGCCTCGACCTTGATCACGTCGGCGCCGAGCAGCGCCAACTGGTAGGCGCAATAGGGCCCGGCCAGGACGTTGGTCAGGTCGAGCACGCGAATACCGGAAAGCAGGTCTGTCATCTCACTTCAAATCGATCAGGCATCGCCCGGCACATGCTCCGGCCCGCGCAATCGGCGGCGTTCGATGTAGGCCCAGATATGCGGCCCGACCAGGCCGATGAAGGCCAGCGTCAGCAGGGTCAGCGACAGCGGGTGCTTGTAGAACACCGACCAGTCGCCGTTCGAGATCGTCATGGCACGGCGGAACTGGGTTTCGGCCAGCGGTCCCAGGATCATGCCGATGATGACGGGCGCGGTCGGGAAATCGAAGCGCCGCATCAGGAAGCCGGCCGCACCCAGGAGATAGAGGATGGCGAGGTCGATCGGCGACTGCGAGATGCCGTAGGTGCCGACGGTGGCGAAAACCAGGATGCCGGCATAGAGCTGCGGCGCCGGGATCTTCAGCAGCCGCACCCAAAGCCCGATCAGCGGCAGGTTGAGGATGACGAGAATGACGTTGGCGATGAACAGGCTGGCGATCAGTCCCCAGACCAGATTGCCTTGTGTCGTCAGAAGCAGCGGGCCTGGATTGATGCCGTAGCTCTGGAAGGCCGAAAGCATGATCGCCGCCGTCGCCGAGGTCGGCAGGCCGAGCGTCAGCATCGGCACCAGCACACCGGCGGCCGAGGCATTGTTGGCGGCCTCCGGACCGGCTACGCCCTCGATGGCGCCAACCGTGCCGAATTCCTGCTTGTGCTTCGAAAGCTTCTTTTCGATGGCATAGGACAGGAAGGTCGGGATCTCGGCGCCGCCGGCCGGCATGGCGCCGATCGGGAAGCCTATCGCGGCGCCGCGCAACCAGGGCTTCCACGAGCGCCCCCATTCGGCCGCCGTCATGTAGAGCGAGCCCTTCAGCGGCACGATCTCGTCCTTGCCGGCATAGCGACGCGAGGCCATGTAGAGCGTCTCGCCGACGGCGAACAGGCCGACGGCGGCGATGATGACGTCGACGCCGTCGAGCAGTTCGGTCATGCCGAAGGTGAAGCGCGGCTGGCCGGTCTGCAGGTCGACCCCGATCATGCCGATAACAAAGCCGGCGAACAGGCTGGTCAAGCCGCGCACCGAGGACGAGCCGAGCACCGCCGAAACCGTGATGAAAGCAAGCACCATCAGCGAGAAATACTCGGCCGGGCCGAAGGCCAGCGCGAACCTGACCACGATAGGCGCCAGGAAGGCGACGCCCAGCGTGCCGAGCGTGCCGGCGACGAAGGAGCCGATCGCCGAGGTGGCAAGTGCAGCGCCGCCGCGCCCGGACCGGGCCATCTTGTTGCCTTCCAGCGCGGTGACGATGGTGGCGCTTTCGCCTGGCGTGTTGAGCAGGATCGACGTCGTCGAGCCGCCATACATGGCGCCGTAATAGATGCCGGCAAACAGGATGAACGAAGCCTCCGGCGCAACCTGGTAGGTGATCGGCAGAAGCAGCGCGATGGTCAGTGCCGGTCCGAGGCCGGGCAGCACGCCGATTGCGGTGCCAAGCGTGGTGCCGAGCAGGCACCACAGAAGATTGACCGGGGTGAAGGCGACGGCGAAACCGTGTGCCAGATGGCCTAGCGTTTCCATGGCGTCAGCCTCCCAGCGTGCTGGTGAACGCATCGATCACCGTATTCAGCTGGTTCTCGATGAAACCGGCGCCGATATTGACGCCGAGCGCCTTGGCGAAGCCGAAATAGGCGGCCAGCGCCAGCACGAGGCCAGTGAGCGCATCGCGCAGCGTATGCCGGCTGCCGAAGCCGTAGCAGACCAGAACGAACATGATGACGGATGCCGCGGTGAAGCCGAGCGGCTGGATCAGGAGTAGGTTGGCGATAAGACCGATGACGACGAAGCCCATCGCCTTCCAGTCGGTCGGCGTCTCCCTTTCCTCTTCCGGCTGCCAGCCGCCGCGCAGTGCGGCGACGATGAGCAGGAGCGAAAGAACCACCAGGCCGAACATGGTGAGATAGGGAAAGACGGTCGGGCCGACCTTGGAGTAGAGCGGCGACACCGGGATCGCCAGCGTCTGCCAGGCAACCGCCCCGGCACAGGCCAGAAGCCCGATGCCGATCAGCAGTTCGGGCACGGCAAGGCGCGAGGACGCAGCCTGCTGGTCGCTGGTGCTCATGAATGTCCTCCCAAGACAGCCGGCATTCCATAGCCAGCATTCATCCTACCTTCATCCCCGGTGGATCGCATGTCCATGCGATCGGCGGGAGGAAAAAGGGCGGACCATGGCCCGCCCCCTTCAGGCAAATCAGGCGAGCCCGAGATCCTTGAGGATGGCTTCGATGCGGGCCGTATCCTCGGCGAGGAACTTCGCATAATCGTCGCCGGTGAGCAGGATGGGCGTCCAGTTGCGGTTCTTGCATTCCTTGGCCCAGGCATCGCTCTTGGCCATGGTCTCGACCAGCGTGATCATCGCCGCCTTGTCGGTATCGGAGACGCCGGGGGGTGCGAAAACGCCGCGCCAGTTGAACAGTTCGACGTCGATGCCGGCTTCCTTCAGCGTTGGCGCATCGATGCCCTCCTGCCGCTTGTCGGCGGAAATGGCGAGCAGCCTGAGCGCCCCTGCCTTGACCTGTTCGGAGAACTCGCCGAAGCCGGAAATGCCCGCCGCCACCTGGTTGCCGAGCAGCGCCGACAGGGCCTCGCCGCCGCCCGCGAACGGCACGTAGGACAGGTTTGTCGCCGGCACGCCCGCCGTCTTGGCGATCAGGCCGAACAGGATGTGGTCGGAGCCGCCGGCCGAACCGCCGGCAACGGGAACCTTCGTCGGATCCTCTTTAAGCGCGGCGACGAAATCGGCGGCCGTCTTGAACGGCGAGGCCGCCGGCACCACCAGCGCTTCGAACTCGCCGGTGAGCCGGGCGATCGGCGTGACCTGCGTCAAATTGTTGGCAGCCTTGTTGGCGATGATGGCGCCGACCATGACCATGCCGCCAACCATCAGCGAATTGCCCTTGCCGTTCCATTGACTGATGAATTGCGGCAGCCCCACCGTGCCGCCGGCGCCGCCGACATTGGTGATCTGCGAGCCGGAGATCAGCTTCTCGCTGCGCATCACCTGGTCCATCGTGCGCGCGGTCTGGTCCCAGCCGCCTCCGGGCGCCGCCGGCACGAAAATCTGTATCTGCGGCGTGCCTTGGGCAAGGGCGGGAGAAAGACGCGACGCCACCAGCCCGGCGGCCCCCGCGGCAGCGGTGCTCATCAAAAATCTGCGTCTGTTCAGCATGGGATTCCTCCAAATCACGACACCTCCTCCGGTGCCCGCCAAAAACGCGCCTGAAACCAGACCCGCGCTTGAGTTCAAGCAGACTTTACCGCGTTCCGTCAACAGGAACGATATTCTGCTGGACAGAATGCTCGGGCTGCGCGACACAATCGCGCCGCTCGACCTTTGTTCGACTCGACCTTTGTTCGACTGGGGACCAATGAATTCGGCAGGCAAACCAGCTGGCATCGAAATCCGGAGCACGTCAGCCGATGGTGTTGCCGCGCTTGACCGGGCCATTGCCATCCTCGATGCATTCACCACGGCGGACCGCTCGCTCAGCCTTTCCGAGATCGCGGCCCGAACCGGCCTCTACAAGAGCACCATTCTGCGGCTGGCCAATTCGCTTTTGCGCGGACAATTGCTCGAGCGCCTGGACGACGGTCGTTACCGCATCGGACCAGCCAGCTTCCGGCTCGGCGCGCTCTATCAGCGTTCGGTCGTGGCGGTCGACATCCTGCTGCCGATCATGCGCGATCTCTGCGAGCTAAGCTGGGAAAGCGTTGCGTTCTATGTCCGCTCGGGGGACGTGCGCACCTGCCTCTATCGCGTCGAGTCCAAGCATCCTATCCGCTACACGATCCGCGAGGGTGACGTCCTGCCGCTGCTTGTGGGCTCCGGCGGGCGTGTGCTGGCGGCGTTTTCCGGACAGCCGGGCGAACCCTACGAAACCATCCGCAAGACATGCAACTGCCTCGCCATCGGCGATCGCGACCCCCAGACGGGAGGCGTGTCGGCGCCGGTGTTCGGGCCCGGACGCGTGCTGATTGGCGCCTTGACCCTGGCCGGCCCGAGCACACGCGTCGACGCGGCCTTCCTGCGGCGCATGCGACGGCCGCTGCTCGAGGCGGCGGCCCGCGCCACCCGCGCCTTCGGCGAGGATGCCTCGATGCTCGATGAAGCGGCCCGCGAAGCCGCGGTGCAAACAGATATGGCCAGTCCCGGCGCGGTGATCAGGAGCAGACGGCGTTCTCGGATCATTTCGACGCCCTTGCGGAACGACCGCTGATTTAGACACTTGCCGAGTGCTCAGACCAGCCGCTCCAGCAGGATCATCGGAGCATCGTGATAGACGGTCCTGGCCAGTTCCCGGTGACCGCACTTCCTCGCCACATTCAATGAAGCGGTGTTTTCGGGGTCGATGATGCAGACGGTTTTCGCACGTCCGAACGTCTCGTCGCCCCAGTCATGCACGCGGCTTACGATCTCGGTGGCGAGGCCGGCGCCGTGAGCGGCCGGAGCGAGCGCCCACCCGGCCTCCGGAATGCCCTCTATCGACGGCTCCATGTCGCGCTTGAGATCGTGAAACCCGGCCTCGCCGATGAAACGGCCCGTCGCCTTCTCCTCGATCGCCCAGAAACCATAGCCGAGCAGCGACCAGAGGCCGGCGTGACGCAGGAAGCGCATCCAGCTCTCTTCCCGGGTGCGCGGCTTGCCGCCGATGAAGCGGGTGACGACCGGATCGGCCCACATGGCGACATAGGCGTCGAAATCCTCCAGCCGGTGCGCTCGCAGGACGGCGCGCGCCGTTTCGATAACCGGAACGCCGCTTGTGTGATGGTTCATGGGTCGCCCTCGCTTAAACCTGCAAAGCACCTAGCAAATCACCCGCCGCGAACAAGGGCCAGGCCGGGGCGGATCATCTTCCAGACAGAATGCGCGCTCGTTTGGGTGGCCCGATCCAGCCGGAACGGTCGTTCCTCCGATGGTCCGGCCGCGCCTCATGGGCAGCCAGCCAGAACGGTTGCGGATATCAGCACTTTGCCATTTGAGTACGATTGCAATCTGTTAGCCTGCCCTAGTTGTACCCGTGCAGCCGGTGTCGAGGAGAACTCTGCGCAGCGGTTGAAGATTTAAGCTCTGGGAGGAAATCACGATGAGAAGATTTGTCGCCGCTCTGGCTGCCGCCGTGGCCGTCACGCTTTATCCAGTCGCCGCAGGCGCGCAAACCTATCCCGAACGCACCATCACCGTCGTGGTGCCGTTTGCGGCCGGCGGCCCGACCGACACGGTCACACGTCTCGTCGCGGAAGCCATGTCGAAGGATCTCGGCCAGCAGGTCATCGTCGAGAATGTCGGCGGCGCCGGTGGCACGCTGGGCGCGGGCCGCGTCGCCAAGGCCGAGCCGGATGGCTACACCCTGCTTCTCCATCACATCGGCATGGCCACCAGTGCCACACTCTACCGAAAGCTCGCCTATGACACGCTGAACGCCTTCGAATATGTCGGCCTCGTCACCGAGGTGCCAATGACCATCGTTGGCCGCAAGGACCTCGAGCCGACCGATTTGAAGGGACTGGTCGAGTATGCCAAGGCCAACAAGGATAGCGTCACCGTAGCCAATGCCGGCATAGGTGCTGCCTCGCATCTCTGCGGCATGCTGTTCATGAGCGCTATCAAGACGCCCCTGGTCACCGTCCCCTACAAGGGCACCGGCCCGGCCATGACCGACCTCCTCGGCGGCCAGGTCGACATCATGTGCGACCAGACGACCAACACCACCAAGCAGATCCAGGGCGGTACGATCAAGGCCTACGCCGTCACCTCGCCGGAGCGCCTCGATGTGCTGCCCGATGTCCCGACGACGACGGAAGCCGGCCTTCCCGACGTGCAGGTCAGCATCTGGCACGGCCTTTATGCCCCCAAGGGCACTCCGGCGGCGATCACCGAACGGCTGTCGAAATCCCTGCAGGTCGCGCTGAAGGACGAGAACGTCGCCGCCCGCTTCGCCGAGCTCGGCACCAGGCCGTCGCCCGAGGCCGACGCGACGCCGGCCGCGCTGAAGGCCAAGCTGGAAAGCGAAATCATGCGCTGGAAGCCGATTATCGAAGCTGCCGGCCAGTACGCCGACTGAGTTTTGAACGGGGCGCCGCCGGCGCCCCGTTTTCGCTTCGGCCCCGCTTTCGCTTCGACATCGTCGCACGCCCGCAGCCTGGGAGGAACGTCATGAAGGCTTTCGCAATCGACAGGACGAACGGCATATGCGCTGCGCTGTTCATCGTTTTCGGCACATTTTTCGCGTTGCAGTCGCTCGGCCTCGAAATAGGCACCGCCTTCCGCATGGGGCCGGGCTATTTCCCGCTGGTGCTGGCGATCGTACTGATCCTGCTTGGCCTCGTCATCCTCGTCCAGGCGATGCGATTCGAGGGCGATCCGATCGGCTACATTGCGTGGCGCGGCTCGCTGTTCATCCTTCCCGCTCCGATCTTCTTCGGCCTTACGGTGCGCGGCCTCGGCTTCATTCCGTCAATCTTCCTGACGGCGTTGATCGCATCGTTTGCCAGCGGCCGCATGAAACCGCTGACCGCGTTCGTGCTGTCGGCCGGCCTGACGCTATTTGCATTCCTCGTCTTCAGCTACGCGCTCGGCCTTCCATTCCAGCGCTTCGGCCCATGGCTGGCTCCGTAGCTGCCATTGTGAGGAGATGAGCATGGAGCTCCTCGACAATCTGGCGCTCGGCTTTTCGACCGCTTCATCGCTGACGAACCTTGGCTTCTGCCTGATCGGCGTCCTTCTTGGCACGCTGATCGGCGTCCTGCCCGGGATTGGCGCCACCGCGACCATCGCCATGCTATTGCCCATCACCTTCCAGATCGGCGACCCGGTTTCCTCCCTCATCATGCTCGCCGGCATCTATTACGGCGCGCAATATGGCGGCTCGACCACAGCAATTCTCATCAACATGCCCGGCGAATCGTCCTCGGCGGTCACCGCGATCGACGGCTATCAGATGGCCAGGAACGGCCGCGCCGGCGCGGCACTCGCGATTGCGGCGATCGGTTCGTTCTTCGCCGGCACGGTGTCGACCTTCCTCGTCGCCATCTTCGCCCCGCCGCTGACCTCGATCGCGCTGGAATTCGGCGCGGCCGAATATTTTTCGCTGATGGTCGTCGGCCTTGTCTCGTCGGTCGCGCTTGCCCACGGTTCGATCGTCAAGGCGCTGGCGATGGTCGTGCTCGGCCTGTTGCTCGGCATTGTCGGCACCGATATCTACACCGGCACACCGCGCTTCACGCTCGGTATCCCCGAATATGCCGACGGATTGAATTTCGTCGCCGTGGCGGTCGGCGTCTTCGGCATCGCCGAGATCCTGCGCAATCTCGAGAACGAGCATGAGCGCTCGGTGATGATCCGAAAGGTTTCAGGGCTCATGCCCACCCGCGACGACTTCAGGCGCATGGCGGCGCCCATCGTGCGCGGAACCATCATCGGTTCAGCGCTCGGCATCCTGCCCGGAGGCGGCGCGATCCTCGCGGCCTTTGCCTCCTACACGGTCGAAAAGCGCGTATCGAAAAACCCGCAAGAATTCGGCAAGGGCGCGATCGCAGGCGTCGCCGGGCCGGAATCGGCCAACAATGCCGGCGCGCAGACCTCCTTCATCCCCATGCTGACGCTCGGCATTCCAGCCAATCCGGTCATGGCGCTGATGATCGGCGCGATGATCATCCAGGGCATCGTGCCCGGCCCCAATGTCGCGACCGAACAGCCGGCGCTTTTCTGGGGCATTATCGCCTCCATGTGGATCGGCAACCTGATGTTGATCGTCCTGAACCTGCCGCTGATCGGGCTCTGGGTGAAGCTGCTCACCATCCCGTACTACGTGCTTTTCCCGATCATCATGGCGTTCTGCTCGATCGGCGTTTACAGCGTCAACACCAATGTCTACGACCTCTACGCCGTCGCCTTTTTCGGCTTCCTCGGCTATCTCCTGACCAAACTGCGCTGCGAACCCGCGCCCCTGCTGCTCGGCTTCGTGCTTGGCCCCCTGCTTGAGGAAAATCTCCGCCGGGCCATGATTCTGTCGCGTGGCGATCCCAGCGCCTTCGTGACGAGACCGATCAGCGCCGGCCTGCTCCTCATCGCGCTCGCCGTGCTCGTCATCGTCTTCCTGCCCGCGGTCAAGAAGAAGCGCGAAGAGGTGTTTGTGGAGGAGAGTTAACTTATTGAATTCCGCTGGCTTCCTCGAGCGGTGCGATCTCGACCAGCGGCGCCGGCACGCTGGTCGTCTTTTCCTGCGCCTTGCAGAGGTCGGCGATGACGCAGGCCGGGCAATCCGGCTTGCGCGCCTTGCAGACGTAGCGGCCATGCAGGATCAGCCAGTGATGCGCGTGGCGCATATATTCGTCGGGAATGATCTTCAACAGCCCCTGCTCGACCTGTTCGGGCGTCTTACCGGGCGCCAGTCCTATGCGGTTGCCGATGCGGAAGATGTGCGTGTCGACGGCCATCGTGTACTGGCCGAAGGCCATGTTGAGCACGACATTGGCGGTCTTGCGTCCGACCCCCGGCAACTTGACCAGTTCGTCCCGGCTGTCCGGCACCTCGCCGCCATGATCTCGAATCAGCGCCTGCGACAGCGCGATGACATTCTTGGCCTTGTTGCGCCACAGACCGATGGTCCTGATATAGTCGCCCACCCTGGCCTCACCCAGATCGAGCATTTTGCTCGGCGTATCGGCGACCTTGAACAGCGCCCGCGTCGCCTTGTTGACGCCGGCGTCGGTCGCCTGCGCCGACAGCACGACGGCCACCAGCAGCGTAAAGGCATTGACATGTTCGAGTTCGCCCTTGGGCTCCGGCCGCTGGACGGCAAAGCGTCGGAAAATCTCGTGCACCTCCGCCGGACTGTAGAGCGGCCTGGATCGGGCGGGCCTCGGACGCGGCTTGACGTTCGAGCCGTCGCGCCGTCCAGGCAGTAGCTTCTTTTCGGATTGTGCGGGTACTTTGGACTTGGGGCTTGCCATTTCCTTCCTATAATATCCAGATATGGACGATACAAACGCCTCGTTCCAGGCGGACGAACCCTTCTTCAGCGCCTTGCTGACCCCGCACCGGTCTCTGGGCAAGACCGGCTTCGCCGTGCTGATGGGCGCGCTGCTGTTCGGCTGGCTGGTGACCGGGGCTTTTTTCCTGTCGCGCGGCGCCTGGCCGGTTTTCGGCTTCTTCGGTCTGGACGTTGTCGCCGTCTATATTGCCTTCCGCATCAACTACCGTGCCGCCCGCGCCCGCGAGGAGGTGTCGATCTCGCGCACCAGCCTCGATATCCGCAAAACCGCCCCGTCGGGAAAATCGGAAGCGCACCGCTTCAACCCGTTCTGGGCGCGCTTTTCGGTCGCCCGCCACGCCGAAATCGGGATCACCCGGATGGCGGTCGAGGCGCAGGGACAAACCGTGCCGATCGGCGGCTTTCTCGACCCCGATTCCCGCGAAAGCTTCGCCACCGCCTTTTCACGTGCGCTCGCCACCGCCAAGGCGCGCTAGCCGAAACGGTTTGCGTCCGGACCGCTTCGAACAAGTGGTACGACGACTTAGAAGCGATAGCGCAAAAGCCTGCCGATCTTGCGCAGTGCGGGAATGTGTTTCCAAAGCCGAACGAACAGCTGCGCGGACCAGCCCATGCGGGCGGCATGTTCAGGTCTATAGGCCGGAATGTCTTCGATGAATCGCAGCTTCGGGACAGCCAGTTCCAGTTCGTGCGGATCCTCGATCGCCCAGTGAACCTCGGCGCCTGTCGCCTTGACGGCCGGATTGAGGCGCAGCAGCTTCAGGCCGAAACCGCTGTAAGCGTCGAAAATCAGGTCGCCGCCGGCAAGATGTATGACCAGGCGCGAGAACAGGCGGAATCCTTCCTCGGCCGGGAGATAGGGCGTCAGCCCCTCCGCCACCACGATGGCCGGTCGGTTGCGGGGCACTTCAACCAGCCAGTCCGGTTCAGTTACCGACGAAGCGATGAGGCGGTAGCGGTCGCGCGGCGGGTATAGCTTGCGCCTGAGTTCAATGACTTCCGGATAGTCGACATCGAACCAGTCAACGCCTGGTGGCGGACCGACCCGGAAGATGCGCGTGTCGAGCCCGCACCCCAGATGCAGCACGATGGCCCCAGGATTTCTGGCCAGAAACTCCTCGACGCGGACGTCCAGCGTCTTTGCCCTGATCGCCAGGCCGATGCCGAGATTTTTGTCGACCTTGAGCCTTGAGAAATCATAGTCGATCTTGCGCACCGCCTCGTCGGCGAAACGATCCCCAAGCAGCGAATGGGGCATCCGGCTTTCCAGCGCCTTGCCGTAGAGCGTCATCAGCAAGGTTTCTTTCGCTCCGGCGAGATTTACCTTTTCGCCCGCCATGGCGACTCCTGGGCTCAAAACCAGAGTTTATCTGGGTATGCGGCGCAAGAAGGCAAGTTTCGGGTGGCGATCGGCGCCCCAAGGGCTGATATTCCGGCTCAAGGAGAAGTCCCATGAGCACACAGACAGCAGTCCTCAAGAAGGACATCACGCCCGAAGGCAACGACTACGAAATCGTGCGCCGCGCCATCGAGAAGATCAGCCTCGACTATCGCGATCAGCCTTCTCTCGAGGAGCTTGCAGAGGAGGTCGGCGAGACGCCGACCGGCCTGCAGAAGCTGTTCACACGCTGGGCAGGCCTGTCGCCCAAGGCATTCCTGCAGGCGGTGACGCTGGACCATGCCCGCAGGCTGCTCGATTCCGGCATGCCGCTGCTCGAAACCTCGTTCGAGCTCGGCATGTCCGGCCCCGGCCGGCTGCACGACCTGTTCGTCACCCATGAGGCGATGTCGCCGGGCGATTACAAGACGCGCGGCGCCGGGCTCACCATCCGCTACGGCTATCATACCTCGCCATTCGGCACCGCCCTGATCATGGCCACCGACCGCGGGCTTGCAGGCCTCGCCTTCAGCGATCCGGGCGAGGAACGCGCCGCTTTCGCCGATATGTCCAGCCGCTGGCCGAATGCCGTCTATGTCGAGGACATGGCCGCGACCGGTCCCTACGCCGCGCGTATCTTCGACCCGACGCTGTGGCGCCCGGACCAGCCGCTGCATGTCGTGATGATCGGCACCGACTTCCAGGTTCGCGTCTGGGAGGCCTTGCTCCAGATTCCGATGGGCAAGGCTCGCACCTATTCCTCAATTGCCGCCAGCATCGGCGCGCCAAGCGCCAGCCGCGCCGTCGGCGCCGCCAACGGCGCCAACCCGCTCTCCTTCGTGGTGCCTTGCCACCGCGCCATCGGCAAGTCCGGCGACCTCACCGGCTACCACTGGGGCCTGACCCGCAAGCGCGCCATTCTGGGCTGGGAGGCTGGACAGGTCACCTCTTGAAATCGGGAACGCCGGCGAACCTGCCGCCGGCATTGTCATGCCGAATACGACGACGCCCGCTGACTCGCACAGTGCGGCGCCACGGCGCTTGCCATATCGACATGCACTGGAAAGCAACGATCTTACAGGATAGCTTCCCGCTCATTCATGAGGAGGCATTCCTTGATCATCGTCGTCGGCTCGATCAATCTCGACCTTATCGCCAATGTCGACCGCTTGCCGAGCCCTGGCGAGACGGTGAGCGGCTCCGGTTTCGCCACCGCGCCCGGCGGCAAGGGCGCCAACCAGGCGTTGGCCGCCGCGCGCGCCGGCGCCAAGGTGCGTATGGTGGGAGCCGTCGGCAAGGATAATTTCGCCGTCGAGGCCCTGGCCCTGCTGCGCCAGGCCAGGGTGGATTTGTCTGGCGTGGGCGAAACTTTTGCCTCGACCGGCACCGCGCTGATCATGGTCGGCGACGATGGCGAGAACATCATCGCCGTGGTGCCGGGTGCCAATGCTTCCGTGGTGCCCGGAGACCTCTCCAAGACCTTTCTGAAAAAGGGCGATGTCGTGCTCCTGCAACACGAGATCCCGCTCGCGACCGTCGAAGCCGCGCTCGATCAGGCAAGCGCGGCCGGCGCCGTCACCGTGCTCAACACCGCGCCCTTCCATCGCGACGCAGCCGGCTTGCTCGGCAAGGCCGACTATGTCGTCGCCAATGAGACCGAGTTCGACCTCTATGGCGAGGTGCTGTCGCTGAGCGGGCGCGACCGCGCGGCACGGATGGGCGACTTTGCCGGGAAAACCGGCCGCACCATCGTCGTCACGCTCGGCGGCGACGGCGTGATGGCGGCGACGCCGACCGATTCCCTGACGGTTCCCGCATTGAAGATCGCCCCGGTCGATACGGTTGGTGCAGGCGACACCTTTTGCGGCTATTTCGCCGCCGGCCTGTCGTCGGGCCTGCCCCTCGAGCAGGCGCTCGCCCGGGCCGGCGCGGCCGGCTCGCTGGCATGCCTGAAGCCGGGCGCCCAGCCGGCCATCCCGTTGGCCGCCGATGTCGACCAGGCACTCCTGAAATCCCGCTGAGACGACCAGAATGCGCCCCCAGACGAAGCATGCCGCGCCACCGGCCGGCGACATATGCCGCCTGTCCGCCGTCGAACTGACCGACGCGATCCGGCAAAGGAAACTTTCGGTCCGTGAGGTGGTGACGGCATTCCTCGACCGCATCGAAACCGTCAATCCGCTCGTCAACGCCGTCGTTTCCTTGCGCGATCGTAGCGATATCCTGCGCGAGGCCGACACAGCCGATGCCCGTCCGGACCGGGCCGGTGCGCTCTTCGGCCTGCCGATCGCGGTCAAGGATCTCGCAATGACCCGCGGCCTGCGCACTTCCTTCGGCTCGCCGATCTTCGCCGATTTCGTGCCCCAGGAGGACGATTTCTTCGTCGAGCGCATGCGCAAGGCTGGCGCCATCATCATCGGCAAGACCAACGTTCCCGAATTCGGCCTCGGCTCCAACACCTACAATCCCGTGTTCGGCCCGACGCTGAACGCGTTTGATCCAGCTTTGAGCGCCGGCGGCTCGAGCGGCGGCGCCGCAGTGGCACTGGCGCTGGACATGGTGCCCGTCGCCGATGGCAGCGACTTCGGCGGCTCGTTGCGCAATCCAGCCGCCTGGAACAATGTCTATGGCTTCCGGCCATCGCAGGGGCTCGTCCCCGGCGGCCCGGACGTCGAGGCCTTTCATGCCCAGATGGGCGTCGATGGGCCGATGGGGCGCAATGTCGGCGACATGGCGCTGCTGCTCGACGTGCAGGCGGGCTATCATCCGCACGCGCCCTTGTCCTATGAGAAACAAGGCTCCTTCCTCGAAGGCCTGCGGATGCCCGCCAAAGGCGGCCGTGTCGCCTGGCTCGGCGATCTGGGCGGGCATTTGCCCATGGAGCCCGGCATCCTCGAGCTCTGCCAGGCCGCGCTCGAGCGCTTCGAGGAGGCGTCCTTCAAGGCCGAGGCACTGGTGCCGGACTTCGATTTCGAGGCCTTGTGGCAGGCTTTCGTGACGTTGCGCCAGGCAAGCAGCGGCTGCGCGCTGAAAGTGCATTATGACGACCCCGCCAGGCGCGCCCTGTTGAAGCCCGAAGCCGTTTGGGAGGTGGAGAACGCGCAACTCCTGACAGCGCCCCGGATACGCGCCGCCTCGGTCGTCCGCACCTCCTGGCATCGGACGCTGCTGTCGCTGTTCGACCGCTTCGACCTCATTGCATTGCCGACCGCGCAGGTCTTTCCGTTCGACGCCGGCACCCATTGGCCGCGCGAGGTCGCCGGCCGGCCGATGGACAGCTATCACCGCTGGATGCAGGTTTCGGCGCTCGCCACCATGGGCGGCTGTCCGGCCGTTAGCGTGCCGGTCGGCTTCGACGCCAAAGGCCGGCCGATGGGCATGCAACTGATCGGCAGGCCGCGCGGCGACATGGCCGTGCTGAAGGCGGCGGCGGCCTATGAAGCGACGCTGCCGTGGCCGCCCGGAGCCTGAGCCGGTTCGTTGCGGTGTCGCGGCTTCATGTGCCGGCTTGCACCGGCATCGTCGTCATGCATTGATTGTAGGACGCCGCGCAGGCGGCATTCTGCCCGAGGGAAAATCATGTCGCTGGAACTCTATGCCGCCTATGTCCTCGCTTGCGTCGTCATCATCCTGGTGCCTGGGCCGACGGTCACGCTGATCATCGCCAACAGCATCCGCCATGGCTCCCGCGCCGGCCTGGCCAATGTCGCCGGCACGCAGGCCGGCCTGGCGGTCATGATCGCCATCGTCGGCATCGGCCTCAACACGCTGATATCGGGCATGGGGCACTGGTTCGAATGGGTGCGGCTGATCGGTGCCGCCTACCTGATCTGGATGGGCGTCCAGATGTTCCGGTCCAAGGGCGAGCTGAACGCCGACGGAACAGCGCGGAAGCCGCGCGGCGGGTTTTTCCTGCAGGGCCTGCTGGTGGCGCTCAGCAACCCGAAGACGCTGATCTTCTTCGGCGCCTTCTTTCCGCAATTCATCGCGCCGCAAGGCAATTATTCGCTGCAGATCGTCGTCATGGGCCTCACCGCCATGATCTTCGCCGCCATGTCGGATTCGACTTATGCGCTGGCCGCCGGCCGCGCCGGTCGCATCCTGTCCGCCCGCCGCGTCAAGCTCCTGTCCAGGATCAGCGGCAGCTTCATGGTCGGCGGCGGCCTGTGGCTGGCGTTTTCGCGGTCGAAGTGAGCACCGCCGCCTTTCCTTCCCCCCTTGTGGGGGAAGGTGGATCGGTGCGCAGCGCCGAGCCGGTTGAGGATGTGTGACGGAGTTTGGCGTTCCCTGGAACACCTTCATCCGACCTCGCTTTGCGAGGCCGCCTTCTCCCGCAAGGGGAGAAGGTAAGGAGGCGAATCTAAAGCCGCCCCAGCCTTTCCACCAGCAGCGCGAAGAAGCCGTCATGGTCGATGTCGCCCATCACCTTGGCGTTCTTTTCCCGCTTGGTGACGCCCCACCAGTCGATCACGGTCATGCCCATGGTCAGTTCCGAGCTGGTTTCCACGCTGACATTGCAGTTGCGGCCTTTGAACAGCTCCGGTTTCAACAGGTAGGCGATGACGCAGGGGTCATGCAGCGGCCCGCCATCGGTGCCGTATTTCTCCTCGTCGAAACGCTCGAAAAACTCCAGCATCTCGGCCGTTGCGGTACCGACCTTGGTGCCGAGCTTGCGAAAGGCCTGGGTGCGCTTGGCGGTGGTCAGCGCCTTGTGGGTGACGTCGAGCGGCATCAGCACGATCGGAATGCCGGATTTCAACACCACCTCGGCCGCGTGCGGATCGACATAAATGTTGAATTCGGCCGCCGGCGTGACATTGCCGCCTTCGAAGAAACCACCGCCCATCAGGATGATTTCCTTGATGCGCGGCGCGATCCTGGGCTCGCGGATCAGCGCCAGCGCGATATTGGTGAGCGGCCCGAGAGCGCACAGGGTGATGCTGCCGCTCTCTTCCTTCATCAGCGTCTCGACGATGAAATCGACGGCGTACTTATCCTGCAGCTTCATCGTCGGTTCGGGCAATTGCGGCCCGTTGAGGCCGGTTTGGCCATGCACCGCCTCGGCCGTAACCAGTTCACGCGCCAGGGGACGGACGGCGCCGGCATAGACCTTTATGTCGGGTCGGCCGGCCAGTTCGCAGATCTTGCGGGCGTTCTTCTCGGTAAGCTTCAGCGGCACGTTGCCGGCTACGGCTGATATGCCGACGATCTCCAGTTCGGGGCTGCCAAGCGCCAGCAATATGGCGACGGCATCGTCCTGGCCAGGATCCGTGTCGATGATGATCTTGCGTGTCTGGGGCATTTCAATTCCTTGTTTGGCCATGAGCTCATGCGTCCGAGCGAGCATGCGAAACGCACCGAACCGGCCTTGAGCTGCCGAACCGCTCCGCCCGGGGGACGAATCCCGGCGCAGCGCTTCTCCTTGCATCTCACTGCCGTTTCAAGCGCCATGTCGATCATTCTTGTGAGTCCACGACGTGGTCTTTTTGGGCGGGTGTTTTGATGGCTTGAACTTGGTCGTGGGGCGGACCATATCAAGAGCATCGGGAAAAATGCCATCTGGGTTTTTCCAGTTTATGTCGCTCTTGAGAGGACAATGTAACATGAGCCGAATGACGCCTTTCTCCAGCCCGCTTCTCCTGGGTTTCGACGCCATGGAAAAGACGCTGGAGCGCTTGGCGAAGTCCGGCGACAGCTATCCTCCTTACAACATCGAGCGGCTCAGCGGCGCCGACGGCAAGGCCGAAAGGCTGCGCATCACGCTCGCTGTCGCCGGTTTCGCCGAAAGCGATCTCGATGTCACCACGGAGGAAAACCAGTTGGTCGTGCGCGGTCGTCAGACCGACGATACCGAGCGCGAATTTCTTCATCGCGGCATCGCCGCACGCCAATTCCAGCGCTGTTTCGTGCTGGCCGATGGCATGCGGGTGATCGCGGCGGAGCTGAAGAACGGCCTTTTGTCGATCGATCTCGATCGGCCCGAAGCCGAGCGGCTGGTACGGAAAATAAACATATCGGTGAAAGACTGATCTTTGCCGATGGCTCTCATGCGGGATGGCCTACTGCCCAGGACCAGGGCGGCGTCTCGCGGCAAGGAGGCTTGAAATGACCAGAACTGACCGAAATCCTACCCAAAATCCCACCATGACCAGCGGTGAATTCGCCCATCTCGGCGAGGGCTCTGTCGCTTATCTGCGCAAGGTCACGAGCGAGGAACTGCTCGGCCGCTTCCCGGGCATTGGCGAAATCGCGCCCGGCATGGAATTGTGGGCGCTGTTTGCCGCCAATGGCCAGCCGATCCTGCTTTCGGATGCGCGCGACCGCGCGCTGGCCGGCGCCATGGAAAACGACCTGACCACGGTCGCCATTCATTAACACGATTTCCCGCTGAAAACGAACGGGGCCGCCCGTGGCGGCCCTCGACCATCGTTCATCCAGAAAACGTCAGGCCGCGTGCGAGGCCTGGGTGTCCGACAAAAGCGCGTGGATCGCCACGGCGTCGCGCGTTCCTCTGATCTTGGCCACCGTATCGGCATCGCGCAGCACCCGCGCGATGCGCGACAGCGCCTTCAGATGATCGGCGCCGGCCCCTTCAGGGGCCAGCAACAGGAACACCAGATCGACCGGCTGGTCGTCGAGCGCCTCGAAATCGACCGGCGTCTCCAGGCGGGCGAACACGCCGGCGATGCGCTTCACGCCGGCCAGCTTGCCGTGCGGAATGGCGATGCCGTTGCCGACTCCGGTCGAGCCGAGCCGCTCGCGCTGCAGGATGGTGTCGAACACCTCCCGCTCCGGAATGCCTGATATCGCGGCCGCCCTCTCCGACAGCAATTGCAGAAGCTGCTTCTTGGAGTTCGCCTTCAACGCCGGCAATATCGCCGGAACGTTGATGAGATCGCTCAGATCCATGCTTGAAAATCCCTTGTTCGCCTGCCGTCACCAGTCCCCACCCCTCGTGCGGCCGGTTTTATCCCTGTGCGACCTCGGTCGTCACCTGTGCGACCTTGGTCGTGGACGGGTCGATCCAGCCGATGTTCCCATCCGGCCGGCGATAGACGATGTTGACGTGATCGTTTCCGGCGTT
Organism: Mesorhizobium sp. B2-3-2; assembly: GCF_006442295.1. NCBI lineage: Bacteria > Pseudomonadati > Pseudomonadota > Alphaproteobacteria > Hyphomicrobiales > Phyllobacteriaceae > Mesorhizobium > Mesorhizobium sp. B2-3-2. Next base: position 119,929 of record NZ_VFWA01000002.1, on the reverse strand, counting down.
GCGGAAGACGAAGACCGGACTGTCCTTGGTGTCGAGTTCGATGACCGCCGACGCCACCGACATGGTCTTCAGCGTCATGGTCGATTCGGCGACGATGGCCGGCGCAAAATCCTCCGGAATGTCCTCGTCGTCATCGGCAAGCGGCGCCATCACCGTGTAGGCGATATCGGTGAGCTCGCCATTGCCCGAATTGTGCGATTTCAGCCGGCGCTTGTAGCGCCGAAGCCGGGTTTCCAGACGATCCGCCGCGGCCTCGAAAGCCAGCGTCGGGTCCTGGGCATCGCCGGTCGCCTGCAGCGAAGCGCCGGAATCCAACCGGATCATGCAATCCGCCGAATAGCGCGAGCCCGATTTGATGACGGTGACATGTCCGGCAAAGCCGCGGTCGAAATATTTGCCAATCGCCTCGCCGACACGATCGTTGATGCGCGTACGGAACGCATCGCCGATATCCATGTGTTTTCCCGATATGCGCAGATTCATCTGAAAACTGACCTTCCTTGCTCAGGCTTCAAACTGGCCGGAGTTTATACTCGTGGTCCGTGCGCACAAGCTTTGCGGCGTCACTCGCGCCGATTTAAATCCAAACTTTCCGGTTGATCACAAGCCGCCTTCTTGACCATCCCTAGGCCATTGTCGTGACGGACCATCCGCTAGCGGGCGTCGAGCCCGTCTCATGCGGGCGGGCTTCTAGCCACTTCACCGCAGCTTGTCAATGAAGCGCGAACGCTGTGGAAAATCGCCGAACCTAGCGCCCGGCGCTGGCAAGGGCCCGCTTCTCGCGCCGGCGCTGCACCGAGGACGGGATATTCATGCCTTCCCTGTATTTGGCGACCGTGCGTCTGGCGATGTCGACGCCGCTTTCGCGCAACATGTCGACGATCGCGTCGTCGGACAGGACGTCGACGGTTTTTTCCTCGTCGATCAATTGCTTGATGCGGTCGCGCACCGCTTCCGACGAATGCGCCTCGCCGCCGCCCGACGCGGCTATCGAGGCGGTGAAGAAATAGCGCAGTTCGAACACGCCGCGCGGCGTCAGCATGTACTTGTTCGCGGTAACCCGGCTGACGGTCGATTCGTGCATGCCTATCGCGTCGGCCACCGTGCGCAGGTTGAGCGGCTTCAGCTGGCGCACGCCATGGACGAGGAAGGCATCCTGCTGGCGCACGATCTCCGATGCGACCTTGAGAATGGTCTTTGCCCGCTGATCGAGGCTTCGCGTCAGCCAATTGGCGTTCTGCAGGCACTCGGCCAGGAAATCCTTTTCGGCCTGGTTCTTGGCGTGCGGCGAAACCTGGGCGAAATAGACGTGGTCGACCAGCACGCGCGGCAGCGTTTCGGCGTTGAGTTCGACAGTCCAACTGCCGTCATTGGCCGCGCGCACCTCGACATCGGCAATGACGGCGTCGCTGGCGCCGCCCGAAAATGCCATGCCCGGCCGCGGATCGAGCGCCCGGATCTCGGCCAGCATGTCGAGCAAGTCCTCCTCGTCGACGCCGCAGATCCGCTTCAGCGTGTGGAAATCGCGGCGCGCCAGGAGTTCGAGGTTGGCAATCAGCGCCTTCATCGCCGGATCGAGCCTGTCGCGCACGGCAAGTTGCAGCGACAGACATTCAGCAAGGTCGCGCGCGAACAGGCCGGCCGGCTCGAAGCTCTGGCACACCGACAGCACCTTGGCCACGGCGTCGGCGCTGCTACCAAGGCGCGAGGCTATCTCTGCCGTATCCGCGCGCATATAGCCGGTCTCGTCGAGGCCGTCTGCGAGTTCGCCGGCGATCAGGCGCGCCGCCGGATCGGCGAAGGCGAGCGCGATCTGCTCGCTGACATGATCGCGCAGCGTGATCGCGGTCGCCGCCATATCGCCGGCGTCGAAGCCATCGGACGAGGAAGTGCTGCCATTGCCGGTCGCCGATTTCCACTGCGCCGTGAGGTCTGGTCCGAGCCGCTCGCTGGTGCCCGGGTCGTCCGGGAACAGATTCTCCAGCGAAGTGTCGAGCTTTTCCGAGATCGCCTCGGCGCTCCATCCCGCTTCGGTCTCGAACCAGTCGCCGTCGGTGGTCGTTTCCGGTGCCGCCTCGGTCCTCGGCACCTGGTCGCCGGCGGCATCGTCCTGCGGCTCGGCGCGCTCCAGCAACGGATTGCGCTCGATCTCCTCGTCGATGAAGTGCTCGAGTTCGGCATGGGTGAACTGCAGCAGCCGGATCGACTGCATCAGCTGCGGCGTCATCACCAGCGACTGCGACTGTCGTAGCTGTAGTTTCGCCGCCAACGCCATGGTTCGGTTTCAAACGCCTCGTCTGCATCCGGACTGCCGGAAGGAATTTCGCGAACCGATAGAAACTGGCCCGGCTTTTGCTTGTCAAGGCAAACGCTAGCAAAACCCGCTTACCGGAGCGTTATCCCGGAGCAAAATCGCGAGAAAACGGCCCCTGACAGGCAAAAAATCGCGTCAGGAAACAAATTTCACGCTCAAAGCGTGAATCCCTCGCCCAGATAGAGCCGCCGCACATCGGGATTTGCGACCACCTCGTCGGCCCGGCCGTGAGTGAGCACCTGGCCGGCATGGATGATGTAGGCACGGTCGATCAGGCCGAGCGTCTCGCGCACATTGTGATCGGTGATGAGCACGCCGATGCCGCGCGCCGTCAGATGACGCACCAATTGCTGGATGTCGGCAACGGCGATCGGGTCGATACCGGCGAAAGGCTCGTCGAGCAGCATGTAGGCCGGGCGCGTGGCCAGCGCACGCGCGATCTCCAGGCGCCGACGTTCGCCGCCGGAAAGCGACATAGAGGGCGCCTTGCGCAGATGGCTGATGTGGAACTCCTCGAGCAGTTCGTCGAGGCTGCGCTCGCGCTCCTTGCGGCTCTTTTCGACCACTTCCAGCACGGCGCGAATGTTCTGCTCGACGCTGAGGCCGCGGAAGATCGAGGCCTCCTGCGGCAGATAGCCGATGCCCAGACGCGCACGCCGGTACATCGGCATGGAGGTGACATCGAAGCCGTCTATCTCGATCGTGCCCTCGTCCACCGGCACCAGGCCGGTGACCATGTAGAAACAGGTGGTCTTGCCGGCGCCGTTGGGACCGAGCAGCCCGACGGCCTCGCCGGCACGCACCCCGAGCGTGACGCCGCTGACCACCTTGCGACCCTTGTAGCTCTTGGTCAGGCCCTTGGCGATCAAGGTTCCCTTGAACTTCGCCTTATCGGCGGTGACCGTGGCCGGAGCCGAAACCTTGCCAGCGGCCCGCCCCGGAAGACGCGCCGTCAGCGACGACAGGCTGGCCATCAGGGGTTCGTCGCTCCCGATTTCGGCGGTGGCGTCATCGACATGATGACACGTCCGCCGCAGCCGTCGACATTGGCGAGGCCGGTCTTCATCTGCACGGTGAGCTTGCAGCCCTTGAGGACATTGGGGCCTTGCGACAGCACCACTTCCTTGCCGGACAGGACCAGCACCTGCGTCTTCATGTCGAAGGTGCCATTGTCGCCGGTCGCGATCTGGTCATTCGACTTGATGTAAACTTTTCCGCTGACTTCAAGGTGGTCGATGTTGGCGGAGCCGGTCATCGCCGCTCCCGCTGCTTCCGTCCCCTTTGCGGCCGCGTTCGGGTCCTTGACGTAGTAGACCATCATCTTGCCGGACTTGAGCAGGGTCGGACCCTGCACGACCGTGACGTTGCCGGTGAACACGGCGACGTTGTCCGCCTGCCGGACCTCCAGTTTGTCGCTCTCGATCTGGATGGGCTTGTCCCCCGATAGTTTGAGCCCGGACGCGCTCTCGGCGCTGGATTGCGCCAGCGCCGGCGCAAGCCCCAGCAAAAGCAGCGCCGAAGCTGCGGCGGCAACCCGTGTCGAACTAATGAGCCACATTCGCTTCTTCGCCCTTTGCCTCTGCCGCCTTCAGATTGGCGGGATCGATATTGACGCGCACTTTGTTCTCGAACACCAGAACCTTGCCATTGTCCTGCACCGACAAGGAATTCGCGGTGATCTGCGACCCGTCACGGCTAACGTCCACGGGATCATCCGTCTTCATAGTGCCTTTGCCCATGTCGAGGAAGACCGATTTGAACCTGGCCTGAAGGCCGTCGGTCGTGGCGATCGTGACGTCGCTGGTCAGGTGCATCGTATTGCCTTCGCGATCGTAGGTACCATGCGTGGCTTTGATCGCAGCGACATTGTCGGCCGCGATCGGCACCTTGGCGTCGATGCCGTCAAGTTCGATGATGCCTTGCGTGCTGACGTCCTGTATGGCGCGCAATGCCGTCATGGAATAGGGCAATTTCTGCTTGGTGAAGCCGTTGAGCTTGGGGTTGGCCATTACCAGCTTGCCGTTGGAAAAGGCGGTGCCTTCCGCCTGGACCGCGACGGACACCGGTGCGGCGAGGTAGGAATAGACCGGGAAGGCGATGGCGATCAACGCCGCCAGCACCGGCACGGCGAATTTGAGCACGCGCACGCGGCGCGAATGCCGCCGTGCGCGATCGAACGCGTCCCCCCTCGCCGGGCCGTCCGCCGGTGGAGCCAACTCCGTCTCGGTGCTGCTCGCTTCACTCGTTCGCGCTAACATAACTGCTTTCTTCTAAAAATCCCTGCCCGCCGGGCAACACCGCCTATAGGTGGGACGTCGGCGCTTTCAAGCAAGCACAAGCCGACGAAAACCGCGAAAATGTGACAGTTACGGCCGTGCAGATCAGAACGGATCGACACCGACAGCCCTGCTTCATAGCAGAAATAGACGTCTAGCGTACATTTTTCGTTACCGCCGGCTCTCCCCTTTACCTGCCGTTCGTTTCACGGACCAATCACGAAGCCGACGTCTTGGCGGACGCTGACGCGCACTTGCCTCGCGTGCGCCGCGCGCGGATTGCCGCGTCATGCGCAGACGGAATTGCTTCCAGACCGGGACGTCATGGTCTAAAAGCATCTCTTTCCATCGACCGTGAGGCTGACCATGGCATTGAGAGCCGACGACCTGATCGACCGCCGCCGCTTGCGGCGTAAGCTGACTTTCTGGCGCGTTGCGGCCATCGCCATCGTTGCGCTCGGCATCATTGCGATCTCGGCCTGGTTCTATCGCGATGATTTCAGCGGCTCGGCCGTCGATCATATCGCCAAGGTCAGGATCGAAGGCACCATCACCGAGGACGACGAGTTGATCAAGCGGCTGGAAACCATCCGCAAATCGTCAAGAGTAAAAGGCGTGATCCTTGCCATCGATTCCCCCGGCGGCACGACGGTCGGCGGTGAATCGATCTATGAGGAGGTGCGCAAGCTCGCCGCCGACAAGCCTGTCGCGGCCGAGGTCGGCACGCTCGCCGCGTCGGCCGGCTACATGATCGCGAGCGCCACCGATCACATCGTCGCCCGCAAGACCTCGATCGTCGGCTCGATCGGCGTGCTGATCCAGTATCCTGATGTCAGCGGCCTGATGGACAAGCTCGGCGTCAAGCTGGAGGAAGTGAAATCCTCGCCGCTCAAGGCCTCGCCCTCGCCTTTCAAGCCGACCAACGACGACGAGCGCGCCATGGTCCGCAAGCTCATCCTCGACAGCTACGACTGGTTCGTCGGCATCGTCGCCGAACGCCGCAAGATGACCCGCGAGCAAGCGCTGGCGCTCGCCGACGGATCGATCTTCACCGGTCGCCAAGGGGTCGCCAACGGCCTGATCGACGCTGTTGGCGGCGAGACCGAGGCGATCGACTGGCTGGCGACCAAGGGCGTCGACTCGAAACTCAACGTGGTCGAATGGAAGAACACGGAGCGGCGCGGCGGCTTCCTGTTGTCCAAAGCGGTGGTGAGAACGATCGCCGGCGCGCTCGGCCTGCCGGACTACAGCGGCGATATCATCCATGAACTTGGCGCCGACCGCTTGTTTCTTGACGGTCTCGTTTCCGTCTGGCACCCTTGAGATGCCGTTTGGGGTGGATGAAAAAGCAAACAAAATCATCCTCATAATTTCGACCGCACTGATTTCAGGGGACCCGTCCGATGATCAAGTCCGAACTTGTGCAGATTATTGCCACGCGCAATCCGCATCTTTTCCTGCGCGACGTTGAAAACATCGTCGGCGCGATTTTCGACGAGATCACCGACGCGCTCGCCGAAGGCAACCGGGTCGAACTGCGGGGCTTCGGTGCTTTTTCGGTCAAGAACCGCCCCGCCCGCACCGGCCGCAACCCGCGCACCGGCGAATCCGTCGAGGTCGAGGAGAAATGGGTGCCGTTCTTCAAGACCGGCAAGGAACTGCGCGAAAGGCTGAATGGCGGAAAGTAGGCGCGACGCCAGACCGGCCCTTCCCGGGAGGCCGGTTTCCGACGGAAAACATCATGCTCAATCGCTTCATGCTCATCGTGGTCTTCGTGCCCCTGGCGATCATCCTGATCGCGCTGGCCGTCGCCAATCGCGAACTCGTCGCCTTCACGCTGGATCCGTTCAATCCCGGCAATCCGGCGCTGACGCTCACTTTGCCGCTGTTCATCTTCCTGTTCCTGGCCCTCGCCGTCGGCATGGTCGTCGGCAGCCTGGCGACCTGGGTCAAGCAGGGACGCTACCGCAAGCTGGCGCGCCAGCGCGGCGTCGAGGCCGAGAACCTGCGCCAGGCGATCGGCCGCGCTCCGTCGACACCGCAGGGACCGGTTCTGCCGAAGCCGACCAACTGACCGCCGCACGGCGCTGTGGGTCCTCTCGGGCCCGCGATTTTCTTCACGGAGTTTTCCCATGCTGACCATTTCGGCCGCAGAGGTCGACCAGGCGTTGACGTTCCCAGGGCTGGTGGAGACGCTACGCGTGGCTTTCCGTGACGGCGCGGTGCAACCCGTCCGGCACCATCACACGGTCGAACGGCCGGACGGTGCGCCCTCGACCTTGCTGCTGATGCCGGCCTGGACCGATTTCAACGCAGCCGGCATCTCGGCCGGGGGGCATATCGGCGTCAAGATCGTTACCGTCTCGCCCGACAACAATGCCATCGGCAAACCGGCGGTGATGGGGCTCTATCTCCTGCTCAACGGCGCCACCGGCGAACCGGAGGCTCTGATCGACGGCCAGCGGCTGACGCAATGGCGCACGGCCTGCGCCTCGGCGCTCGCCGCATCCTATCTGGCGCGCGAAGACGCTTCCCGGCTGCTGGTGATCGGGGCCGGCGCGCTGTCGCCCTTCCTCGCCAAGGCGCATTCCTCCGTGCGGCCGATCAGGACCATCCGCATCTGGAACCGCACCTTGGCCAATGCCGAGAAGGTCGCGGCCGCTTTGCGCGCCGACGGCTTGCCGGCAAGTGCCGCAACCGACCTCGATGCCGAGCTCGGCCAGGCCGACATCGTCTCGTCGGCGACGATCGCGACCGATCCGCTGATCAAGGGCGCCCGCCTGAAGCCGGGAAGCCATGTCGACATGGTCGGCGGCTTCACCCCGACAATGCGCGAAAGCGACGACGAGGCGATAAGGCGCGCCCGCGTCTATGTCGACACCCGCGCCGGCGCCACCAAGGAGGCGGGCGACATCGTCATACCGCTCGCTTCGGGCGTGCTGAAACCGGAAGCCATCATAGCCGACTTGCACGAGCTGGCGCGCGGCCAGAAGCAAGGGCGCCGGAGCGCCGACGAGATCACGCTGTTCAAGTCGGTCGGCGCCGCGCTCGAGGACCTTGCCGCCGGCATTGCCGTCTACAAGGCGCTCAGGACCTAGTTTACTGTCTCGGCTGGCTTAGCGCCCATTGCTTCGGCGATTACGGCGAAATCGGCCGCGCTTACCGAGAACAGGCCGAAGCGCAGTTGATACCCCCAATTCGGCTTGCCGGCCGTGAAGTCCAGCCTGTCGAGCAATGGCTTGATCGGCGCTTCCCCGGCCGCCGCCCAGTCGACATCGCGGCGAAAGGGCGTGAAGCCGCCGCCCATGTCGCCTTGATAGGGTTCTCCCTCCCGCACCGTGCCGATCGCCGTGAACGCCCGCAGCCCGTCTTTCTCGCCCAAAATCGTTGTCGGCGAATAATAAACAATGCCGTCCCCGGGCTGGACCCGCCGCAGCGGCGCCGCCTTGCCGTGGTTGACCTGCATGAAGCCGCCCTCGCGGCCGCGCCGGACGTGCTGCGCCGACGCCACCGCGATCCAATACGCGCTCATTCCTGCTCCCCGTCGGCCTGCTGCCCGTCCGACAGCCAATAGACCCGCAGGCGATGGTTGTCGGGATCGAGCGCAACGAAGGTGCGGCCGAAATCCATGTCGGTCGGCGTCTGCAGGATCTTCAGCCCGCGCCCCGACCAGTCGGCATGGGCGGCGTCGACTGCTTCGGGCGTATCCAGCGCAAACACGATCTCGGCGCCGCCACCGGCCACTGCCGCCGCCGGTTCTACCGTATGCTTCGACCACAGACCGAGTTTGAAACCGTTGTCGAGCACGAACAGCACGAAAGTCGGCGCGCTTTCGACCGGCTCGCGGCCGAGCAGCGCGCTGTAGAAGGCGCCGCTACGCTGCGGCTGGTCGACGTAGAGGATGACGAAATTGGGGGTGACCATGTCTGTTCTCCAGGGTTTGGACCGGGACAGACATAAAGCGCGCCACTGTCAGATTCTGGCAGTATCCGTCGTGGGAGGCGCCCTGGACAGCTTACACACCGCTAACGCCCTGGAGTGTCGAGCGTCGCCCGCCATTCCTTCAGCAGCGCCTGACGGCGGCGCGGATAGCGCAGGCCCGTCGTCTTGAGCTCGGCTATGCGATCGGTGCGAAAATGCCGGAAATCCTGCCGCATTTCGCACCACGCCACCACGACCCGCACCTTGTCGAAGAACCCAAGCGCGAACGGCCACACCACGCGCCGCGAGCCCGCGCCACCGGCATCGCGATAGAAGAAGTCCAGCTTGCGCTCGTTGCGGATCGCCTGCCGCACCAGGCCGAGATCGATGCTTTCGACAGTCGCGGCGGGCGGCCCGACCAGCAGTGCGGTGGCGTTGAGATCCTCGCGCAGATCATCCGGCAGCACCGACGCGATCTTGGCAAGCGCGTTGACGGCCGCTGCCGAAAGTCGCGGATCCGGTTGCTTGGCGACCCAACGCGAACCGAGCACGACAGCCTCGATCTCCTCGTCGCTGAACATCAACGGCGGCAACATGAAGCCGGGCTTCAGCACATGCCGAGCCCGGCCTCGCCCTCGATCGGCGCCCCCTGGCCTTGCAACGTCGCGATGTCGCGGTAAAGCGTGCGAATCGAAATCCCGAGTTCGTCGGCGAGCGACTGCCCGCTCACCGGCATACGGTGCCGGCGCAATGTCTGGATCAGGTCGAGCAGGCGTTCGGAGCGGGACATATCGAAGATTTGCCTGTTTCTTTGACATTGGTCCATCGCAAGCCGACATGACCAGGCGACGCCTGAGCGGCGGACTTGGTTGCGAAGCCGGTTGCCCTATGTCAAAAGCGGCCACGCCTCGGAGATGCTCCTGCTTGAAATCTTTTCGCGACAAACGCCGCGACAGCCGTCCGCCCGCGAAAAGCGGTGCACAACAGGCGCGTCCGCATGAAGGTCGTGGAACGGCCAGGCCGGATACCAGGCCGCATGAGCGGCCCGGCGCCGGCACCGACGAGCGCCCCGAACCGAAGTCGGCGCCCCGCATCCTGGCCCGCCGCGACGGCGCTCTTCCGGCCGAACAGCTTCCGCTGATCCTCGAAGTGGCACCCAATGCCGATTATGCGCTCCTCGACAGCGGCGCCGGCCAAAAGCTCGAACAATACGGTCCTTATCGGATCGTCCGCCCAGAGGGCCAGGCGATCTGGCAGAAGGCGCTGCCGGCAAGGGAATGGGACCGCGCCGACGCTGTCTTCACCGGCGATACCGACGAGGAAGGCATTGGTCGCTGGCGCTTCCCCGGGACGCCGCTCGGCGAGACCTGGCCGATGAAGCACGACGGCATCGATTATCTCGGCCGCTTCACCTCGTTTCGCCACGTGGGCGTGTTTCCCGAGCAGGCCTCGCACTGGGATCACATGGCCGGACTGATTGCGGCGGCCAGGCGGCCGGTCAAAGTGCTCAACCTGTTCGGTTATACCGGCCTTGCCTCGCTGGTGGCGGCGCGCGCCGGCGCCGAGGTCACGCATGTCGATGCCTCGAAAAAAGCGATTGGCTGGGCCCGCGAAAACCAGGAGATGGCCGGGCTTGGCAACAAGCCGATCCGCTGGATCGTCGAAGACGCGGTGAAATTCGCCGAGCGCGAGGAGCGCCGCGGCAGCCGCTATGACATCGTTCTGTTCGATCCGCCCGCCTATGGCCGCGGCCCCAAGGGCGAGGTCTGGCAGTTGTTCGAGGACCTGCCGGCATTGACCGATCTCTGCCGATCGATCCTGACCCCGAAACCGCTTGCCGTGGTGCTGACTGCTTATTCGATCCGCGCCTCCTTCTTCGCCATCCATGCCCTCATGCGCGACACCTTTGCCGGCATGGGCGGCAGGGTTGAATCGGGCGAATTGATCATCCGCGAAAAATCGGCGGGCCGCGCGCTGTCGACCTCGCTGTTCTCGCGCTGGGTGGCCTGATGAGTGGATATGACGGCGCCCGTCCGGTCGGGCAGGTGAAAGAGGTCACCAGCCTCGCCAATCCGCTGGTCAAGGACATCAAGGCGCTGGCCTTGAAAAAATTCCGCGACCAGCAGAACGCCTTCATGGCCGAGGGACTGAAGCTGGTCATCGATGCGCTCGACCTCGGCTGGCAGATCAGGACCCTGGTCTTCGCCAAGGCCGGACGCGGCAACGCGGCGGTTGAGAAGGTCGCTGCGCGCACGGTTGCATCAGGCGGCACAGTGCTCGAAGTCTCGGAAAAAGTGCTTGTCGCCATAACCCGCCGCGACAATCCGCAAATGGTGATCGGCGTTTTCTCGCAGAAACTCCTGGCGCTGAAGGATATCCGCGCCGACAATGGCGATGTCTGGGTGGCGCTCGACCGGGTGCGCGATCCCGGCAACCTCGGCACCGTCATCCGCACGGTGGACGCCGTCGGCGCCAAGGGCGTGATCCTGGTCGGAGACACCACCGATCCCTTTTCGGTGGAGACGGTGCGCGCCACCATGGGCTCGATCTTCGCCGTTCCGGTGGCCAAGGCGACGACCGAGGCATTCCTCGCCTGGCGCGGCGGGTTTTCGGGTCTCGTCGCCGGCACGCACCTCAAAGGCGCGGTCGACTACCGCTCGGTCGATTTTTCCCGGGGGCCGGTGCTGCTGATGATGGGCAATGAACAGCAAGGCCTGCCCGAAAGCCTGGCGGCGAGTTGCGACAGGCTGCTCAGGATTCCGCAGGCAGGCCGTGCCGATTCGCTCAATCTTGCCGTCGCCACCGGCGTCATGCTGTTCGAGATCCGCCGCGGCGCGCTGAAACTGGACCCGATGGTGGATCCACAATGAGGGTTGCCCGATCGTGAAATCATGGTCTCCCTATGCGCTGCTGGTCGTTGCGGCCATCGCGCTCGACCAGTGGATAAAACACTTGGTCGAGACCGGCCTTCCCTTTCAGGAAAAGCTCGATCTCCTGCCCTTCCTGGCGCTGTTTCGCACCTACAACACTGGCATCGCCTTCTCGATGTTCTCATCCTTCGGCGATACCGGCCTGGTGGTCATCGCCGTGCTCGTCGTCGCCTTCGTGCTCTATCTGGCCACGCACACGCCCGCGGGCCATGTGGTTGCCCGCACCGGCTTTGCCCTGATCATCGGTGGCGCGCTCGGCAATCTGATCGACCGCGCCGTCTACGGCCACGTCATCGACTACATCCTGTTCCACACTCCGGTCTGGTCCTTCGCCGTGTTCAATCTCGCCGACGCCTTCATTTCGGTCGGCGCCGCGCTGGTCGTCCTTGACGAAGTTTTCGGCTGGCGGCGCCAGCCCAAGCCCCAGGGTCCCGACGCCTGAACGATTGACCCGGCACGGCCGCCGCAGCAGAGTCCAAACGTCGATAGATCGAGGAGAGAAAAATGCCCGAAACCTTCAAAGCCATCCTCGTTTCGCGCGACGCCGAAAAGAAGCAGTCGGTGGCGGTGACCGACCTCACCGAAGCCGATCTCATGGAGGGTGACGTCACCGTCGCCGTCGAGGCGACGACGGTGAACTACAAGGATGGGCTCGCAATATCGGGCAAGGCGCCGGTCATTCGCCGCTGGCCCTTAGTGCCAGGCATCGATTTCGCGGGAACGGTCTTATCCTCTTCCCATCCCGACTGGCGCAAGGGAGACAAGGTCATCCTGAACGGCTGGGGCGTCGGCGAGACGCATTTTGGCGCCTATGCCGGGCGCGCCCGCGTCAATGGCGACTGGCTGGTGCCGCTTCCCGACGGCATCAGCCCGCATGATGCGATGGCGGTCGGCACCGCCGGCTATGCCGCCATGCTGTGCGTCATGGCACTGGAGCGGCACGGCATCGTGCCCGATCGCGGGCCCGTGGTGGTAACGGGCGCGGCCGGCGGCGTCGGTTCGGTCGCAGTCTCCATCCTGTCCAGCCTGGGCTATCACGTCATTGCCTCGACCGGGCGCAATGCCGAAAGCCCGTATCTCATCGATCTCGGCGCCGCGGAGGTGATATCGCGCGACGAACTCAGCCAGCCGACCAAGCCGCTCGCCAAGGAGCGTTGGGCGGGCGGCATCGATTCCGTCGGCAGCCACACACTGGCCAATGTGCTCTCTATGACCTCCTATGGCGGTGCCGTCGCGGCCTGCGGCCTGGCGGGCGGCATGGACCTGCCGTCGAGCGTGGCACCTTTCATCCTGCGCGGCGTTTCGCTGCTCGGCATCGATTCGGTGATGGCGCCGAAACCGGTGCGGCTTGAGGCTTGGCGCCGCATCGGCGCCGACCTGGATCTGCGCAAGCTCGCCAGGCTGTCCAAGACCATCGGCTTCGACGACATCATCGGCGCCGCGCGAGACATCGTCGACGGCAAGATCCGCGGCCGCGTCGTCGTCGACATGCAGTGAGTTCGCCGGGGTAAAACAACCTATCCGCTAAAATTCGAACGATCCCCCGCAGGCTTCCATAATTTCTGTCCGGTAGGATTTTCGCATGGTCGCGGAATCCGGCATCCAGGAAGCGGAGACTGGCGAAGACGTCGATGCGGTATCCCCGCCGGCGTCGGCGCGGCGGTTCGTCGCCGCACCGCCGCTGGCGCCTGAGCCGCAACAGGCCCGACATGAGCCGCGATTGGCCAGCCGCGAAGGCTTGCCGCTGCTGACCTTGGTCGCCATCATCGTGCTGGCGGGGCTGACCCACCTGACCGGCGCGCCGATCTTCATCAGCCTCGCTTTGCTGGGGACCGGCCTTGCCGGCTTCGGCCTGCACCTGCGCGCCAGAAGGAGCGAATACCGCACCGCCGCGCTGCTTGATGAAACCACGGCCCGCAGCCGTGCCGAGATCGAGACGCTGGCCGATCGCATGTGGGAGATGCAGGAGAGCGAAGAGCGCTTTCGCGGCCTGATCGACGCGCTTGGCGATCTCGTCATCCATCGCGACCGCGACGGCCATATCGTCTATGCCAACAAGGTGTTCGCCGATCTGGTCGAGATCGATCAGCGCGACCTCGCCGGCAAGACCCTGGCGGAACTCGGCATCGAAGTCGGTATCGTTCCCGACGCCGCGTTTTCCGACCATGAATGCCTGAGTTCCACCGACGTCGCCATCCGCACGCCCGGCGGTTCGCGCTGGTTCTCGTGGATCGAACTGTCGGTGCGCGACAAGGACAGCGGCGCCGTCTCGCATCGCGCCATCGCCCGCGACATCACCGCCCGCAAACGTGCCGAATCCTCGCTGATCACCGCGCGCGAGCGGGCTGAATACGCGAGCCAGGCCAAATCGCGCTTCCTCGCCACCGTCAGCCATGAAATCCGCACGCCGATGAACGGCATCATGGGCATGGCCAGGCTGTTGGCCGATACCAGCCTGTCGCCGGAGCAGCAGACCTATGTCGGCGCCATCTCGACCTCGGCCAGCGCCCTGTTGGCTCTCATCGAGGACCTGCTCGATTATTCCAAGATCGAGGCGGGGCGCTTCGATCCCGAACCGCAGCCAATGTCCGTGCGCGAGATCGCCGACAACATCGTCGAGCTCCTGGCCGCGCGGGCATTCGCCAAGGATATCGGCCTCGGCTGTCATGTCGAGCCCGACGTGCCGCAATTGATCACCGCCGATCCGGGCCGGGTCAGGCAGGTGCTGCTCAACCTGATCGGCAACGCCATCAAGTTCACCGACAGCGGCGGCGTGCTGGTGAGCATCGCGCGCGCCCGCACCGAAACCACCGACCGCATATGCTTCACCATCGCGGATACCGGGCCAGGCCTGCGTGAAGAGGACATGGAGCGCATTTTCGAGGAGTTCGAGCAGGCCGACGGCACCTCGACGCGCGCGCATGGCGGAGCCGGTCTCGGTCTTGCCATCTCCAGGCGCCTGGTGACCGCCATGGGCGGCACGATTTCCGTCTCCAGCCGGCTGGGCCAGGGTTCGGAATTCGTCTTCGATATCCCGGCCATATCCGCGAGCGAGCCACCGCCGGGCCGGACGGACGCACTTCAGGGCAGGCGCGCGGTGATCCTGTCGAGAAACATCGTCGAAGCCGACGCCATCGCCCGCAGCATCCGCGCCAATGGCGGCGCGGTCGATATCGCCACCACCGTGGCGCAGGCGGCATCGTTCTCCGGCGGTTGCGACGTGCTGCTGGTCGACGCGGCCATGGAAGAGGGCGACGGAAGACTGCTCAAGCGGCTGCGCCAAAGCGGTTTTTCCGATTGCGAAGCCATCACGCTGATCGCCCCGACCGATCGCGGCATGCTCGGCGAGTTCCGCGCCAGCGGCTACGCGACCTTCCTCGCCAGACCGGTGCGAGGCGGAACACTTTTGCGTGTGCTTCTGAGCAGTCATGCGCCGGCGCTTGCCCCGACACGGCCGGAAAAGCCCCACCCGCCGGCGCTTCGCGCCGCCGGTGACCGCCAGCATGGCCTGTCGGTGCTGATCGCCGAGGACAATGACATCAACGCCATGCTCGCTCGCGCCACGCTGCTGAAGGCCGGTCATCGCGTCAAGGTTGTCGGCAACGGCAAGGCGGCGGTCGACGCCGTTACCGGTGCCGGACACAAGCACCGCTTCGACGTGGTGCTGATGGACCTGCACATGCCGGTGATGGATGGGATGGACGCCATCGCCGCCATCCGCCGCCATGAGGAGGAGACGGCCGTGCCGCCCGTACCCATCATGGTGCTGTCGGCCGATAGCCAGGAAAAGACCCGCCATGCCGTGCTCGCCCACGGCGCCAGCGGCTTCGTCACCAAGCCGCTCGACCCCGATGCGCTGGTCGACGCCATCGAGGGGCAGGTCGCCGCCTGAGCCTTTTTTCCATCGATCTCCTGCCGAGCGCCACCACCTTGCCCTGCACAAGGTAGCCGGTTGACCGTATTCGCCAGCCGACGAAGTATTGCCCGCGACGCCGTATCACGGTACTGTCACAATCCTGTTGCACCTACACCGTATCCCCGTGCCAAGAGGGATGGCTCGAAGGAGAATCACTCGTGCATACAGTTATGCCGGAATGTGACACTCGGCCGAACGCCGGCGGCGCCTTGCTTGCCGGGCGCAACGTCGATTCCGTCACAAAGGGCGCAGCGCTCGGCCGTATCGGCAACCTCGAAGTGCGGCTGGCCCGCAACGAGGCCGAGATCGCGGCCGCGCAGGAAGTGCGCTACCGGGTATTCTATGACGAGCTTGGCGCCAGGAAGAACCTGTTTCAGGTGCAGGATCGCCGTGATGCCGACCGCTTTGATCCGCACTGCGATCATCTGCTCGTCTTCGATACCTCGCTTTCCGGCCCCGAACATCGCCGCATCGTCGGCACCTACCGGCTGCTGCGGCAAGAGATCGCTGCCGCCGCCGGCGGCTTCTATTCCGAAGGCGAATTCGAGCTGACCAAGCTCATCGCCCGTCACCCGGGGCAGCGCTTTCTCGAGCTCGGCCGCTCCTGCGTCCTGCCGGAATACCGTTCGAAGCGCACCATCGAGGCGTTGTGGCAAGGCATCTGGGCGTATATCAACCACTATGGCATCGGCGTGATGACCGGCTGTGCGTCCTTCCACGGCACCGTGCCGGCGGCCCATGCCGAGGCACTCACCTATCTGGCGCATCACTGCCGCACGAATTCGGCCTGGGACGTGCGTGCCGTCGCCGGGCGCTATTGTTCCATGGATCTGATGCCGATCGAGGCGGTCAATGCCAAGGCGGCGATCGCGGCTATGCCGCCCTTGGTCAAGGGCTATCTCAGGGTCGGCGCCCGCATCGGCGACGGCTGCGTCATCGATCGTGAATTCTCGACGGTCGATGTGTTCGTGGTGATGCCGGTCAAGGAGATCGGCGCCCGCTACGTCAATTATTACGGCGGGGAAGCGCAACGCTTCGCGGCGTGAGCAATAGTGAGTAGTGAGTAGTGAGTAGTGAGTAGTGAAGACACCATAATTCACACCTACTGACTATTTCCCTACTGACTACTCCCTACTTCACGAAATATCCTCTGGCCGTCTGCCGGGCCGGCTCTTGTAGGACGCAAACGACCAGCCGAATTTGAGCGCGCCGCCGCGCACGGCGAATGCCGCGGCGAAACCGGCCAAGCCTGGGACGATCTGCGGCAGTCCGGCGACATCGCCCAATGTGAAGATTGACGCGCCAACCAGAGCGGCCGTGACGTAGATTTCCGGCCTCAGCAGCACCGAAGGCTCCCCTGCCAGCACGTCGCGCAGGATGCCGCCGAATGTAGCGGTCAGCACGCCGGTGACGACGGAAACGACCGGCGAACCGGTAATGGCCAATCCCTTAGCCGCACCCATCACCGAAAAAGCGGCCAACCCGACGGCGTCGAGCCAGAGCAGCCACTTCCAGCGGGATTCGACACGGTGTGCGCTGAAAAAGACCAGCACCGCAACCGCCGCGCAGATCAGCACATAGCTGGAATTGGCGATCCAGAAAACCGGCAGGTTAAGGATGACGTCGCGAAGAGTGCCGCCGCCGATGCCGGTGACGCACGCCAGGAAAAGGAAGCCGATAATGTCGAGCTGCTTGCGCGACGCGGCAAGCGCACCTGTCGCCGCGAAGACCGCAACGCCGGCATAGTCGAGAAGCGCGATGGGATGCATGGGCTGGAGTGAGTAGTGAGTAGTGAGTAGTGGCAATAGCACGAAGCCGCAGATTAGTATCTGGTCCCTACTCGCTACTCCCTATTCGCTACTCACTATCAAGCATCCTTCTCCGCCTGCTCGTTGACGGGCCCCGGCTCGACCGGCGCTTCGCCGGCGGCGAGTTTTGGGCCGCCCTTGGCGACGCCGACCATGGCCGGGCGCAGCACCCGCTCCCCGATCGAATAGCCCGGCTGCACGACCTGCACCACCGTGTTGGCCGGCACATCGGGATTGGGCACTTCGAACATGGCCTGGTGGAAATTGGGATCGAACTTCTCGCCTTCCGGCGCGAGCTTCTTGACGCCATGCCGCTCCAGTGCGGACAGCATGGCACGCTCGGTGAGATCGACGCCGTCGATCAGCGCCTTGAAACCCGCATCGCCGGACGCCTTGG
Organism: Mesorhizobium sp. B2-3-2; assembly: GCF_006442295.1. Classification (NCBI taxonomy): domain Bacteria; kingdom Pseudomonadati; phylum Pseudomonadota; class Alphaproteobacteria; order Hyphomicrobiales; family Phyllobacteriaceae; genus Mesorhizobium; species Mesorhizobium sp. B2-3-2. The sequence goes on along the minus strand of NZ_VFWA01000002.1, from coordinate 102,367 downwards.
CCTCGGCGGGAATCGCGTCCAGCGCGCGGCGCAGATTGTCCGAAACCGACAGCATGTCGCGGGCGAAGTTCGCAACCGCATAGGTACGCGCGTCATGCACGTCGCGCGCGGTGCGGCGACGCAAATTCTCCATCTCGGCCGCGACGCGAAGCGCCCGATCCTTCAGCTCTTCATTCTCCTTCAGCAGCCGCACAACCGCTTCATAATCGCCATCGACGCCACCTTCCGTGCGCTCGGCATTGGCCTCGGTCGCCTCGATTTCGTCGGGCGCGCGTTCGTCTTTTGCCTGGTCGCTCATGCCGTTTCCCGTCATCTCGAATAGTGTGGATTTTGAGCCCGATATCGAGGTTTGGTGGGCAAAAATCAAGGGGTAAGCGATGGCAAAGGCCAGCCGCTCGAAGCGGATGGCTGCCAAGGCGTTGCTTCGATTTTAATTCAAACTTTACCATAGCTATCGCCTTTGCTTGCCCCGACGTCGTGAACGGGAACCATTTGCTGGCTGGAGGATTTTCGAACCGACACAGGATTTTTGAAATGACACTCCGCGACAAAGGCGAAAAGAGAGATCGGATCGCCGCCGAAATCCGGCGCCAGCTGGGGACCGCGGCGATGAGACGCTTTCTGCATGCGCTGCCGGCCTTTCGCGCCGAGAAAGACATTCCCGACCGCTTCCGCGACCTGCTCGATCGTCTCGACGGCATGGAAAGCGGGATGGCTGGCGGCGGGCGTCAGTAGGCGCGCTGGCGAAAATTCGGATGGAACCGGCCCAATGGCTGGACGGGCCCTCGCCCATCGCGACAATTACACGCGGTAATTTTGCGTGAGTGCAGCCTTGCGGGAGCGGGCCGGCTCCGTCTATGGTCCCTGATGAACATGATTTCCCCTGAGACTGCCGCCAATAGCAAGCGCGCCTGGTTGAAGATATTGTCGCGCTACAAGAAGCCGGACAGGCGGCGCAGTGCCGTCGAACTGGCGATCACCCTCATCCCTTTCGCAGCGCTCTGGGCGCTGTCCTCGATCGCCTTTGCCTATGGCCATTGGTGGGGGCTGGTGCTGATCTTGCCGGCGGCGGGCTTCCTGGTGCGGATTTTCATGATCCAGCACGATTGCGGGCACGGATCCTTCTTCGCCAACCGCACCGCCGACGACTGGATAGGCCGCGTTCTAGGCGTGCTTACGCTGACGCCTTATGATTGCTGGCGGAGTGCTCATGCCACCCATCATGCCAGCGCGGGTAATCTCGACGAGCGCGGCGTTGGCGATATCAAGACGTTGACGGTCGCGGAGTACCGGCGGATGTCCTGGAGAGGTCGCCTCGCCTATCGTCTCTATCGTCATCCTCTGGTCATGTTCGGACTGGGGCCGATATGGCTCTTCATCTTCGAGCAAAGGCTGCCGATCGGGATGATGCGCGGTGGCCTGAAGCCCTGGGTGTCCTCGATGGCCACCAACCTCGCCATCGTGCTGGCGGCGTCGATCCTGATATGGTTCGTCGGCATTGGCGCTTTCCTGGTGGTCCACCTGCCGATCGTCATCCTCGCCGGATCGGCCGGCATCTGGCTGTTCTATGTCCAGCACCAGTTCGAGGAGACCGAATGGGCGAAGGACGATGAATGGGAGTTCCAGCGCGCCGCCTTGCACGGATCCTCTTACTATGACCTGCCGCCGGTGCTGAACTGGTTCACCGGCAACATCGGTGTCCACCATGTCCATCACCTCTCCGCGAAGGTGCCAGGCTACCGCCTGCAGGAAGTGCTGCGCGATTATCCGGAATTGCGCGGCATAGGCCGCATCACCCTTCTTGAGAGCCTGCGCTGCGTCAAGCTGGCGCTGTGGGATGAAAACAGCGGGAAACTGGTATCGTTTCGTCAGGCACGGATGGCGGCGTAGCCATTTTCTGTCTGGCTCTGCTGGTCCCCGATCCGCCGACCGGCGCCTTCCCGCCGTCGTGACGGGAGAGGACAGGCGGCGTAAACCTCTGTCGCTGGGAAGTATCGTGATGTCAGCCGGCACGCAGCCGACGCCAGGAGTATTTCGGTCCCTTGGGCTTCGGCACGGCGGCAGGCTGGTAGTAGAGTCCCAATCCGCCGGTGCGGCCTTCTTCCAGGCGCTTCAAGAGCACGGGATTGGAAATCTCGAATTCATCGAAACCGAGCCGCAGCATATGCGGCAGCTGGTCGACCAGCACCTGGCCGGTGGCGCGCACGGCACCTTCGAAATGATGTCGGCTGCGCAGCAATTCGCCCTTTGAGAAGGAGCGGCCATCGCTGAACGACGGAAAGGCCAGAGCCACCAGCGACAGTTGATCGAGCAGGCCGGCGATCCTTTCGAGCTGATCGCCGGGTTGCAGCACGACACCGATCCTTTCCTTGGCCGACCGGCGCACCTCCGGATCGAGATCGAGAAACGCCTGCAGCGGCAGGATGAAGCGGCCATTGCCGGACAGTGCTTCCGCGCCTTCGGCATGAGCCCACTCATCCTCCCGAAAACCCTTCGGGGTCCAGAGGCGGGTCTCCGGTATCGTCGGTTCAGTCATCGAAATTTCCTAAAAATTCAAGGGCTCAAGGGTGTGTGGAGATTCAAGCAGGCCCGAGTCGAAAACGTTAGCTTCCGAGAGCCGGAGCGGAGCGCACTTGTAGTACGTGAGCCCCCGAAGCCGCCGTTTGCAGGCTGGCCTCACCTGAATATCAGCATACCCTATAGCGATGCGTCGGTCAGCGACTTCTCCAGTCCCGACAGGTGAATGCCACACTCGGTCTTGGCATGACCGGCCCAGCGACCGCTGCGCGCGTCCTCGCCCGGCTGCACCGGTTGCGTGCACGGGAAGCAGCCGATCGACAGATAGCCATAGGCGACCAGCGGATTTTCGCGCAGCGCATGCGCACGCATGTAGTCCGCCTGGTCCGACGTCGTCCAGTGCGCCAGCGGATTGATGCGGATACGTGGGCCGACCGCCTCGAACACCGGAAGTGCTGCGCGCGTCGAAGCCTGAAAGCGTTTGCGGCCGGTGAACCAGGCGCGGAAAGGCGCCACGCCCCGCGCCAGCGGCTCGACCTTGCGCACGTTGCAGCAGGCATCGGTATCGCTCTGGTGCAGATTGCCGGTCGGATCGATCCGCTCGAGTGCTGCTTCCTCGGGCTTGATCACCTGGATGTTGGTCAACCCGAAATCGGCGACCAGGGCGTCGCGATAGCCGAGCGTCTCCTCGAAATGCTTGCCCGTATCGAGAAAGATGACCGGCAGCGTCCGGTCGATCTCGGCGATCATGTGCAGCAGCACCGCCGAGTCCGCCCCGAAAGACGACACCGCGGCAATCTCGTCGCGGAACAGTTCGTTGGCCACGCGTTCGATGATCTCGAGCGGCTTCAGATGACCATAGAGCGCATCAAGCCCCGCCGCTTTGGCGGCGATGCCGTCATCGACGTCGACGATAGGGTCAAGCGGCCTTGGCTTCGCCAGCATAGAGCGCCTCCTTGAACGGCGCGGGACCGACACGGCGGTAGGCGTCGATGAATTTCTCTTGTGGATTGAGCCGAAGGCCGAGATAGGTCTCGACGATCTGCTCGATGGCGTCGGTGATCTCTTCCGACGAGAAGCCGCGGCCGATGATCTCGCCCACCGAGGTGTTCTCGTCGGCCGAACCGCCAAGCGTCACCTGGTACAGCTCGGTGCCTTTCTTTTCGACTCCGAGAATGCCGATGTGTCCGACATGGTGATGGCCGCAGGCATTGATGCAGCCGGAGATCTTCAGCTTCAACTCGCCGATCTCGCGCTGCCGCTCCAGCGACGCAAAGCGACGCGAGATCTCCTGCGCGATCGGGATCGAACGCGCCGTGGCCAGCGCGCAATAGTCGAGTCCCGGGCACGAGATGATGTCCGATATCAGGTTGGAATTGGCGGTCGCCAGGCCGATATCGACAAGTGCGTGATAGACCGCCTTCAGGTCGGCGCGCGCCACATGCGGCAGGATCAGGTTCTGCTCGTGGCTGACGCGCAACTCGTCGTATCCATACTTCTCGGCGATATCGGCAATCGCTTCCATCTGGCTGTCGGTCGCATCGCCCGGCACTTCGCCGATACCCTTCAGCGAGATGGTCACCGCCGCATAGTCGGGGTGGCGATGCGTCACCACGTTCTGGTCGAGCCAATCCGAGAAGCCCTTGGAATCGAGGCGTGCCAGCTTTACAGCCTCGTCGCCGTCCGGCCGCGCGGTCAGCGCTGGCGGCGCGAAATAGGCGTCGATGGCCCGGATGTCTGCTTCCGGCAGCTTCAACTCGGCGTCCTTCAATTGCTGCCATTCCGCTTCGACCTGGCGCGTGATCTCCTCGACGCCGGTCTCGTGGACCAGGATCTTGATGCGCGCCTTGAACTTGTTGTCGCGGCGGCCATGCAGGTTGTAAACGCGCAGGATCGCCGTGCAGTAGGACAGAAGGTCGGCTTCCGGCAGGAAATCGCGGATTTTCCTGGCGACCATCGGCGTGCGGCCCTGGCCGCCGCCGACATAGACGGCGAAGCCGAGCTCGCCGGCCGCGTTCTTCTTCAGGTGCAGGCCGATGTCGTGGGTCTGGATGGCGGCGCGGTCGCGCTCCGCGCCGGTTACCGCGATCTTGAACTTGCGCGGCAGGTAGGAAAACTCCGGATGAACCGATGACCACTGGCGCAGGATTTCCGCGTAGGGACGCGGATCGGCGACCTCGTCGGCGGCCGCACCCGCGAAATGGTCGGCGGTGACGTTGCGGATACAATTGCCGCTGGTCTGGATGGCGTGCATCTCGACACTCGCCAGATCGGCCAGGATCGCAGGAATGTCGGACAGTGCCGGCCAGTTGAACTGGATGTTCTGGCGCGTGGTGAAATGGCCGTAGCCCTTGTCGTATTTGCGCGCGATATGGCCGAGCATGCGCAACTGCTTGCTGTTCAGCGTGCCATAGGGCACCGCGATGCGCAGCATATAGGCGTGCAATTGCAGATAGACGCCGTTCATCAGCCTGAGCGGCCGAAACTGGTCCTCGGTGATCTCGCCGGCGAGCCGGCGCTGGACCTGATCGCTGAACTCGGCGACGCGGGCCTGGACAAAATCGTGATCGAACTCGTCGTAGCGGTACATGCTTCGTCTTTCAGGGCGCGTCCGCCCGTGTTCACTTCTGGTCTGGGCTTACGCCGCCCGGGAGGCCTGCTTGCCGAGATCGTTGCGGATGGTGGGGCCTGCGGCGCGGATCTTCTCGCGCAACCGCACCGGCTCGACAACGCCATTGACGATTTCGGCATCGATGAGGTTGACGTCGACGACTTCGTTGTCGGCGTGGGCTTTCGCGCCGATCGCTTCCAGACGATCCTCGGCCGCCTTGTCATGGGCGAGGTCGGCATGGTCCGCCGTCTCGGCCCACCCGCCGTCTGCGTACCAGACGGCGATACCGTCGGCGAGCCGGTTGGCGGTCAGTATCTTCATTGCTGAACTCCCTCGGTGGCAGCTATGGGCGCACCTTCATGCCTGTGTGCCGCGAGCGGTTCGGACCGTTCGAAATTGGCGCCGGCGACCGCATCGCCGATGATGGTCATGACCGGACCTGAGAGGTCGGCGCGCGCTTCGAGCGACGGCAGGTCGGCAAGCGTGCCGTGGAAACGGCGGCGATTGCCGAGGCTGGCATTCTCGACCACGGCTACCGCCGTATCCGGCGAAAGCCCGGCCTCGATCAGCCGGCCGGCAACCTCCGCGGCCACCGAGCGGCCCATGTAGACAGCAACGGTGGCACCCGAAATGGCAAGCTTGGCCCAGTCGGGCAGCGAATTGCCCTTGAGATCGTGACCTGTGGTGAACACCATCGAGGAGGAAACCCCGCGCAGCGTCAGCGGCAGTTCGAAATCGGCGGCGGCGGCGAAAGCAGCGGTGACGCCCGGAACCACCTCATAGGCTACGCCCGCATCACGCAGCGCCGCCATCTCCTCGCCGGCCCGGCCAAACACCAGGGGATCGCCCGACTTCAGCCGCACCACGCGCTTGCCTTCGCGGCCAAGCTCGACCAGCAACGCGTTGATCTCGGCCTGGCTCTTGGTGTGACAGCCCTTGCGTTTGCCGACCGCCAGCCGCTCGGCGTCGCGTCGGCCCATGGCGACGACAGCCTCCGGCACCAGCGCATCGTGGACGATGACATCGGCCTCCATCAGCAGCCGATGCGCGCGCAGCGTCAAAAGGTCCTCGGCACCGGGGCCCGCGCCAACCAGGGCGATATGGCCTGAAGCGGATGCATCCGAACGCAGAAGATCGGCGGCTGCGTCATGCGCCTGCGAAAGCTCGCCAGCTTCGACAGCGCGCGCCGGCGCACCGCCGAAGAACTCGCTCCAGAACCGGCGGCGGGAATTGCCCCTGGGCAGGCTTTCAGCGGCGGCCCGGAAGGACGCGGCGAGAGCCGCCAGCCTGCCCAACGAGGGCGACAGCATGCGGTCGATGCGGGCACGCAGCATCTGCGCCAGCACCGGCCCGGCGCCTTCCGTGCCAATGGCGATCGCGACCGGTGCGCGATTGACCAGCGCCGGGGTGAAAAAATCGCAAAGCTCCGGCCGGTCCACCGCATTGACGGGAATGCCGAGCCGGCGCGCATCTTGGACGACGCGCCGGTCGAGCGCCTCATCGCCGCTGGCAGCGAACACCATCACCGAGCCTTCCAGCCGGCTCGCCTCATAGGCCCCGAAGTGGGTGGCGCCGCTCTGCGCGATGAAGCCGAGCATGTCCGGTGAGGCGCTCTCCGCGACGATGCGCAGCGTAGCGCTAGACTGCCCAAGCAATCGTGCCTTGGCCAACGCTTCGTCGCCGCCGCCGACGATCGTCACGGCTTCGTCTTCGACCCGTACGAAGACGGGGAAGGCATTGAGCTTGGGGGCGGGCTGCGGCATGGATACGAACGGAATCCTGATCTGGTCTTCACTTCTACGCGTGGGCGCGAAAAAGCTGAAGAAACCCACTCGCGCATCGCCTCCCGGGATGCAATCGCTTTTTCTAAAGCGTCGCGGCCAAGAGAAAAATATTCCACCTTGCTGCGGAGACCGACGTCCAGCCGCTGTCGAGGGCCTTGATTTCTCCTCTTTTTTGGGCCGAACGCGCTTCATGACAAAACAGTTTTTTCTAAATTCTACTAACTTAGTAGATTAAAGCCGCCTGGCGTTCGTGCGCGCGCGTCAGCCTCGACGGAGCCCCTGTATGACCTGGCTTTTTGGCTGGAACATTACCGGATCGAGGCGCGTTCCTTCCGCATGCGCAATGCAAAATCATACCTAGCCGCGGCGTGAACCCAGCGTGGCGGCAGCGAAGGAAGGAGCCCGGCGTCATGAGCGCGATCAAGTTGAAGCACGGCATCTGGATCATGGTGGCCGACGGAGAAAAAGCGCTCTTCCTCAGAAATGCAGGTGACACCAAATTTCCGAACCTCGAAGTGGTGCAGGAAGTGAGGCAGGACAACCCGCCAACGCGCGAGCAAGGCAGCGACAGTCCCGGTCGCTACAATGACGGTCCCTCTGTCCACCGCAGCGCGGTTGAGGAGACGGATTGGCATCGGATCGGCAAGGAGCGCTTTGCCGACGAACTCGCCGAACGGCTCTACAAGCTGGCTCATCGAGGCTCTTTTGATGAAATCATCCTCATCGCGCCACCGCTCGTGCTCGGCGCGATGCGCAAGGCCTTGCACAAGGAAGTCAGCGACAAGGTCAGCGCGGAAATTCCCAAGACGCTGACCAACCACGCGGTGTTCGAGATCGAGGCTCTGTTGCGGGCAGCTTGATCGTTGGCTATCGAGCGCCGCCATTGCGGCGCGTGATTTCGGCTGATCTCGAATTCCGGCTTGCTTGCCCACCGGCGAGGTATTTGTCGCGTCACCGGCAATTCCGGTTTTGTGGGGTTGCATGGCCGACACTCAATCCACCATATTGCAAACAAGCGGCGGCTTCGGGCGGCGCATATCCTGCATCGCTGGCTTGAAAGGCGCTCCATAGACAATGCCGCATGACACTCCCCTTATCGCCACCATCGTAGCCGGTCTGGGGCTCGCTTTCGTCTTCGGCGCTCTCGCCAACCGCTTCCGCATTCCGCCGCTGGTCGGCTATCTCGTGGCCGGCGTGCTGGTCGGGCCGAACACGCCCGGTTTCGTCGCTGACGCCGGCCTTGCCAATGAACTCGCCGAAATCGGCGTCATTCTGTTGATGTTCGGCGTCGGCCTGCATTTTTCGCTGAAGGATCTCCTGTCGGTCCGCGCCATTGCCGTGCCCGGCGCCATCGTCCAGATCGGCTTTGCCACGGCACTCGGCGCGGGGCTTTCCTGGATGCTCGGCTGGTCGGCGGGAGCAGGGCTGGTCTTCGGCCTGGCGCTGTCGGTGGCCTCTACCGTGGTGCTGCTGCGCGCCCTGCAGGAGCGTCGACTGATCGAGACCGAGCGCGGCCGCATTGCCGTCGGCTGGCTGATCGTCGAGGACCTGGCCATGGTGCTGGCGCTGGTGCTTTTGCCAGCGCTTGCCGGCGTGCTTGGCGGCCAGGGGCAGGCGGATGCCCATGCGAGCGGCCTGTTGTCCCTGCCCGCGAGCTACGGCATCTGGGGCGTCGTCGGCATCACGCTGGCCAAGGTCGCAGCCTTCGTCATCGTCATGCTGGTGGTCGGCCGTCGCGTCATTCCCTGGATCCTGCACTATGTCGCCCATACCGGTTCGCGCGAGCTGTTTCGGCTTTCGGTGCTGGCGATAGCGCTTGGCGTCGCCTTCGGCGCGGCCAAGCTGTTCGGCGTCTCGCTGGCACTGGGCGCTTTCTTCGCCGGCATGATCATGAGTGAATCCGAACTCAGCCACCGCGCTGCGGAGGAATCGCTTCCGCTGCGCGATGCCTTCTCGGTGCTGTTCTTCGTCTCGGTCGGCATGCTGTTCGACCCGTTCAGCCTGTTCAGCAACGGCTTGCCGATCCTGGCGACGCTCGCCATCATCGTCGTCGGCAAGTCGCTGGCGGCCTTCCTCATCGTCGTCGCCTTCGGTTATCCCCTGGCGACGGCGCTGATGATTTCGGCGAGCCTTGCCCAGATCGGCGAGTTCTCCTTCATCCTGGCCGAACTCGGCGTCGGGCTGAAACTGCTGCCCGAACAGGGGCGAGATCTCATCCTGGCGGGCGCCATCCTGTCGATCGTGCTCAACCCGGTGATGTTCCTGGTCATCGACTGGATGAAGCCATGGCTCGAGGCCCGCGCCGCCAGGACGGCGCCGCCTGTGGAGCCCAAACCGGTCGGCCCGGCGACGGAGCCCGGCCAGGTGGCTTCAGTCGCCTCGGCGGCGAAACAGGAAGATGGACCGCCGCCAAGAACAGCCCTCAGCGGCCACGCGATCCTGATCGGCTACGGCCGTGTCGGCAGTCTCGTCGGCGCTGCGTTGAAGGAAGCCGCCCTGCCCTTCCTGGTGGTCGAGGATGCCGACAAGACACTGGTGAAGCTCAGGGCCGAGGGCATCGAGACCGTGGCCGGCAACGCCGCCAATGCCGAAGTGTTTGCGGCCGCCAATCCCGAAGGCGCAAAACGGCTGATCCTGGCCATCCCCAATGCCTTCGAGGCCGGTCAGATCGTGCTGCGTGCGCGCGCCGCCAATCCCGCCATCAACGTCGTCGCCCGCGCCCATTCCGATGCCGAGGTCGAGCATCTCAAGGGGCTCGGTGCCGATACGGTGATCATGGGCGAACGCGAGATCGCGCGCGGCATAGTGGAAGAGGTGCTTGGTCACAAGCCGCGGGCGGCTGAACCGTCCGCCGCCTGAGCCGATCCTGCACGGACCTAATCCGCGCCTAGCGAGAACGCGGCCGACCGTGGAGGTCTGGACCTCGGACAGGTGGGGCGGCCTTGGACGCGCCCGCTGACATCGGTCACCCCTGCCATTTGTCTTCGTATCGCGCTCAACCGAGTTCTTGGGCGAGTCCGATGAGCAACCCCTCAGGCCCTCGGATGTAGCAGAGCCGATACACGTCTTTATACTGGACTACTTCGCCTACGAGCTGGGCGCCGCGCGTGCGGAGCCTTTCAAGCGTCTCGTCGATGTCGTCCACGGCGAACATGACGCGGAGGTAGCCTAGGGCGTTGACCGGCGCGTTCCGGTGATCTGCGACGACAGGCGGCTTGAGGAAGCGGGAGAGCTCGAGCCGGCTATGGCCGTCCGGTGTGCGCATCATGGCAATCTCGACATGCTGATCGCCCAGTCCGGTGACACGTCCGGCCCATTCTCCTTCGATCGTGGCCCGTCCTTCAAGCTCGAGGCCGAGCTCGCGAAAGAAATCAATCGCCTCTCCGAGGTCTTCGACGACGATTCCTACGTTGTCCATCCGCTTGAGCGCCATGTTTTCCATCTCCAAGGTGGCGTTCGAATCTACAAGGCGTCGCCTGCTCTAACAATGTATGTTCGAGGTGCAGTCAGGTTGATCACACCACAAAGGCAGAGCCGCCATTTTGCGCGACGCTGCCGAGGTATTTTGCCGGCGGCTTGCCAAGCGCCTTCTTGAACATGGTGATGAAGGCGGTGACGGAATCATAGCCGAGATCGCCGGAGACCTGCTGCACGCTCGCACCGGAAGCCAATTCCCTAATTGCGACGATCAGGTGCAACTGCTGGCGCCAGCGTCCGAAGCTTAAGCCAGTCTCCTTCACGACGAGACGGGCGAGACTACTCTCGCTGAGCGCAACCCGGCTGGCCCATTCCGACAATGTGCTGCGGTCGGCGGGGTCCTGCGCCAACGCCTCGGCGATCCGCCTCAATCGCGGCTCGGATGAGATCGGCAGATGCAGCCGCTGGACAGGCATGCGCGGCAGCTCGGCAAGCAGCGTCCTGATCAAAAGCGCATCCCTCGCCTCATCATCCCCCACGCCATCGGACAGTTCGATGATCAGTTCGCGCAGCAGCGGCGAGACCGAAAGGGTGCAGCACCGGTCCGGCAATTCGGCGGCTCCCGGCTCGATGTAGACGAAGAAGATCCGGGCGTTGGCGGTCGCGACATTGCTGTGCTCCATGTCGCCGGGAATCCACACCCCGCAATGCGGCGGCACCATCCACAGGCCGCTCGGGACGCGGCATGTGACGCCACCGCCGAGCGCGAAGACGAGTTGGCCTTTGCGATGCCGATGGGAGGGGACTTCGGCCCTGGTTTCGGCAACGTCGACGCGCACGGCGATTGCCGGTGCGAGGACATCATCCACATTGAAGTCGAGCCATGGATAACGAAGAGGTTGTCTCATGATTGACGGCTTTTAGCGATTAAACGCCATGATAGCTAAATTCTTCAAGTTGGGAAGTCGATAGGTTCCAGCTTGCCCGGTTGATCAGGATGCCACCGCGCTTTGCATCCACAAACCAGCAGGAAGGTACGTCCCATGCGCGCCCTAGTCATGTCTTCCGACAGCCCCACCGGACTGGCGCTTGCCGAGGTCGAGGACCCTCGGCCTCTCGCAAACGAGGCGCTTGTCTCGGTCCATGCAACCTCGTTGAATCGCGGCGAATTGCGCCTGCTCACCATACGCCCGGACGGCTGGATACCCGGCCAGGACATCGTCGGGATTGTCGAACGGCCAGCGGCCGACGGCTCCGGGCCAGCCGTGGGCGCCCGGGTCGCGGCTCTGGTGGACCAGGCGGGCTGGGCCGAACGCGTCGCGGTTTCGACCGACCGCCTCGCCGTCCTGCCGGATGACGTCAGCTTCGTTTCCGCGGCTACGCTTCCGGTCGCGGGCACCACCGCGCTCAGGACTTTGCGCCATGGGGGCGACCTTGCCGGCCAACGGGTCCTGATCACCGGCGCAAGCGGTGCGGTCGGCCGTTTTCAGCTCCAGATCGCGCGCGAACAGGGCGCGCGCGTGACCGCGGTCGCGGCCGCCCGGCATGGCGAGGATCTCCGCCGCCTGGGTGCCGGGCAAGTCGTCGAGGCGATCGAACTGGCTGAGGGGCCGTTTTCGCTGATCACCGAGTCGGTCGGTGGCCAAAGCCTCGCATACGCGATCGAACGCGTCGCGCCTGGCGGGACGATCGTCATGTTCGGCTCGAGCAGTGGCGAACTCACGCCAATTGGGTTCCGCCAGTTCGTTCCGGGCCACGAGGGGGCGAGGCTTCAGACTTTCGCCTACTACACGTCCGGCGCGGGCATTGGCTCGGACATCGCCTCGCTGCTCGCTCTCGTTGCGGCCGGCCGGCTGGAAACCCGCGTCGCCCTGACCATGCCATGGACCGACATCGCCCAGGCCCTGGACGCGCTGCGACAGCGCAGCTTCAGCGGCAAGGCCGTTCTCACCATGACCGGATGAACGATCCCTAGCCTGGGATCAGCCCCATCACACGTGTTGGCCGCCATTGATGTGGATTTCCGAGCCGGTCACATAAGATGCCTGCCCGGAGCACAGGAAGAAGATGATGTCGGCGACCTCGGCCGTGGTGCCCAGCCGCCTGAGCGGAATGGTCTCGACGATCTTGTCCGTGCCCGGCGACAGGATCGCGGTGTCGATTTCGCCTGGCGCAATGGCGTTGACGCGGATCCCGTGCGGGCCGAAATCATGCGCCATCTCGCGCGTCAGGGAGCCGAGCGCCGCCTTCGATGTCGCATAGGCGGTGCCGGCGAAGGGGTGCACCCGGGTGCCGGCGATCGAGGTGACGTTGACGATCGACCCTTTCGCCGATGCCAGTTCCTTGAACAGGCCGCGCGCCAGCATGATCGGCGCGAAGAAATTGACCTGGAACACGTCGCGCCAGACATGCATCGGCGTGTCGATGGAGTTCATGCGGCTGTTGCCGTCCTTGAGCTTCGGCGAAATGCCGGCGTTGTTGACCAGCGCGTGCAACTGGCCGCCATGCGCCTCGAGCCGGTGGCGGATTTCGGAGACGGCGATGCCGACATCCTCCTGGTCGGCGAGATCGACCTTGATGTGGTCCTCTGGACCGGCCGGCCACGGGCAATCCTCGGCAAATGCCTGGCGCGAGCAGGTGATGACGCGCCAGCCCTCGCGCGAGAAACGCTTGACCGTGGCATGGCCGATGCCACGGCTGGCGCCGGTCAGCACAATGGTCTTCCTGGTGTCGATCTCTGCCATGTCGGGAGGTGTAGCCGAACGCTGTGACGCTGGCGAGAGGCGAGTTGCCGCTAGCCTCCGCCGAGAATATCGAGGATCGAGGTCTGCCGCTTCTTGAGCGGGCCGCCAACGCTGCCCGGCGGCACCGGATGTCCGACCGACGCGGTGGTTCCGGAGTCGCCCGGCATATCTAAACCGTCGGCGTCGACCGTCTGGGCCGGGCGGGGCGCGCGGACCGGCGCCGGCTGCGCCGCGACGGCAGCGGGCGCCGGCTGGCCGACAGGCGCTTGCGGCTTCGGAGCCGGCTGCGTCGCATCGGCCGACGGGATTTCGTCCGGCACGATCCTATCGGCCGGCGTCGACTTCCAGGTGCCGGGCAGCGGCCGCACGGGCACACCCTCATGCGCGGCCACCATGAATTCGTGCCAGGCCTGCGCCGGCAGCGCGCCGCCGGTGACCTTCTTCATCGGGCTGCCGTCGTCATTGCCGAACCATACGCCGGTGGTGAGATTGGCGGTGTAGCCGACGAACCAGGCGTCGCGCGAATTCTGGCTGGTGCCGGTCTTGCCGGCCGACGGCCAGGTGAAGGCCGCCTTCCTGGCCGTGCCGATCTCCACCGTCCCGGTCATCATCGAGTTCATCATGCCGACGATCTCGGGCTTCACCACGCGTGGCGCGCTGCCGCTGCCGGCGTCGTACAGCACCTTGCCCTCGGCTGATGTCACGCGGCGGATGAAATGGATATCCGGCTTGTAGCCGCCATTGGCGAAAGGCACATAGGCCGAGGTCAGCTCCAGCGGCGTCACCTCCGACGTGCCGAGCGCGATCGAGGTGTTGGCTTGCAAATCGGACTGGATGCCCATACGATGCGCCGCCTCGACCACTGCGTCCGGTCCGACTTCCATGGTCAGCTGGGCCGCCACCGAGTTCAGCGACTTCGCCAGCGCGGTTGCCAGCGTCACCTTGCCGAAATACTTGCCGCCGTAATTGTCGGGTGTCCATTTGCCGATCTTGATCGGCGCGTCGTTGCGCACGCTGTCGGGCGTGCGGCCGGCCTCGAGGGCGGCCATGTAGACGAACGGCTTGAACGCCGAACCGGGCTGCCGGCGCGCTTCCGAGGCGCGGTCGAACTGGCTGGTCGAATAATCGTAGCCGCCGACCATGGCGCGCACCGCACCTGAATCGTCGATCGACACCAGCGCGCCCTGGGTGACGTTGAGCTTCTTGCCGCTTTCGTCGATCAGCCGGCGGATCGATTGTTCCGCGAGCTTCTGCAGGTTCAGGTCGACGGTGGAATCGATGACGATGTCGCCGCGCACGTCGCCGATCAGATCGGGCAGTTCTTCCATGATGGTGTCAGCGACGTAGTTTTCCGAGCCTGTCCAGTAGGACGGCGCGCGCGTCGCCGGTGCGCTCATCGCCGTGGTCAGTTCCTTGGCGCTGATCTTGCCCTCGTCGCGCATGGCGGCGAGCACCAGTTGCGCGCGTTCCTCGGCGGCCTTGGGATCGCGCGCCGGCGACAGTCGCGACGGCGCCTTCAGGAGACCGGCAAGCAGCGCCGCCTCCGGCAAGGTGACGTCGCGCGCGCTCTTGCCGAAATAACGGCGCGAGGCCGCTTCGACGCCATAGGCGCCGGAGCCGAAATAGACCCGGTTGAGGTACATTTCGAGTATCTGGTCCTTGGTGTGCTTGTGCTCCAGCCACAGCGCCAGCAGCACCTCCTGAACCTTGCGTTCCAGCGTGCGGTCTGGCGTCAGGAACAGGTTCTTGGCCAGTTGCTGCGTCAGCGTCGAACCGCCTTGCGAGAAATGCCCGCCGGCGAGGTTGGCGACCATGGCGCGCGACAGGCCGATCGGATCGACCCCGAAATGCGAATAGAAGCGGCGGTCCTCGATGGCGATGACCGCCTCGGGGATGTAGGGCGACATTTCGTGCAGGCCGACCGCCTCGCCGCCGCTCATGCCGCGATTGCCGAGCAGTTGGCCGTCGGCGGAGACGATCTTGATATTGGGCGCGCGATCGGGGATCGACCAGGTTGTTGCCGCCGGCATCTTGGCGCCGTAGTAGACGACGACGCCGGCCACGGCGATGCCGCCCCAGATGGCCAGCACGAAGCACCAGTAGACCAGCCGGCCGAGCACGCCGAAGAGGCCGCGCCGGCTCTTGCCGCGCCTGGCACGCGACGATTTTGCCTTCGGCGATTTGCGTTTGGCGGAGGGTTTGCGGTTGCTGGGCACGACGCGGTCCTCCTCGCTCACCGAAAGACCTGTCTGGGATCTCGCTTGCGGTGGTCCCTCGAAACTGGGTTCGATGCGGCTGTCTCTGCGGTTCGCCATGCGCTGCGCTTGATATCCCGATGCCTATGGCGTTCGGGTTGCAGAGTAGATGCGGCGGTTTAAAGGCGGGTTAAGTCCGGCAGGCAGCGATAGTCAGGCGTGAAGAGCAAAGCGGAGCCGGCAAGCCTGGGCTCCGTTCAGTTCTGCTGGATCGAGATGCCCTTGTCGTCGATCTTGAGCTCCACGCCCTTCGGCTTGGTTTCTTCGCGATAGACATAGATGCCGAGCGCGATGACCACGACGACGAGCGCGCCAATGACGAGATAGAGCGGATTCTGTTTCATGGCGCGCTCCTCTGTGCCGGGCCTCAGGCTCGCTTCAGGACCCTGACCAGCACCAGCAGGATGATGGCGCCGATGGTGGCGTGGATGATCGAGGCGAGAATGCCGCCGCCGATGGAGAAACCGATCCGCGGGAAAAGCCAGCCGGCGATAAACGCGCCGATGATGCCGACGATGATGTTGCCGATCAGGCCGAAGCCGAAACCGGAGACGATGAGACCGGCGAGCCAGCCGGCGACGGCACCGATGATGATGAAGACGAGCAGGCTTTCGACACCCATAGGGACTTCCTCCAAGCAAGAGGGCGAGCGCGGAGCGGAAGACTCCGAATCGGCCTCGATCAACGGCTTCACGCTATGCGAAAGCAGCCGGCCTCGCCAGCGGGCTAGTCATTGGTCGCCGTCGTCGCTCGGGGCGGGCCGCCAGCTGGTCGGCTCGACCTTCTTCTGCGTGCTGCTGTCGATGTAGACCCACCAGCCGCCGTCTCGGTATTGCGCGATGGATTCGTTGAGCACGCCGTCGCTGTCCTTCCAGGTCACGGTGACCTTGGAACCGTCGGTGGGCGCGGTCGATATGGGCTTCCTGTCGGCCATGTCATCCCTCTTTCCGAGCCGACGGAACGCGACGGCCGGCATCTGTCCCAGACGGCCATCCGCGGCAGGGCGCCGCGACGCCATCAGCTATGAGCGAAAATATCCTCTTCGTCCCAGCCCATGAGGTCAAGCTTGGCGCGTGTCGGCAGGAAGCGGAAACAGGCGTCGGCCTCCTTCGTGCGATCCTCGCGCGCAAGCCGCGACGCCAGCACGTCGCGCAGCCGGTGCAGATAGAGCACGTCGGAAGCGGCGTATTCGAGTTGTTCGGGCGACAGCGTTTCAGCCGCCCAGTCGGACGATTGCTGCGCCTTGGACAGGCCGACGCCCAGAAGCTCGAAGCAGATGTCCTTCAGCCCATGCCGGTCGGTGTAGGTGCGGGTCAGCCGCGAGGCGATCTTGGTGCAGAACACCGGCTCGGGCATCACCCCGAACGCATGGTAGAGCACGGCAAGGTCGAAGCGCCCATAGTGGAACAGCTTGGTCACGCTGTGGTTTCTCAAGAGCTTCACAAGGTTCGGCGCTTCCTTTTGGCCCGGCGCGATCTGGATGACGTCGGCGCTGCCGTCGCCGGGTGAAATCTGCACCACGCACAGCCGGTCGCGATGCGGATTCAGGCCCAGCGTTTCCGTATCGATGGCAACCGCTCCGACATTGTAGCGGGACAGGTCGGGCAGATCGTGTCTGTGGAAACGGATGTCGCTCATCGTCTTCTCCGGGTCGCGCCTTGCGTCGCGCATCCCTCAACCGGACGCGCCCGCTCCAGCACGTTGCGCTGGCAACCCCGTCCTTGCCGTGATCGGCGGAAAAATCAACATAAACTTGATTTTCCCGCCTTTCGTGATTTCGCGGCTCAGCGCGTCAGGGCGTCCAGGATGCGCGCCCAGGAGCGCTGGCCCTTGTGGAAGGAACTCAACTCATACTTTTCGTTGGGCGAGTGGATGCGGTCGTCGTCGAGGCCGAACCCGACCAGCAGCGATTCCATGCCGAGATAGGTCTGGAAGTCGCCGACCACGGGGATCGAGCCGCCGCTGCCGATCGTCACCGCCGGCTTCGGCCATTCGTCCGACAGCGCCATCTTGGCCTTCGCCAGGAACGGCGAGTCGTAGGAAAGCTGGATCGCCGGCGAGCCGCCATGTGGGTGGAATTCTACCGAACAGTCGGCCGGAATGCGCTCCTTGACGAATTGCTGGAAGGCGGCGCGGATCTTCCTGGGATCCTGCTTGTGGACGAGGCGGAAAGATACTTTCGCAGAGGCCTGCGCCGCGATCACCGTCTTGAAGCCCTTGCCGGTGTAACCGCCGGTGATGCCGTTGAACTCGGCCGTCGGCCGTGCCCAGGTGAGTTCCAGCAGCGAGCGGCCCTTTTCGCCCGACGGGATCGACAGGCCGACAGGACCAAGGAACGTCTCAGCCGTTTCGCCCAGCGTTTCCCATGATTTCAGGATCTGCGATGGCGTTTCCTCGACGCCGTCATAGAAGCCCGGGATGGTGATATGGCCGTCCTTGTCGTGAATGTCGGCCAGCACCTTGGCCAGGATGCGGATCGGGTTGGCGGAGGCGCCGCCATAGAGACCCGAATGCAGGTCGCGGTCGGCGGCCTTCACGGTGATCTCCTCGCCGACCAGCCCGCGCAGTCCCACGCAGATTGACGGCGTGTCGCGGTCCCACATGCTGGTATCGCAGACCAACGCGAAATCGGCCTTGAGTTCATCGGCATTGGCTTCGAGGAACGGCTTCAGCGACGGCGAGCCCGACTCCTCCTCGCCCTCGAACAGGATGGTGATACGGCACGGCAGATTGCCATGCACCTGCTTCCAGGCCCGGCAAGCCTCGACGAAGGTCATCAACTGACCCTTGTCGTCGGCCGATCCGCGCCCGGTGATCACCTTGTGGCCGGGTCCGATGTCCTTGAGCGCTGGCGCGAACGGGTCGTTTTCCCAAAGCTCGATCGGATCGACCGGCTGTACGTCATAGTGGCCATAGAACAGCACATGCGGCGAACCGGCCGGCCCGTCATGATGCGCAACCACCATCGGGTGGCCTGGCGTGTCGCGCACGCTGGCGTCGAAGCCGATCACCTTGAGTTCTCCCACCAGCCATTCGGCCGCCTTGCGGCAGTCTGCGGCATAGGCCGGATCGGTGGAGATCGACCTGATCCGGAGCAGCCCGAACAGGCGCTCCAGGCTCTGGTCGAGATTCTTGTCGAGACGGTCGAGAACGGGGGAAACGGACATTTGGCGAGCCTTTCGATTCAGTGCCGGAACCCTAAAGGCAGAGCGGCCAAACGAAAAGCCCGGGACCATTGGACCACGGGCTCCAAGCGCGTATTCGGAATAAAAAAGACCGCCGTGGTGGAGGGGGAACCACGGCGGCCCTTCTACTCGAAACGATGCGGCAGCCCGGAGAGGGGGGATAGGCTGCCGCAGGTGTCCGGGATAGGCGGGGGACGGGCCTTGCTCCGGACGTCGGCGAAAATTGCCGATGACATTTATCTGTGTCCTCGAACGTGGCGATTCAAGGGCACGAATATTACACTTTTGTAACATGGCCGTGAGGTGCCGTTGGACAGGCGCAGCCAGGCAGTCCTGCGTGCCAAAATAATGCCGATTTCACCTCTTTCCAACCAACCTGTCGCCTGCCTGTCAGGGTGTTGCTGGAAGCGGTGCCTTTGGCATGGACCAAGCCGCCGCGCCGCGCTATCCCTGCCGGCATGAAAAAAGGCGATCATCTCTTTCTTGTCGACGGCTCCGGCTACATCTTCCGTGCCTATCATGCGCTGCCGCCACTGACCCGCAAGTCCGACGGCCTGCCGGTCGGCGCCGTGTCCGGCTTCTGCAACATGTTGTGGAAGTTGATGCAGGATGCCCGCAACACCGATGTGGGCATCGTGCCGACGCATTTCGCGGTCATTTTCGACTATTCGTCGAAGACGTTCCGCAACGATCTCTATCCCGAATACAAGGCCAACCGTTCGGCGCCGCCGGAAGACCTGATCCCGCAATTCGGCCTCATCCGCCAGGCGACCAGGGCGTTCAACCTGCCCTGCCTCGAGATGGAAGGGTTCGAGGCCGACGACCTCATCGCCACCTATTGCCGGCTGGCTTGCGAGGCCGGCGGCGACACCACCATCATCTCCTCCGACAAGGACCTGATGCAGTTGGTCGGCCCGACGGTGAGCATGTACGATCCGATGAAGGATCGCCAGATCGGCATTCCCGAGGTCATCGAGAAATGGGGCGTGCCGCCGGAGAAGATGATCGACCTGCAGGCATTGACCGGCGATTCCGTCGACAATGTTCCCGGCGTGCCGGGCATCGGACCGAAGACCGCGGCGCAATTGCTCGAACAATTCGGCGATCTCAACGGACTGCTCGAGCGCGCCGGCGAGATCAAGCAGGAGAAACGACGCGAATCCATCATCGCCAATGCCGACAAGGCGCGCATCTCACGCCAGCTAGTGACATTGAAGAATGATGTGCCGGTGGCCGAGGGGCTGGACGATTTCGTCCTGCACGCGCCGGACGGGCCGAAGCTGATCGGCTTCCTCAAGACCATGGAATTCTCTTCGCTGACCCGCCGCGTGGCGGAAACGACGGGAACCGAGGCGAGCGATGTGCAGGCGGTCGCGGTGACGGTTGAACGCGCTGACTCCGCGCATGGACCCGATGTCGGCGCCGGCGCGCCGGTCGCGCCCAGCGCCGAGGCGGAGCAGGACGGCGAGGCGACCTTGGCCGCAGCTGGCGCCACCAAGGAAGGCAACACCCCCTCGCTTCTGTCGGCGCTTCGACTGGAGGCCGCCACCGCCCGCAAGATCGACATTTCGGCCTATCAGTGCGTCCGCGACGTCGCCAGCCTGAAGGCCTGGGTCGCCGAGGCGCTGGAGACCGGCATCGTCGCCTTCGATGCCCGCGCGACGTCGCCTGATCCGATGCAGGCCGAACTGATCGGCTTGTCGCTGGCGACGGCGCCGGGTCGCGCCGCCTATGTGCCGTTCGCCCACAGGAGCGGAAATGGCGACCTGCTCGGCGGCGGTCCGATCGACAACCAGATCCCGCTGCGCGAGGCGCTGGCCGTGCTGAAACCGCTGCTCGAGGACAAGTCTGTCCTCAAGATCGCGCAGAACCTGAAGTACGATCTCGTCATCATGAGCCGCTACGGCATCGACGTCGGCCCCTTCGACGACACCATGCTGATCTCCTACGTGCTCGATGCCGGCACCTCGCATGGCCACGGCATGGACGCGCTTGCCGAGAAATGGCTGGGCCATAGTCCGCTTCAGCTCAAGGACGTCACCGGCTCCGGGAAAAATTCGGTCGGCTTCGACCAGGTCGACGTCGACAAGGCTACCGCCCATGCGGCCGAGGACGCCGATGTGACGCTCAGGCTCTGGCAGGTGCTGAAGCCGCGGCTCGCCGCCAAGGGCCTGGTGTCGGTCTATGAGCGGCTGGAACGGCCGCTGGTGCCGGTGCTGGCGCGCATGGAACAGCGCGGCATCTCGGTCGACCGGCAGATCCTGTCGCGGCTGTCGGGCGAACTGGCGCAGGGCGCGGCCCGGCTCGAGGAAGAAATCTACCAGCTCGTCGGCGAGCGCATCAACATCGGCTCGCCCAAGCAGCTTGGCGATATCCTGTTCGGCCGCATGGGCCTGCCCGGCGGCTCCAAGACCAAGACCGGCCAATGGTCGACCTCGGCGCAGCTTCTGGAAGACCTCGCCGCCGAAGGCCACGAACTGCCGCGCAAGATCGTCGACTGGCGCCAGCTGACCAAGCTGAAATCGACCTACACCGATGCGCTGCCCGGCTTCGTCAACCCGGACACCAAGCGGGTCCACACCTCCTACGCGCTGGCCGCGACGACGACGGGACGGCTGTCATCCTCCGAACCGAACCTGCAGAACATCCCGGTGCGCACCGCCGAAGGGCGCAGGATCAGAACGGCCTTCATCGCCGACAAGGGCAACCGGCTGGTTTCGGCCGACTACAGCCAGATCGAATTGCGCGTGCTCGCCCATGTCGCCGAAATCCCGCAACTGCGGCAGGCCTTCGCCGACGGCGCCGACATCCACGCCATCACCGCCTCGGAAATGTTCAACGTGCCCGTGGAGGGCATGCCTTCGGAAGTGCGCCGCCGCGCCAAGGCGATCAATTTCGGCATCATCTACGGCATCTCGGCCTTCGGCCTCGCCAACCAGCTGTCGATTCCACGCGAGGAGGCCAGCAACTACATCAAGAAGTATTTCGAGCGCTTTCCCGGCATCCGCGACTATATCGAAGAGACCAAGGCCTATGCCCGCGAGCACGGTTTCGTCGAAACCATCTTCGGCCGCCGCATCCACTACCCCGAGATCCGGTCCTCCAATCCCTCGATCCGCGCCTTCAACGAGCGCGCCTCGATCAACGCGCGCCTGCAAGGCACCGCCGCCGACATCATCCGCCGCGCCATGGTGCGCATGGACGAGGCGCTGGAGAAGGCCAGGCTTTCGGCCCGCATGCTCTTGCAGGTGCATGACGAGCTGATCTTCGAGACGATCGAGGCGGAGGTCGAGGCGACGATTCCCGTCGTGCGCCACGTCATGGAGAACGCGGCCATGCCGGCGGTCTCGATGTCGGTGCCGCTGCATGTCGATGCGCGCGCCGCTGACAATTGGGACGAGGCGCATTAGCGTGGACTTGGTCGTCGTGGAGCGAATATCTCGGATTGCGAGAACGCGTCAGGCGGCTTCCGACAAGCACTTGGCACAGGTCCCACGGAACTCGATCACCGCCTTCTTGGCGGCAAAACCTGAGGAGCGCACCCATTCGTCCAGCCGGTGGCCGACATCATGGTCGGACATTTCGGTCACCTGGCCACATGTGTCACAGATGGCGAAAGCGGTCATCGAATGGCTGTGGTCATGCGGCTCGACGCAGGCGACGAAGGAATTGAGGCTTTCCAGCCTATGCACGAAGCCGGACTTCACCAGCGTGTCGAGCGCGCGGTAGACCTGCAGCGGCGCGCGGAAACCCCGCTCCCGCAGCTGGTCAAGCAAGGTGTAGGCGCTGAGCGGCCCGCTGGCGGCCTCGAGTTTCTCGAGCACGCACAACTGGTTCTTCGTCAGCACATCCCTTGCCGCCATGATCCGTTTCCGACCTGTCTTGCGTCACATGCGGGTCGTTTCAACACGCAAACGGCCCGCTACCCATTCAGATAGCGACGAACCGCCGTCTTTGCTACTCCTCTGTTGAAACGCGCTGAAGTGGCATTCCGCGAACGACAACGGCGGGAGGGCTCCCGCCGTTGTCGTTCACCGGCCTCCATGCCTACTTCCTTGGCGGGCCGTTGCGCTCGGCCGAGGCCGCCCACAGATTGATGTCGGACTCGCGCGCGTAATTGTCGATCTCGGCAAGCTCGGCGTCACTGAAGTCGGGCGCCTCCAGCGCGCCGACGCAGTCCTCCACCTGCTCCGGCCGGCTGGCGCCGATCAACGCCGATGTCACCTTGCCCTTGCGCAGCACCCACGCCAGCGCCATCTGCGCCAGCGTCTGGCCACGGCGGCCCGCGATCGCGTTCAACGCCTGTATGTTGGCGATGGTCTTGTCGTTGATGAAGGCCGGCCGCAGCGACTTGCCCTGGGAGGCACGGCTGCCCTGGGGGATGCCGCCGAGATATTTGTCGGTCAGCATGCCCTGTGCCAGCGGCGAGAACACGATCGAGCCGACGCCCAGCCCATCGAGCGTGTCAAGCAGGCCATCCTCCTCGACCCAGCGGTTCAGCATCGAATAACTCGGCTGATGGATTACGCAGGGCGTGCCGAGCCGCTTCAGTATGTCGGCCGCCTCGCGCGTACGCTGGGAATTGTAGGACGAGATGCCGACATAGAGCGCCTTGCCCGAGCGCACCGCATGGTCGAGCGCGCCCATCGTTTCCTCCAGCGGCGTATCCGGATCGAAGCGGTGCGAATAGAAGATGTCGACATAGTCGAGCCCCATCCGCTTCAGGCTCTGGTCGAGGCTGGCCAGCAAATATTTGCGTCCGCCCCATTGGCCATAGGGGCCCTCCCACATCTCGTAGCCGGCCTTGGTCGAAATGATGAGTTCGTCGCGATAGGCGCCGAAGTCGGTGCGCAGTATCTCGCCGAAAGCAATCTCGGCCGAGCCGGGCGGCGGCCCATAATTGTTGGCAAGGTCGAAATGCGTGATGCCGAGGTCGAAAGCCTTGCGCACGATCGCCTGCTTGGTCCTGTGCGGCGTGTCGTTGCCGAAATTGTGCCACAGCCCCAGCGAGATCGCCGGCAGTTTCAGGCCGGACCGCCCGCAGCGGTTGTAGACCATTTTTTCATAGCGGTTTTCGGCGGCGACATAGGGCATGGGGAAAATCCTCGAAGCTGGATGGATTGGGCACTGTCATCGCGAACGCGACGCGCGTGCCCTGCGCCCCAATCCTTACCCTCTCCCGGCGAAAACCGGGAGAGGGTTCATCGAAATTATCGATAATCCCCGATCTAGCTCTTCTTCGCCATCAGCGCCTTGGCTTCCTTGATGCCGAGCGCGGCTGGACGTTCGCAGGTGGTCTGCATGGCGACGAACTTGCCGGTTTCGCCCGAGCGCAGGATTCCCGTCATGACGTCGACGGCGTGCAGCGCCAGCTCCATCGAGCAGCGGTGCGGCCTGCCCTCGGAGATCGCGATTGCCATGTCGGCCAGGCCTGCGGTGCGATAATTGGCCATCATGCCCTGCGAATGCATCTCATTGGGCACGCCGAACGGATGCTGCCATTTCGGCAGCTTCTTCACGGGCTTGGCGGCTTCAGTGAAGCGCACGTCGCCACCGAAGAAGTTCGGATCCGGCACGAACACGCTTCCCATCTCGCCATAGAGCTCCATCGGCGCATGGCCGTGGCTCCAGACGTCCCAGCTGGTATTAAGGGTGATCACGGCCCCGTTCTCGAACTCCAGCAGGCCATGGATCGTGGTCGGCGTGTTGACCGGGATCCTTTCACCCGCGCGCGGTTTCGAACTGATCGTGCGTTCCTTGGCCGGGGTTGTGGCGAAGGCCGCCACCTGCTTCACCGGTCCGATCAGTTGGATCAGATTGGTGATGTAGTACGGCCCGATGTCGAGCACGGGGCCGGCGCCCGGCTGGAAGAAGAAGTCCGGATTGGGGTGCCAGTGCTCCATGCCGTGCCCCATGACATGACAGGTGCCGCTGGTGATCCTGCCGAGCTTGCCGGTATCGATCAGGTTGCGCACCAACTGATGCGCGCCGCCGAAGAAGGTGTCGGGTGCCGAGCCGATGCGAAGACCCTTCTTCTCCGCCCGCTTCTTCAGGTCGAGCCCCTCCTTGACCGAAAGCACGAACGGCTTTTCCGAATAGACATGCTTGCCCGCATCGAGCACCTGTTTCGACACTTCGTAGTGCACGGCCGGAATGGTCAGGTTGACGATGATGTCGATGTCGTCGGCCTTGAGCAGGTCCTCGACCGTCTCGGCGCGCAGCTTGAACTCCTTCGCCCGCGCCTTCGCGGCGTCCATGTTGATATCGGCGCAAGCCCGCATCTTGATGCCGCGAAACAGCGGCGCCAGCGAGAAATATGCCTTCGAGATGTTGCCGCAGCCGATGACGCCGACGCCAAGTTTGTTTGCCATGATGCTTGTTCCTAGTAGGCCTTTACGGTTGAGATCGAACGGCGGGCGAAGCGCTCGATGTCGTTGGGATTGTCCTGTTCCATGACGAAGTATTTGGCCGCGCTCTTGGCCCGCAGCGCCTTGATCAGGCCGGCCCAGTCGATCGTGCCGTGGCCGACATCGGACCAACCGTCCTCGTCCAGCCCCTCGCCCGGCCTTGCCATGTCCTTGACGTGAACGGCAACGATGCGCTTGCCATGCTTTTCGATCCAGGGCAGCGGATCGGCGCCGCCGCGCACCACCCAGGCGACGTCCATTTCCCAGCCGATGTCGGGTGCGGAAGCCAGGATGTGATCCTGCGGCAGCGAGCCGTCGGCGAGCGCCTTGAACTCGAAATCATGATTGTGCCAGGCAAAGCCGTAGCCGGCCTTTCTCGCCGTCTCGCCGACCTTGGCCAGACGCTCGCCGAAGCCGCGCCAGCCGGCAGCCTCCGATGGCCTGTCCTCGGGCATGAGGTAGGGGCAGATCAAAAGCTTGATGCCGAGCGCTTCGGCTATCCTGCGCACGCCGTCGAAATCCTTCTCCAGCGCATCGATGGAGAAATGCCCGGTCGGCATGGCAAGACCGTTCTTGTCGAGTTCCGCCCGAAAGGCCCTGGGATCGTCATAAACGCCGCCGAAGCCTTCGACCTCTGTGTAGCCGAGCTTGCCGAGCATCTCGAGCACGCCTTCCCACGGCAGGAAATTACGGGCGCTGTAAAGTTGGAATGACCAGTTCATCGTCTTGTCCGTTCTGCTTGGGGATATTGTCGGGCGTTAGATGCGGTTGCCGGTTTGGGCGTCGAAGAGCGAGGCGCGCATCGGGTCGAAGCCCACCGTCACCGCCTCGTCATTCTGGGGCGTGCGTTCGGACGTCACCCGGACGCTGAAATTCTGCTGTGCAAGCTTCAGCCACACCAGCGTGTCGGAGCCCATCGGTTCGACCACCTGGACATTGGCCGCCGTCGAGAACGGCCAGCCCGTGCCGCTGTTCAGGCTGACATGCTCGGGCCTGATGCCGAACACGGCAGGGCCGGCGTCCGGTTGCTTGTCGAATTGATAGGTGCCGAGCGGAACCTTGAGATTATCGGCCACGAAAAACCAGTCGCCGGCGTCTCTCTCGAGCCTGCCGTCGATGAAGTTCATCGCCGGCGAACCGAGGAAGCCGGCGACAAAGCGGTTGACCGGTTTGTTATAGATGGTCTGGGGCGCGTCGAGCTGCTGGATGACGCCGCCGCGCATGACCGCGATACGGTCGGCCAGCGTCATCGCCTCGATCTGGTCATGCGTGACGTAGATCATGGTGTTCTGCAATTTGCGGTGCAAAAGCTTGATCTCGACGCGCAGTTCGGAGCGCAGCTTGGCGTCCAGGTTCGACAGCGGCTCGTCGAACAGGAACACGTCGACGTCGCGCACCAGCGCGCGCCCGATCGCCACGCGTTGGCGCTGGCCGCCGGAGAGGGCCGCGGGCTTGCGCTGCAACAGCGGCTCGATCTGCAGGATCTCGGCGGCGCGCGCGATGCGCTTCGCAATCTCGTCCTTGGGCACGCCGGCGACGCGCAGCCCGAAGGACAAATTCTTTTCCACCGTCATCTGAGGATAGAGCGCGTAGGACTGGAACACCATGCCGATGCCGCGGTCCTTGGGCTCTTCCCAGGTGACGTTCTTGCCCTTGATGAAGATGCGGCCGTCGGAAATGTCGAGCAGTCCGGCGATGCAGTTGAGCAAGGTCGACTTGCCACAGCCCGAGGGGCCGAGCAGCACGATGAACTCGCCCTCGGCGACGTCGAGGTTGAGCGTCTGCAGCACCGAGACCAAGCCGAAGTTCAGCGACAGGTCCTGGATCGAAACGCTGGTGCCGTTTGCCGCCATCGACATCACCCTTTCACCGCGCCGGCGGCAATGCCGCGCACGAACAATTTGCCGGAAATGAAGTAGACGACCAGCGGCACCAGTCCGGTCAGGATGGTGGCGGCCATGTTGACGTTGTATTCCTTCACCCCCTGCACCGAGTTGACGATGTTGTTGAGCTGCACCGTCATCGGATAGGTGTCGGGGCGCGTATAGACGACGCCGAACAGGAAGTCGTTCCAGATGCCGGTCACCTGCAGGATGACGGCGACGACGAAGATCGGCAGCGACATCGGCAGCATGATGCGCAGATAAATACCCCAGAAGCCGGCGCCGTCGACGCGCGCCGCCCGGAACAGCTCCTCCGGCATGGAGGTGAAATAGTTGCGAAACAGCAGCGTCAGGATCGGCATGCCGAAAATCGAATGGACGATCACCAGGCCGCTCAGGCTGCCATAGAGGCCGATCTCGCGCAGGATGATGACGATCGGATAGATCATCACCTGATAGGGAATGAAGGCGCCGACGATCAGGATGACGAAGAACGTGTCGGCGCCCTTGAAGCGCCAGTTGGCGAGCGCATAGCCGTTCACCGAAGCGATGGCGATCGATAGGATAACCGAGGGCACGGTGATGCGCACCGAGTTCCAGAAGCCGCGCGAGAGACCGTCGCAGTTAAGGCCGGTGCAGGCCTGCGACCATGCCTTGACCCAGGGCTCGAACGTGATCTCAAGCGGCGGCGAGAAGATGTTGCCGAGACGAATTTCCGGCATGCCCTTGAGCGAGGTGACAACCATCACATAGAGCGGCAGCAGGTAATAGAGCGCCACCACGATGAGCGTGCCGTAAAGGAAGATGTTGCGGCGCGAGAACATGTGCCGTGGCTTCGGTCCGCTCGGTCCCGAGGCATCGGCGCGAATGGCGGCGTGGGATGCGGCCAGGGAGACGGCATGATCAGACACGCTTGCGGCCTCCGAATTCGAGATACGCCCACGGCACGATGACGATCATCACCGACAAGAGCATCATGGTCGAGGCGGCAAAGCCCTGGCCGAGGTTCTGGGCGAAGAACATGTAGTCGTAGACATATTTGGCTGGCACTTCAGAGGAAATGCCCGGCCCGCCGCTGGTCTGCGCGACGACGAGGTCGTAGACCTTGACGATGCCCGACGCGATGATGACAAGCGTGGTGATGAAGACCGGCCGCATCATCGGGATGATGATGAAGAGATAGGTCTTCCAGGTGGGAATGCCGTCCACCCGAGCAGCCTTCCAGATGTCCTCGTCAATGCCGCGCAGACCCGCCAGCATCAGGCACATGATCAGCCCGGTGCCTTGCCACAGCGCGGCGATCAATATGCCGTAGATGACGATGCTCGAATTGTAGAGCGGATCGAAATTGAAGCTTGTCCAGCCGAGGTCGCGAACCACGCCTTGGATGCCGAAATCGGGATTGAGCAGCCATTGCCAGACAAGTCCGGTGACGATGAAGGAAAGCGCGAAGGGATAGAGAAAGATGGTGCGGAACGTGTCCTCGAAACGGATCTTCTGGTCGAGCAGTGCCGCAAGCAGGAACCCGATTGCCAGCGAGAAGACGAGCGACAGCACGCCGTAGATCAAAAGATTCTCGATCGAGACCAGCCAGCGCGGCGTCGCCCACAGCCGGTAGTACTGGTCGAGCCCGACGAAATGCAGCCGCGGCAGAAGCTTCGAATTGGTGAAGGAATAAAGCACCGTCCAGGCTGTGCCGCCGACGAACACCACCAGCGCGGTGAGGATCATCGGGATCGAGGCGACCTTCGCATTGAGGTTGCGGAAGAGTTGGCTCGGGCGTTCGCTCTTGCTCATCGGTGCAGCCATGCTGGATCGGGTAAGGGCGGCAAGGTCGGCACGCCTCGCCCCCGGCCCTGCGGGTGGCCGGGTCGGGAGCGAGGCGGCTCGTCGGTGGTCAATCGGCCGAGGCGATGATGTCGGCGAACCGCTTTTGTGCTTCTTCGAGCGTCATGTCGGGCTTGGCGAAGAACTCCGAGAACAGGTCCTCCTTCTGCTTCTGGCTGTCCTGCGAGAGCAGTTGGTCCGTCCAGGGCATGACGGCGCCCTTGGCCAGGATGTCGAGCCCCTTCTTCATGCAATCGTTCGCAGCGTTGAGGTCGACGTCGCCGCGCACCGGTAGCGAGCCTTTCTTGAGGTTGAAAGCGACCTGGGTCTTGGGATCGAGCAAGGTCTCGGCCAGCACTTCCTGCGCCTTGGACTTGTCGGCGTCTTTGAGCAGCGGGAAGTAGAAGGCGTCGCCGCCGGTGGCGATGACCTCGTTCAGGCCAAGCCCGGGAAGGCAGGTGTAGTCCTTGCCGGCTGTCTTGCCGGCGACCTGGAATTCGCCTTGCGCCCAATCGCCCATGATCTGGCCGCCGGCCTTGCCGGTGATGACCATGTTGGTCGCCTGGTTCCAGTCCTGGACATTGGTGTTCTTGGCCATCTTGCGCGCATCGTCGGCGGCCTTGAAGACCTTGGCGACTTCAGGACCGGCGGCGAACGTCGCATCCTTGTCCTTGTAGACCTTGAGGAAAGTGTCGGTGCCGCCCACTGCGGCGAGCAGCACGTCGAATGCGCCCGACGCCTGCCAGGCCTGCCCGCCGACCGCGAGCGGCACGATGCCGGCCTTTTCCAGCGCCGGGGCGGCGGCAACATATTCGTTCCAGTTCTTCGGCACCGGCACGCCGGCCTTCTCGAAGGCCGCGTTCGACAGCCACAGCCACTGCCAGGAGTGAATGTTGACCGGCACGCAATAGATCTTGCCGTCGATGGTGCAACCGTCCAGCAGGCTCTTCGGCCGCACGACCTCGGTCCACTTGCCCTTGGTGGCGACATCGGTGAGGTCGCGCATCAGGCCTGCCTGCACCAGCTCTTCCGCTTGCCGGCCATGATTGAACTGGGTGGCGCCCATCGGGTCGCCGCCGGTGATGCGGCTGATCATGATCGGCCGCGCCGTACCGCCGGACCCGGCGATGGCGCCGTCGACCCAGTGGTTGCCGGTTGCGTCGAAGGCTTTGGCGAGTTCGGCGACCGCCGCCGCCTCGCCGCCGGATGTCCACCAATGGGTGACTTCCAGATCGGTCGCGGCCGCCGGCCCGGCAAAATTCAACGCCACCGTCGCCGCAAGCGCGGCGGTCAGGAATTTGTATCGCATTTCGGTTTCCTCCCAGAATCTGAAACGTTACAGATTTTCGATACGGCAATTGCGAGGCCTGCGCAACCCTTCCCTTGAAAGTCAGTCCGATATTTTTCGGGCTGCGAACAAAATCCTTTCGCGATAGGTCCCATTGTGCACCGCAATATGCAAAATGGCTCTGAGCAAAGGGGAAAACCCGCAAGAAGCTTGTCCGCAAGGCCCTACCTGCTGATTCCCAATGCTTTTCGGCGGCGAGCCCGTGCGGGCTTTCGACCTCGGCCACAGCCCTGATTACACACTGATCGTGACAAGCTGTAACGTTTCAGTATAGGCTTGTTCAGCTAAGGAGACGCGCCATGGGAGCGACGGCGGCGATTGCCGGCCTGCCCAGCGGCTGCTAAGCGCCTGACGGGGCGGGACGAATGGACAGACGGCGCACGGACAGCGATGACGAGACGTCGGCCAGGGAGCGGCCGACGCTGAAGACGCTCGCCTTTATGACCGGGCTCGGCGTCACCACCGTGTCGCGGGCGCTGAAAGACGCGCCGGAGATCGGCGCCGAGACCAGGCGCCGCGTCCAGCTCGTGGCCAAGCAGATCGGTTACCGGCCCAACCGCGCCGGCGTGCGCCTGCGAACCGGCAAGACCAACGTCATCAGCCTCGTGCTCAACACCGAGCACGAGATCATGAGCTTTGTCTCCGACATCATCTACGGCGTCACCGAAGTCATCGCCGATACGCCCTACCATCTGATCGTCACGCCCTACTCGCGCTCGCAGGATCCGCTAGACCCGGTGCGTTATCTGGTGGAGACCGGCTCCGCCGACGGCGTCATCATTTCGCGCACCCAGCCCAACGATCCAAGGGCTCGCTACATGCTGGAGCGCGGCATACCCTTTGCAACGCACGGCCGCACCGATATGGGGCTCGTGCACCCCTATCATGATTTCGACAATTACGCCTTCGCGGCCGAGGCGGTGCGCCATCTGGCCGGCTTGGGTCGGCGTCGGCTGGCCCTGGTGACGCCGCCGGTCGGCCTGACCTATCACGGCCACACCGTGAACGGTTTTGCCGACGCGCTGAGCGAAGTCGGTGCCTCGGAGGTGCCGTTCAACACGGTTTCGATCGACCACTCGATCGAGCAGATCAGGATGAGGACGGCGCAGCTGATGCGGCGCGACTTCAGGCCGGACGGCATCGTCAGCAGCGCCGCGGCCGCCACACTCGCCATTGTTGCAGGCATCGAGGACGCCGGGTTGAAGCTCGGCCGCGACATCGACGTTGTGTCGAAACAGTCGTCGGAACTGCTGCATCTGTTCCGCCGGGAACTGCTCATCGTCAACGAGAACTTCCGGCTGGCCGGTTCCGAGCTCGCCCGCGCCGTGCTCGGCTGGATCGGCGGCGCAGCGCCCGGCTCGCTGCAGTCGCTCAGCGCTCCGGGCGGGGTTGTGGCCTATCGCGGCTGATTTGAAGCCGAGCCGTCAACCGGCCGCGCCGCTCCCCCAGGGTCCATGGAAAGCGCCCTTGTCGTCGATGCGCTCGAATCCATGCGCCCCGAAGAAATCGCGCTGTGCCTGGATCAGGTTCGAGGTGCCGCGGCCCTGGCGATAGCTGTCGAAATAGGCGAGGGCCGAAGACAGCGCCGGCACCGGCGATCCGGCTTCGGAAGCCCTGGCCACGACGCGCCGCAGTGACGGATGCGCTTCCTGCATCATGGTGATGAAGGCCGGCGCCATCAGGAGATTGGTCGAAGCGCCGCCGCTGCCGAAGGCTTCGGCCATGGTGTCGAGCATCTGCGATCGGATGATGCAGCCGGCACGCCAGATTTTGGCGATGGTCGGCATCGGCAGGTTCCAGTTGAACTCCTTCGAAGCGCCGCTCATTACGGCGAAGCCTTGCGCGTAGGCTGATATCTTGCCGGCGAACAGCGCCAATTCCAGGTCCTTGAGCAGGTCCGCCTTGTCGCCCGAAATCCTGGTGACGCCGATGCCGCCATAGGCTTTTTCCGCCGCAAGCCGCTCGTCCTTGATCGACGACAGGACGCGTGCCGCCACCGCCGCCTCGATGGCGGTCGCCGGAATGCCGAGTTGCTGTGCCTCGATGACCGACCATTTGCCGGTGCCCTTCTGGCCTGCGCGGTCGAGGATGATGTCGACCACCGGCTTGCCCGTCTTGGGATCATCCGATGCCAGCACCTTGGCGGTGATCTCGATCAGATAGGAGTTGAGCCGGCCCTTGTTCCAGCCGGCGAACACGGTGCCGATCTCCTTTGGCCCCATGCCCAGGCCGTCGCGCAGGATGCCGTAGATCTCGCCGATCATCTGCATGTCGGCATATTCGATGCCGTTGTGGATGGTCTTGACGAAATGGCCGGCGCCGTCGGTGCCGAGCCAGGCCGCGCATGGCTCGTCCTTGAACTTGGCGGAGATTGCCGTCAGCACCTTCTCGACGCGCTTCCAGGACTCTTCGGTGCCGCCGACCATGATCGACGGCCCGTGGCGCGCACCTTCCTCGCCGCCGGACACGCCCATGCCGATGAAGGTGAGGCCGGAGCCCGACAATTCGGAAAAGCGCCGCATCGTGTCGCGGAAATTGGCATTGCCGGCATCGATGACGATGTCGTTGTTGGACAGCACGCCGCGCAAGGCGGCGATCTGTTCATCGACCGGCTTGCCGGCAAGCACCATGATGATGATCGGCCGCGGCGGCCGGATCGCGGCGGCGAGTTCCTCCAGGCTGTAGCAGGGGACAACCATATCCCTGAGCGCGCCGGCATTCTCGACAAAGGCATCCGTACGCGCCTTGGTGCGATTGAAAACAGCGATGCGGTGCCCGTGCTCGGCAATGTTGAGCGCCAGGTTGGAGCCCATCGTGCCAAGGCCGATCAGGCCGATTTCGGCTTTTTCCATGTTTCTTCCCTGCTTCGGATCTTGTTTGTTCGAGCCCGCGATTGCCCGGGTTTTGCAAAGATGCATCCTGCCAGGATGATTGACGGGCCTTCACGCTCGCGTCAACCGCCTCGCCGAATTGTGTTGGAGAGCCATCACGGCCTGATGTCTACCGGCGCCTCGATCTTCACCATCTCGAAGTCGGAGACCAGTATGTCGATACGCGCCGTCCACCGGCCAGGGACCGGGATGACGAGATCGTCGACACGCCAGCTGCCGTCGCCGGGCTTGGTCGCCGCCCGCTTCAGCGGCTCGATGCCGGAGTCCGGCTTCGACAGCACCAGCGTCACCTCCTTGGCGTCGAGCGGCCCGAAATCACCGGTCATGATGATCATCGAGGCGGCGACCGGCCCGGCATGGCCGGGCGTGATGCTGAGATCGGCCATCGCCTTCAGCGCGTGGATATGAACCGAAACCGGCTGCGCCGCTGCAATCGCCAGCGCCCGTGGCGGCGGCGTGAAGCGCCAGCCGGCGGCAACACCGAAGATGGCAAGCACGATCAGCATTTCGACGCCGATCGAACGGGTGAGCCTGCGCCGCACCTCCGTCGCCCCCGCCTCGGCCATCGCCGTCAATCTCCAGCGGTTGACGGCGGCGAGCGTGAACAGGAAGACCAGCAGCGCGAGCTTGACCAGCAGCAGCCGGCCATAGGCCGTGTTGACCAGCGCTGTGGGTGTTTGCACCTGGATGACGGCCAGCACCACGCCGGCGGCGGCAAGCAAGGCCACCACCGGCACGATAGCGGCGGAGAACCGGCGAAGGAACGTGACGGCTTCGGCATCCTGCCGTTTCAGCGCGAGCCCGAGCGGCGCCAGCGCACCGGCCCAGAAGGCAATGCCGGCGCCGTGCAGGAACACCATCGGCCGCGTCAGCCATTGCGGCTCGGCAGCACTTGCGTGGCCGCTGGCGGCGAGTGCGAGACCCGTTCCGGCCAGGCCGGCGAGCGCTACGGGCCTGGCGGCCGCGCGCGGCCCGGCCAGCGACAAAAGACCGAGCCCCAGCGCGATCAGCGCGATCAACACCGTCCAGCCGAAGCTGGTGTCGAGACCCGCGGTCCAGATGGCCGGCTGCGCCAGATGCGAGAGCGGCGCGCCCAGCGCATCCAGCCCTTGAAAGGCAAGCGACAGGGGTGCCGCGACCAGCCCGCACAGGATTGCGGCGGCAACGAAGCGCTGTCCGGCGCGGCCACCCCGCGCCAGCCAGGCGAGGGCGAGGGCGCCGCCGACGCCGAGGAACAGGCCGATATAGAGGCAGATCTTGCCGATCCAGATCGCCGAGCGCAACTGCCAGTCGACGGCTTCGGAAACGGCCGGCGGCTCGCTCGCCGCGCCGATGGAAAACAGCAGAGAGCCGCCGACCGGATGACCGTCGGCGGAAATGACCCGCCAGCTCAGCACATGCGTGCCCGATCCAAGTGCCTGCGGATCGTCGATCACGACGGTCTGGTCGCTGAGGCGGAAGGACGTCAGCGGAACGGCCGTGCCGTCGGGTTTCACCAGCGTCAGCACCAGTGGCGAGACCGGTTCGCTGAAAGTCAGCGCGAATTGCGCCGGGGCCTGCGACAGCACGGCGCCGTCGGCCGGATCGGTCTTGATCAGCGCGGCGTGGGCGAAAGCCTGGTTTGTCGCCGCCATGGCAATCAGCAGCACGGCCACGACCAGCAGCCCAGTAGAAACCCGGCCGATGAGCTTGCCGGCCGCACGAACCGTCCTGGAAGGGAATATCACCGTCATGTCATTGCCATGAAATGCAGCGCGCTCCTGACATGGAGCGCGCCGCGAGAGCTTACTTTTTCGGCGTGAGCTTGATGCCGGGCGCGGGGTTCTCCAGGGAGTCTTCGTCCTGCCCGGCCGCCGGGATTTCGATCCAGCGGTCGGCGACGCCATCGCACTCCTGCACCACTGGGAAATAGAGTTTCTGCCCCGCCGGGAGGTCTGCCGTCAGCATCGCCCGGAAGACGAACTCGTCGTAGAATTCGTCCGGCAGATTGCCGCCGCTCCAATCGACCTCCTTGACGCCGTCGGCCACCGCCTGGCCGTAGAGCTGGTAGGATTTCTCGTACTTGCCCTTCTTGGTCTGCAGCGTCCAGCCGGGCTTCGGCATCGGCTTCACCGCGATCACCCCTTCCGGGATCTGCACGCGCACGGCGGTCGTCGCCTTGCCGTCACAGCCATGCGGCACCCTCAGGATGGCCTTGTAGGTCGAACCGACCGCCGCTTCCTGGGTTTCGAGCGTGACATGCGCGAAGGCGGCACCGGTCCCCAGCGCCAGGAGCGCGCCGGCCGACAAAAGATACTTGTTCATGATGGTCCCTCTGATTTCAAAATCCGGAATGGGCCTGATTAATTGGCGTGGTCGTCCATGCCGCCGCCCATGCCTTCGACAGCGAACTCGACGTTGACGGCGCCAGCCTTTTCGAAGGTCAGCGTGGCGGCGAATTCTTCGCCCTGCTTGGGTTGCCGCTTCAGGCCGATGAACATCAGGTGATAGCCGCCGGGTGCTAGCGCCACCTTGCCGCCGGCCGGGATTTCCAGGCCTCCCGTCACCGGCCGCATGGTCATGACGCCGTCCTTGACGCCCATCTCATGCAGCTCTGCCTTTTCGGAGACGTCGGAGGAAATCGACAGCAGCCGGTCGGGTGCATTGCCCTTGTTGGTGATGGTGAAATAGCCGCCGGCCACCTTGGCGCCGGTAGGTGTCGCGCGCGACCAGGGATGCTCGATCTCGAGATCGCCGGCCTTGAATTCATGCGCGCAGACGGCCTGGGCACCGAAGAACAAAAGCACGAACGCCAGCACGGCAAGGCCGGCATGTTCATTGAAACTGCGCAGGAACTTGGTGCGGTCGCCCGAAGGAGGCGCCGCGATATGAAAAGCTTGGGACATGGTTTGCTCCATGAATAGGGAATCGCGCCGATGGCCGGTCGCGAAAGATCCGTTCTTTGGATGAAAGCACCGGCGGAAGGTTCCGCCGAGCGTACAGCAAGCTCAGGCCGAAAGCGGCGGCGCGCGAGGGTTCGACGGCGAGCGTTGGCGCGCGAAATCGAGATGCGTCGCCGCCGGAAAGATGAAAACGACGGCTTCGAACGAAAGCGAGGCCAGCGCAAGCCCGGCATCGGGTGGCGGCGCAAAGGCCGCTGAAACCATGCTGCAGCCCAGCATGCAGCATGCCGGCAGATGCGACGGATGCGGGCCGCCATCGGGAAGCTGGGCAGTGCCCTCGTGGGTACAGATGACGTTGCCGAAGGCGTCGATTTGCGAGGCGGCCGGCCCGGTGGCGAAGGCGAATGCGCTCAGCGTCGACTGAAGCAGCAGCAGGTAGGCCGCGACAAGCGCGACCGGCATGCTCCACCGTCTCCCCTTCTTGTTCAAATGACGTGCCTGTTCAAACCATCTGCTTCTTCAAGCGATCATCGGAAGATGTCTACCACGGCAGCAAGAGACGGAAAATCGGCAAATCGGTGCTGCGGCAACGCGGCGCGATCAGGGCCTCTGTGGGTGCCGGCTCTCGGGAATCGAGGTCAGCAGCGTCTGGCGCGCCGACTTCAAATGCTTGCGGCAGGCGGCATCGACCTTGCCCAGATCGCGTGATTTGAGCGCCGCGATATAGGCCAGATGCTCGCCGATCGCGATTTCGTTGCGCTCGCGCTCCTGCGCCTTGTTCCACTGGTAGTGGTAGTGGAAGATCATGGCGATGACATCGTAGAAATCGACGATGAAGCGATTGTGCGAGGCGCGGTGGATGAGCCGATGGAAGCGCTCGTCGAGCTCCGAGAATTCGTTGAAACGCGTGGCGATGTCACGGGCCAGGCCGCGGTGCTCCTCTTCGAGATTGTCGAGATCGGCCCACACCGCGCTATCCTGCGGCAGCGCGGTGAATGCCGATGCCGAGCGCAGCTCGAACATCTCGCGGATTTCCGTCAACTCCAGCGCGAAGGCGCGGGTGAAACCCTTCAGCACCCAATGGCTGTTGCGGCGCTTCTCGATCAGGCCGAAGCGGGAGAAGCGGATCAGGAACTCACGCACGCTGGTGGTGCCGACGCCGATCTCGCGCGCCAGTTCGAGCTCGTTGATCTGCATGCCGGCCTCGGCGCCGCCGGCGAGCAGCCTGCGCATGAACGACCGCTCGATGATCTCGGCCAGCGTGTCGGTCTCTTCCTCGGGGAAGAAATCATCGGGGCGCGTTTCGCGCAGCACCGTCTTGGCGCGCTTGTTCCAGGCGATCAGCCCGGTTTCTTCCATGCGCGCAAGGATGCTGCGCACGGTGGTGCGGCTGACGCCGAGCAGCGTACCCAGTTCCGGTTCCGAAGGCAGGCTGCGCGTCTCGTCGAGCAGCCTGAGGCACCTGTTGTAGGCATCCTTGTAGACGTTGTTGCTCTTCGACATGCCCTGACCCATCGCTGGCCGGCGCTTGCGGCGGCCGACTTGAAGCGCAAATATGACGTTCCCGTCACCCTTGAAAGCGGAATCGCTTTGCCGAGGAGCTCGCTTACCGGTTGCAGCGCCGCTACTCATCCACGGGCACAGGAACTGCCGGGGAAAAAACAATTGACGCAAAACTGTTTTTTCACGATAAAAGACATTAACTCTTAACAAGCGCGTGTCAATCCGCGCGCCGCCCAGGATCACCCCAGGAAACGCCCGTGAACGCCTCCAACTCCATTCTTCTGTCCCCAGCCGACAATGTCGCGGTCGCCAACGGTCGCATCGAGATCGGCACCGCGCTGCCGGGCGGTGCGCTTGCCGCTGCCGTCATCGAGCCCGGCCACAAGGTGGCGATCAAGCCGATTCCCGCCGGGTCCGCCGTGGTCAAATATGCCCAGGCGATCGGCCGCGCCACGCAGGACATCGCGCCCGGCGAGCATGTCCATTCGCACAATCTGGAGTTCGAGGCCGGCCGCCTGCCGGTGGTGCCGCCAAGCGAGGCCGAGCATGCGACCGAGGCCGACCGCGCCCGCACCTTCATGGGCTATCGCCGCGCCGACGGCCGCGCCGGCACGCGCAACTTCATCGGCATCATCGCCAGCGTCAACTGTTCGGCGACCGTCTGCCACGCCATCGCCGACGCGGCCAACCGCACGCTGCTGCCAAAATATCCCGGCATCGACGGCTTCGTCCCGATCGTCCACGGCCAGGGCTGCGGCATGAGCGCCACCGGCGACGGCATGATGGTGCTGCACCGCACATTGGCCGGCTATGCCCGCCATCCCAATTTCGGCGGCGTGCTGATGGTCGGGCTCGGCTGCGAGGTCAACCAGCTCACGTTGTACGGCCAGAAGGGTGCGGCCGCCGGCAAGCGCCATTTCAACATCCAGGACGCCGGCGGGTCGCGCAAATCGGTCGAGAAGGCCATGGGTGTGCTGGCCGAGATCGCCGAGGAAGTCGGCCAGCTCAAGCGTGAACCGATCCCGGTGAGCGAGATCGTCGTCGGCCTGCAATGCGGTGGCTCCGACGGCATGTCCGGCATCACGGCCAATCCGGCGCTGGGCGCAGCCGTCGACATCCTGGCCGGCGTCGGCGGCATCGGCATCCTCTCCGAGACGACGGAAATCTACGGCGCCGAACATCTGCTCGCCTATCGCGCCGCGACGCCCGAGATCGCCAAGAAGCTCGATGGCTATGTCAAGTGGTGGGAAGACCACGTCGCCAAGCACGGCGCCTCGATCGACAACAACCCCTCGCCCGGCAACAAGCGCGGTGGCCTCACCACCATCCTGGAGAAATCGCTGGGCGCCGTTGCCAAGGGCGGCCAGACGCCGCTCAACGGCGTCTTCGGCTATGCCGAAAAGGTCACCGGCAGCGGGCTGGTGTTCATGGACACGCCCGGCTACGATCCGGTGTCCGCTACCGGCCAGGTGGCGGGCGGCGCCAACATCATCGTCTTCACCACCGGCCGCGGCTCCTGCTTCGGCTGCCGGCCGACGCCGTCGATCAAGGTCGCAACCAACTCGACCATGTATAATCAGATGGAAGAGGACATGGACGTCAATTGCGGCGTCATCGCCTCCGGCGAGAAGACCATCGCCGGCATGGGACGCGAGATCTTCGAACTGATCGTCGAGACGGCCTCCGGCCGCAAGACCAAGAGCGAGGATTTCGGCTATGGCGACAACGAGTTCGTGCCCTGGCATCTCGGCGCGACGCTCTAGCTCTTTGAGTTCGCGCAGTCCGGAAAGTGGTCACGAACTTTCCTGGAATGCTGCGGGCTGACGCTTGGAATCCGCCGCGCCGGACAATGGCGGGCAATGGGGAGGTTGTGCATGGAAAAACGCCGCATCGGCCAGACGGCGCTCGAGGTCACCGAAGTCAGCTTCGGCGGTGCCGCGATCGGCGGCCTCTACCGCGCCTGTTCGCGCGAGGCGGCGATGGAAACGTTGCAAGGCGCCTGGGAAGCGGGCCTGCGCTATTTCGACACCGCGCCCTTCTATGGTTTCGGCCTCTCGGAGCGGCGTTTCGGCGACTTCCTGCGGTATAAGCCGCGCGATTCCTATGTGCTGTCGACCAAGGTCGGGCGCCTGTTCCGGCCCGTTCCGGAGGATCAGGTTCCCGATCACTCCTACGTCGATCCGCTGCCCTTCGCGCTCGACTACGACTATTCCTATGACGGCATCATGCGCTCGGTCGACTTCAGCTATGCGCGGCTCGGGCTGAACAGGATAGACATCCTGTTTGTGCACGACATCGGCGTTTACACGCATGGCGTCGAGAAGACCAAGCTGCATTTTCGCCAGCTCATGGACGGCGGCCTCAAGGCGCTCGAGGAACTGAAAACCTCCGGCGTCATTTCCGCCTACGGGCTTGGCGTCAACGAAGTCCGGATCTGCCTCGACGTGATGCGTCGCGCGCCGCTCGACTGCATCCTGCTCGCCAGCCGCTATTCCTTGCTCGATCGCAGCGCAGAAGCCGAACTTTTGCCGCTCTGCCGCTCCCGACAGACCTCGCTGGTCATCGGCGGTGTGTTCAACTCAGGCATATTGGCGACCGGACCGGTGCAGGGCGCCCATTTCGATTACAAGCCCGCCAGCGGTGACGTGCTCGACCGCGTCGGCGCGATGGAGCGGATCGCCGCCGAAGGTGGTTACCCGCTTGCCGCCGCCGCGTTCCAGTTCCCCCTCCAGGAACCCTCGGTCGCCACCGTGCTGACCGGCACCGCCAAGCTGGCGAACCTGACCCGCAATCTCGAACTGCTCGATGTAGACGTGCCTCAGGCGGACTACGCCAGATATCGCCCCTACACCGTGGTGCAGGAATTGGCGTGAAGCTGCGGGTCCTTTGAAGGCGCGCGATCGCGGGGGCTTCACGATCCCGCGAACCGAAGAAGGAACGGGCATTCTACATTGACTAATTTATGGAATTAATATTCCATACGCTAGTCAGGCGAAACGGAAGCGTCGGCCGCGCGGGATAGCAAGGCGCCAGTGAGTTCATGCCGCCAGGCCCGGAGGATGGCATAAACACCGCTTGCATCGACCGGATCGATGCACTATCAAAACAGCGTAACTGTTTTTTATTGATAAAGTTCTGTTTGGCCACGCCTATCCGAACCGAGCTTCCGTATCGTTCACAGGGCGACCTAGGGAGGAATTCCATGAAATTCGTGACCAGCATTCTCAATCGCCGCGCAGTCATGGCGCTGGCGGCCGCGTCGATGCTTGCCGGCGTCATGCACTCGGCGCCGGTTTCGGCGGCGGACGTGACCATTCCGATCATCGTCAAGGACACCACGTCCTTCTACTGGCAGATCGTCCTGGCCGGGGCCCGCAAGGCCGGCAAGGATCTCGGCGTCAACGTGCCGGAGCTCGGCGCCCAGGCAGAAACCGACGTCAACGGCCAGATCTCGATCCTCGAAAACGCCGTCGCCAGCAATCCGGCGGCGATCGTCATCTCGCCGACCGAGTTCAAGGCGCTCGGCAAGCCGATCGACGAAGCCGCGGCCAAGGTCAAGGTTATCGGCATCGATTCCGGCGCCGACTCCAAGGCCTTCACCTCCTTCCTGACCACCGACAACGTCCAGGGCGGTCGCGTTGCCGCTGACGGCCTCGCAGCGGCCATCGGCGAAGCCAATGGCGGCAAGATCGAGGGCGACGTTGCCCTGATCACCAACACGCCTGGCGCCGGCTCGCTCGAACAGCGCAAGCAGGGCTTCATCGAACAGCTCAAGGCGAAGTATCCAGGCCTGAAGCTGGTCGCCGACAAATATGCCGACGGCCAGGCCACCACCGGCCTCAACATCGCCACCGACCTGATAACGGCCAATCCGAACCTCAAGGGTATTTTCGCTTCCAACCTGATCATGGCGCAGGGCGTCGGGCAGGCTGTCGCCGAAAACAGCCTCGGCGGCAAGCTGGCGCTGGTTGGCTTCGACAGCGACGAGAAGCTGATCAAGTTCCTCAATGACGGCGTCATTTCCGCCCTCGTCGTCCAGGATCCCTACCGGATGGGCTATGACGGCATCAAGACCGCACTTGCCGCCTCCAAGGGCGAAAAGGTCGAGACCAATGTCGACACCGGCGCCAACCTGGTCACCAAGGCCAACATGAAGGATCCCAAGATCGACGCGCTGCTCAACCCGAAGCTCAACTGAGCATAGGCACGCGCAACTGTTTCCGGGGCCTCCGCGCCCCGGAAACAACAGGGAGGATTGCCATGACGTCGACCGCGCAGGAACTGCATCCGGCCCCCGTGCTGGAGCCCGGCAGGACGATCCTCGAGCTGCAGGGTCTGGAAAAGCGCTATCCCGGCACGCATGCGCTGAAGCCGGTGACCCTGGCCTTCAAGGCGGGCGAGATCCACGCCATTGTCGGCGAGAACGGTGCCGGCAAATCGACCCTGATCAAACTCCTGACCGGCGTCATCCCGCGCACCTCCGGAGAGGTTGTGTGGGAAGGCAAGCCGGCTGCCCTGGCGACGCCGCACGAAGCCATGGCCCTCGGCATCAACGCCGTGCACCAGGAAGTCGTGCTCTGCCGCCACCTGACCGTCGCCGCCAATATGTTCCTCGGCGAGGAGAACTCGCGCTTCGGCATCCTCCAGCAGCGGGCCATGGTCAGGGAAGCGCAGAAGATCATCGACGGTCTCGGCTTCGACCTGCCGGCGCATGTCGTGCTCGGCGATCTCACCATCGGCCAGCAGCAGCTGATCGCCGCCGCCCGCGCCACCGTGCGCGGCACCAAATTCCTGATTTTCGACGAGCCGACCGCCTATCTCACCCGCAAGGAGGCCGACCAGCTGTTCACGCTGATCCGCCGCCTGAAGGGTGAAGGCGTCACCATCATCTACATCAGCCATCGCATGGAGGAGGTGTTCGAACTCGCCGACCGCGTCTCGGTGCTGCGTGACGGCATGCTGGTCGGTACCAGAAACATCGCCGAGACCAACGAGCCGGAGCTGGTCAAGCTGATGATCAACCGCTCGATCGAGCAGATCTACCACAAGGAGCATTTCACGCCGGGCGCCGTCATCGCCGAGGCGCGGAACCTGTCCGGCAAGGGTTTCGAGAATGTCTCGCTGTCGGTGCGCGCGGGCGAGATCGTCGGGCTCTATGGCCTGATCGGAGCCGGGCGCAGCGAATTCGTCACCACCCTCTACGGCCGCCACCGCAAATCGGCCGGCCAGGTGTTGTGGGAAGGCAAGGAGGTGCAGGTCAACTCCGAGCACGACGCCATCAAGCTCGGCATGGCGCTGGCGCCGGAAAGCCGCCGAGACCAGGGCCTGTGCCTCAACCTGCCGGTCGCATTGAATCTCAATTTGCCGATCTACAAGCGCATATCGAAAAATCTGCTGATCTCGTCTGCGCAGGAGAAGGCCGAGGCGGACCGGCAGATCGCCGACCTCAGGATCAAGACGCCGACGCGCGGCGCGCTGGCCTCCAGCCTGTCGGGCGGCAACCAGCAGAAGATCGTCATCGGCAAATGGCTGGCGCACGGCGCCAAACTGTTCATCTTCGACGAGCCGACGGTCGGCGTCGATGTCGGCACCAAGGCCGAGATCTACCGGCTGTTCAGTGTGCTGTTGTCCAAGGGCGCGGGCATCATCCTGATCTCGTCCTATCTGCCTGAGGTCTACGAACTGGCCGACACGCTGCATGTGTTCCGGCGTGGCAAGCTGGTGGCCACGCATGGTTTCCGCACCGCCGATCACGAGGACATTCTGAGCCAGGCCCTGGCCGAGAAACAAGAAAAGACGGGAGGACAGACATGAGCACCGAGGCAATCCCTGCCGAAAAGCCGAAGCGCAACTACAATGCCCTGTTCGGGCTGACGCTGCTTGGCCTGCTGCTTTTGATGTGGGTCATCCTGGCGGTTGCCACGCCGTCCTTCGCTTCGGCGCTCAATATCACCAACCTGCTGCGCCAGGGTTCTCTGATCGCCATCCTGGCCGTCGGCCAGACCTTCGTCATCATCACGGGCGGCATCGACCTTTCCGTCGGCGCCATCGTCGGCTTCGCCACCGTCATCGTCGCGCTGCTGATCAATGCCGGCTGGCCGGTCTGGATCGCGGTATTGGCGACGCTGCTGGTCGGAGTCGCCATTGGCCTGTTCCACGGTTTCGGCATCGTCAGGATGGGCCTGCCGCCCTTTATCATCACGCTGGCGACCATGACCTCGCTGCGCGGCATCGGTCTCCTGATGACCAATGGCAATTCGATATCGATCAACAGCGACGCGTTC
Source organism: Mesorhizobium sp. B2-3-2 (assembly GCF_006442295.1). Taxonomy (NCBI): domain Bacteria; kingdom Pseudomonadati; phylum Pseudomonadota; class Alphaproteobacteria; order Hyphomicrobiales; family Phyllobacteriaceae; genus Mesorhizobium; species Mesorhizobium sp. B2-3-2. Next base: position 58,829 of record NZ_VFWA01000002.1, on the reverse strand, counting down.
CAGGCGTTTTCGCGCGGCTCGCTGCTGGGGATCCCCTATCTGTTCTGGATGGTGATCGTGGTTGCCCTGCCCTCCTACGTCTTCCTGCATCACACGCGATGGGGACGCTATCTCTTCTCCGTCGGCTCGAACGCGGAAGCCGCGCGTCTCTCCGGCGTCAACGTGCCGCGCACGATCTACATGGCCTATGTGCTGTCCGGCCTGTGCGCGGCCTTTGTCGGCGTGCTGCTCGCGTCGCGCATCGGCATCGGCAATCCGACGCAGGGCGACACCTACGAGCTGCAGGCCATCGCCTCGTCGGTGATCGGCGGCACGTCGCTGTTCGGCGCCATCGGTTCGGTGCACGGGCCGCTGATCGGCTCGTTCATCCTCTCCACCATCAATAACGGCGCCAATCTGCTCAACGTCAACACGTTCTGGCAGCGCGTCATCACCGGCATGTTGATCATCGTCATCGTCTATTTCGATGGCCTGCGCCGCCGCGGCGGCAAGTAACCACTGAAATCGATCGCCTGACCGGTCGAAAGATCGGCCGGCGATTTCATGAAACCGACTGGATTGAAGCATGAAAGCCGTTGTCTGCCGTTCGCCCGGCGACCTTGTCGTGGAAGACCGTCCCGCCCCTGGATCACCGCCTGCCGGCTGGGCGCTGGTGGCGGTCAGCCATGTCGGCATTTGCGGCACCGACTACCACATCTTCGAGGGCAAGCATCCCTTCCTCGCCTACCCTCGCATCATGGGCCACGAAGTGTCGGGGACCATTGTCGAGGCGGGTGAAGGCGTTGCTCTTGCCAAGGGCGAGCCGGTCATCATCAATCCCTATCTGGCGTGCGGCAAATGCATCGCCTGCCGGCACGGCAAGCCCAATTGTTGCGTCCGGATCGAAGTGCTCGGCGTGCATCGCGACGGCGCCATGTGCGAACAGATCCTTGTCCCGGCACAAAACCTCTATCCAGCCAACGGCCTGTCGTTGGCCGATGCCGCGGCTGTCGAATTCCTGGCCATCGGCGCCCATGCGGTGCGGCGCTCGCGTGCCGATCCCGGCGCACGGACGCTCGTCATCGGCGCCGGACCGATCGGGCTCGGCACCGCCATCTTCGCCCGCATCGCCGGGCTCGACGTGACGCTGCTCGACATGAGCAGCGAGAGGCTTGGCTTCGCCGCCAATGAACTCGGCTTCAAGACCCTCGACGGGTCGCGCGACGCGGCATCCGATCTGGTCAGCGAAGCGACATCAGGCGAAGGTTTCGACGTGGTCTTCGACGCCACCGGCAACACCGCCTCGGTGCAGTCGGCCTTCGCCCATGTCGCGCATGGCGGGACACTGGTGCTGGTCAGCGTCGTCAAGGACGACATCGCTTTTTCCGACCCCGAATTCCACAAGCGCGAGATGACGCTTGTCGGCAGCCGCAATGCCTTGCGGGCCGACTTCGACCACGTCGCCGCCTCGATCCGCGATGGCGCGGTGCCGCTCGCCAAGCTGGTCACCCACCGTACCGCGCTCGCCGACACGCCCCGTGACCTCGCCCGCTGGGCGCATGAGAAATCCGGCCTGATCAAGGCCGTGATAGAGATCGGATAGACAACCGTCCCGCGACTCACAATGCCGACAGTTTCAGCTCCACCCGCTCCGCCGGGAAGCGCGCCTCGGCGAACTGGATCGGCTGGCCGTCCGGCGTGATGTTGACGGCCACCGTGACCAGCACGATGCCGCCCGGCTGCAGATCTAGGTCGGCAAGGTCGGAAGCATCGGCATGACGCGCCGACAGCACCGTCGATTGCCTGAGATAATCGTCTATGCCGAAACGCTTGAGCGACGCGGTGATCGATCCGGTCTCGGCCATGGCGGCATCGATGCCGGCGAAGCGCCTGGCGTCGAACCAGCCGGAGGCGCGCGACACCGGCTGCCCGTCGGCCTCGCCGCGCGTCTCCAGGCGAATGACATCCGATCCCCTGGCAAGGCCCAAGGCTTCGGCGACGCGCCGGCTGGCGGGCTCGATCGATGAGGCGAGGAGTACGATGTGCCGCTCCGAGGCCTGGCCTTGCAAGCCGGTCGAAAATCGCGTGCGCGCCCCGATCGGATAGGACAGCCGCCTGCGCGACAGCACGAAAGTGCCGCGCCCCTGCTCGGCCCGCAGCACCCCGTCCTGCACGAGCGCCGCGATGGCGCTGCGCACCGTGTGACGGTTGACGCCATAGCGCTCGGCCAGCGCCATCTCCGGCGGCAGCGCGGCATTCTCGGCGAAATCGCCGATGGCGATCGCATGCAGGATCCTGTCGGCGATCTGCCGCCACAGGGAGACGCCGCTGCGCCGCTCGATGCTGTCGGACCCCCCCGTCATATCCCCGGTCTCAGCCCTTACCCGCATTTGTCACGCGCCCGTCATGGACTCGCGCTACATATGGATTATAATTTGTATAGTTGTCTATATCAATAGACAAATTGTAACGAAGGGATGTTACTCATGCGAGGACAGGAAGCCCGCGACCAGGCGGAACGCAAGGCGGCCATGGCAACCCTGGCGCAGTCCAGCGGCGGCGACATCGTTCGCCTCTGGAATGAATCCGGCCTGCCTGCCGAGGCCGAACTGCTGCGCGGTCCCGAGACCGGCCTGGTCACCATGCGCGGCCGCATCGGCGGCGGCGGCGCGCCCTTCAATGTCGGCGAGGCCACCGTGACCCGCGCCACCGTACGCCTGCCGTCCGGACAGGTCGGCCATTGCTATGCGCTCGGACACGACAAGCAGAAGGCGAAGCTGGCAGCCATCGCCGACGCGCTGTGGCAGGACCCCGCTCACCGACAGGCGGTCGAAACGGGCCTTCTCGCGCCGCTGCGGGCCGCCCTGACCACGGCACGAGATAAGCGCCGCGCCGAGACGGCGGCGACGAAGGTGGATTTCTTCACCATGGTCCGCGGAGAAGACTGATGGACATCGCAGCGCAATCGATCGAGGGCGGGTTCGCCGATCCGGTGTTCAACGCCCAGACGGTGTTTCGCGCCGTCATGGACGCGATGGCGCGGCCGGGCAGCGTGCAGCCCTTGCCGGCCCTGGCCCGCCCTCCGGCGCCGCTTTCGGCGACATCAGGCGCGGTTGCGCTGGCACTGTGCGACAACGATACGCCGCTCTGGCTCGACCCGGCCCTGCACGCCTCGGCGGCGGTCATATCCTGGCTCGGCTTCCACAGCGGCGCGCCGCTGGCCAACACCCCGGCCGACGCGCATTTCGCTTTGATCGCCTCGCCGGCCGAGATGATGGCGCTCGATGGTTTCTCGCAGGGCACACAGGACTATCCCGACCGCTCGACCACATTGATCCTGCAGGTCGGCGATCTCACGTCAGGCACGCCGCTGCTGCTCGAAGGTCCCGGCATCGAGAACACGGCAGCGATAGCGCCGGCACTGATGCCGCGTCATTTCATCGAGCAGTGGAAGCAGAATATCAGGCGCTTTCCGCGCGGCGTCGACATCATCCTGGCGGCACATGACAGCCTCGCCTGCCTGCCGCGGACGACACGCATCAAGACGATGGAGGCCTAGCATGTATGTCGCGGTAAAAGGCGGCGAAGCGGCAATCGCCAATGCTCACAGCCTGCTCGCCGACCGTAGGCGCGGTGATCGCTCGGTGCCGGCGCTGCGCCTCGACCAGATCGTCGAACAACTGGCGCTCGGCGTCGACCGGGTGATGAGCGAAGGCTCGCTCTACGACCGCGAACTCGCCGCGCTCGCCATCGTGCAGGCGCGTGGCGACATGATCGAGGCGATCTTCCTGGTGCGGGCCTACCGCACCACGCTGCCGCGCTTTGGCTATACAAATGCCATCGACACCGCCACCATGCTGGTCGAACGTCGCGTTTCGGCGACCTACAAGGACCTGCCCGGCGGCCAGTTGCTTGGGCCCACCTTCGACTACACGCACCGGCTGCTCGATCCCGAGCTTGCCGCCGGCGCCGATGTCCCCGCGCCCTTGCGGCGCGAGACGGAAGCGCAGGCAATGCCGCGCGTCTCGGCGATCCTCGCTCGCGAAGGGCTGATCGAGCCGGACGGAGACATGCCGCAGGACCATGCACCCGGCGACATCACCCGCGAGCCGCTGGAGTTCCCGATGGCCCGCGACATCCGCCTGCAGGCGCTGTCGCGCGGCGACGAGGGGTTCCTGCTGGCGCTCGGCTATTCCACGCAGCGCGGTTATGCCCGCAATCATCCCTTCGTCGGCGAGATCCGCATCGGCGAGGTCGAGCTGGAACTCGACGTGCCCGAACTGCCTTTCGCGGTGCCGCTCGGCACGGTGCGCGTCACCGAATGCCAGATGGTCAATCAGTTCAAGGGCTCGGCCAAGGCGCCGCCGCAATTCACCCGCGGCTATGGCCTGGTCTTCGGCCAGAGCGAGCGCAAGGCGATGGCCATGGCACTCTGCGACCGCGCTCTTCGTGCGAGCGAACTCGGCGAGGACATTGTTGCCGCCGCCCAGGACGAGGAATTCGTCATCTCGCACTCCGACAACGTCCAGGCGACCGGCTTCGTCGAACATTTGAAGCTGCCGCATTATGTCGACTTCCAAGCCGAACTCGACCTCGTGCGCCGGATGCGCGCCGAGCATGACGCCCGCGAAAACAGCGGCAAGGTTGAAGACAAGAAAGAGGCCGCGGAATGAGCGCGCAACCGACCGACATCGCCGCCTACAACTTCGCCTATCTCGACGAGCAGACCAAGCGGATGATCCGCCGTGCGATCCTCAAGGGCATCGCCATTCCCGGCTATCAGGTGCCGTTCGCTTCCCGCGAAATGCCGATGCCCTATGGCTGGGGCACCGGCGGCGTCCAGGTCACCGCTTCGATCATCGGCCCCGACGATGTGCTGAAGGTCATCGACCAGGGCGCCGACGACACCACCAACGCGGTCTCGATCCGCGCCTTCTTCAAGAAGGTCGCCAATGTGGCGGTGACGACCGACACCGCCAGCGCCAGCATCATCCAGACCCGCCACCGCATTCCCGAACATCCGCTCGCCGCGGGCCAGGTGCTGGTCTACCAGGTGCCGATCCCCGAGCCCCTGCGCTTCCTCGAGCCGCGCGAGACCGAAACGCGCAAGATGCATGCGCTGGAGGAATACGGCCTCATGCATGTGAAGCTCTACGAGGACATCGCCAAGCACGGCCGCATCGCCACCACCTACGCCTATCCGGTGAAGGTCGAAGGCCGCTATGTGATGGACCCGTCGCCGACACCGAAATTCGACAATCCCAAGATGCACCGCTCGCCGGCCTTGCAGCTGTTCGGCGCCGGCCGCGAGAAGCGTATCTACGCGCTGCCGCCCTTCACCGACGTGGTCAGCCTCGACTTCGACGATCATCCCTTCGAGGTGCAGACCTTCGACCAGCCCTGCGCGCTGTGCGGCGCCGAGAACGTCTATCTCGACGAGGTCATCCTCGACGACCATGGCGGCCACATGTTCGTCTGCTCGGACACCGACCACTGCGAGAAGCGACGCAGCGCCCCTACCTCCCCCTTGTGGGGAGGTCGCGCCGAAGGCGCGGGTGGGGGTAGCGACCCATCGGCAGCCCCCACCCCGGCGCTGCGCGCCGACCCACAAGGGAAAGGGTAAGGAGATACAATGACCGACGAACCCTTGCTGCGCGTCTCCGCGCTCTCGAAATTCTACGGCTCGCGTGTCGGCTGCGACAACGTCACCTTCGATCTGTGGCCGGGCGAAGTCCTGGCTGTCGTGGGCGAATCGGGCTCCGGCAAGACGACTTTGCTCAACTGCCTGTCGACGCGCCTGTTGCCCTCATCCGGCACCGCCAGCTACCGCATGCGCGACGGCCAGTTCCGTGAACTCTACCGCATGAGCGAGGCCGAGCGCCGCTTCCTGATGCGCACCGACTGGGGCTTTGTCCACCAGAATCCGGCCGACGGCTTGCGCATGACGGTGTCGGCCGGCGCCAATGTCGGCGAACGCTTGATGGCGGTGGGCGACCGCCACTATGGCAAGATCCGCGCCACCGCCGTCGACTGGCTGTCGCGCGTCGAGATCGAGCAAGACCGCATCGATGACGAACCCCGCGCCTTTTCCGGCGGCATGCGCCAGCGCCTGCAGATCGCCCGCAATCTCGTCACCGGCCCGCGGCTGGTGTTCATGGATGAACCCACGGGCGGCCTCGACGTATCGGTGCAGGCGCGACTGCTTGATCTCTTGCGCGGCCTCGTCACCGATCTTGGCCTCGCTGCCATCGTCGTCACCCATGACCTCGCGGTGGCCCGGCTTTTGTCGCAGCGCATGATGGTGATGAAGGACGGCCGCGTCGTCGAAAGCGGCCTCACCGACCGCGTGCTCGACGACCCGCGCGCGCCGTATACGCAGTTGCTAGTTTCTTCCATTTTGCAGGTTTGAGATGGCGCCAAGTCACCCCCCTCTGGCCTGCCGGCCATCTCCCCCTCAAGGGGGGAGATTGGCTGTCACCTCCGCTTTCGCCGATTTTCGACCTCGCGGAATGTGCGAGACGCAAAAGCTTCCGATCTCCCCCCTTGAGGGGGAGATGGCCGGCAGGCCAGAGGGGGGCGCCGGCCCGCAAACATACGACAACAGGAGAATCTTCTGATGCCGACCCCGCTCGTTGTCTCCGATGTCGCCAAGAGCTTCACCATGCATCTGCGCGACGGCATCAAATTGCCTGTCGTCGCCGGTGTCTCCTTCTCGATCCGCGCCGGTGAATGCACCATACTCGGCGGCCCGTCCGGGGCCGGCAAGAGTTCGATCCTGAAGATGCTCTACGGCAATTACGACGTCGACGAAGGCCAGATCATCGTCGCGCACGAAGCCGGGCTGATCGATCTTGCCAGCGCCAGCCCGCGCACCGTGCTTGCCGTGCGCCGGCAAACGATCGGCTATGTCAGCCAGTTCCTGCGCACCGTGCCCCGCGTCTGCGCACTCGATGTCGTCGCCGAGCCGCTGGTCGAGCGCGGCGAGGAGCGCGAGGCGGCACGGGAAAAGGCACGCGCGCTCTTGGCGCAGCTCAATCTGCCGGAAAAGCTCTGGGCCTTGCCGCCGGCGACCTTCTCCGGCGGCGAGCAGCAGCGCGTCAACATCGCGCGCGGCTTCATCACCGGGCACCCGATCCTGTTGCTCGACGAGCCCACCGCCTCGCTCGATGCAAGGAACCGCGATGTGGTGATCGAACTCATCGCCGCCAAGAAAGCGGCCGGCGTCGCCCTGCTCGGCATCTTCCATGACCACGACGTGCGCGAAGCGGTGGCCGACCGCATCATCGACGTCACCGCCTTCGCCCCGGGAAAGCTCGCCGCATGAGCAGGAAATTGTCGGAGACGCCGCTGGTCCATCCCACGGCGGAGGTGCAGAACTCGACGCTCGGCCGCTGGACCGAGATCGCAGACCGCAGCCGGGTTTCGGAAAGCGAACTCGGCGACTATTCCTACATGATGCAGGACTGCGCCGTCTGGTGTGCGACGATCGGCAAATTTGCCAACATCGCGGCAAGCGTGCGCATCAACGCCACCAACCACCCGACCTGGCGGCCGACGCTGCACCACTTCACCTACCGCGCATCGGACTATTGGGACGATGCCGAACACGAGAGCGAATTTTTCGCTGAGCGCCGTGCAAGGCGTGTTTTCATCGGCCACGACACCTGGCTCGGCCATGGCTCGACAATCCTGCCCGGCATCACCGTCGGCGATGGCGCCGCCGTTGGCGCCGGTGCGGTGGTATCGAAGGATGTCGCGCCCTACACCATCGTCGCCGGCGTGCCGGCAAAGCCGATCCGCGAGCGCTTCGACCGCCGCACCGCCGAGCGCTATCAGGCGCTTGCCTGGTGGGATTGGGACCATGCAAGGCTGCGCGCCGCCCTCGACGATTTCCGTCAGCTCGAGGCCGAGGCTTTCCTGGAAAAATACGGCGGATGACGGTGGTGAATGGAATAGGGCCGTTCACCATTCACACCCCTGAAATTGAACTCGGACAGGAGGCTGTCTTCTCAAGCCGCCTGCCTTCTGCAGCTTCAGGGGCATGGAGCATTTCGAGGAACTGATGGTCCTGGCCTGATCGCGCACGAAACGGCTGTGGGTGGTAACAAAACTGACATCAATCCGACACCGCAGGTTCATGGCGCTGCGCTAGCGAGGGTCAACAGGACCTTCAACCGCGACTGGACGGGAACGCACCATGTCAGCCACGCTCGAAATCCGCGGCGTCACCCGACGATTTGGCAAGAACACCGCCGTCAACGATGTCAGCATCTCGATCCCGCAGGGTCAGATGGTCGGCGTCATCGGCCGTTCCGGCGCCGGCAAGTCGACCCTTCTGCGTATGATCAACCGCCTCATCGATCCCAGCCATGGATCGATTTTCTTCGACGGCGCCGAGGTCTCGCAATTGCGCGGTTCGCCACTCAGGCGCTGGCAGCGCGACTGCGCCATGATCTTCCAGCAATTCAACCTTGTGCCGCGCCTCGACGTGCTGACCAATGTGCTGCTCGGCCGGCTGAACCATCGCCCGACCCTGTCGAACCTTTTCGGCATGTTCTCGCGGACCGAATGTGCGCAGGCGGTAGCCGCCCTTGAGCGGCTCGACATCGCCCGCACCGCGCTGCAGCCCGCCGGCACCTTGTCGGGCGGCCAGCAGCAACGCGTTGCCATCGCCCGCGCCATGATGCAGCAGCCCCGGGTGATCCTGGCCGACGAGCCGATCGCTTCGCTCGACCCGCTCAACGCCAAGGTGGTGATGGATTCGCTGCAGGACATCAATTTGCGCGAGGGCATCACCGTGGTCACCAACCTGCACACGCTGGACACCGCCCGCACCTATTGCAACCGCATCATCGGCATGGCCGCGGGCAAGGTCGTGTTCGACGGGCCGCCGGAGGAGCTTAACCGCGAGGCCGTCCGTCTCGTTTACGGCGCCGACAGCAATGGCGGCGAAATCTCCGAGGCTATCACCTCGACCAGCGTTGCCTTCAAGCAAAAGATCGCCGCATCCGCCGGACCGCTCGAACCCGCATTCCCTGGTTACTGAGAGCGATCTGGATCGCCAGCCCGCGTCAGGGCACCCGTCAAAATCACCAACGCCGCCGGCGCGGGGCCGGAACCCACAGGAGAGAAATCAGATGTTCAGGAAAATGGTTTTTGGCGCCGTTTCGGTGCTCGCAATGGCCACCGGCGCGGCCCATGCCGCCGATATGAAGGAATTCCGCGTCGGCATCCTCGGCGGCGAGAACGAAACCGACCGGCTGCGCAACTACCAGTGTCTGGCCGATCACCTGAAGGCCGAATTCGGCTTCGAGAAGGTCTCGCTGTTCCCGGCCGCCGACTATGACGGTGTCATCCAGGGCCTGCTCGGTGGCACGCTCGATTTCGCCGAGCTCGGCGCTTCCGGCTACGCCAGCGTCGTCCTCAAGGATCCCAAGGCGGTGACCCCGATCCTCACCACCCAGCAGACCGACGGCGCCACCGGCTACTATTCGATCGGCCTGGCGCTGAAGTCCTCCGGCATCACCGACATCAAGTCGGCCAAGGGCAAGAAGCTCGGCTACGCCGATCCGGATTCGACCTCCGGCTATCTGATCCCGCTGACGCAGATTCCGAAGGATACGGGCGCGTCGAACGAAACATTCTTCGCCTCGACCCAGTTCAATGGCGGCCATGAAAACAACGTGCTCGCCGTGCGTGACGGCAAGGTCGACGTGGCGGTGGACGATTCCTCCGGCATCGGCGACTTCAAGGACGGCTACACCTCCGGCACCTTCCACAAGGAAGTCGCCAAGGGCGCCGTCGACCCCAACGACTTCGTCGAGGTCTGGCGCTCGGGCCTGATTCCGAACGGCCCGCTGGTCGTGCGCACCGCGCTCGGCGACGAGATGGCGGCCAAGCTGGCCGCCTTCTTCACCGACCTGCCCAAGAAGGACAAGGCCTGCTTCGAAGGCGTGGAAGGCGGCGATTTTACCGGCTACGTTCCTGTGAAGGCGGATTTCTACAACGTCATCGTCGAAGCCCGTAAGGCGGCCATCGGCGGCTAAGGGCAAAAATCAGGAAGGGCGGCATCGAGGAAATGCCGCCCTTCCTGCATGTCCGATGATGACCCTTTCCGTGACAGCTCCTTCCGGCGCCACGCACCAGATGGCCGACGCCTGGCGTCGCCAGACCTCCTTGCGCCGGCTCTACACCGCCATCGGCGTCTGCCTGCTGCTGGTCGCACTTGGCGGCACCATGTGGTTCGCCGACGAGGCCAATGCCGGGCACTTCTTCGACCGGCTGCCGCACATTCTGGATTTCCTGAGCTGGCTCGTTCCCAAGGACTGGAACGATGTCTGGCGGGCGCTGTTCGACATCGCCTCGCCGCATGACACCGGCACGCAGGAATTCAACTTTCCGCTCGGCCGCGCCTATGTCTGGGGCGGTTTCTACATCCCCGAATATTTCGAGCTGATGCTGACCACGCTTAACGTGGCGCTGGTCTCGACATTTATCGGTTTCGTCTTCGCCGTGCCGTTCTCCTTCATCGCGGCGCGCAACCTGACGCCGCATCCGCTGCTGCGGCTTGTCGTCAAGCGCGTCATGGAACTGCTGCGCGCCTTTCCCGAGATCGTCATCGCCGGCCTGTTCGCGGCCATCGTCTCGATCGGCCCGATCGCCGCCATCATCGCCATCGGCCTGCATTCGATCGGTGCGCTGGGCAAGCTGTTCTACGAGATCAACGAGAACATCGACATGCGCGCCGAGGAAGGCCTGCGGGCCGTTGGCGCCAACTGGTTCGAACGGGTGCGCTTTGCCGGTCTGCCGCAGGTGCTGCCCAATTTCATGTCCTACACGCTGCTCAGGATCGAGATCAACGTGCGCATCTCCACCATCATGGGCGCGGTCGGCGGCGGCGGCATCGGCGAGGAGCTGAAGCTGTCGATCTCGCGCGGCTTCGGCGCCAAGACCATAGCCTTGGTGCTGCTCCTGTTCACGACCATCTTCATCGTCGACCAGTTCTCCGCCTGGCTGCGCCGCAAGCTGGTCGGCGAACAGGCCTTTGTGATGAGCGCTTGATCATGACCGCCACTGAGATCCAGTCGATCGAGGAACGCTTCCCGCAAGTGTTCCGCCGGCCGTTCCACAAGCGCTTCGCGCCGCTGCTGCTGCTCGGCGGCATCTTGCTCTACCTGCTCTATGCGCTGTGGTTCTTCAATCTGCCGCAAGTGCTGCGGGAATCGCATTGGGAACGGCTGCCGCTGTTCCTGACCCAGTGGATCAGTTACGACGTGCAGCCGATCTTCCGCCTCGACGAGCCTGAGATAACGGCCAAATACCCCCGCTTTTCGGTACTCGGCCCCAATCCCGACCCGGATTGGGTCAGGACCAACGCCGACGGTTCGGTGACGGTCCTGATCGACGGCACGGCGAAGTCGGTCACCTTCGACAAGACAAAAGCGACGATCATCGCCGCTGGCAAGAGCGTGCTGGTGGCGCTGGACAGCGGCAAACCGCTGGTCTCGGGACCTGTTCCCGACTGGGTCACCGTGCATGAGGATGAGGTCGTCGCCGACATGGGCTTCGCCGGCGAAGTCCGCGTTGCTCCCGACCGCGTCAGGATCCGCAAGCGCTTTCTCGGCTGGGCGAACTTCGTCTTCGACACACGCTCGCCCTTCTTCGGAAAATCGCCTGGCGAGGTGATATCGTTGATCACATCGGGGCCCGAGCTGAAACCGGGCACCTCCAATCTGGCGCTCGCCGGCGACAATATCTGGAACAATGCGCAGTGGCAGCATGGCGATGTCTGGACAAAGCTGTTGCAGACCATCGTCATGGCCTTTCTCGGCACGGCGCTCGGCGGAATCGTTGCCTTCCCGCTCGCCTTCTTCGCCGCCCGCAACATCACCCCCAACCGGCTGTTTAACCAGTTGCTCAAGCGCTTCTTCGACTTCATGCGCTCCATCGACATGCTGATCTGGGCACTGTTCTTCACGCGGGCCTTCGGCCCCGGTCCGCTGGCCGGCAGCGCCGCGATCTTCTTCACCGAGATCGGCACGCTCGGCAAAACCTACTCCGAGGCGCTGGAGAACATCGATGACAAGCCGCGCGAGGGTGTTGTGTCGACAGGCGCCAACCGTCTTCTGGTGCAACGCTACGGCGTGCTGCCGGAAGTGGTGCCGGTGTTCATCAGCCAGACGCTCTATCAGTGGGAATCCAACACCAGGGGCGCAACCATTATCGGCGCCGTCGGCGCCGGCGGCATCGGCCTGAAACTGTGGGAAGCGATGCGCACCAATTCCAACTGGGCCAACGTCTTCTACATGGTGCTGCTGACGCTGGTCGTGGTCTTCATCTTCGACAACATATCCAACTTCCTGCGCCGCCGGCTGAGCCGCACGATCCATGATTACAACAGGTTGCAGGCCGAGCGGGGATAGCCTTGGGGTGGAGCATCAAGCGAGAAGTCGGCGGGACAGAGGGGGGCGCGAAGGAATGCCGGCGTTCGTCGACGGCGAATCGACCCTAAGCCGCCTTCCTCCACCCGTTCCTGATATGCCTGTACCCATCCCGGTAAACCGCTTCCGGGCTCTCGGAAAAATCGCGCCACACCTTGGTCGCCGCCGCGAGATCCTTCAGCGAACGTCCAAACGCCTCGATCGTCAGCCAATCGTCATAGCCGCTCTTGCGGATGGCCGAGAATGTTTCCTTCCAGGGGATGTTGCCGCGTCCCGGCACGCCGCGATCATTCTCCGATATGTGGATATGCACGACATTCCTGCGATGCTTCGTATAGGCGCCGATCGGGTCGGCCTCCTCGATATTGGCGTGGAAGGTGTCGTACATCGCCTTGATGTGCGGCCGGTCGATGGCATCGATATGCTCCGACAGGTCGGCCATCGTGTTGAGAAGATAGCATTCGAAGCGGTTGAGCGCCTCGAGCCCAATGGTGACGTTCCTCTTGCCGGCATGATCGCCGATGGCGCGCTGCGAGGCGACGGAGCGTTTCTTCTCACCCGCGGTCGGGCCGGACCCGGAAAAGGCGCCGAGCGTCGAATGCAGCGGGCCGCTCAAAGTTCGGGCGCCCAGGGCATCTGCACAATCGATCGCCCATTTCATATAGTCGACACCGGCCTTGCGCGTTGCCGCATCCGGCGAGATCAGGTTCATCGCCGGATCGCCCATCGCTGAAACGGCGGTCCGTTCAAGCCCTATGCGATCGAGCAGCTCGCCGAGTTTTCTGTAGTCGTCCGGCATGCCGGCAAAGATCGGTATCTCGACGCCGTCGAAGCCGGTGGCCTTGATGTCGCGAAGCAACGGGTCGTGTTTTTTCGAGACGTTGGTCGTCCACAAGAACATACACATGCCGATTTTCATCGACGCCCCTCCCCCAAATGATCCCCCGCGAGATCAAATTTAAAGCTTCGTCCACGCTCCATTCTTCTTCGACGATTTCACGCAGGCCTCGATGAAGGCCATGCCCTCGACGCCGTCCTGAATGGTCGGGAACACGACGTCCTTGGCAGGCTTGCCGCCCTTCCTGCGCGCGGCGCGGATGGCGCGTGCGGCCTCCTGGTAGATGTTGGCGAAGCCTTCGAGATAGCCCTCGGGATGGCCTGAGGGAACGCGGCTGACACGGCCAGCCACCGGCAGCGCGCCGGCGCCGTTGCGGGTGATCAATTGCTTGGGCTGACCGAACGGCGTGTACCAGAGGTAGTTCGGGTCGGCCTGAACCCATTCCAGCCCGCCCTTCGAGCCATAGATGCGCAGCTTCAGCCCGTTTTCATGGCCGGGCGCCACCTGACTTGCCCAGATCATGCCTTTTGCCGCATGCGCCTTGCCGACCGCCTTGAAGCGCAGCATGACGTTGACATTGTCGTCGAGCTGCCGTCCCGGCACGAAGGCGTCGAGATCGGCCGACAGCGTGTCGAGTTCCAGCCCGGAGACAAAGCGGGCAAGATTGTAGGCATGCGTGCCGATGTCGCCGAGCGCGCCGCCGGCGCCGGCCTGCTTGGGGTCGGAACGCCACGCCGCCTGTTTTTGGCCGGTGGCGGCAAGGTCCTCGGTCAGCCAGTCCTGCGGATATTCCGACTGCACGATGCGGATGTCGCCGAGCACGCCCTTGGCCACCATCTCGCGCGCCTGGCGGATCATCGGATAGGCGGTGTAATTGTGGGTCAGCACGAACACCTTGCCGGTCTTCTCGACCAGGGCGGCCAGCTTCTTCGCCTCGGCCAGCGTCGTCGCCAGCGGTTTGTCGCAGATGACGTGGATGCCGGCTTCGAGAAAGGCCCTGGCCGCCGGCACATGCACATTGTTCGGCGTGACGATGGCCACCGCCTCGATGCCGTCCGGGCGCTTGGCCTCGGCCTTGGCCATCTCGGCAAAGGACGCGTAGCTGCGCGAGGGGTCGAGCCCGAGCTCGGCGGCAGAGGCCTTGGCGCGTGCCGGATCGGACGACAGCGCGCCGGCGACCAGAACGAACTCATTGTCCATGCGCGCCGCGATCCGGTGCACCGCGCCGATGAATGCGCCTTGCCCGCCGCCGACCATGCCATAGCGGATCGGGCCGCCTCCCGCTTCCGACTTCGATGCACCGACCATGTCGTCTCCCTCGTGTCTGAGATACCCCTCCCCCTCGAGGGAGAGGGAAAACCCGCGCTAGATTCCCATCATGGCGCGCAGCACCTTCTTGTCCGTGGCACCGCCGGCGAAATCGTCGAATGCCTTCTCCGTCACCCGGATGATGTGGTGCTGGATGAAGGGAGCGCCTTCGGCGGCGCCATCCTCCGGATGCTTCAGGCAGCACTCCCACTCCAGCACCGCCCAGGAATCATAGTTGTACTGCGTCAGCTTGGAGAAGATGCCGCCGAAATCCACTTGTCCGTCGCCAAGCGAGCGGAAGCGGCCGGCGCGGTTCGTCCAGCTCTGGTAGCCGGAATAGACGCCTTGCCGGCCGGTCGGGTTGAATTCGGCGTCCTTGACGTGGAAGGCCTTGATGCGCTCGTGATAGATGTCGATGAATTCGAGATAGTCGAGCTGCTGCAACAGGAAGTGCGACGGATCGTAATTGATGTTGCAGCGCTTGTGACCGCCAACCGCGTCGAGGAACATCTCGAACGTCGCCCCGTCGAACACATCCTCGCCGGGATGGATTTCGTAGCCGACGTCGACGCCATTGTCCTCGTAGACATCGAGGATCGGCTTCCAGCGCTTGCCCAGTTCTGCGAACGCCTCTTCGATCAATCCGGCCGGCCGCTGTGGCCAGGGATAGAGATAGGGGAAGGCCAACGCGCCGCTGAAGCTCACCGAGACGTCGAGCCCGAGATTGCGCGACGCCTTGGCCCCGAACTGCATCTGTTCGACCGCCCATTGTTGCCGCGCTTTGGGGTTGTTGTGCACCGAAGCCGGCGCAAAGCCGTCGAACTGCGCGTCATAGGCCGGATGGACCGCCACCAATTGCCCCTGCAGATGCGTCGACAGTTCGGTGATCTCGACGCCGGCGTCGGCACAGATGCCCTTCACCTCGTCGCAATAGGCCTTGGAAGACGCAGCCTTCTGGAGATCGAACAAGCGCGCGTCCCAGGTCGGGATCTGCACGCCTTTATAGCCGAGGCCAGCTGCCCATTTTGTGATCGATGCAAGCGAATTGAACGGCGCTGCATCGCCCGCGAACTGCGCCAGGAACAGTCCAGGGCCCTTCATCGTCGTCGGCATCGGCATCCTCCCTCATTGTTGTCGCGACCGAGCATAGCGCCGATTGAAGACAGGGCCAGCCACTTTGGCCTGTTCTCAACGGTCACTTGCGTGCATTGTCATTCTGGTATTACCAAACGTGGCGATTTGGTCAAGCCTTGCCACTCACACTCAGAGCCCTCCGCCGTGCCGTAGGAGCGCAGCATAGTCCAATATAATCAATGGAGTAATCCAGACATTAGGTTGTCATCGCACAGTTCTTGCCGCGCGTTGGAAATTGCTGTAGACCTCGTCTTGGGCCCAATTGGTCGAACCAGTTTGCGAAGAAATGCTGGAACGCCTTGGGGAGGAACCGTCCGTCACATCCGGTGACGGCATGTTGCAGGCGAACCATTAGGGACGATCCGGGAAGGACAGACCATGCATCTTTCGACGCACAACTGGATGCGCGCGGAACCGCTGGAGACGACGCTCAAGCGCATCAAGAAATTCGGCTATGAGTCGATCGAGATTTCCGGCGAGCCCGACCAGTACAAGACCAGGGAGACGCGCGCGCTCCTCAAGGAGCACGGCATACGCTGCTGGGGCGCAGTGACCTTGATGCTGGGCGAACGCAACCTTGCCGCCCGGGACCAGGGCCAGCGCGAGCGCTCCGTGCAATACGTCAAGGACGTGTTGACCATGGTCAGCGAACTCGACGGCGAGATCATCACGCTGGTTCCCGCGACCGTCGGCAAGGTCGTGCCGGACGGCACCGAGGAAGAGGAATGGAAATGGGTGGTCGATGCCACCAGGGAGTGCTTCACCCACGCCAAGAAGGTCGGCGTCAAGATCGCGGTCGAGCCGCTCAACCGTTTCGAGACCTACCTGTTCAATCGCGGCGCCCAGGCCTTGGCGCTGGCCGACGCTGTCAGCCCGGAATGTGGCGTCTGCCTGGACGCCTACCACATCCATATGGAGGAATTTAACGTCTACGACGCGATCCGTAAGGTCGGAAAGCGCCTGTTCGACTTCCATGTCGCCGACAACAACCGCTTCGCCGCAGGCCTCGGCCAGATCGACTGGCCGAAGATCGTCGCGACCTTGCGGGAGGTCGGCTATGACGGGGCGCTGACCAACGAGTTCGTCGCGCCTGTCGACCGCACCCCGGCCGCGCCCTACCCCGACATGGTCGAACGCCACCCGGTCGACATCTCGCCCGAGCAGCTCAAATTCATCCAGGATCACGGCTCCAGCGTGCTGACGGAAAAATTCTACACCGACCAGATGCGGATCACCGCCGAAACGCTGCTGCCGCTGATCAAGTAGCCGATCCGATTGGGAATGAGCCCTCCCGCCATCCGGCGGCAGGGCCGGGGAAGACCATGCGCATCAAAAGCGTCCAGGCCTGGTGGATCCGCATACCGATCGAGGCGGCCAAGCAGCACCGCAGCGATTTCGGTCAGGTGACGACCTTCGACGCCGCCATCCTGCGCATCGAAACCGATGACGGGCTGGTCGGCTGGGGCGAAGGCAAGAACGCCGCCGGCAGCGCCGGCAGCTACGGCGCGCTCGTCCATATGCTGAACCGTGAAGTCGGGCCGCAGCTCGTCGGCCGCGATCCGGCCGATATCGGCATCATCTGGGAAATGCTCTACAACGGCGTGCGCCACGACAGCGCGGCGCGCGCTGGGCATGCCATGCCGCAGCTGGCGCGGCGCGGCATGAGCGTGGCCGCCATCAGCGCGGTCGACATCGCGCTCTGGGACATCCTGGGCAAGTCCCTCGGGCAGCCGGTCTGGCGACTCATCGGCGGGCGCAAGCTCGATCGCATGCCGGCCTACGCCTCCGGCGGCTGGGCGTCCGCCGACGCGATCGGCGACCAGCTCAAATCCTATGTCGCCAGGGGCGGCTTCAAGGCGCTGAAGATGCGCATCGGCGCCATGGATGGTGCCGCGCATGTGTCGGCTGCTCGCGTTCGCGCCGCCCGTGAGGCGCTCGGCCCCGACGTCGAGTTGATGGTCGACGCCCATGGCACCTACACGGTGGCGGAGGCGAAGCGCTTCATCCATCTCGCCGGCGATCTCGACCTTGCCTGGTTCGAGGAGCCGGTGATCGCCGACGACAAGTCCGGCCTTGCCGAAGTCCGTGCCTCCGGCGCCATACCGATCGCCACCGGGGAAAGCGATGCGACCCGCTATGCCTTCCGCGACCTCGCCGTGCTCAAGGCCGCCGACATCTTCCAGCCCGATCCCGCCTTCTGCGGCGGCATCAGCGAGGCCATGAAGATCGGCACCATTGCCAGCGCCTTCAACCTGCGCTTTGCGCCGCATCTATGGGCCGGCGCGCCCTGCTTCTTCGCCGGGCTGCATGTCTGCGCCGCCTCGCCGTCGAGCTTCACCGTCGAATACTCGCTCGGCGCCAATCCGATGATCCACGACCTTGTCGAAGAGACTGTCGAAGCAAGGGACGGTATGATAGCGATCCCCGAAAAGCCGGGATTGGGGTTCACCATTTCGGAGCGGTTCCTGGAGGCGCACGCGCAACGCAATTGACGATGAAAGAAAACAACCTTCTCGCGGAGCTTGCCGCCTATCTGTTCTCCCATTCCGACAAGGAGACGGGCCGAACCCCGTCGGAACGCGAACTGGCGGAGCATTTCGGCGTCAGCCGCGGCCAGATCCGCGAGGCGCTGGCCATTCTCGAGGCCATGCGCATCGTCGAGCGCAGGGCCAAGTCCGGCATCTATATCGACACCAAGCAGGCCAGCGTCGAGGCGCTGGCGCTGTTCGCGCGCGCCGGCCTGCCGCTCGATCCCTTGCAGATCTACGAGACGGTCGAATTGCGCAAGATACATGAGATCAAGGCGGCCGAACTTGCGTGCTCGCGTGCCACCGAGGAGAATTTCGAGCGCCTGCGCGAGATCCTGAAGGCCTCGGAAGAACGCATCGCGGCAGGCGAAGGCCTCGCCAAGGAGGATCGCGAGTTCCATCTCGAGATCGTGCGCGCCACCAAGAATGGCGTCTTCCACAACATCTGCAGCGTCTACTATTTGATGGGCGAGCAGCGCCTGCCGATCTACTTCAACGATCCGGAGCGTAGCGTGCGCTCGCATGCCGAACACATCCAGATCTACGAGGCGCTGCTGCGGCGCGACGGCAATCTCGCGCAGGCGCTGATGAGCGCCCATCTGCAAGGCGCGGAAAGCTACTGGAAGGGCCTGATCGAAGGCCTCGGGGCGGCGCCGCAAAGCCCGACGCTCGAACAGGCCTGACGGAGATGACGCGCATCCTGTCGACGCACAAGTTGCATCCGCGCGCTGCGGCCATGCTGGCGGGGGCGGGTGAGCTTGTCGTCGCCTCGGCCCTCGATCCGGGCACGCTGGCCACCGAGGCGAGGAATGCCGACATCGTCATTGTGCGTGCACCCCTGCCACCCCTGCTGTTCGAGGGTGCCACCAGGCTGCGGGCGGCGATCCGCCATGGCGCCGGGCTCGACATGATCCCGATGGAAGCAGCGACCGCGGCAGGTGTGCTGGTCGCCAACGTGCCGGCGGTCAACGCACGCTCGGTGGCCGAGCATGTGATGTTTGCAGCCCTCGCCCTGCTTCGGCAGTTCCGTGTCGTCGACCGCGACCTGCGCGCCAAGGGCTGGCTTGCCGGCCGCGAGCACGCCAATTCCAACGTCGAGCTTGCCGGCAAGACGGTCGGCATCGTCGGCCTGGGCGCCGTCGGCCAGGCGGTCGGCCATATCGCCGCGCACGGTTTCGACCTCAACGTGGTGGCAACGACACGCAGCATGCAGCCGGCGCCGGACAAGGTCGGTTTCCTCTCGATCGACGCGCTGGTCGAGCAGAGCGACATCATCGTCCTGTGCTGCCCGCTGACGCCGGAAACGCGCGGCTTGATCAGCCGCGAACGCATCGCGCGCATGAAACCCAACGCGTTGCTGATCAACGTGTCGCGCGGGCCGGTCGTCGATGACGACGCGCTGATCGAGGCCTTGCGGGAGCGCCGCATCGGCGGTGCCGCGCTCGACGTGTTCTCGACGCAGCCGCTGCCATCGGATCATCCCTATTTCAGCTTCGACAATGTCGTCATCACCCCGCATATGGCCGGCATCACCGAGGAATCGATGGTGCGCATGGGCGTTGGCGCGGCCGGCGAGGCCCTCCTGGTGCTGGCAGGCAAATTGCCGGTCAATCTGCGCAACCCGGAAGTGGTCGGGCACTATCGGCGACGGTTTCCCGCTGACAGCTAGACCATCGCCGTTTCGCCCCAATTCTTCGCGACGCTGGAGCCATGTCCGTTCTTCGCCTCGCATTGCTGTGCCTTGCCACCACCTCAGCGGGCTCGCTGCCCTCGCTCGCCGCGGCCGAAAGCAGCTATGTCTATTGCGACAATGGGCTGCGCTGCTTCAAGGCTCCCTGCCCATCGAACAGCGCGCTCGACCTCGCCACCGGCAAGATCATCAAGGGCGTGTCGATCGACACCGGCGGGCTGCCGACGAAGGACAAGGCGATGGTCGAGGCGTCGGATGCGCTCTATGCCGGCAAGATTGTCGTCAGGGGATCGATCGCGCGACGCACCCAGACCATCACGGGCAAGCAGTACAGCCTGCCGTGGCTGGTCGCGACGGCCGTCGAGCGCGCCGCCAAGGACAGCGAACGCAAGCACTGCTCTTCACACAAACCATGATCGCTCCAACGCGTATTCCAAACCGGCCTCTGCCGCAGCGCGGAATTCGTATATCGTCAAGGTCGTCGCGGCTCGGTGCCTTCTGCTAAGCGGTCCAAATAGGCTTGATAGGCAAAGACCCTGTGTCGCTGTTTCCCCGTCACTTCGCGAACTATGCCGATCGAGATCAGGTGCCCAAGCGCGGAATTGATTGTCGGCTCTGACAGCGACAGTTCCTGGGCTGCCTTTTGGATAGTCACGATCGCGCGACGCTGGAGGAGTCCATGTACCATACCTGCCGAGACAGCGGCCCGGCCTAAATCCTGAATTCTGTGGGCGTCAGCCTCAAATAGGCGTAGCAGGTCCTGGGCGGTCTTGGCCGCCTGATCGGCTGTCTCCGTGACACCTTCAAGGAAGAACGACAGCCAGCTTTCCCAGTCGCCGGCCATTCTCACTCGTTGCAGCAGGTCATAGTAGGTGCCGCGATGTGTTTTGAAATAGAGGCTGAGGTACAGGGTAGGCTCCCTAAGCACTTTGTTGGCACAAAGGAACAATGTGATCAAAAGGCGGCCCAGACGACCATTGCCGTCAAGAAATGGGTGGATTGTCTCGAACTGGACGTGTGCCAACGCCGCCTTGACGATGTTCGGCAGGCGGTCATCGGTGTGCAAGAACTTCTCAAAGGCGTCGAGACATTGCATTAGCTGGTCAGGAGGAGGAGGGACAAACATGGCATTGCCTGGTCGTGTTCCGCCGATCCAGTTCTGCGAATGCCTAAATTCACCAGGTTGGGAAGAGGCGCCACGTCCCGCCTTAAGGAGAACGCCATGGATTTCGCGGATCAATCGGAGAGAAAGCGGAAATCCTCCCCGCATGCGATCGAGACCATGTTCAAGAGCGGCGATGTAGTTGGAGACCTCTTCGACATCATTCAGAGGGACCAGCGGTAGCTCATCCGCCTCAAATAGCAGCAAATCGGAGAGTGACGATTGGGTGCCTTCGATCTGGGACGACAGCAAGGCCTCTTTCCGTACGTACATGAAGATAAACAAGGGCGGAGCGGGAAGAATGGACGTAACGCCGTCCAAACGCCCCAGGGCTAGGTTTGCGCGTTCTATAAGTTCTGAAAATGTGCCAAGATCGATTGGAGGTTTTGGCGGGAGTGGCGGTGGCATGAATGCACGCACTTTTTCGCCCGCGACCGATGTTTCGATCCTGAGGCCGAGGCGGTCCTGATCCGGCATAAGGCAAGGATCCTTTCGTTAGCTTTTATCTAACGAAAGGATAAGGCCCAATCCTTGTCTTAGGAAGGGTTTTGTATATGTTTCGTTCCGGATCCCCGCGGGAAATGAGCGGTAACTTGAAAACCGTCCTTAGGATCGCACCTTGGCAGCAACCTTCACAGAGACATAGGGTAGCCGGCGTTCTGCGTCTTTAGCGTCACCCCCTACGATCAGCCGCCCAGCAGCCTCTCCACTTCGGCGGCGATGCTCAGCAGACGGCGGTCATGGCCGTGGCGCGCCACCAGCATCAAGCCGGCCGGCAGCGCCATGCCTGGCATCGGCAGCGAGATCGCGCAGAGGTCGAACTGGTTGGCAATCTGCGTGTTGCGCAGCAGCAGGCCCTCCGTGCGGTCGCGCAGCTCGGCATCTTGCGTCAGGGAAACGATGGTCGGCGCCGTCACCGGTGTCGTTGGCAGAGCCAGCACATCGACCGATGCCAGCCGCTCATCCATGGCGGCAACCAACGCGGAACGGCGACGCAATGCCCTGATGTAGACCGGCGTCGGCAGCATTGCTGCCCGTGACAAAGGTCCGCTCACATGCGGGTCGACCGGCACCGGAGCGCCTGCCGCCAGCCAGTCGGCATGCACTTCGGCCCCCTCCATCGCAGCGATCGAACCGCGTTTGGTGACCGCGCGAAGGTCCGCGATCATATCGCCGATCGAAAAGTCCGCGATCCGTGCGCCGGCCTGCTCGATCTTGCCGAGGCAGCGCTCGAACGCTGCCGCCACCGCGTCTTCAGCCTCTCCGAAAAGCAGCCCGCGCGGGATACCGGTGCGCAGCCCGGCAAGAGCAAGCGGCGCCAGCACCGCCAGGTCTTCGCCCGCCATCACCGCATCGGCTGCGGCGCATTGCGCCACGGTGCGGGCGAGCGGGCCGACCGAGTCCAGCGTGGCCGACAGCGGAAAGGCGCCTGTGAGCGGCACCCGCCGCGCCGTCGGCTTGAAGCCGACGACGCCGTTGAGTGCCGCCGGAATACGGATCGATCCGCCTGTATCGGAACCGATGGAGATTTCGCTCGTCCCCTCGCCGACGGAAACGCCGGCGCCGGAGGAAGAGCCGCCGGGAATGCGGTCGGCATCGGTTGCGTTGCCGGGCGTGCCATAGTGCTGGTTGTCGCCGATGGCGGTAAAGGCGAACTCGGTCATGTTGGTCTTGCCGATGATCACCGCGCCGCCTTGCCGCAGCCGGCGCACAATCATGGCGTCGCCAATTGCCGGCGCAGCATCCTTGAGCAGCAGTGATCCGGCCGTGGTCGCCTCGCCGCGGACATCGAACAGGTCCTTGATCGAAACGATCGTTCCGTCGAGCGGTCCGAGCCTCACGCCGGCCCTCCGCCGCGCGTCGGCGGCATCGGCTGCGGCTCGCGCGGCTTCGGTATAGAGTTTCGTGAACACACATTCTTCGCCGGCGCGGGCGGCGAGGCGCGCCAGGACGGTTTCCAGATGATCGCGGACGGATTGCATCTTCGGTGTCGGACTCCGGACCTCTGGGACGTCTTAAGCTTAGCAGCCGGCGCGTGGCGTGCCGAGACTTAACCCGGTGCGGGCGGTTTTGCACCCCTGGCGGACGCAAGGAAGAGAACGATGCTCTACAAAGGCAGCTGTCATTGCGGCAAGGTCGCCTTCGAGTTCGAGGCGGAACTGACCGGAGCCGTGCGGTGCAATTGCTCGATCTGCTCGCGCAAGGGCGCCTTGCTGTGCGCCGTCCCGCATCGGGCGCTGCGGGTGCTGGCCTGGAGCGACGAGATCGGCACCTACACATTCGGCAACCATGCCATCGCGCACCGCTTCTGTCGCACCTGCGGCATCCACCCTTTCGCCGAGGATGTGCACGAGGGGAGTGAACGCAGCGCCTATATCAACATCAACTGCGTCGCCGATGTCGATCCGTCCGCCTTGTCGATCTTCGACTTCGACGGGCGTTCAGCCTGAATTTCACCGGCGGCCTGCCGCGTCCGCCTGTCAGCGACGCCGCCACCGCAACGGCAATGGCCCGAGAACCTTGATGGATCTCGGGCCATTGCCCAGGTCAGTAATGGTTGTCGGGCGAGCCTACCCGGCGCGCTTCGGGCCGAGCAGGAACACCACGACGGCGGCCAGCAAAGTCGCCGCGCCGCAATAGGCGAAGGCACTGGCGACGCCGGCATGGTCGACCAGCAGGCCGCCGAAGACGGCGCCGAGCGCAATCGCCACCTGGAAGGTCGCGACCATCAGGCCGCCGGCGCTCTCGGCCTGATCGGGCGCGGCCCGCACCAGCCATGTCTGCAGGCCGACCGGCACCGCGCCGAAGGCAAAGCCCCAAGCCGCGACGGCGGCGGCGGCGATCGCCGGCGAGGCGCCGAAGACCAGCATCGAGGCGGCGGCCGCTGCGATCAGCAGGGGAGCCAGCGCGACGGCGGCCTTGAGATTGCGTTCGGCCAGAATACCGCCGGCGATATTGCCGAAGAAGCCGCCTATGCCGTAGGCCAGGAGCACCAGCGAGATTGTCTCGATGCCGAGCATCGGGATCTTCTCGAGGAAGGGGCGCACATAGGTGAAGCCGGCAAAGTGCCCCGAAGCGACCAGCAGCACGACCAGCAGCGCCACCCTGATCGACGGGCGCTCGAGCACCTCGAGCAAAGTGCGGAAACTTGCCACGCCCATCGGCGGCAGCTTCGGAATGGTGGCCACCTGCACCAGCAACGCCAGCGCGGCGACGACCGTGGCGATCATGAAAGCCGTGCGCCAGCCCCAGATATCGCCGACATAGGCGCCAACAGGGGCGGCGGTGACGGTGGCCAACGAAACGCCGGTCAGGATGATCGACATGGCGCGTGGCATCAGCCGCATCGGCACCAGCCGCAAAGCCATGGCCGCCGACATCGCCCAGAAGCCGCCCAGCGCAACGCCGAGCACGACGCGGGCAAGCAGAAGCATGGACAGCGACGAGGCAAAGGCGGCCAAAAGGTTCGAGGCGATGAGGAATGCCGTCAGCATCCACATCACCAGTCTGCGGTCCATGCGCCGTGTTATGATCGCCATTGTCGGAGCGGCAATGGCGCCGACGATCGCGGTCGCGGTGACCGCCTGTCCCGCCACGCCTTCGCTGACGCCGAGATCGCTCGCCATCGGCGTCAACAGGCTGGCGGGCAGGAATTCCGCCGTGACGAGACCGAAAACACCAAGCGCCAGCGAGACGACGGCCCCCCATGCCGGCTCGGTTCGTTCCTCCTGATCGACAGTGTTCAATAGGGCGGCGTCGACGACGCCCGTCGCGGGTTCGGCCATGGTCAGTCTCCGATGAAGTTGCAGCGCAACATTTGGCTGCACTGCAACATAGGGAGTGACGGCCTGGAGTTTCCATGCTAGAAACACCATTATGTTTGACCGTTCGTCCAAAATTCCGACCACTGGCGATCCGCTGACCGACATATTACGCGGGCTGCGTCTCGACGGCGTCGACTATGCCCGTTGCGAAATGCGGGAGCCTTGGGGCATCCAGTTTCCGGCCCAGGCAGCGGCGCGATTCCACTTCATCGGCCGCAAGGGCTGCTGGCTGATGCAGCCCTCGGGCGAGTGGGTCGAGCTCAAGGCGGGCGACGCGGCGCTGCTGCCGCGTGGCGCAGCGCATGTGCTGGCGAGCGAACCGGGGACCAAGGCTTGGCCGATCCAGGGCTACGCCGCCGAAGAAGTCTGCAAGGACGTCTATTGCATGTCCAGCGAAGCCATGTGCCCCGATGGTCGCTGTCCGGGCACGCTGCTGTTTTTCGGCAGCATGTACTTCAACATCGATGGCCTGCATCCCCTGCTCGGCATGATGCCTGACGTCATGCGCGCGCATGAACTCGAAGCTTATGAGCCGGGTATTCCGCATCTCCTGGACTCGATGGCGCGTGAAGTGACGATGGAGCGCGTCGGCTCCGGCGGCATTCTGGCGCGGCTCGCCGACGTCCTTGCCGCCACCGTGATCCGCTCATGGGTCGAGCGCGGCTGTGGCGATTCAAGCGGTTGGATCGCGGCGGTCAGGGACCCGGACATCGGGCGCGTTCTGGCCGCCATCCATCTCGAACCGGACCGCGACTGGACCGTCGAGGCGCTCGCCAGGATGATGGGCGCCTCGAGATCGGGCTTTGCCGAGCGTTTTGCCACCATTGTCGGCGAGACGCCGGCCAGGTACGTCACCCAAGTGCGCATGCACCAGGCCCGGCAATGGCTGGTGCGCGATCGCCAGAAGATTTCCGTCGTCGCCACACGCCTGGGCTATGAGTCGGACGCCGCCTTCAGCCGGGCCTTCAAGCGCGTCATCGGCTCGGCTCCCAGCCACCTGCGTGCCGAGGAACATGCAGAGATCCGCCAGGCCGGCTGAAGCGCAAGGCCGTGACTCCAGGCTGGCGCAATTCCGTCCGGAATTGCGCGAAGAGATACAGCAGTTCAGCGTTTCCGTGGGAGGCTGAACTGCTGTAGGAATCGGCATGGACTTGACCTCGCCCGACGACACTGCGCCGGCCCCGGGAGGTGCGCTGACCGAGATGTTGCGCGCGCTGCGGCTCGAGGGGGTCGACTATGGCCGCTGCGAACTGGGCGCGCCGCGGGCCGTGCTCTTTCCGGTGCAGAAGGCGGCGCGGTTTCATTTCATCGGCCGTGCCGGATGCTGGCTGCTTTCGCCACTAGGCGAATGGATGGAACTGAAAGCCGGCGATGCATTGCTGTTGCCGCGCGGCGCCGAGCATATCCTCGCCAGCGCACCCGGCGTGCAAGCCGAACCGCTCGAAAGCTACAGCGTCGAGCCCCTGCAGGACAATGTCTACGCCGTCTCGAACGGCGGCCATGGTGCAAAAACCCTGCTGTTCTGCGGCAGCATGCACTTCAACCACGATGGCTCGCATCCACTGCTGGCCATGATGCCGGATATGCTGCGCACGAAGGAGCTGATGGCCGGCGAGCCAGGCATCCCGCATTTGCTGGAAGCCATGGCCGACGAGGCGACGAGCAACCGGGCCGGCTCCGGCATCATGCTGGCGCGGCTGGCCGATGTATTGGCCGCGGCCATCATCCGCTCGTGGGTGGAGAACAGCGCCGGTGATATCACGGGTTGGATCGCGGCGATCAAGATCGAGATGTCGGCCGCGTGCTGGTCGCCATTCATCGGCAGCCCGAGAGGAACTGGACCGTCGAAGCGCTGGCCCGCGAGATGGGCGCCTCACGGTCCGCCTTTGCCGAACGTTTCACGGCCGTCGTCGGAGAGACGCCGGCAAAATATGTCGCCGGCGTACGCATGCATCAGGCAAGGCGGTGGCTCCTGGAAGATGGGATGAGGGTGTCGGTGATCGCCGCCAGATTGGGCTATGATTCGGAAGCGTCGTTCAGCCGGGCCTTCAAGCGGATCGTCGGCAGCGCGCCCAGCCATTTGCGCGCCGCGGGCGGCGGCTCGGGAAAAGGCTAAATCAACGCTGTTTGGAGTGGCGATTTCCGGCCTGGATGAATTGCCAAGTGTTCCGGACAGAATGCCATTCCCGGTTTGGCCATTTGCAATAGCTTGCCGTCCAACAGACGAGCGCCGGCGGCAACTCGGCCCGAAGAGGAGAAGCGATGCCAAATCATCTGAAAATCCTGGCTCTGGCCGCAATGCTCGCTATCCCCGGCCATGCCTTTGCCCTTGAGGACAGCTATCTGCCGGCCAGCAAGATTCCCTATGTTTCTGAGGCGCCGGACCAGCCGCAACGCCTCGGACCGCTATGGGGAGAAAGGGCCAAGGGCCCTGCCGGAACGTTGCTGAAAGTCCCGGGCAAATGGCGCGCTCCTGTTCACGCGCACACCGCCGATTATCGCGCCGTGGTGATCCGGGGCCTATGGGCGCACTGGCAGATGGAAGGCGGCGAGGCGAGCAAGGTCGAGCTGCCTCCCGGATCTTACTGGACCCAGAAGGCCAATGAGATGCATGACGACGCCTGCCTCTCGGACACGGAATGCGTGATCCTGCTGATCAACACCGAGCCCTATGAAACCTACCTGCCGAAGTAGAGGTGCGGGACGGCTGTCCGACCGGCATTGCCGCGGGGCTCCGAACTCGGGTAACAAAGGCCTGACGACAGCCAGTCCCGCTGTGCCAGTTTCCCATGATAGGAATTTTTTCTTGACTGGGTGAAGGCAACTATGGTAGATATTTGGTTATGGTGCTGAGTTGCGCCAGGGACCCGCCGCACAGGCGGGTTTTTCCGTTCAATGCTTCATCAACAGCGCACCGACGAAGGCTCCGGAGGGACCCGTTAACCCGGATTTCTTGCCCTGCCGCCGCAAGGCGGTTTTTTTGTTTAGGGCGCTGTCCGGAACATCGCATTCGCGATAATTCGCCTCATCCGGCGTGCCGCAAACTCACGCCGCTGCCCTTGTCGAACAGCACCACCTTGTCCGGATTCCAGGCAAAGCGCACCGGCTGCTCGATCGCGACATCGGTCCGTGCCGGCACCGTGGCGCGCAGCGTGGTCTCGCCCACGCGCAACGTCAGGATCTTTTCCACGCCATGGTTTTCGACGTCGTGGACGCGCGCCTCGACCGGCGCACCGCTCTCGAGATAGACATCCTCGGGGCGGATGCCGAAGACGAGCGGGCGACCGTCGGTCGCCGCACTCGCCCTGGCTCCCCCCGAAAGCGGCAATTCGAAATTCAGCGGCGCCATCACCGCACGATCGTTGACCAGCCTGCCGTCGATGAGGTTCATCGGCGGCGAGCCCACGAAGCTCGCCACATAGGTGTCGCGCGGATTGTTGTAGATCTCGTGCGGCGTGCCGGTCTGGACGATGCGGCCATGGTTGAGCACGCCCACCTTGTCGCCCATCGACATCGCCTCGATCTGGTCGTGGGTGACGAACAGGAAGGTGGCGCCGAGCTGCATCTGCAGGTTCTTCAGTTCCGTGCGCAGCGCCTCGCGCAGTTTGGCGTCGAGCGCCGACAGCGGCTCGTCCATCAGGAACACGCGCGGCTTGCGCACGATGGCCCGACCGATCGAGACGCGCTGCATCTCGCCGCCCGAAAGCCGGTCGGTCTTGCGGTCGAGCAGATGCTCGATCCTGAGCGTCCGCGCCGCGCGGTCGACGCGGTCCTTGATCTCGGCATCGGGCAGCCGCCGGATCTTCGGCTTCAGCGGGAATTCGAGGTTTTCGCGCACCGTATAGCGCGGGTAGAGTGAATATTGCTGTAGCACCAGCGCCACGTCGCGCTCGGCGGCGCCCCAGTCGGCAACGTCGATGCCGTCGATGAAGACCTGGCCCTCGCTCGGCTTTTCCAGTCCGGCGATCAGCCGCAGCGTCGTTGTCTTGCCCGCGCCCGTCTCGCCGAGCAGGACGAAGAATTCGCCATCGGCGATGTCGAGGTCGAGCCCGGTCAGGGCCGTGTGATTGCCGAACGTCTTGGAGATGTTCTTGAGCTGGATATGGGCCATCAGAGTCTCACTCCGAGCGACTTGCCGCTCGCCGCGTCGAAGAAATGCGCCTGTGTCGGATCGATCCTGGCGAATACCCTCTCGCCGGGACCTGAAATGAAGCCGCTCTTGGTGCGGGCGCGCAGCATCTTGGAGCCGACTTTCAGGTCGACGATGTCGAACGAGCCGAGCGGCTCGACGATCTGCGTCTCGACCGGCATGAAACCCTCCGCCGCCTCACGGCGGATGAGGACGCCTTCCGGCCTGATGCCGAGTGCCAGCCGGCCGCCCGCATGGCCGTTGAGCTTCGACAGGAGCGCGCGCGGGAATTCGAAACCGGTTGGCGCATCGCCCAGCGTCACCGAGGCCGACGAGGCTTTTTCGGCAACCGCCGCGTCGGTCACGTTCATCACCGGACTGCCGACGAATTGCGCCACGAACAGGTTGGCCGGGTGCGAATAGACCTCGTCGGGCGAGCCGACCTGCTGGAGCACCCCCTCATGCATGATGACGATGCGGTCGGCGAGGCTCATCGCCTCGATCTGGTCATGGGTGACGTAGATGGTGGTCGAGCCCTGCTTGATGTGCAGCCGCTTGATCTCGGCCCGCATCTCCTCGCGCAGCTTGGCGTCGAGCGCGCCGATCGGCTCGTCCATCAGCATCGCCTTCGGCCGCCGCACCAGCGCACGGCCGATCGCCACGCGCTGCATGTCGCCGCCCGACAGCGCCGACGGTTTCTTGCCGAGCAGATCCGTGATTTGCAGCGTCTTGGCGACCGAGCGAACTTCCTGGTCGATTTCGCTCTTGCTCTTTCGCGTGGCGCGCAAGGGAAAGGCGATGTTCTCGTAGACGCTCATATGTGGGTAGAGCGAGAACGACTGGAAGACCATGGCGATGTCGCGGTCGGCGGCCTTCAGATGCTGGATGGGCTTGCCGTCGATGAGGATGTCGCCCTCGTCGATCGTCTCCAGCCCGGCAATGGCGCGCAGCGTCGTCGTCTTGCCGCAGCCCGACTGGCCGAGCAGCACGATGAACTCGTTGTCCTCGATCTTGAGGTTGAGGTCCTTGATGACCTGGACGGCGCCGAAGAACTTCTGGACGCCGCGAAGCTCGATCTGGGTCAATGCTGCGCTCCCGGATTTCGCTGCGGATCGCCTGACTGGCCGGTTCCGGCTTCCTCTTGCGGTGCGATCTTGGAGGTGATGTTGAAGCCGATCAGGCCGATCAGGATGATGGTCAGCCCATAGCTGTGCAGCAGCAAGCTCCAGGGCTGGCATAGCGCGACGATGCCGAGCACCATGAGCACCTGACTGCCCGGCTCCAGATATTTCTGGTTGATGGCGCGAAAGCTCATTTGCGGATCGCTCCGAAGGACATGCCGCGCAACAGGTGATTACGAAGCAGGAAGGTGAAGATGGCGACGGGAAGCAGGAACAGGAAGGTGCCGGCGGCGATCACCGTCCAGTCCGGCAGGCCGGAGCCGACCTGGCTCGGGATGAACGGCGGTGCGGTCTGGGCGCGGCGATTGGTCATGATCAGCGCGAAGGCATATTCGTTCCATGCCGTGATGAAGCAGAATACGGCCGTGGCGGCGATGCCGGTGGCGGCTTCGGGCAGCACGATCTTGAAGAAGGCTTCCATGCGCGTATAGCCGTCGACGAGTGCCGCTTCCTCGTACTCCTTCGGGATCTCGTCCATGAAACCCTTCATCAGCCAAACCGAGAAGGACAGGTTGAAGGCGGTGTACAGGATGATCAGCCCGATATGGGAATCGTTGAGGCCGACCGCCCGGTACATCAGGAACATCGGGATCGCCACCACCACGGGCGGCAGCATGCGGGTCGACAGGATGAAGAACAAAAGGTCCGCCTCGCCCTTGACCCTGAAGCGCGAGAAGCCATAGGCGGTGAACGTGCCCATGCCGACCGCCAGCACCGTCGAGGTGATCGCGACGATCAGCGAATTCATGAAACGGTTCGGATAGCCCGACCATTGCACCTGGCCCTTGCCGTCGCGCACGATCTTTTCGCCGCCGTCGAAGACGACGCGTTCCCACCAGGGCGCCGCTGCGTATTCTTCCGGCGAAGGCGGGCTGCGCAATTGCGAGCGCTTGGTGAACAGCTTCACGAAGGGCGATATCTCCGGCTGGAACACAACCGTCGGCGGGATGGTGGTGGCAAGGTTGCGCGGCTTGAACGCCGTCGAGGCGATCCAGTAGATCGGCGCCAGGAAGATCACCGTCGCCACCAGCACGGCGACGATTGCGACGCGGTTGAGGGCGATCTCGGAAGAAGTGCGGACGGCGGCCATCTCAGCGCTCCTTCACTTTGTTGAGATATTTGACGTAGATGTTGGTGATGGCCAGCACCATGATCAGCACGATGTAGGCGAGCGCGCAGGAGCGCCCGGTCTGCCATTCCTGGAACGCCATCTTGTAGAGCCGGATCGAGATCAGTTCAGCCGTCGGCTGGGTGGTCAGGATGTAGGCCAGATCGAAGGTCTTGAACGCTTCCATGGTGCGGAAGATGACAGCGATCATCAGGATCGGCGCAACCAGCGGCAAGGTGATGCGGAAGAAGGTGTAGAACGGACCGGCGCGATCGATCGCGGCGGCTTCGTAGAGGTGCTTCGGCACCGCCGAGAGGCCGGCCAGCGACAGCAGCATGACGAAGGGCGACCACATCCAGATGTCGGTCAGCGCAACGGCGTAGAGCGCCATCTTGGGGTTGGCCAGCCACTCGAAATTGCCAAGCCCAAGCGCATAGTTGATGACGCCCCATGACGGGTCGTAGAGCAGTTTCCAGAACAGGCCGACGACGGCCATCGACAGCATCATCGGCAGCAGCAGCAGGGTCGTCAGCAGGCCCTTCAGCGGGATGTCGCGGTTGAGCAGCATCGCCACGCCGAAGCCGACCAGCAACTGTCCGGCGACCGAGATGATCACGTATTTGGCGGTGATGGCGAAGTTGGACCAGACATACGGGTCGCTGAGCAGGTCGCGGTAGTTCTGCAACCCTACGAAATTCGCCGGCGCGTTGGTCGAGGCGCGGAAATCGGTGAAGGAATAGCCGAGCGAGTAGATCAGCGGAAAGATGTTGAAGACGATCAGGAACAGGATCGTCGGGATGATGAAAAGATTGCGGATCGAAATATCGCTAAGGCCACGCGCGGCCGCGCGTGAAGATCTGTCCAGCGTGGTGATCATCGTGGTCGCCAAGACCCTGCTCCCGCTTGAAGAAAAAGAAACGGAGGAGGCATGAGCGCCCCCTCCGTGGGACATGAACGATTATTGGCCGCGACCGTATTTCTTGAAGGTCGCGTTCCAGTCGGCGGCCAGTGCGTCGAGCGTTTCCTTGGCGGTGCCTTCGCCGCCGATCATGTAGGGATAGACGCGCTGGTTGAGCTGCTGGAGCAGTTCGGCATATTCCGGCACCGCCCAGAAATCCTTCACCTTGAACATGGTCTCGTAGAAGGCTTTGTTGTAGGGCGTCGCATTCTGGAACTCTTCCGACTTGAGCACCGCTGCGCTGCAGGTGTAGCCGCCCAGTGCCGCCCACTTCTTCTGGGTCTCGTCCTTGATGAACCATTCGAGGAACTTCATCGCCTCGTCCTGCTTCTGCGAGTAGGAGACGATGGAGATGCCCTGGCCGCCGAGCGCGGCGAACTGGTCGCCATTCGGCCCGGGAGGATTGGCGAAGAAGCCGGTGTTCTTGGCGTTCGGGTTCGACGCCTCGTTGATCAGCGAGGGGAAGAACGCGAAGTAGTTCATGCTCATCGCGGCCAGATTTTCGGTGATCGCCTGGTTGTCCTCGACGAAGAACGACTTGGCCCAGCCCGGAGGCGTGAACTTGTAGAGTTCCTTATAAGCGTCGAGCGCCGCGACGGCCTTGTCGGAGTTGATGAAACCATCGACCTTGTAGGTCGAATAATCACCCAGCTCGCCGCCATAGGAGAACAGCACGTTCTCGAAGCCCATCGCCATCGCGTCATAGGAATTGTCGGTGTAGATGGCGATGCCGTATCTCTTCTGGTCCGGCCGGTGGAAGAATTCGGCGATGTCGCGCAGCGCCTTGAAATCCTTCGGCACGTCGAGGTCGTAGCCGTATTTGGCCTTGAAGGCTTCCTTCTCCTTGGGATCCTCGAACCAGTCCTTGCGATAGGACCAGCCGACGGCGTCGCCTTCGAGCGGGATGGCCCAGTACTTGCCGCTGTTGCCGGGATATTCGGCATAGTACTTCACCGTCGCCGGCGCCATCACCTCGCCGAGCTTGTGCTTGTTGAAGAAGTCCGTGAGGTCGACATAGTGGCCACCGGTCGAGCCGGCGCCGAGCCACTGCGAGTCGCCGACGACCAGGTCGTAAGCGTCGCCATGGGCGTTGAACTCGGTGAAGGCCTTGGTCTGGAAGTCGGCCCATGGCGTGGTTTCCACCGTGATCTTGACGCCGGTTTCCTTCTCGTACTCGTTGCCGAGTTCCTGGAGGTAGTTGGCCGGATCCCATTCCGCCCAGAAGATGGTGAGCGATTTGTCCTGGGCGTAGACGGATGTTCCGCAGGCAAGTGTCAAGCCGATACCAGCAAGCAAGCTGGTCACTATCTTGCGCATGATGTTTCCTCCCTTGTGCGCATTCTACCGTATCAAGCGAGCCGACAAACGGGGCCGGCCCTGGTAGTTCCTCCCTTGGTCGCGCCTTCCGGTTTGGAGCCTCCTCGCCCGCCCGGAAATGGATCGCAGCCCTCACTTTCGATCCGCTTTTCTCCTTTGATCTGGTATTACCAATTTTGAAGCTCCGTCAAGCCCTTTCTTGAGCAATGGTGACAGCCTGAAGTCACGAATTCCAGCCTTATCTGCCTGTTTTTCCTAAATTTTCCTACTCATTGATAGACATCGGCCTTGTTCATGCTTCAGCGTTGCGGTTAATATCGGCAACCAGCATGCAAATCTGGTAGAACCAGATGCATGCTATTTCGCGACCCTTGTCGGTTCGATTGCTTTTGCTTCGGACACTGATTCCGCGATCGCCGCGCGCACCAGGGCGACCGCCGCCCACTGGGCGACGGACATCGTCCGGCGACCGTCCAGTCCCCAGATGTCCTTCAGCACGATAAGCACCTCGACGCCGAAGATCAGCGACAGCGCCTGCGCCAGCCGCTTGAGGTCGCGCGGCGGCAGCCGCCCCTTGAGCGGCGCGAGCGCGTCCTGAAGCAATTCGACGCGGTGGCCGCGCTTGAAGGCCGGTTCGCTGCCCAAGGTACCGGCCTGGCGCCGCGCCCACTGATCGAGCGACAATTTCAATGCCGCCTTGAATGTCGCCTCGAAAGCCTCGATGCGCGGCATGGCCGTGTCGAAGAGCTCCGCAACGCGGCGCTCGGCATCGGCAGAGGTGGATTTCCAGGTGAGGATCGGCCCGAGCCCCTCGTCGACCACTGCCTGCACCAGTGCCGCCTGGCTCGGAAAATATCGATAGGCGGTGGCGCGGGACACCTGCGCCGCCTCGGCGACCTCGCTGACCGAAGGTGTTGCGCCTGCCTGCATCAGCCTCGTCGCCGTCTCCAGCATCAGCCGTTTGGTGCGCGCGCGTGGCCCACGCTCGGGTCCCCCGGCGGTGTCCTCGCTTGTTGCGGCGTGTTGACGTGAGACATCCATATCAATATGATACGCGCGTCTCAAAAAATTGCAATGACCTCCTCGTTTTCGGAATGGCCAGGTGACGCTCTGTAGAGCACTGAGCCTTGGGTGACTTGGACCGGCAGAGGGAGGCGTCGATGAAGCGCATTTATGTGGTGGGCACCGCGGACACCAAGGGTGAGGAACTCGCCTTCCTGGCCGACGCGATCGCCGCCACGGGTGCCGCTGTCTGCCGGGTCGACGTCGGAACGCGCGGCGCGAGCGTTCCGGTCGACATTGCCGCTGAGGACGTGGCAGGCCACCATCCTGGCGGGCGAGACGCGGTGCTCGCCGGCAATGACCGCGGCGCGGCGGTCGCCGCCATGGGCATCGCCTTCGCTCGCTTTGCCCAATCGCGAAACGACATTGCCGCCATGATCGGCATCGGCGGCGGCGGCGGCACGTCGATCATCAGCGCAGGAATGCGCACGCTGCCGCTCGGCCTGCCCAAGATCATGGTTTCGACGCTCGCTTCCGGCGACACCGCGCCCTATGTCGACATCTCGGACATCATCATGATGCCATCGGTGACCGACATGGCCGGGCTGAACCAGCTCTCGCGTGTCGTTCTGCACAATGCGGCCCAGGCGATATCGGGCATGGCCGCCGGACCGCCGCCGCCGCCCGAGGGCAAGCCGTCGATCGGCCTCACCATGTTCGGCGTCACCACGCCGTGCGTGACGGCAATCGCAGATCAGCTCCGTTCGACCTATGACTGCATGGTGTTTCACGCCACCGGTACCGGCGGCCGCAGCATGGAAAAACTGGCCGACAGCGGCTTGCTGTCCGGCCTCATCGACATCACCACCACGGAGGTCTGCGATCTCCTGTTCGGCGGCGTGCTGCCGGCGACGGAGGATCGTTTCGGTGCCGTTGCCCGCACCCGCCTGCCTTATGTCGGCTCGGTCGGCGCGCTCGACATGGTCAATTTCTGGGCGCCTTCAACCATTCCGGACCATTATCGCGGACGGCTGTTCTACGAGCACAACCCGAACGTCACGCTGATGCGCACGACGGCGCAGGAATGCGGCAAGATCGGCGAGTGGATCGGCACAAGGCTCGCCCGCTGCGAGGGGCCCGTGCATTTCCTTATCCCGGAGAAAGGCGTCTCCGCGCTCGACATCGAAGGCGGCGCCTTCTTCGACCCGCAAGCCGATGCCGCCCTGTTCGAAGCCATCGAGCGCACGATCAAGCCGAACGCGACGCGCCGGCTGACGCGCCTGCCGCTGCACATCAATGATCCCCGATTCGCCAAGGCCGCGGTCGCGGCTTTCCTCGAAATCGCCAGACAGTGAGATCCAAGACATGCCGGCAATACCGCGCAAGGA
This sequence comes from Mesorhizobium sp. B2-3-2, assembly GCF_006442295.1. Taxonomy (NCBI): domain Bacteria; kingdom Pseudomonadati; phylum Pseudomonadota; class Alphaproteobacteria; order Hyphomicrobiales; family Phyllobacteriaceae; genus Mesorhizobium; species Mesorhizobium sp. B2-3-2. Next base: position 22,843 of record NZ_VFWA01000002.1, on the reverse strand, counting down.
CATACTGAAGAAATTCAGGGGAATGATCGACAAGGGCGTACCGATCGTCGGCGGCGGCGCCGGCACGGGCCTGTCGGCCAAGGCCGAGGAGGCCGGCGGCATCGACCTCATCATCATCTACAATTCCGGCCGCTACCGCATGGCCGGTCGCGGTTCGGCCGCGGGCCTGCTCGCCTATGGCAATGCCAATGAGATCGTCAAGGAGATGGCCTACGAGGTGCTGCCGGTGGTCAGGAAGACGCCAGTGCTGGCCGGTGTCAACGGCACCGATCCCTTCGTCATCATGCCGCTGCTGCTCTCCGAACTGAAGGCGATGGGTTTTTCCGGGGTGCAGAATTTCCCCACGATCGGCCTGTTCGACGGCAGCATGCGACAGAGCTTCGAGGAGACCGGCATGGGTTTTGGGCTCGAGGTCGACATGATCGCCGAGGCCCGCAAGCTCGATCTTCTGACCACGCCCTATGTCTTCAACCCGGACGAGGCGCGCGCCATGACCAGGGCCGGCGCCGATATCATCGTCGCCCATATGGGCGTCACGACAGGGGGCTCGATCGGCGCCACCTCTGCCAAGTCGCTCGACGATTGCGTGGTCGCCATCGACGCCATTGCCGAAGCGGCCCGTTCGGTGCGCAAGGATGTCATCCTGCTTTGCCATGGCGGGCCGATCTCGATGCCGGACGACGCCCGCTACATCCTCGAACGCTGCGAGGGGCTGCACGGCTTCTATGGCGCGAGCTCGATGGAGCGATTGCCGGCGGAAGCGGCGATCGCCCGGCAGACCGCCGATTTCAAGGCCGTCGCGCTTGGCGGCCTGAAGACGACCACGAAGAAAAAGAAGGGATCATGAGAATGACCGACAAGAGCAAGATGTTCGTGTACCCGAAGGATGTCAGCGCCTTCGGGTTCGACTGGGGAAAATTGTCGCTGACGGTCGCCCCGGAGGTGAACGGCGCGACCCGTTTTTCCGGCGGCGTCGTCGACCTGCCCTCCGGCAAGGGCCATACCCGTCATAACCATCCGGGCGCGGAGGAAATCATCTTCGTCATCTCCGGTCATGGCGAGCAGATGGTCGAGGACGAGCAAGGCAATCTGGTTGTCGAGAAGGTCGGCCCCGGCTGCACCATCTACGTACCGGAGAGCCGCTTCCACTCGACGCTCAACACCGGCGACGGGCCGATGCAGCTGTTCGTCGTCTATTCACCGGCAGGGCCGGAACTGGGATTGCGGGAGCTGCCGGATTTCAGGTTGCTGCCGGCCGGGAATTCCCCTGGCTCGCGACTTTGAGGCGCCCTTCCGATATGCTATGTTCCAGCATGCCTCCTTGAGAGAGAATGATCGTGCGATGACGCGGTTCAGTCCCCAGGAATTCGTGGAAAAGCTCGCAACGGGCAGCCTGCCGGACGGCAACCCGGCCATGACAGTCGGCGGTATTGTCAAGGCCAACGACGCCGATCCGTCAACGCTTCTCTTTTCGACCGATCTGTCCTGTGAATCCTGGATACCCGTGCCGCTGAGCTTGATCCAGACGGTCGAGCAGATACGGACGGTCAACTGCAAAGACCACAAGCATCCGCTGGTCAAGATCGCTTTTACACCGCCCTCGCCGGATCAACGTGACATCAATGCCCTGCTTATGATCATGGCCGGGCTTCAGAGCCAACTTTCCTGGTTCCATCGCAACGCCAAGTCCGGCAGTCCGTGGGCGTCAACGTTTGCATCCGATTGCGCTGTGGTCTCCGCATCCGAGGGGCTTACCATATGCTGCACCCAGACGATCGACGGAAGATTGGAAGTCGTCTGCACAGGAATGGTTTAATGCATGTCGCGCAAAAGTGAGCGGCAACGACAAAGCACCGCGCATGAATTCGTCTCGACGCGACGCGCTTTAGAGACAATCGAGACCGGCACGCTCATTTGTAATGTGGCAGGTTACATGCCACCCCGGTTCCATCCCCGACCCCGATCCCCGAACATCACATAGCCGGTATCGGTAACCGCCACCGTATCCTCCAGCTTGATGAAGCCGCGCGTCGGGTGAAGCATGGTCGTCTCTACCGACAGCACCATGTTCCGCTCCAGCGGCTTGGCCGCATAGGTGCCTTCATACGTCACCGGATGGTTGGTCATCAGGAACGGCGCCTCATGCGTGATCAGGCCCATGCCGTGAGCGAAGAAATCCGTGTAGGGCGCGACCTTGGATTTTTTCAGCGCGCCTTCGGCATGGGAAATCATGTCGCCGCCCAGCGTACCCGCCTTCACCTTCGAGAACGCCGCCTGCTGCACCGCCTCGACCTCGGCCAGGAGATCTTCCAGCTCGGCATCCGGTTCGCCCAGAATGCCCATCCGGCAGAGGTCGCCGATATAGCCATGATAATTGCCGCCGGAATCGATCGACAGCACTTCACCCTTTTTCCACGCCTGCGGCGAGGCGGCGCGGTTGTGGCTGGAGCCCAGCGTCAGCAGGCAATATTCGAAATGCGCGCCGCGATTGGTTTCCTCGCGCCGAAGCTGTTCGATCATCTCGCTCTTGGTCGTGCCTTCGCGCGCCCATTGGATGGTGGCCAGCATGGAATCGGTGATCAGCTCGGAGGCGATACGCAGTTTCTCCAGTTCGGCCTCGGTCTTGATGGCGCGCATGCGCTCCAGCGTGCCGGTGGCATCGATCAGCTTGGCGTCGGGGAGCGCTTTGCGGATCAGGGCATAGGCGTCCGACGGCAGGAAACCCGGCTCGATGCCGATGCGAGCGTCCGCCTTGCCGATCTTGCGCACATGCTCGACGGCGAGATTGGCGGCATCGAGCGTGCCCCAGCAGGCGGCATGCAGCGTCGGCGTCCAGAACGGGTGGTTCTGGTGTTCGCCACCCTCCATGCGGTTGCCGATATAGGCGGCGTGGTCCGGGCCGCCTTTTTCGTAGATCACGATCGGCAGATAGCGGCTGTGGCCGATCGCATCCATGGCGGCGAAGAAGATGAACTTGTAGCCGCCGAGCAGATATTGGGTGTTGTGCTTGGATGTCGCGAGCAGGACGTCGATATCAGCCTCTTCCATAAGCCTATCGACCCTGGCGTGGTCGAATGGGATGTCGCCGACGGCGTTCTTGCCCGGAGCTATGTTCATGTCTCTCTCCCTGAATGTCCGCGCGGATCGGCTGGACTGCCGGCTGCCTGATCCCGATCTCCCGACTTCAGGTCAAATCTGCACCATTTTGGTGTATCTGGTCCAGCCAGAAACAGGGTCGCCCGACTGGGCGCGCGTCACCGATCCCAGTCATTTGAGGCGTACCACCTGATCTGGTCTTACCAGGCCAGGTCTATCGACCACTCTCCCGTAACTGGTCCAGCGAATAAAAATTTCAAAGCCACGCCACGATGCGCCAATTCCGTCTCTGGCGAAAGCCTCGGCAAGGTCCATAATCAAACGTGCATGGAAACGCCCGAAAGGCCTCCGTGGAAGACATGAGATAGAGGGGAATACGATGATGCCGGAGTTCAGGATTTCACGCCGCACGGTGCTTGCCGGCTCTGCCATGCTTCTGGCCTCTACGGCGATGCCGACCCCGAGCTGGGCGCAGACGCCGAAGAAGGGCGGCCGCCTGGTGCTCGCCGCCGATTCCGAGCCGCGCAACCTCAATCCGGCCATCGTCGCCTCCAACGGCGTCTTCTTCATCTCCAGCAAGATCGTTGAAACGCTGGCCGAAGCCTCTTTCGACGGCAAGGACGGGCTTGCGCCGCGGCTGGCGGTCAGTTGGGAAGGTGCCGCCGACGGGCTGTCGGCGACCTTCAAACTGCGTGAGGGGGTCAAATGGCATGACGGCAAGCCGTTCACCTCGGCCGACGTCGCCTTCTCGGCGCTGCAGATCTGGAAGCCGCTGCAGAATCTCGGCCGCACCGTGTTCAAGGATCTTGCCGCGGTCGATACCCCTGACGAATTGACCGCCGTGTTCAAATTCGCAAAGCCGACGCCCTTCCAGCTGATCCGCAACGCTCTGCCGGCGCTGAGCAGCGTGGTGCCGAAGCACATTTACGAAGTCGGCAAGATCGAGGACAACCCGGCCAACAACGCGCCCATCGGCACCGGGCCGTTCAAGTTCGCCGAATACAAGGCCGGCCAATACTACCGGCTGACGAAGAACACGGACTATTGGGGCAAGGACGAACCCTATCTCGATGAGATCATCTACCAGGTGCTGCCCGACCGCACCTCGGCGGCGAGCGCGCTGGAGGCCGGAGAGATTCAGCTCGCCGCCTTCTCCGCCGTGCCGCTGGCCGATCTTGACCGCATCTCGAAAGTGCCGGGCCTGAAGGTCATCACCAAGGGCTATGAGGGATTGACCTACCAGCTCGTCGTCGAGATCAACCATCGCCGCAAGGAGCTCGCTGACCTCAAGGTGCGCCAGGCCATCGCGCATGCCATCGACAAGGATTTCGTCGTCAAGACGGTGTTCCTCGGCTATGCCGCCACCGCCACCGGCCCGGTGCCGAAGAACGATCCGCAGTTCTATACCGCCGATGTGCCGACCTATGCTTTCGACGTGGCCAAGGCCAATGCGCTGCTCGACGAGGCCGGCTACAAGAAAGGTCCGGACGGCAAGCGGTTCTCGCTGAAGCTGCTGCCGGCGCCTTATTTCAATGAAACAAAACAGTTCGGCGACTATCTGCGCCAGGCGCTCGCCGCCATCGGCATCGACGCGGAGCTCGTCAACAACGATTCCGCCGCGCATATCAAGGCGGTCTACACCGACCACGCCTTCGACCTCGCCGTCGGCCCGCCGGTGTTCCGCGGCGACCCGGCGATCTCCACCACCATCCTGGTGCAGAGCGGCATTCCGGACGGCGTGCCGTTCTCCAACCAGGGCGGCTACAAGAACGATGCACTGGACGCGCTCATCGCCAAGGCATCCGAGACGCTCGACACATCGGCCCGCACCGACCTCTACAAGGAGTTCCAGAAAGAGGTGGCCGCCGACCTGCCGCTGATCAACGTCGCCGAATGGAGCTTCATCAGCGTCGCCCGCGACACGGTCGGCAACATCGCCAATAACCCGCGCTGGGCGGTGTCGAACTGGGCGGACACGTATCTGGAATCGTGACAGTATTTCGCGGATGAAAGTTCGCGAGGAAATGATCGTAGACGTCGAGCTCTACGAGGCCCCCCTCTGTCCTGCCGGACATCTCCCCCTCAAGGGGGGAGATCAGCAGCTTGTCCAGCTCGCCAATTCTGCAAAGTTGGAGATTGGCGAAGACGTTGATGACAGCCAATCTCCCCCCTTGAGGGGGAGATGTCCGGCAGGACAGAGAGGGGTGCCTCGCCGTGACATTTCCTTCTGTCCCCTCGCGCGTTCGAGACCCGCATGAACCGCGCCCTCACCTTACTTCGCCGTCGCCTCGTCGGCAGCGTCTTCGTGCTTTTGATCGTCGTCATCGGCACCTTCCTGTTGCTCGAAGCGGCCCCCGGCGACGCGGTCGATGCCTATATCGTCTCGACCGGCGGCGATGCCGGCATGATCGAGCTGCTGCGCCATCGCTGGGGCCTCGACCAGTCGGAGTTGACGCGGCTCGCCAACTATCTCTGGACGCTGCTGCATCTGGATCTCGGCCAGTCGGTCACCTTTTCGCGGCCGATCCGCGACGTGATTCTCGAGCGCCTGCCGACCACGCTGTGGTTGATGGGCAGCGCCACCGCGCTTTCCTTCGGCCTCGGCTCGGCGCTGGGCATCTATGCTGGCGCCAGGCCGGGCAGTTTTCGCGACCGTTTTCTCTCCGTCGGCTCGCTGGCGCTCTATGCCTTGCCGGGTTTCTGGCTCGGCCTGGTGCTGATCGTCGTCTTCGCTGTCGACCTGCGCTGGCTGCCAATCGGCGGCATCGAGACCATCGCCTCCGGCAAGGCCGGCCTCGACCGCGCGGCCGACATCGCCATCCATCTCGTCCTGCCGGTCTGCGCCCTCGGCTTCATCTACCTGGCGCTCTATTTGCGGATGATGCGCGCCGGCATGGCCGAGGTCTGGCGGCAGGATTTCGTGCTGGCCGCCCGCGCCAGGGGCTTGTCGCGCCTCCGCATCGTGCTTGCCCATGTCGCCCGCAATGCGCTGCTGCCCTTGGTCACGATGCTCGGCCTGCAGTCGGCGCAGATGCTGGGCGGCAGCGTCGTCATCGAGAGCGTCTTTGCCGTGCCCGGCCTCGGCCGGCTGGCGCAGGAAGCGGTGGCCGCGCGCGACACGCCCTTGCTGCTCGGCATCATTCTCGTCAGCGCCGTGCTGGTCATCGTCATCAATCTTCTCGTCGATATCGCCTATGCCTTTCTCGACCCGCGCGTCGGTGCCAGCGAGGCCGGCACATGAGCACGCTTCGCCGCTTTCTGCGCACGCCGGAGGCGGTCGCCGGCGCCATCCTCCTGGCGGCATTGTGCGCCATGGCCCTGTCGGCGCCGCTGCTGTTTCCCGGCGACCCGCAAGCCATCGCCGGCCCGGCGCTGCTGCCGCCGTTCCAGGACTGGTCGCTCCCGCTCGGCACGGACCGCCTCGGCCGTGACGTGCTGGCCGAGCTTTTCCATGGTGCTCGCACGTCGCTGGCCGTCGGCGTGGCGGCCGCCGCTGCCGCTCTTGCGGTTGGCGCGGTGGTTGGCACGCTGGCCGGCTTTGCCGGCGGCCTGACCGACGAGGCGCTGATGCGCGTCACCGATGCCTTCCAGACCGTGCCGGGCTTTCTGCTGGCGCTAGCCTTCGTCAGCGTGGTCGGCCCTTCGCTCGGCGTCGTCGTGGCGGCAATAGCGCTCGGCACCTGGACCGGGCCCGCGCGCGTGGCCCGCGCGGAAGTGCTGTCGATCCGTGAGCGCGACTACGTCGCCGGCGCGCGCGTCATCGGCATGCATCCGCTGGAAATCGCCTTTCGCGAGATACTGCCCAATGCCTTGCCGCCGGTGCTGGCGCTGTCCTCGGTGATCGTGGCGGCGGCGATCCTCACCGAGGCGGCTTTGTCCTTCCTCGGCCTTGGCGACCCCAATCGGGTCACCTGGGGCGGCATGATAGCAGAGGGCCGCGCGGTGCTGCGCACCGCGCCCTTCCTGTCGATCGTACCCGGCATAGCACTGGTTCTGACGGTGCTCGGTGTTTACCTCGCCGGCGAAGGCATCGTCGAGACGACGGCGGTCAGAAGAGGCCTGTCGTGACCGCGCTGGCTTCGATCCGCGACTTGACGGTAAGCTACCGCCGCGATGGCAGCGAGGTCGCCGCGCTAAAGACCATCAGCCTCGACATTGCGGCTGGCGAGCGGCTCGCCATCATCGGGGAAAGTGGCTCCGGCAAGAGCACGCTGGCGCTGGCGATTGCGGGACTCCTGCCGCAATCTGCCAAGGTTGGAGGCCGGACTGATTGGTTTTCGTCGACGTCGAGTGCCAAGGCTCCCCTCGTAGAGCACCACCCGCAAAAGTCTGCCTCCAAACCGAGCCGCACCCCCCTCCCAGGGAAGGACATCGGCTTCGTCTTCCAGGATCCCTCCGCCAGCCTTGATCCGGTCATGCCAATCGGCAAACAAATCGCGGAAGTCGTGCATACGCATCTCGGCCTCGACTGGCGGCAGTCCTTCGCCAAAGCCAGAACCCTGCTCGAACGCGTCCGCCTGCCCGATCCGGACTCCGCCCTGCGCGCCTATCCGCATCAGCTGTCCGGTGGCCAGAAGCAGCGTGTGGCTATTGCAGCCGCGATCGCAGCCGGTCCGAGACTTTTGATCGCCGACGAGGCGACCAGCGCGCTCGACACCATCGTGCGGGCCGAGATCGTCGCACTGATCCGGCGGCTGGCGACAGAAGACGGCATGACGCTGCTTTTCATCAGTCATGACATTGCGCTGGCCGCCGAGCTTGCGGACCGCATTGCCGTGTTCCGGCATGGCGAATTGATCGAACTTGGCGCCACGCAACAGATCGTCGGTGCGCCAACTGAAGCTTACACGCGCGCGCTGCTCGACGCCCATATCGGCCTCGACGCCGAACCGCTGCGCCACGGTATGATCGCATGAGCACCCCTGTGCTGGCGGTTTCCAATCTTACCAGGCACTACCACCGTGGCGGCAAGACCATTGCCGCGGTCGACGATGTTTCCTTCGAAATCAGGCCCGGCGAGACGCTGGCGCTGGCCGGACCTTCCGGCAGCGGCAAGTCGACGATCGCGCGACTGGTGTTACGGCTGATCGAGCCGGATGCCGGCCGGATCCAGTTCGAAGGCCATGATTTCCTGGCTCTGGGCGGCGCCGGCTTGCGTGCGCGTCGCGCTCGCTTGCAGATGGTGTTCCAGGATCCGCTTGCCGCCTTCAACCCGCGCGCCACGGTGGCGCGCGTGCTTGACGATCCCCTGCGCATCCACGGCGTCGCCTCCCGTTCCGAGCGCCCGCGCCGCATCGCCGCCCTGCTGGAGCGCGTCGGGCTTACGGCGGAGCTTGCCTCGCGCTCCATCCACGAAATCTCGGGCGGCCAGCGGCAGCGGGTGGCGATTGCCCGCGCCATAGCCCCGAAACCCTCGCTGATCGTGCTCGACGAAGCGGTGTCGGCGCTCGATGTTTCGGTGCGCGGACAGATCCTCGATCTTCTGCTCGACCTGCAACGCCAGGAACGGATCGCCTATCTCTTTATTTCGCATGATCTCGGCGTCGTCAGGGCCGTAGCCCACCGCGTCATCCTTCTCGACGGCGGGCGGATTGCCGAGAGCGGCGATGCCCGCGCCGTCATCGATGGGCCGCGATCGGCTATCGGCAAGGCGCTCGTGACGGCCACACCAAAGCTCAGAAGAACCACGCAGGAAGCATCATGACCGACCCCGAAGCCAGAGCCGAGAAACTGTCGCGCGAACTCGATTCCGCATTCCGCAACCGGGCCGACCTCTATCGCCTGTTCCTGGATGAGTTGACCGGAGAGCTGGGCGCCGAAAGAGCCGAGGCGATAATGACCCGGACCATCGAGCAGCGCGGCAAGGAAGTGGCCGCCGCGGCCTTCGCCGCATTCGGTCCCAACGACGCGCGCTCAATCGGCGAAGCTTTCCTGTCGGTCAGCCCGGATGATGGCCGGATGTATCCGACCGATGTGGAACGCGGGCCCGACCGCATCGCCTTCAAGGTGAAACGCTGCCCTCTCAAGGATGCCTGGATCGAGGCCGGCGTCGGCGAGGAAAAACTCGCCACGCTCTGCCGCATCGCCGGCGCCTTCGACCGCGGCCTGTTCGAGGCGACCGGCGTGCGTTTCGACAATATCACCTGGACACCCGGCCACGGCAGCGGCTGCTGCCATATCGCGCTGACCAACCGCGATGCCGGCTAGCAATTGGTGGCCTTAGCCGCCGACCATCAGCCTGACGACCTCATCATGGTTGGTCTCGGAGATCTTGCGCTCGCCGGCCTGGATCCCGCGCCGCAGCACGACGATGCGATCGGAAACGGCGAAGATGTCCTGCAAATTATGCGAGATGAAGATCACGCCGCGCCCTTGCGCCTTGAGCTGGTGGATGAGCGAAATCACCTTGCGCTGCTCCGGCACGCCGAGCGCGGCCGTCGGTTCATCCATGATCAGGATCTGAGCATCCCAGTAGACGGCGCGGCCGATGGCCACGGCCTGCCGCTGGCCGCCGGAGAAATTGCTGACCGGCGCATTCAGTCGGCTGACGTGGAAGTCCAGCCGCTTCATTGTCTCCCTGGCGGCCTCGGCCATGGCCTTGCGGTCGAGCACTGGCAGGAAACCGAATGCCTTGCGCATGGGCTCGCGGCCGAGGAAGATGTTGGCACCGATCGACAAATTATCGGCCAGCGCGAGATCCTGGTAGATCGTCTCGATGCCCTTTTCGCGCGCCTCCTGCGGCGTGGCGAAAGCCACCGGCTGACCTCTGAGCAGGATTTCTCCGCCCGTCGGCTGGAACACGCCCGATATTGCCTTGATCAGAGTCGTCTTGCCCGCGCCATTGTCGCCGGCAAGCGCCACCACTTCGCCCGGCCGCACGGCCATGGAGAAATCATTGAGCGCCTGCACGGCACCGAAATGCTTGGAAAGGTTCCGGACTTCGAGGAGGGGCTCGGTACTATTCATCCTGACGGGCTCCACTGAACCGGCGCTGCGCCTGGTCGATGAGAACGGAAATGATAATGACGACGCCGACGGCGATGAACTGCCAGAACGGCTCGACATTGACGAACACCAGCCCGTACTGAATGACCGCGATCACCAGCGCGCCGGCGACGGTGCCGAAAATGGTGCCGGAGCCGCCGAACAGGCTGGCGCCACCAATCACCACCGCCGCGACGCTGTCGAGCAGCAGGGGCTCGCCGGCCTGCGCGGCACCGGCGGTGAAGCGCGCCGCATAGAGCGCGCCGCCAAGCCCGGCGCACATTGCCGACAGCACATAGAGCCGCAGGATATGGCCCCTGATGTCGATGCCGGCGCGGCGCGCGGCCTGGACATTGGCGCCGATGGCGTAATTGTGCTGGCCGAACCGGGTCTGGCTGAGCAGATAGTGCATCACGACGACGAAGACAGCGGCGATCATCACCAGATAGGGCACGCCATGGAACTTGCCGTTGCCGAGCAGTGCGAACCAGGAGTTCTGTACCGGCACCGTCGTGCCGCCGGCAAGCAGGAAGGCGACACCGCGGGCGACGCCGAACATGCCGAGCGTGCCGATGAAGGGCGGGACCCTGAGCCGCGAGATCAGCAAGCCGTTGATGACGCCGGGCACGCCGGCCACGATCACCGCGGCAAGGATGCCGGCAAGCATGGCCAACGGCAACGGAATGGCGGCGCCCGCCATGTTGGTGGCATGCGCGGCGATGACCGCGGCCAGGCCCATGATGAAGCCGAGCGACAGGTCGATGCCGCCTGAAATGATGACGAAGGTCTGCCCGGTCGCCAAAAGCAGCGGCGCCACGGCGAAGATCGCGATGGATTGCAGATTGAACGGATTGAGCACGAAAGTGGCACCGAAGGCGCTTCGCGACCAGATCTCGAAACAGATGATCAGCCCTGCGAGAAACAGCCAGGCGCGCCCCTCGGCGATGCGGGCGATCCAGCTCCTGGCCGGATCGCCGTGGTCGGCCTGGGGGGCGACATGCTTCTCGGCTGGCTGTGCTGGTGATGTCGAGGTCATGAGTACTCCGCGGCGCGGCTGCCTTCAAACAGGTCCCGCCTCTGGCGGGGACCGGCACGGGCTCCTCCCGGCGCACCGGGAAGAGCCAAGTTGGTCCGGACTTACTCGGAGTAGAGATACTTCGAGATGTTCGGATCGGCGATGTTGGACTTGTCCATGATCGTGAAGCCGGTGCCGATCGTGACCGGGATGGACTGGCCGGTCAGGTGGGCATAGGCCGAGACGACGCCGAAATAGCCGATCTCCGCGGGATGCTGGGCGATCGCCACATCCACAAGCCCGGTGTTGATGTTGTCGACGATGCTGGTCGGAGCATCGAAGGCAACCACTTTGACGGTGCCCGTCTGCCCTGCCTGCTTGACGCCATTGGCGGCGCCCAGCGCCGAGAACAGATTGGCGCCGAACACGCCGACGAGGTCGGGGTTGCGCGCGAACACCGCCTGCAGCTGCGAGGCCGCCTTGTTGGCATCGTCATCATTGAACTGGGTCTCGAGAACGGTGATGCCGGGATGGTTGGCCATCTCCTTCTTGAAGCCTTCCTCGCGCTGGTCGGTGGTCGAGATGCCGGGCTTGACGTTGGAGACATAGACCTTGCCCTTGTCGCCGACGGCCTTGGCAAGCGCCCGCGCCGCGATCTCGCCGCCCAGCACATTGTCCGAGGCGATGTAGGCCAGCGGGAAATCGGCGTCACCCGCGCCGGTCTGATAGGCGCCGGTGCCGATGAAGGTATCCACGGTGATGACCGGAATGCCTGCGTCATTGGCCTTGCGCAGCGGCTCCACCAACTGGACCTTGTCGGTCGGCGCGATCAGGATCGCGTCCGGCTTCTTGGCGATGACCGCGTCGAGCACCGGCACCTGGGTGACCGGATTGAACTCAGGAGCGCCCTGGAAGACCAGATTCACGCCAAGCGCGTCGGCTGCGGCCTGGGCACCCTTACGCATGGTGATGTAGAAACCGTCGGTGGTCAGGCCCGGAACGAGCGCGATGGTATATTTCTTGTCTTGCGCCTGCGCAGGCGCAATAAGCACCGACGCGCTGACGGCGAGAGCCGCGAGCGCGGCAACGATCTTCTTCATGACATCCTCCTCATTGTGTTGGCAGATCTGCCGTTGCAAGTGACATCGAATGGCCGTCATCCGCTTGGGACAAGACGGCCGGGAACGCCTGTTTGCTTTTCGCGGGCAGCTCCTCCCAAGCGCCCTCCAGTCGATATGTCAGCCGGTCCAGCCGACCGATACGATAGCCGTGGTCGCTTCCTCGCCCTCCGCGAGGTCAGAGAACCACAGCACCGGCATGCATCGCATGCCAAGCTCACAAACTTGTAACACTTTGCAGAAATAAATTGCAACTCGGTTTCCCGGGTCGCAACGCCGGATTTTTCACGCAACATCCGACTGCTCCACAAAGTCCCGGCGAACTATTGCCTCGACTTCTCGGCGGCACAACCGATTTCGTAAAATCGCCGTCGCGAATTGGAAGGCGGCGGTGGCGCGTTGGGCGGGCACTATCGCGGCGGCAGGGCAGCGAGGATGGCTTGTGCCGTCTTCGTATCCGTTATCACGGTGTTGATCAGCCGGGCGCGAGCGGCGCCGATGATGGCCGTCGCCTTTTCCGGTGACGCCGCGACGCCGATCACCAGCGGTACGGCGCGGAGCTGCGCCGGCGACATGGCGATCATCCGGCCCTCTCCTTCCCAGGCGATCAGCGCGCCATCGGCATCGAAATAGTGCCGAAGGACATCGCCGGCCGCATGGACCAGTGCCTGCTCGCTCGGCGTGGCTGCGCTCGCCTCGGGGGCATTGATGGCATGCGGCAGGCCGATGCCGACGATCGCGACATCGGTCCTGTCCCACAGCGCGACGGCATCGCTGATGGCCGCATCACCAAGGAAGACCTCACGCAATTCGCTGGAAGGCAGATAGGGGGCATGAATGAAGTGCGGCGTGCCGCCGAACTCCTCGGCGGCGAGGCGGACGAATTCGTTGACCTGAAAATGCGCCGCGTGCTGCTGCATGCCGCCGGTGGCGGCAACGGTCAGCACGCCCGGAACGCGCGGCAAGCCGGCGCGGATCACCTCGCGCACCGCGCGCCCCCAGCCGATGGCGACCACGGAGCCGGCCACCAATTGTGCCTGCTTGAGCAAGCCCCCGAGCGGACCGGCCAGCGCCGTCAGGGCGCCTGCGGCCGGCGTCTCGACCACCGCAGCGTCACGGAGACCCAGCCTATCGATCAGCTGTCTGGTGATCTCCTCCGGTGTCGCCAGATCGAGAACCTCGATACGGACGATCCCTTCCGCCCGCGCCCGCTGCAAGAGGCGCGATATGGTCGCGGTGGAGACGCCAAGCTGCCGCGCGATGTCGACCTGCGACATCTCCGCCTCGTAATGCAGTTTGGCGACCGTGTGCAGCATCGTGCGCGATGCGGTCGCATCCTGAATGGGAGGGGCAGCCAGCTTGCAATTCCTTTCAGCAACGTGTTACACACGTATACGCCGATGGGAGTTATCGCGCAAATCCGGCGAACTCGCAACTTGAGGCCGTCCTGCCCAGGCGCCTGCAAGGTGTGCTTTTCCGGGCAATCGACGGCGCATCAAGACGGCAATTCTCCCCTGCCGGCAGGCAGGCAAACTGAACATTCTTGTTTCCACGGGATCCGCGCCCTCGGCCAGAGAGCGCCAACATCGGACAGAGACCATGACAAAGATGACCACCGCGGAGCTGCGCGGCTATCAGCAGATATGCGGCAGGGACGGGGCCATGGTGGCCATCGCCTGCGACCAGCGCGGCGGCATGCGCACCTTGCTGGCGGCGGATCCGGCCGAACAGGCCAGGATCACCAACGACATGCTCGGCGACACCAAGGCCGACATCACGCGCTACCTTGCAAGTGCCGCGTCCTGCGTGCTGCTCGACCCGCTCTGCGCGGTGCCGCGGGTCGTCGAGGAGGGCGTGCTGAACCGCGATACCGCACTGCTTATCGGCCTCGACGCCTCGGGTTTCGACGTCTCGCCCGAGGGCTATCGCCTGTCGCGCCTTGTCCCCGGCATCGATGCGCGCCGCGTGCGCGAGCTGGGCGGTACGGGCGGCAAGATCATGGTGTATCTGCGGGCCGACAAGCCCGAAGCCAATGAGCACAACATTGCCATCCTGCGCCAATGCATCGCCGATTTCGGGCAGGAAGACTTGCTGCTCGTCGTCGAATTCCTGACTTATCAGCTCGAAGGCGAAAGCCCGGAAGATTATGCGGCGAAGACCCCGTGGCTTGTCGAGGAAGGCACAAGGATCTCGCTGGAGTGCGGGGCAAAGGTGCTGAAGCTTCCATATCCCGGAACGCCGGAAGCCTGTGCCAACATCACGAGAATGGCCGGCGAGGTGCCGTGGGCGGTGCTTTCGGCCGGCGTCAACCACGCCACCTTCCTAGGTCAGGTCGAGATTGCCATGCAGAACGGCGCCTCCGGCGTCATCGCCGGCCGCTCGCTGTGGAAGGACTGCATCTCGCTCGATCGTGACATTCAGCGCGAAAGGCTTAAGACCATCGCGGTGCCGCGATTGCGTGAGATCCAGGCGGTAATCGGGCATCACCGGCGCAAGGCCGCCGCCTGATATCCGCGTTGGATCACCGGCACGTGCAGGACGTCATGCCTCTCAGCATAGGGATAGATATAGGCGGTACCAATCTGCGGGCCGCCCGCATTTCGGGCACCGGCGAAATCCTCGAACGGCTGTCCGAAAAGAGCGCGCCAGACCCGCAGCTTGTGCTCTCGCGGATCGCCGGGATGGTGCGCCGGCTCGATACATCTGAGGTTTCAGCCATCGGCATCGGTGTTCCCGGCCGCGTCGACGCGCATCGCCGCGCGGTCCTGTCCGGCGGCTACGTCAATCTGGCCTCCGTCTCGCTGGCGCAGCGCCTGGAGGACATGGCCGGCAAGCCCGTCGTCATCGACAATGACTGCAACATGGCACTGGTCGCGGAGATGGCGCTCGGCGCCGGCCGGGGCCACGACGACATCGCCATGTTCACCATCGGCACCGGCATTGGCGGCGCCGTCGCTCAAGATCGGCGGATCTTGCGTGGCCGGGCAACGGCCGGGCAGCTCGGCCACATCACCGTCGACGTCAATGGCGAGACATGCGCCTGCGGCCGGCGCGGCTGTGTCGAGACCACCAGTTCGGGCACCGCGCTCGGCCGTCATATTGCGCGGGCCGGCTTGCGTCCCGATCTTTCGGTCGACCAGCTCTTTGCCCGCGACGCCGCCGGAGACATCCAGGCGCGCGCTATACTGGAAGCGTGGGCAACGCCCTTGCGTGCCGCCATCGATACCAGCGTCGCCCTGTTCGACCCCGATCTCGTCCTGCTCGGCGGCGGCCTTGGCCGGGCGGCACACAAGGCGCTCGGCCGTGCGCCGGCCCTGGCGCCCTGGTATCAATGCCCGGTCGAGCCCGCGCAGCTCGGCGACGAGGCCGGCGTGATCGGCGCTGGACTGCAGGCGCTGGCCGGAACAGAGATGGCGCCCGCGCCGATTTTGGGCCGGTCTTTTGTCCAAACCGGGGGCGCCAGGCGCGCCGTGCTGGTCAACGGCATCCCGGCCAGCGGCAAGAGCACGGTCTCGCGCGGCATAGCCGACCGTACGGGATGGCCGTTGCTTGCGCTCGATACGATCAAGAATCCGTTTCTCGAGGTGCTCGGCGGCGGCGACCGCGCATTCAACCGCACGCTCGGTCGCGCCAGCTATCAGGCGATCTGGTCAGTCGTCGGCGAAGCCCCAGCGGGCTCCACATTCATCGTCGACGCCTGGTTCGGTTTCCAGCCGCGCGAACTGCTTGAGGATCATCTCAGGAACGCCGGTGTCGAACAGACCTTTGAAATCTGGTGCCACGCGCCCGGCGAAGTTTTGGCCGAACGTTATGGCGCCCGGCTCGACCACCGTCCCGCCGGCCATCCAGGCGCGGCCTATATCCCCGAACTGATCGAACTCGCCAGACGTGCCGAACCGCTGCAGCGCGGCCCGCTCTTCGACGTCGACACGACGAAGCCGATCGACTTCGATGCCATCACCGCGTGGCTGCGAGCGATGATGCCGGGCGGCGTTTAGAGCGTCGATGGACAGGAAGCAGTCAGGCCCGGCAACTCGAAAGCCGTTTTCGAGCTGGCCAGGCCTGTCCGGTCAATAGCCGGGGGTGAAGCGCTGCGGGCGTGACCGTGGTCGCCGGGGCGCCCACCGATAGGTGGCGAACAGATCCTCAATCCGTTCGCACAGTGCGGCCGCCAGGCGCCGTACTCGCAGGCGAGATCATATTCGGCACCAGAATGTCATTGCGGCGCGCGAAGGCGATCAAGGTCGCCCGCACGGTTTCCGCATCGATCTCGCCGGCAATACCGGCTTTGCAAGCATTGAGGGCGACGGCATGGGCGCCGTTCCGGCTGGCAACGGGCCAGTCCTGCAGCACGGCATAAGCTTCCATCGCAGTCTCGATCCTCACCGGAAGCCCCATTCCGACCAGGATCGTCACGGGTTCTTCAAAGCGCATCTGTGCCATGATTTAAACCTCCATTCGACGGCAAACGAACCGAAGCATGTCGGGCAGCCTGGTGCGCGATGACAGGTCGGCGCGGATAAGGCGGGTGCGCCGGCGTCGTCGGATTTTCACCAGCCGAGCCTGATCTCGGCCGCCTCGACCGGACTTGGCTTGACCATTGGCGAGCCCCAGCCCGGCGCCGGCAGCGCCCTGTGCGCCCTGGCGAGCGCCTCGAGCCAGGCAACGACGGAAAGCGGCGGGAGCGTCCGCCCATCGAGCCAGGCGGCGACCTGGCTTTGCGGGCAACCAAGCTCGTCGGCGAGGTCTGCCGCTTTCCACCTCAACGTTTTCAGGCATTCACGCAATTGGCCCGCGATCATGTCGGTCCTCTTTCCGACCGGACATCCGTCCATCGTTCACCACGGCGTTCCGCGAATTGCTCCGACCACGGCGTCCTCCACCGCTGGATTCAGCCGCCGGAGCCTTCCGAAGCTGCCGACACATGCTGAGCCGCCAGAAACATCAGCGTCGAGGCCGCGGTACGGCGGCTCCAGCCCGCGGACTCCGCCATGTCGAGGACGCCCGTCAGCAATGGTCCCAGCACGCTCCTGCATTCTGCCTCGTAGGCGAGAAATTCGTTTGCCGGATGCGTGGGCGCCGGAACGGAACCGATGCCGGTCATATTGGTCTCTCTCCAAACTTTCCTAGGAAGCGCCCGCTCCCATTCGAGGGGAGCGGGCAGTCTCCCATCGTCCTAGAAGTCCATGCCCGCGCCGGCGGGCATGGCAGGGGCGGCGGCTTCCTTCTTTGGCTTCTCGGCCACCATCGCCTCGGTGGTGACCAGCAGGCCGGCGACGGAAGCGGCATCCTGAAGCGCGGCGCGTACGACCTTTGCCGGATCGATGACGCCTTGGCCGTAGAGATCGCCGAACTCGTTGGTCTGGGCGTTCCAGCCCCAGCCGAACTCGCTCTTCTCGCGCAGCTTGCCGACGATGATCGAGCCCTCGGCGCCGGCATTCTCCGCGATCTGGCGCACCGGGGTCTCGATTGCGCGCCGCACGATCTCCACGCCGGTCCTCTGGTCGGCATTGTCGATCACCAAGCCATCAAGCGCCTTGGCGGCCCGAAGCAGCGCGACGCCGCCACCGGGGAGCACGCCTTCCTCGACCGCCGCACGGGTCGCATGCAGCGCGTCGTCGACACGGTCCTTGCGCTCCTTCACCTCGACTTCCGTCGAACCGCCGACGCGGATGACGGCGACGCCGCCGGCGAGCTTCGCCAGCCGCTCCTGCAATTTCTCGCGGTCATAGTCGGAGGTGGTCTCCTCGATCTGGGCTTTGATCTGGGCGATACGGCCCTGGATCTCTTCCTTGCGGCCAACGCCGTCGATGATGGTGGTATTTTCTTTTTCGATCACCACTCTCTTGGCGCGGCCCAGCATCTGCAGCGTGACGTTCTCGAGCTTGATGCCGAGATCCTCGCTGATCGCCGTGCCGCCGGTGAGGATGGCGATATCCTCCAGCATCGCCTTGCGGCGATCGCCGAAGCCAGGCGCCTTGACGGCCGCGACCTTCAGGCCGCCGCGCAATTTGTTGACAATCAGCGTGGCGAGCGCCTCCCCTTCCACATCCTCGGCAATGATCAGCAAAGGCTTGCCCGACTGTACGACGGCCTCGAGAACGGGGAGCATGGCTTGCAGGTTGGACAGTTTCTTCTCGTGGATCAGTACATAAGGCTCTTCGAGCTCGACGCGCATCTTGTCCTGGTTGGTGATGAAGTACGGGCTGAGATAGCCGCGGTCGAACTGCATGCCCTCGACCACCTCGAGTTCGGTCTCGGCGGTCTTGGCCTCCTCCACCGTGATGACACCTTCATTGCCGACCTTCTCCATCGCCTCGGCGAGGAAGCGGCCGATCTCGGCATCGCCATTGGCCGAGATGGTGCCGACCTGGGCGATCTCGTCGTTCTTCGTCACCTTGCGGGCATTGGCCTTCAGTTCGGCGACGACCGCCTCCACGGCCTTGTCGATGCCGCGCTTCAAATCCATCGGATTCATGCCCGATGCCACGGCCTTGGCGCCTTCCTTTACGATGGCTTGGGCCAGAACCGTCGCGGTTGTGGTGCCGTCGCCAGCCAAGTCGCTGGTTTTCGACGCCACCTCGCGCACCATCTGTGCGCCCATGTTCTCGAACTTGTCTTCCAGCTCGATTTCCTTGGCCACCGTCACACCATCCTTGGTGATGCGCGGCGCGCCGAAGGACTTGTCGATAACGACATTGCGGCCTTTGGGACCGAGCGTCACCTTCACCGCATTGGCCAGAATGTCGACGCCGCGCAGCATTTTCTCGCGGGCTTCGGTATGGAATTTCACTTCCTTGGCAGCCATTGGATCACTCCTTCGCTTTAGGCAGCTTTCGTTGACTGGTAACCTCGCAAGAAGCCGTCAAGCGGCCTTCTTCATCGTTGCGGTCTGCTCGATCACACCCATCACGTCGCTTTCCTTCATGATGATAAGGTCTTCGCCGCCGAGCTTGATCTCGGTGCCGGACCATTTGCCGAACAGGATGCGGTCACCCACCTTGACGTCGAGCGGCTGAAGCTGCCCGGCTTCGTTGCGCGCGCCAGGGCCGGCGGCGATCACCTCGCCTTCCTGCGGCTTTTCCTTGGCTGTATCGGGAATGATGATGCCGCCGGCCGTTTTTTCCTCGGCTTCGATGCGGCGGACCAGGATACGGTCATGCAACGGGCGAAACGTCATGTCGTTCTCCTTCAAGGACAAACAGTTTGAGGTTCCTCCGCGCCGGACCGGCAATATCGGCCGGCTCGGGGTGTCGCGACCTTGTTCAGCATCGCGCGCGCATATCGAGCTAGTTTTGCAGCTTTCCGCTTTCAAGAGGTCTGCGCAAAAATTTTAGCACTCGCCACACGAGAGTGCCAACACACTGTTATCATGAGGAAATTCTGACCAGGCCGACGATTTCATCGCTTGAATTTTCGAAAAGAGCCAACAAAATTATTTTGGCCCGCGCTGCCGAAGTGCAGCCGGAACCTGGGCGCTATCGAGGAGTTTTGCGAACGGAGCACAACAATGGACCGACAGAAACTTTCGCCGATCATGCCTTCCCTGACCGATATGCCCGACATCCCGCTTGACCGGCTGCTTTCGCCGGCCAGGCATTTCAAACATCCCGACGAGGTGTTGGCAGACGACGCGCTCGACCTTTGGGAAAAGCGGGCGATCCTGTCGTCTTGGGCCTCGGACGCCTGCGCGGTGGAGTCGATGCCGGAACTGCGCCTGCCGCAGGGAGTCGAGCGGCCGGTTTCCTTCGACCAGATCATGGAGGCCCTGTGCAAGCTCGACATCGACGCGTCGGCGTCGCGGCCGACGCCGGACGATTTCCGCCAGGGCTTCGCCAGGATGCATGCGTGATCTCATAAACGAAAGGAGAAGCATATGGTGACTGCGGTCAGCAGAGAATTCCGCCTGCAGATGGATGGCTACGGCCTGACCACGGCCGAGATTCATTACCATATGCCCGACTACCCCAATCTCCTGCAGCTCTATGTCTGGCAGGAATACGACCTCGCTCCCGATTTCCCGGAGCTGAAGGGCTTCCTTGGCTATTGGGAAAGCGAACTGGACGGCGCGCTGCACTCCGTGCGCGTCGCCCATCATCGCCTGATCACACCATCGGAATGGCGCGCCGTTGACGGCATCGTCGCCATCCATTGAGCGGATCGCATTGAGCGGATCAAAAAACCTGAAGCGCGTCGCCTGCGAGGCGGCGCGCTCAAAGATTGAGCATACCTAAAGTCAGAGCTTCCGAGCAGGATAAGTGGTGGGATCCATGTCATCCTGCTCCGACAGCCATTGGCCGAGCCGCCCCTGGCATCCTCGCGGAGCGGGGTTGGCGAAGCGAAGGGGGGCGGCCTCTGGTCAGGCCGGCTCGCTTGGCCGCCTTCAAGAAAGCTTTGTAGGCAGCACGCCCGCTGCGCCAGCCATCCAGCGCATCGCGGCACGCACGGTCGGCGGCGCGCCAGCTTGGGCCACGCGCCCATTTCGGCCATTGTTGATCCAGGCATTCCAGAGCCTCGAAGCTGCTGTCGATCTTGCGGGGCGCATTCGAGAATTCGAGCGTAATCGGCTGAGGGAACCGAATATCGTTCATCACTTCCTCCGTTTTTTGACGTCTTTTTGCGAGTAAGCAATCGGATGGAATCATCGGCGACCGTCCATCCGCGATCGAGATGGTCATCGGTTCAGGCGGCGTCAAGGGCCGCCGGATTTTGGCGAGACCTTCGATCATGCCTCTTGACGCCAGACCCCTCAGTTCCCAGATCGAATCCGCCGGCGCCGGAAGGGCCGGCATGGTCAAGGAGTGCCCATCCTTGGCACTCCTCGTACCCATGTTGCTCAGCGAAGGAGGATATGGCTATGAGAACCGCTTTCGACTTTTCACCACTCTATCGGTCGAGCATAGGCTTCGACCGTATTTTCGACCTGTTGGAGAATGCCAGCCGCACGGCGAACGTCGACAACTGGCCGCCATACGACATCTCCAGGACCGGCGACGACGCCTATCGCATCACCATGGCGGTAGCCGGCTTCAGTGAAGACGAATTGAGCATCGTTCATGAGCCCAACATGCTCGTCATCGCCGGTGAGCGTGCCGGAGAGGACAATGGCGAATACCTGCATCGCGGCATCGCCGGACGGCCGTTTGAGCGACGCTTCGAACTTGCCGACCATGTGAAGGTGACCGGCGCCGGCCTCGTCAACGGTCTGCTGACGGTCGATCTCCAGCGCGAGATTCCCGAAGAGATGAAACCGCGCAAGATCGAGATCGGCACCAGCATGGCCAAAGCCAAGGAAAAATCCGCGGCCAAGCCCGTGCAAGTGGAAAAACAGGCCGCGTGAATCCGGGTCAAAGCTTCCACCGCCGGACGCCGGTCGTCCGGTGGTGAGACGCAAGCAAAGAGGAGAAAGACAATGAGCGTACGTAATCTCATTCCCTTTGGCCGGGAACGTGGCCAGGTCCCCAGCCTTTTGCGCGATGGCGAACGTGATCCGTTCATGTCGTTGCACCGCGAGGTGAACCGCCTTTTCGACGATGTTTTCCGTGGTTTCGGCTCGGGGCTGCCGTCCTTGTCGTCGGTTGCCGCCGATGGCGGACGCTGGCCTAGCGTCGAGATCTCCGACAGCGGAAAGGAGGTCCGTGTCACGGCCGAGGTGCCCGGCATGGAGGAGAAGGACATCGAGGTCCTGCTCGATGACGGCGTGCTGACCCTGAAGGGCGAAAAGCGGTCCGAGAGCGAGGACAAGGAGCGCCAGTTCTCCGAACGCTACTACGGCCGTTTCGAGCGCCGCATTCCGCTCGGCGTCGAGGTCGAGCAGGACAAGGTCGAAGCGCGCTTCAGGAATGGCCTGCTGACGGTGACCCTGCCGAAGACCGCGAAAGCGCAAGCGCAGCAGGCAAAGCGCATCGAGATCAAGAGTTGAGCGACCCTATGCCGGCGGTGGGACAATCCCCCGCCGGTGTTCGGATCGAAACGGCAGTGATGCCGGCTTGCACCCGGCACTGCGGACGTGACCGCTTTGGTTGAATTTATCTCCGGGCGACCGGATCTGTCTTTCTGCGGTGACACCGTCTGCTTGATCGTGGAACGCGCGGTTTCCGGTCAGGTATGCTGCTGGCGGGCGGATTGAGTTTGGTTGGGGGAGAGGATTTGCTTTTGTGGCGTGGGGTGGGCTTTGCGTGTTTCCTGGGCTCTGATGAGGGTTCTCGAGTCAGCCGGGCGCGATCAGCCGGATACAAGAACAGCCCGGGTTGAGCCGGGCTGTTTTGTATTTGGTTGCGGGGACAGGATTTGAACCTGTGACCTTCAGGTTATGAGCCTGACGAGCTACCGGGCTGCTCCACCCCGCGCCACCTGTGGGCAAGCGTCAGCTTGCTTCGATCTCTGGAAGCAGGTGTTTTCTGCTTCGATTTTGGAAGCGGGCGTTTGCCTGCTTCGCGCCGCCAAATTGAAAGGGCCGCTTAGAGCGGCCCGTTGTCCCGTTGGCGGGCCTTTATGCATGTCGCCCCAAAGTGTCAGCGGTTTTGGGACAACGACATGCATCAGACAAGATAAAGAGAAGATTTCACATCCATCCGATTGGATGTGAGTTTAACGTGCGTTTGGCAGACCTGGCAGCGACCTACTCTCC